>NZ_JANKBI010000001.1:0-877111 GCF_024622195.1 Murimonas intestini
TTGCGGTTCGAGCGGGGCACGGAGCCTTAGATTTTCACTCCGCAGCGGTCGGACAGAACAACGAACCCCACCGCTCCTCTTCCTGACGGCTCACCGCATCCCGCACAAAGCGTCCTGTTACTTCCCTAAACAGCAATATCCCTTGCATTTACCCAAGGTATTTAGTATTATAGTGGAAGAAGAAAATAGGAGCAGTGAAGAATGAAGAAGAATATGCATATAATCAGCAAGGTGCTGCCCGGCAGCATTGCGGAAGAGATGGAATTGGAGGCCGGGGACAGGCTGGTCAGTATAAATGGGCAGGAGGTGGAGGATGTATTTGACTACCACTACCTGATGAATGATGAAAATGTTACACTTTTGATAGAAAAAACAGATGGTGAAGAATGGGAACTGGAAATTGAGAAAGAATATGAAGAAGACCTGGGTGTGGAATTTGAAAATGCGCTGATGGATGAATACCGCAGCTGCAGGAATAAATGTATTTTCTGTTTCATAGACCAGATGCCGGGAGGGATGAGGGACACTCTTTATTTCAAGGATGATGATTCAAGGCTGTCTTTCCTTCAGGGAAATTATGTGACGCTTACAAATATGAGTGACCATGATATAGACAGGATCATCCAGTACCACTTAGAGCCGATCAACATATCCTTTCATGCGATGGATCCTGAACTGAGGTGCAGGATGCTGAACAACAGGTTTGCGGGTGATGCCCTTAAAAAGGCTGACAGGCTTTTTGAGGCGGGTATTGAGATGAATGGGCAGATTGTACTCTGCAAAGGGGTAAATGACGGGGACCAGCTGGAATACAGCATAAGCAGGCTGAAAGAATACCTGCCGTATCTGCACAGTGTCTCTGTGGTTCCTGTGGGACTCACGAAGTACCGCGAGGGTCTGGCAGAGCTGGAGCCGTTTGGGAAGGAAGATGCAAAAAAAGTATTGCAGACGGTCCATAAATGGCAGGATGAAATATACAGGGAATGTGGAACACATTTTATACATGCGGGTGACGAATGGTACCTTCTGGCTGAGGAAGAGCTTCCGGGGGAAGAGCGCTATGACGGATATCTTCAGCTGGAAAACGGCGTGGGGATGCTGAGGCTTCTGATCGATGAAACCCTGGAGGAACTCTCCAAAAGAGAAGGTGACGGGAGAACCCACAAGATATCTATTGCCACGGGGGTGCTGGCAGCGGATACTTTGAAATATCTCGCAGGGAAGCTGAATGAAAAGTATCCGAATGTAGAAATAGCAATCTATCCGGTAATAAATCATTTCTTTGGGGAGAGGATCACTGTGTCGGGCCTTTTGACAGGGCAGGACCTTATGGCAGAGCTGAAGGGGTGCAGCCTTGGGGACAGGCTTCTGCTCCCGTGTAATATTCTGCGCAGCGGCGAGGATGTATTTCTGGATGATATGAGGGTCCCTGAGCTGGAAAGAACTTTACAAACTCCGGTAAATATTGTAAAATCAAGCGGTCGGGCTTTTGTAGAAGCCATTTTACTGGAAGACGGTGACAGAAAACATGCACATGCAGATGAGGTGAATAAATATGAGTAAACCGATAGTGGCCATTGTGGGTAGGCCAAATGTAGGAAAATCCACGCTGTTTAATTCTCTGGCCGGAGGGAATATATCAATTGTAAAAGATACGCCCGGTGTGACCAGGGACAGGATCTATGCAGATATTGAATGGCTGGGCAGGAACTTTACGCTGATTGATACAGGAGGAATCGAACCTGATTCCAGCGATGTGATCCTCTCCCAGATGAGGGAGCAGGCACAGATTGCTATTGACACGGCTGATGTTATTATATTTATAACAGATGTGCGCCAGGGACTCGTGGATTCTGATTCAAAGGTGGCGGATATGCTCAGGCGCTCCCATAAGCCGGTAGTGCTGGTAGTTAATAAAGTGGACAATTTTGACAAGCTTATGCCGGATGTCTATGAGTTCTATAATCTTGGAATAGGCGATCCGGTGCCGATATCAGCATCTTCAAAACTGGGCATTGGAGATATGCTGGATGAGGTGTCAAAGTATTTCGATGATGTGGAAGCAGAAGAGGAAGAGGATGAGCGTCCTAAGATAGCAGTTGTAGGAAAGCCAAATGTAGGCAAATCTTCTATTATTAATAAGCTGCTGGGTGAAAACAGAGTGATAGTCTCGAATGTGGCCGGAACAACGAGAGACGCCATAGATACACAGGTGACCTGGGATGGCAGAGAATATATTTTTATAGATACTGCCGGCCTGCGCCGTAAGAATAAGATCAAAGAAGAGCTTGAGAGATACAGCATTATCAGGACTGTGACAGCTGTTGACAGAGCTGACGTAGTAGTTGTGGTGATAGACGCTGTTGAGGGCGTGACGGAGCAGGATGCAAAGATAGCAGGAATTGCCCATGAGAGAGGCAAAGGAGTTGTCATTGCCGTAAATAAATGGGATGCCATCGAGAAGGACGACAAGACGATCTACAAGTATACGAATAAGGTCAGGGAAACTCTTTCCTTTATGCCATATGCGGAGATCATGTTTATTTCTGCGCAGACAGGCCAGAGGCTTTCTAAATTGTTTGAGACAATTGATATGGTGCTTGCCAACCAGGCCATGCGTGTACAGACAGGCGTGCTGAATGAAATTATTACAGAGGCTGTGGCTCTGCAGCAGACGCCGAGTGACAAGGGAAAGAGGCTGAAAATCTACTATACCACCCAGGTTTCAGTTAAGCCCCCTACTTTTGTTATTTTTGTTAATGATAAGGAGCTGGCACATTTCTCATATATCAGGTACCTGGAGAACAAGATACGTGATACATTCGGATTTAAAGGAACTTCACTGAAGTTTATCATAAGGGAGAGGAAAGAAAAGGAGAGTTAAAATGGCAATACGGTTATTATGTATCGTGATAGGATATGTTTTCGGTCTGTTTCAGACAAGCTATATCTATGGAAGGCTCCATGGGATAGATATCAGGCAGCATGGAAGCGGGAATGCAGGGACTACGAATATGATGAGGACCCTGGGACGGAAAGCAGGCCTTATCACTTTTGCCGGAGATTGTTTAAAATGTATTATTGCTGTCAATCTGGTGAGGCTCCTGTTCGGCTCCAGCCATCCGGACATTGCTCCATTGCTGGCGTTCTATGCGGCAGCGGGGACTATACTGGGACATAATTTTCCGTTCTATCTTAATTTCAAGGGTGGGAAAGGCATAGCTGCCACAGCGGGCCTTGTCCTGTCATTTAACTGGATCATGGCGGTGCTGGGAATCATCACCTTTTTTACCACCTTTTTTGTGACACATTTTGTTTCACTGGGTTCTCTGCTTGTCTATGCAGGAATCATGATAGAACTTGTAGTGCTGGGACAGCTTGGCGTATTTGGGCTGTCACAGCCTCATCTGTATGAACTGTATGCAATCGGGGCTTTTCTGGCAGTCATGGCATTCTGGAAACACAGGCAGAACATCAGGCGTCTGCTGGATGGAACTGAGAGTAAGACATATCTTTCTAAAAAGGAAGGGGAGTTAAAATAATGGCAAAAATAGGTATTATAGGCGCGGGAAGCTGGGGCACGGCCCTCACGTTACTGTTACATAACAATGGTCATGAGGTGGTCCTGTGGTCCATCATCAAGGATGAAGTGGAGATGCTTAAGACAAAGCGCCAGCACGAGACAAAGCTTCCCGGAGTAGTGCTTCCCGGTGACATACAGATTACGGATGACCTGAAGGAAGCTATGGACAGCAAGGATGTGCTTGTACTGGCAGTGCCCTCCCCGTTTACAAGAAGTACATCAAGAATGATGAGAGAATACCTGAAAAAGGGACAGATCGTTGTAAATGTGGCAAAGGGCATCGAGGAGCATACACTTTATACTCTTACAGATATCATGGAAGAAGAGATGCCGGGTGTGGATGCTGCTGTGCTGTCAGGTCCCAGCCATGCAGAAGAGGTGGGAAAAGGACTTCCGACTACATGCGTGGCAGGCGCGCATTCCAGAGAGACTGCAGAATATCTGCAGAATATATTTATGAGCCCTACATTCCGCGTATATACCAGCCCGGACATGCTGGGGATCGAGCTGGGCGGCTCTCTTAAAAATGTGATTGCCCTGGCTGCAGGTACGGCGGACGGCCTGGGCTACGGAGATAATACGAAAGCAGCTCTTATCACCAGGGGAATCGCGGAGATTGCCAGACTTGGTATTAAAATGGGCGGAAAAGCTGAGACCTTCTACGGACTTACGGGGATCGGTGATCTGATCGTAACATGCGCCAGCGTCCACAGCCGCAACAGACGGGCCGGCTATCTGCTTGGAAAAGGCTATACCATGCAGGAGGCTATGGATGAGGTAAAGATGGTGGTAGAAGGAGTTTATTCTGCCAAGGCGGCGATGGAGCTGTCTAAAAAATACGAAGTGGAGCTGCCTATAATAGAGCAGGTCAATAAGGTGCTGTTCGAGGGAAAAAATGCTGCGGATGCAGTAAATGAGCTGATGCTGAGGGATAAGAAGCTGGAAAATTCACAGATTCCATGGGAATAAGTGGTTGACCTTTTCCTTGAAATAGTGTATATTATCACTATGATTTAAGACACTTTAACGGGTAAAAGCATAAAAGCGTAGAAGCGTTAAAACGTCACAGAAGTCACGCAGACTTAATAAAGGAAGAGGAGAGCGATATTATGAAGAAGGCAATTGCAGCTTTACTTACAATGGGACTTTCTGTGTCCCTGCTGGCAGGATGCGGTTCGGGCAAAGAATCCGCGACAGAGGCGAAAACAGAAGCTAAGACAGAAGCAGCTACAGAGGCAAAGACAGAAGCTAAGACAGAAGCAGCTACGGAGGCAAAGACGGAAGCCAAGACAGAAGCAGCCACGGAGGCTGAGACGGAAGCCAAGACAGAGTCAGCTACGGAAGCTAAAACGGAGGCGGCCGCAGAAGATAAGACAGAGGCAGCCAATGTGGATGCTGATAAAGTATATAACATTGGTATCTGCCAGCTTGTACAGCATGATGCTCTTGATGCGGCAACAAAAGGATTTAAGGAAGCTCTTGTAGAAAAGCTCGGTGAGGACCATGTGAAATTTGATGAGCAGAATGCTTCAGGTGATTCTGCAGCATGCGCTACCATCGTAAACCAGTTTGTTTCAGCAGATGTGGATCTGATCCTTGCAAATGCCACAGCTTCTCTTCAGGCAGCAGCTTCTGCAACAGATAAGATACCTATCCTTGGAACATCTATTACAGACTATGCTACAGCTCTGGAAATTGATGACTGGAACGGAACAACAGGCAAGAACATCTCTGGTACAGCAGACTTAGCGCCGCTGGCAGAACAGGCAGCTATGCTCCATGAACTGTTTCCGGATGCCAAGACAGTAGGCCTTCTTTACTGTTCAGCTGAGGCAAATTCAGCATATCAGGCTCAGACCATCCAGAAAGAGCTGGAAGGATTCGGATATAAATGCAACACTTACACCTTTGCTGACTCAAATGATATTGCATCTGTCACAAACAGCGCCATATCAGAATGTGAGGTACTCTACGTACCTACTGATAATACAGCAGCTTCCAACACAGAAGTTATCAACAATATCTGCGAGCCGGCCGGAATCCCGGTAATCGCCGGAGAAGAAGGAATCTGTAAAGGATGCGGCGTGGCTACACTTTCAATCAGCTACTATGATATCGGATACAAGGCTGGTGAGATGGCATATGATATCCTGGTAAACGGCGCTGATATTACTACAATGGCAATTGAATCCGCTCCAAATGTTACAAAGGAATATATCCCATCCAGATGTGAAGCTCTCAAGATTACACCGCCGGATGATTATGTGGCTATTGAAACAGAGTAATCGCCAGTTAATGCAGAAGAAAGCGGCAAAAGGGTTCCCCCTTTTTGCCGCTTTTTATCTCATGATAAATGTTTTTGTGAGAAGGATTTGATCAGTGTGGGAAAAAATTATTACATCTTTAGGAGGAAATGAAAAGTGAAAATCATGGCGCTTTTAAATGCTTTGCCGGGGGCCTGTGCCCAGGGGCTGATATGGGGGATAATGGCCATAGGCGTATACATAACTTATAAAATCCTGGACCTGGCAGACCTGACGGTGGATGGTACCATGTGTACAGGAGGCGCCGTCTGCATCATTATGATGGTGAACGGCTTTCCTGTATGGGTAGCTCTTCTTGCAGCCTTCGGTGCAGGCATGCTGGCAGGGCTTGTTACGGGTATCTTTCACACTGTTATGGGGATCCCGGCTATTCTTTCGGGTATCCTCACACAGCTGGGGCTGTATTCTGTCAATCTGAGGATTATGATGGGTAAATCCAATCAGGCCATCAGTGTGGACAAGTATGACCTCCTGGTATCCCTGAGGTATGTCAAAGGCGTGGAATTCTATAAAAATACGATATTTGTCACCGCTGTTTTCATAATTATCATTATTGCGCTGCTGTATTGGTTTTTTGGAACTGAATTAGGATGTGCCATCAGGGCTACTGGTTCTAACCCGAATATGTCAAGAGCCCAGGGTATCAATACGAATAAGGGCAAAATAATAGGACTTATGCTGTCAAACGGCATTGTGGCCCTCGCAAGCGGGCTCTATGCGCAGTATCAGGGATTTTCAGATGTAAATGCCGGCAGGGGAGCCATTGTCATTGGTCTTGCTGCTGTTATCATCGGGCAGGTCGTATTCGGAAAAATTAATGGAAACTTTGCCTTCAGGCTTTTGTCTGTAGTGTTTGGCGCCATTATATATTACCTGGTAATGCAGATCGTAATGTGGATGGGACTGGAGTCAAATGACCTCAAGCTTTTCTCAGCGCTTGTAGTTGCCGTATTCCTGGCGATCCCGTATATGAAAGAAACGTATTTTTCCAAGAAGGTAAAACGGGGAGGTGCCGGGAATGCTTAAGATATCAGACGTAAAAAAGACATTTAACGCGGGGACCATTAACGAAAAAATGGCGCTTAAGGGTTTGTCACTCCAGCTGGAAGAGGGAGATTTTGTCACCGTCATTGGCGGGAACGGGGCCGGGAAATCTACGATGCTGAACGCAGTGGCCGGGGTATGGCCCGTAGATGCAGGAAGCATATATATAGATGATATTAATGTGACAAGGCTGCCGGAACATAAAAGGGCGAAATACCTTGGAAGAGTGTTCCAGGACCCTATGACAGGCACAGCTGCCGGCATGCAGATAGAAGAGAATCTGGCGCTGGCATCCAGAAGAGGTGCGTCCAGGGGCCTGCGTATGGGGATCTCCCACAAAGAGAGAGAGTTATATAAAGAAAAGCTTGAAATGCTGGGCCTGGGCCTGGAAGAGAGAATGACTGCAAAAGTAGGCCTTTTGTCCGGCGGACAAAGACAGGCGCTGACGCTGCTCATGGCTACCCTCAAGAAGCCGAAAGTACTTTTGCTGGATGAGCATACAGCGGCCCTGGATCCCAAGACTGCCAAAAAGGTGCTGGATCTGACGGAAAAGATCATAGAGACAGAAAATCTGACTGCTATCATGATTACCCATAATATGAAGGATGCACTCCGATTGGGCAACCGTCTTGTGATGATGCATGAAGGCAGGATCATATACGATGTGAAGGGGGAAGAAAAGGCCAAACTCCAGGTATCTGATCTTCTGGAAAAATTTGACCAGGTCAGCGGAGGGGAATTCGCCAATGACAGGATGCTGCTTGCTAAATAGTGAGCTGGAATAAAAGATTGCTAATTTTGTGATAATACAGTATCATAAGATTAGCAATTTTTTTATTTTATAGGAAACTTTGTTTTTTTAGAAAGAGGGGGAAGTTATGCAGTGCAAACGGTGTAAAACTTATTTTGATTATGAAAAACATTATGGGATCTGTCCTAAATGCGCAGCATTTAACCGTCCTGACGGAAAGGACGACATGGAGTATTTTGCAGAGGAGGGGAAGGACAGGTTCGGGATGTCTGAAGACTACCGGCAGCCGGGAATGTCCGGAGTACACGAACAGCTCCATGATAAATACGACAGCGGAGAGCCCCATAAAAAGGTTACATATTCGTATAAGACAAATACAGATGAGAAGAGGGGGAAAGGCAGGGGGGCTTTAAAGAAAAAACTGGTTGTGGCTGTTATCATTATAATCTTGGCGGCAGCAGCGGCTGTTTTCATAGCTGATTCGGCAGAGAAAAGGAACAAAGAAATGACAACAGTGAAGGATATCACAGAGGTAAGGAAACTACGGGGAGAATACATAACTTCCGGTTATACCAGCTTTCGTTTTGATGGAGCCAGGGTAATGGAAAACGAAGTTTTAGATGAATTCATGCCGGAAGGAAAAAAGCTTGTGGTTGTGACAGCCAGCGTGCAGAAAAATTACAGAAAATCTCCTGATGAGGATACAGAGATGCAGTACGGCAGCCTTTATGCAGAATGCGGTACAGCTTATCTGAATCCGGTAGAGCAGTACAGCCTGGAGAATGCACGTCTTGAAGGCTTTTTTGATTTTGAAGCCGCATCTCCGTACATATCTCTTGAAAACGGCGAGATCAAGCTGCTGTTTGTAACAGATGATACTGCAGAGGATATAGATATCTGCATTCCCGGATGGAGTTCATATGAACAGGAGGGAATACCGGAATTTATATGCAGGGTAAATCTGCAGATAGAGGAAGGGGTGGCATCATGAGCAAAGGTACAGGAAATTCAAAGAAGGCCGGGAAAGTCTGGCTGGTCATAATTGTTGTCCTTATGCTGGCGGGAGTCATTGGAAATGTACTTGACGAGAACCCGGAGTTTATGGGCGGAAATGCAAGCGGAAGCAGACTGGCTGTCCTGAATACGGATTCTGAGCGGCTCAGTGACCTGGATGGCATAGAGGCCCAGGAGGGTTATTATTACTATAAAATAACAATTGAATACTACAACAGCGGATCCCAGGCGGCATCTCATTATCAGCTGATGGGGTACTTCAGCGGCAAAGGCTATGATGATATATACGAAAGTGACAGGTATGACAGCGGCAATCCTTTTGAGGAGGCAGCCCTGGGGATTCTGCCGGCGGGAAAAAGCGGCAGTATTGAGAGGTATATACAGGTGAAGGATGGTGTAAGCAGCATTAAATTTGAATATTTTGACAGCTCATCTTCGGGCAGAAAGAAAACTACCATCAATCTGTAGGAGCACAACGCTAAAAATTTGACAATGTGTAGAATGGTCAAAACGCAGGGAATATTATATGATGTCATTATTAGTAAAATTACTCAAATTATTTAAAAAAGTACAAAAGGCGTTGTTGAGAATAGATAGGCATTATGTTATAATAACCCCATATAGGGTATGCGTTTAGACTCTATGATAAAAAATTAACAAAATCTTAAGAATCATAAAATCTTTTAAAGAAAGGGGCGGTGAAAGAAAAATGCATATCGTTAAGGATGAGAACGGGAATATATGCCCTCACGGACATGAGCATACCCATGCGCACACGCATACATATGAGCATTCGCATGAGCACACCCACGAGCACGGACACGAAGAAGCACATGAACATTCCCACGGGGAATCAGCATGTGCGGGCAAGGAATGTACAAGTGAGTGTCAGGGATGCAAGCCCGTCAATCAAAATGAGGCGCTTCTGACCTACATGCTTTCCCATAATGAGCATCATGCGGCTGAGCTGGACCAGATGGCTGAGAAGCTGAGACAGTCCGGACAGGAAAAGGCTGCGGAGCAGATTAAGAAAGCAGTGGATGAATTCCAGAAAGGCAATATGTATCTGGGAGTTGCGCTGGCGCTTGTCAAGGAAGAGCAATAGGAGGAATGACAGATGTGTCTGGCAACCGTTTATAATATCAGCAAACCGGAACCGGAGAGCATTGTCCTGGAGTATGTAAGCAGGATAGATGTGAACGGAACAGAGATCACCCTCACCGATGTGATGGGGGAACGCAAAGTGGTGGAAGGTACCATCTCTATGGTGGATCTGACCGGCGGTGTTGTCAAAATTAACTGTCCCGAGTAGCGGACGGTTGATATAAAAGTACATATTTTTGTATAAAGAAAGCGGAGGTAAAACAAAAATGAAGAGTATAGTTGAAGTAATGAAAGAAAGAACATCATTTTCTTTCGAAGTGTTCCCACCCAAGGCAGAACAGCCTATGGAACCGCTTCTGGAATGCCTGAATGAGCTGTATAAATTTGACCCGGATTTTATCAGCTGCACATATGGGGCAGGCGGCTCAAATGCCGGAAGGAACTCTGAGATCTGCAAAGCGATCGCTGACAGCGGACACAGAGCGGTAACACACTTTACCTGTATTGGTAACACAAAGGACAAAGTAAAAGCTGAACTGCAGGCTTATCTGGATAATGGGGTTGACCATATCCTTGCACTGCGCGGTGACCTGCCGGCTGGCTGGGAAGGCACAAGAGGGGATTTCAATTACGCGAATGAACTTGTGGCATATATCCGTGAACAGTTTGGTGACAAATTCACCATCGCTATGGCAGGTGATCCGGAAAAGCACATCCAGTGCCCGACCTTTGAAGAGGATATCGCACATCTGAAAATGAAACAGGATGCCGGCGCTGACTATATTATGACTCAGCTCTGCTTTGATATCGAAGCTTTCAAGAGATGGTATGATTCAATCCGCAAAGCGGGAATCACACTTCCTGTAGACGTAGGTGTAATGCCTGTACTCAACAAAGATGCTACGATCCGTATGGCACTCTCTATGAACGGATGCTCAATCCCGAGAGACCTGGCTGAAGTGATCAGCAAGCATTACAATGATCCGGAAGGATTCAAAGCTGCAGGGATAGAATATACAGTACATCAGCTGTACCAGTTTATTGGAATGGGTGTGGATGGTATCCATCTGTACGCATTGAATAAATCAGCTGCAGTTTCAGAAATTCTGACAAAGTCAGGACTTCGTGCAAAAAAAGACTGATCCAATAAATAATCATTATATTTAGAATTACAGGAGGCGCCGAATATGGCTTATACAATTGCAGTTGCAGGTAAAGGGGGAGTGGGCAAGACTACCCTGTGCGGTCTTATGGTCCAGTATCTCTGTGACAAGAGAAAAACTCCCGTTCTTGCAGTCGATGCAGATGCAAACTCTAATCTGAACGAAGTGTTGGGCGTCGATGTTGATATGACGCTGGGGGATGTGAGGGAGGAAGTTGCCCGGGCAGAGAACAGCGTGAACAACCCTATTCCGGCCAGTATGTCAAAGGCGGATTATACAGAGATCATGTTTAACCGCTGCCTGGTGGAGGAAGATGACTATGATCTTCTTGTCATGGGCAGAACCCAGGGAAAAGGGTGCTATTGTTTTGTCAACGGGCTGCTTCAGACACAGCTCGCTAAGCTGACGCCGAATTACAAATATCTGGTAGTGGACAATGAAGCGGGCATGGAGCATATCAGCAGAGGTATCCTCCCGAAGGTGGATACCATGATCCTTGTCAGTGACTGTTCACGAAGAGGCATACAGGCAGTAGGAAGGATTGCAAAGCTGGTAAAAGAATGCAGTCTGAACCCGAAGAAGACGGGCCTGATCATCAACAGGGCTCCCGAGGGTAAATTAAATGACGGCATCAAAGAAGAAATTGAGATACAGGGGCTGACACTTATCGGTGTTGTGCCGCAGGATACGGATGTATACGAGTACGACTGTGAAGGAAAACCTACAACACAGCTTCCGAAAGACTCTCCTGTCAGAAAAGCCCTGTACGAGATTCTTGACGGCCTGGAGATCTGCTGATACCGGTCTGATGCATAACCTATGTAGTGAATTCATTCCCCATAAGTGGCATTTTCTTACTTTTGGGGAATTTATTTCAAAGAGAAATATCCCGTGGGGGCGGATGGGATAAAAAAACACGCCTTAAAATTCACCCAATATTAAAGGAGGTTTATAATGGGAAACTTTAAGTTAACAACAGTAGAAGAATTTGAAGCGGCTACAAACAGATTGCTGGAAACCGGCGCAAAAGTCGGTGCCGATGCATGGCAGCTTCGTGTGAAGAACCAGACTCCTCACTGTAAATTCGGTGAGCAGGGTGTCTGCTGCCGTATCTGTTCAATGGGACCATGCCGTATCACACCAAAGGCTCCGCGCGGAATCTGCGGATGTGACGTTCACGGTATCGTAGCCAGGAACTACCTGAAATTTACAGCAGGCGGCTCCGCTACACATTCAGACCATGGACGTGAAATCTGCCATACACTTTACTGCTCATCACCGGATGGAGCTTACAAGGTAAAAGATCCTGAAAAGCTGATGAAGATCGCAAAGGAATGGGGCGTTGAGACAGAAGGAAAAGATATCTATGATCTGGCTCATGAGGTAGCTGTATTAGGCCTGGAAGAGTACGGCAAAGTATTCGGAACTCAGAGATTCCTGAAGAGAGCTCCAAAGCACACACAGGAGATCTGGGAAAGAGAAGAGATCGCACCGCGCGCTATCGACCGCGAAGTATCATGTTCTTTACATATGACCCATATGGGATGTTCCTCACTCCCTGAAGCTCTGATCAGACAGTCCTTAAGATCAGGCCTTTCAGACGGATGGGGCGGTTCCATGGCCGGCACAGAGTTTTCTGATGTCCTTTTCGGAACACCGAAGCCAATCGATACAGAAGCTAACTTAGGTGTTATGGAAGTGGAAAATGTAAACATCGTTGTCCACGGACATGATCCTTCACTTTCAGAGATGATCTGTGAATATGCAGATGATCCTGAGATGATCGCATATGCAAAATCAAAAGGAGCTAAGGGAATCACTGTTTCAGGTGTCTGCTGTACTTCAAATGAAGTGGCAATGCGCCGCGGGATCCCTATGGCCGGAAACTTCCTGCAGCAGGAAAATGTTGTCCTGACAGGCGCATGTGAAGCAATCGTAGTCGATGTGCAGTGTATCTTCCCGGCACTTGGGCCTCTGAGCAAATGCTTCCATACTAAGTTTATTACAACTTCTCCGATCGCCCAGATGCCGGATTCAGAGTTTATCAGATTTAATGCTGAGACTGCTGCTGAAAACGCTAAAGCGATCGTTAAGGCTGCAATTGACAACTTTGAAAACAGAAAACCGGACCTTGTATACATTCCGGATATGAAACAGAAAGCAACAGTCGGATATTCCTTAGAGGCTATTGTAAAGACTCTTGACGGTGTTACAAACTCTCAGGTAGACGAACTTGGAACAACAAAACCGCTGATCGAATGTATCACATCAGGTGTTATCCGCGGCGCCGTGGCTATGGTAGGATGTAACAATCCGAAGATCAGGCCTGACTCTGCACATATCGAACTGATGAAGAAGCTGATCGCAAACGATGTTATCATCGTGGCTTCAGGATGTTCTGCACAGGCAGCTGCAAAGGCAGGACTTATGGACAAACAGGCTAAAGATCTCTGCGGCGCAGGTCTGAAGAGAGTATGCGAACTGGCAGATATCCCTCCTGTACTTCATATGGGATCCTGTGTTGATATCAGCCGTATGATGAACCTTGTAGCAGAGCTTGCAAAAGATTCAGGACTGAACATTTCTCAGCTTCCTGTAGTGGGCTGTGCTCCTGAATGGATGTCAGAGAAGGCAGTTTCTATTGGAAACTATGTTGTGGCTACAGGTATCGACACATATCTTGGAGTTGATCCTTATGTATCTGGTTCAGATAAAGTAGCTGAGCTGCTTACAAGCGGAATCAGAGACTGGGTGGAAGCTGCATACACAGTAGAGAAAGACATTGACAAGCTGGGCGATGCTATGATGGCAAGAATCGAAGAAAAGAGAGCAGCTCTTGGAATCTGATCCCGGATATAGATATTAAATAATTTTAGAAGGTGGATGAGTTTCATGAAAATAGCAGTTACCGGTAAAGGCGGAGTGGGAAAGACTACATTTGCGGCAACGCTTGCCAGACTGTATGCGGAAGAAGGAAAGCATGTACTGGCGGCTGATGTTGATCCGGATGCCAACTTAGGGCTGGCGCTGGGGTTTACAGATGAAGAGATAGGACAGATTATTCCTATTACCAAAATGCGGAAACTGGTTCAGGAACGGACAGGTGCCAGCGATGACAACAGATTCTACCGCATCAATCCGAAAGTGGATGATATTCCCGACACCTACTCTAAGACGAAGAATGGTGTAAAGCTGCTCGTGCTTGGAACAGTTGATACAGCCGGAAGCGGCTGTGTCTGCCCGGAGCATGTAATGCTTAAAAGGATCATAAACCATCTTGTGTTAAGAAGCGATGATGTAGTGATCCTGGACATGGAAGCCGGCCTGGAGCATCTGGGCAGGGGGACCACAGAGGGAATGGACCAGTTCGTTGTAGTGATAGAGCCGGGCGCAAGGAGTATCCAGACATATGGAAATGTAAAGCGTCTGGCGGAACAGCTGGGTGTAAAGCACGTCCGTGTGGTGGCCAACAAAGTCCGTGATGATGCTGATGAGGAATTTATCAGATCCAAGATCCCTTCTGAAGACCTTCTGGGATTTATCCATTACAATCCTGAGATCATGGATGCGGACCGCCGGGGGCAGTCTCCCTATGATGTCAGCAGGTCTGCAACTGATGAAATAAGAAAAATAAAAGAAAAAATCGATCAAGCGAATATCTGATTGGAGGTATAACACAGTGACATTATTTGAAAGAGTATTTAACGGAAATGATGCTGTATACGGATTGACAGAAGCGGCTATCGACAATGCGATCGCACAGCATGGTGCAGATAAAGCTGTCAGCTTCCCAAATACAGCATACAGCCTTCCATGTTACTATGGCGTAACTGGAACAAAGGTTGGAAATCTGGGAGATTTAAAAAATGCATTAGGCGTTGTAAAAACACTGATGACAAGAGAAAACCGTCTTAATGACGCTTTCATGTCAGGCGTGGCAACAGCTCTCTGCGCAGAGTTTATCGAAGTTTTAAAATATATTGACGGTGCAGCACCATATGCAGAGCCGTGCTACGGACATCTGGCAGATGCCATTATCCGTGAGCTGGGTGTTCCCCTTGTTACAGGAGATATCCCGGGCGTGGCAGTTATCCTGGGCAGTGCGCCTACAGCAGAAGAGGGCGTGGCGCTTGTAAAGAGCTATCAGGCACAGGGTATCCTTGTTACCCTCGTAGGCGGAATCATTGACCAGTGTGAGGAAATGGGATATAAGACAGGGGCAAATGTACGTGTGATCCCTCTTGGAAAAGACGTGACAAGCGTGATCCATGTAGTATCTGTAGCTGTCAGGGCTGCCCTGATCTTCGGAAATATCACTCCTGGAGATGCTGCAGGACTTATGAAATACACATTCGAGCGTGTTCCGGCATTTGTTAATGCTTTCGGACCTCTTGATGATGTAGTTGTAGCATGCGGTGCAGGTGCTATTGCACTTGGATTCCCTGTAATCACAAATGAGACAGAGAATATCTTCCGTGTGCCGAAGAGCCTTATTGTTCAGGAAGACGTATCCAAGTTTAATGCGACTTCTCTGGAAGCAAGAGATATCAAGATCAAGATCACAAATATCGATATTCCTGTTGCGTTTGCCAGCGCATTTGAAGGCGAGATCATCCGCCGCGGTGACATGCAGGTAGAATTCGACGGTTCCAGAGTTGACTGCTTCGAGCTTGTACAGTCTAAAGATGTTACAGAGATCGAAGATCATAAGATTGAAGTGATCGGGCCGGATCTGGATGAATTTGAAGTCGGAAGCAAACACAATATCGGTTACATTGTAGAAGTAGGCGGCAAGAGCATGCAGTCTGACTTTGAACCTGTATTTGAGCGTAAATTCCACAGCTACTTAAACTGCGTGGAAGGTATGATGCATACAGGCCAGAGAGATATGATCCGTATCCGTATAAGCAAGGATACATATAATGCAGGCTTCCGTGCAAAACACATTGGTGAAGTGCTCTATGCTAAAGTAAAGAGCGAGTTTGCAGCTGTTGTAGACAAATGTCAGGTCAAAGTTATCACGGATCCTGAAATGTGTACAAAACTGCGCCATGAGCTGGCAATACCGTCATTTGATAAACGTGATGAGAGACTCAGCACTCTGACAGATGAAGGTGTTGATGTATATTACAGCTGTATCA
Organism: Murimonas intestini; assembly: GCF_024622195.1. Lineage (NCBI taxonomy): Bacteria > Bacillati > Bacillota > Clostridia > Lachnospirales > Lachnospiraceae > Murimonas > Murimonas intestini. The sequence goes on from NZ_JANKBI010000001.1 coordinate 16,125, forward strand.
TGTGCCAGGCATTCTCACCGTCTCATGTCTGCGTGGTTACGCCTGAAAGACTTGGACTTTGCGGCGCTGTGTCATGGCTGGATGCTAAGGCTACTAATGAGCTGGATCCTCAGGGACCATGCCAGGTTATCACAAAGGGCGGCCTGATCGATGAGAGAACAGGTGCTTACCAGGATGTAAATGATGCTGTAAGAAAATATTCACAGGGAGCTCTGGAAAATGTTACTCTGTATTCCATCATCGAAGACCCGATGACATCCTGCGGATGCTTTGAGTGTATCTGCGGTATCGAGCCTCTGTCAAACGGCGTATGTATCGTAAACCGTGAATATGCAGGAATGACTCCTATCGGTATGACATTCCCTGAACTGGCTTCTATGACAGGCGGCGGAGTACAGACACCTGGATTCATGGGACACGGCAAGCATTTCATCGCTTCCAAGAAGTTCATGAAGGCTGAGGGCGGAATCGCCAGAATCGTATGGATGCCTAAGGAACTTAAGGAAACAGTTGCTGAAAGACTTAATGCGACAGCAAAAGAGCTTTATGGAATAGATAATTTCACAGATATGGTTGGTGATGAGACCGTAGCGGAAGATCCGGAGACATTACTGGCTTATCTGGAAGAAAAAGGACATCCGGCACTTTCTATGGAGCCGATGATGTAATATAACATGTTCAAAAAACTGAGCATTTATTGAAATTTTTACCAGGCTGTTGTAGAATATGTGCAGACATTGTTCTACAACAGTCTAAATCATGAAGGAGGTCTATTTAAAATGCCGTTTAATGCAAAATCAGGAAAGTTCAATGCAAATATCAACACGGTTGAATTAGGTTGCGGAGACAAAAAAATTGCTATAGGTGGAGAAAATGTACTGCCTTTTTATACATTTGATGCGCCTGTAGAAAATGCGCCGAAGGTAGGTGTGGAGATCACTGACGGAATTCTGGAAAATGAGCCGGAGTGTGTCAAAAAGTATTACGAAGGATGCGAGAGCATAGCTGACATGGCTAAGAAGGCAGCATCCTTAGAAGGTGTTGATTTTCTGTGCTTCAGACTGGAAGGCGGAGACCCGAACGGAGCAGATAAATCCACAGAAGAATTAATCGGAATGGTAAAAGAAGTTGCAGAAGCAGTTGATCTTCCGCTTGTTATTGCAGGATGCAAGAATGCAGAAAAAGATGCAGAGCTTCTTGCAAAAGCAGCAGAAGTGCTGGATGGAAAAAATGCAGTGCTCCTGGCAGCAAAAGAAGAAAACTACAAGACAGTCGGCGCAGCAGCAGGACTGGCTTATAAGCAGATCGTAGGTGCTGAATCAGCAGTTGATATCAACCTTGCAAAACAGTTAAATGTATTACTTTCACAGTTGGGTGTCAGCAGCACTAACGTTGTTATGAACGTAGGTACTGCAGCAGCAGGTTATGGTTTTGAATACGTTGTATCCACTATGCAGAGGGTAAAAGCAGCCGCTCTTTCCCAGAACGACAATATGCTTCAGATGCCGATCATTACACCTGTAGCATCAGAAGTATGGGGCGTGAAGGAAGCTGTTGCTTCAGAAGCGGATATGCCTGAATGGGGTGACGCAGAACAGCGTGGAATCGATATGGAAGTAGAGACAGCAGCAGCAGTCCTGGCTTCCGGATCTAATGCTGTAATCCTGAAGCATCCTGTATCAATTGCAACTATTTCAAAATTAGTAAAAGAATTAGTATAATTGCTGCTTAAGGAGGAAAATAGATTATGGCACTTAAAGGTCTGGATATATTTAAATTATCACCTAAGAAAAACTGTAAAGAATGCGGATGCCCTACATGTATGGCTTTCTCAATGAAGGTTGCACAGGGGGCAATGGATATCAGCGCTTGTCCGCATTTCTCACCGGATGCACTTGCAACACTGTCTGCAGCCACAGCGCCGCCAATGAAGACATTGAAAGTCGGAACTGGTGATGCAGAGCTGACACTGGGCGGAGAGACCGTTCTGGAAAGACATGAGAAGACTTTTGTAAGCAAGACAAGATATGCTGTCGCAGTATGCAACTGTATGGATGAAGCTGCAATAGACGCACGTCTGGCAGCAGTACCGAATGTAGATTATGAGCGTATCGGCGAGAGAATGTACGTAGAAATGATCTACGTAAACTACAGCGCTGAAGGCAAGACAGATTATGTGGAGACAGTAAAGAAGGCAGCTGCTCTTGGCAGAACTTTAGTTCTTGGATGTACAGATGTAGATACAGCTAAAGCAGCTTTGGAAGTATGCAAAGACTCCAAACCTGTTTTAAACGGAGCAGATGCTTCTAACTATGAGGCAATGAATACACTGGCAAAGGAAGCAGGAGTTGTTCTGGGAGTCAGGGGAGCTGATTTGAATGAACTCCACACAACAGTTGAAAAGCTGGAAGCTCTTGGAAACAAAGACCTGATCCTGGATGTTGGATGTGCATCTGTTAAAGAAGCTTTTGCAAATGCAGTGCAGATCAGACGTTCTGCAATCAAAGACGGTGACAGGACATTTGGTTATCCTTCACTTGTCAATGCAGCAGCTCTTGCTAAGGGAGATATCCATATGCAGGCAGCTCTTGCTTCACTGTTCACACTGAAATATGGTTCAATCGTAGTTATGGAAGAAATGAGCTATGCGCAGGCTCTTCCATTATACGGATTAAGGCAGAATGTATTCACAGATCCTCAGAAGCCAATGAAGGTTGAGCCGGGTATTTACCCAATCAACGGCGGAGATGAAAATTCCATCTGTCTGACAACTGTTGACTTTGCTCTTACATACTTCGTAGTATCAGGAGAGCTGGAGCGTTCAGGAGTACCATGTAACCTGATCATCAGCGATGCAGGCGGACTTTCTGTTCTGACATCCTGGGCTGCTGGAAAATTCTCAGCATCTACGATCGCAAAATATTTTGCAGAAGCAGATATTGAAGGAAAGATCAAATGCAGAAAGCTTGTGCTTCCTGGTAAAGTAGCTGTACTGAAAGGTGAATTAGAGGCGAAGCTTCCTGGATGGGAGATCATCGTCGGACCAAACGAAGCAGTTCAGCTTGTTAAATTCCTGAAAGATATGTAACTGTCCGGCATTTTCCAGTTACATGCAGCAAATAATTTTTAAAATAAAAAGGAGAACAAACAATGGCAAAATTCATAACAATCGGTGAAAGAATCCACTGTATTTCCCCAGTTATCCGTAAGGCTATGGCTGAAAGAGATCCTGAACCAATCATCAAACGTGCAAAAGAGCAGCTTGATGCAGGCGCAACTTATCTGGATGTAAACATCGGACCTGCTGAGAGTGATGGAGAAGAACTGATGAAATGGGCAGTACAGCTGCTCCAGTCAGAATTTGACAATGTTCCGCTGGCACTTGACACAGCAAATAAGAAAGCTATCGAAGCTGGTATTTCTGTATATAACCGTGCAAAAGGAAAACCAATCGTAAATTCTGCCGATGCAGGCGGAAGAATTGAAAACATCGACCTGGCTGCAGCAAATGATGCAATTGTTATCGCACTCTGCTCAGCAGAAGGTGTTCCGTCAGACAATGACGAGCGTATGATGCACTGCCAGAATATGCTTGAGAGAGGCCTTGAGCATGGAATGGAAGCAGAAGATCTCTGGTTTGACCCGTTATTCCTTGTTGTAAAGGGAATGCAGGACAAACAGATGGATGTTCTTGAAGCTATTAAGATGTTCTCTGACATGGGACTGAATTCTACAGGCGGTCTTTCAAATAACTCTAACGGTATGCCTAAGCACATCCGTCCGATCATGGATTCCGCTCTTGTAGCTATGGCTATGATGCAGGGTCTGACATCAGCTATCGTAAATCCATGTGATCTGCGTCTGATGGAAACGATCAAATCCTGTGATGTATTCAAAGGTAATACTTTATACGCAGATTCCTATCTGGAGATCTAATCTATGCATAAAGTTACTTTTAAGTTTGAAAACAGCGAAGATGTAACAGTCTTCGCTGCTTTCGGTGAAAGCCTTCTTGAGGTAGCGAGAAAAACAAACGTAGCTATCGATGCACCGTGCTCAGGAAATGCATCTTGCGGAAAATGCAGAGTGAAGCTCGTTTCAGGTGAATTGGATTCAAAGAAAACTCGCCACATCAGTGACGAGGAATATGAAAAAGGCTGGAGGCTGGCCTGTGTGAGCACCATATGCGCGGACGTAGAGGTGCTTGTCCCGGATATAGCATCGGCCTATAAGAGCAGAATGAAAGTCGCAGACTTGAGTTCTCCTGATGAAGTGAAGATATTTGATGATTTGAAAGAACAGGTAGAAGAGGCGGGCATCACACTTGCTAATAATCTGGATGTTGTGCAGGTGAGTATGGAAGTGCCCACCCTGGATGATACGATGCCGGACAATGAGAGATTTACCCGGGTTCTTCAGAAGGTAAGTGAGAGAACATCCATTCAGATACCGTATTCTGTTCTGAAGAAGCTTCCCGATATCCTGCGGGCAGGAAATTTTCAGGTGCAGGTGATTATCCGCAAGACAAATAAAGATGTATTTGTCTATGATATTTTCACAAAAGAAGAAAATGTTGTGGTAGGGGGACTGGCAGTTGACATAGGTACAACGACTGTCTCGGCTATCATTATCAATATGCTGGATGGAAGTATCCTGGCGAAGGCTTCGTCAGGAAACGGACAGATCCGGTATGGTGCGGATGTCATCAACAGGATCATCGAATCAGCTAAACCGGGCGGAAAAGAGAGGCTGCAGAAAGCGATCATAGAGGAGACTCTCAATCCGCTGATCAGGCAGATGTGTAAAGAGATCCATATGGATCCTATGCATATATACCGTATGTGTGTGGCAGGCAACTCCACCATGAACCATCTCCTGATGGGGATCAATGCGGATCCTCTCCGCACAGAACCATACATACCGGCATTTTTTAAGACAAATTCACTCTTTGCCTCAGATATAGGGATTGCGATCAATCCGGATTCCCATATCATAGTGGCGCCGAACATAGGAAGCTATGTGGGCGGCGATATTACGGCGGGAGCGTTTGTCAGCATGCTCTGGAATAAACCTGAATTTTCCCTGTTTATCGATCTTGGAACTAATGGTGAAATTGTATTCGGAAACTCTGACTTCATGATCAGCTGCGCCTGCTCGGCAGGCCCGGCATTTGAGGGCGGGGATATCAGCTGCGGCATGAGGGCCACAGACGGGGCTATCGAAGCCTGTACGATAGATAAGGATACTATGGAACCTGTCATGACGATAGTGGGAAATGAAGGTCAGAAGCCGATCGGTATCTGCGGTTCAGGTATCATAGATGTCATAAGCGAACTTTTCCGCTGCGGTATCATTGATCCAAAGGGAAAATTTGTGCGTGAAGGAAAAAGGATAAAAAGAGACAAGTATGGAATGGGCAGCTATGTACTGGCTTTTGAGGAAGACGCCGATTCCGTGAAGGATGTAGAGATTACAGAAGTTGATATTGACAACTTTATCCGTGCGAAGGGAGCCATATTTTCGGCTATCCGCACGATGCTGGCATATTGTGATTTTGATATCTCCATGATCGAGCATGTCTTTGTGGCAGGCGGCATCGGGAGCGGTATCAATATGAGCAATGCAGTCCATATCGGCATGTTCCCGGATGTGCCTCTGGAGATGTTCCAGTATATTGGAAATTCATCTCTCTCAGGGGCATATGCGATGCTGTATTCTACTCAGTCAGAGCGGAAGGTGTATGAGATCGCGAAAAATATGACTTATCTTGAGCTCAGCGCGATACCCCAGTACATGGATGAATTTGTGGCGGCCTGCTTCATACCGCATACAGATGCATCCCTGTTCCCACAGCAGTGAGGTGGCAGATGAATATCGAATATGAAAAAGACAACAAAGAGAGGATTCCTTTCGAACATTATCTGGAGGAATACAGGAAGCTGGACCCTTTGGAGGTCTCTTCGCGGACTGGTATTCCCTATGATAAGGAGCAGCAGTGCTTTACCATACGTTTGATGCAGAAATCCTACAGGATCAGCTGGCCGGAATTCACTGTTACCAGGGAGGATAAAGAGGATGGACAGTACGCAGCTCTTAAGACAGAGACGGCTGCAAAGATTTTTGTTATCCGCTTCCTTGTAAGAGGCGTGTCCTCCCAGCCAGCCGGAAATTATCTGACTTACCGGGAGGTTCCATGGGGCGAAGTCTACTTCAGGCAGTTCCAGGGAAGATGTATAATGAGGCTGGCCTTTTCCTATGGCAGCAAACTGGATCAGTTTAAGGCACAGATGGAGAAGGCGGGAGCGAGAGAACTGAAGATTGGCGACGCGGCTTATGAGTTTGAATTCATTAATAACCACTTTGTCCGGTTTATATTGTGGGCAGGGGATGATGAGTTCCCTCCTTCAGCACAGATTTTATTTTCTGATAATTTCCCTCTGTCTTTTGAAGCGGAGGATCTGGCTGTTGTTGGAGATATTTCCATCGGCACGCTGAAAAAATTATAATAGTAAGGCAGTACCATTGGGCCGGTACTGCCTTACAAAAAATATGTTGACTGAACAGCGGCACATATGTGCTGACTGGAAAGGAGTTAAAAATATGGGTTACAAATCAGACATCGAAATTGCACAGGAAACCGAAATGCAGCCGATCCTGGAGGTCGCAAAGACAGCAGGCATCGACCAGAAATATCTGGAGCAGTACGGCAATTACAAGGCAAAGATCGATTACAACATGCTGAACGACACGGATAAGAAGGATGGAAAGCTCATCCTCGTCACAGCCATCTCACCGACTCCTGCAGGGGAAGGAAAGACTACCACTACCGTTGGGCTGGCAGATGGTATGAGAAAGATCGGCAAGAACGTTATGGTGGCGCTGCGTGAGCCGTCCCTGGGGCCGGTGTTCGGCGTGAAGGGAGGAGCAGCAGGCGGCGGATACGCACAGGTAGTGCCCATGGAGGACATCAACCTGCATTTCACAGGTGACATGCATGCCATCGGCGCAGCCAACAACCTGCTGGCAGCCATGCTGGATAACCATATCTACCAGGGAAATACCCTTGGGATCGACCCGAGAAGGGTGACCTGGAGAAGGTGTGTGGACATGAACGACCGCCAGCTGCGTTTTGTAGTGGACGGAGTAGGCGGAAGAACCAACGGGATGCCCCGTGAGGACGGCTATGACATCACGGTTGCTTCCGAGATCATGGCAGTGCTCTGCCTGGCAAACGACATCAATGACCTGAAGGCACGTCTGGGACGCATCATCGTGGGATATACCTTTGACCAGAAGCCGGTAACAGCTCATGACCTCCACGCAGAGGGAGCCATGACAGCCCTTTTAAAGGATGCCCTGAAGCCGAACCTGGTACAGACACTGGAGCACACACCGGCCATCGTGCACGGCGGACCATTTGCAAACATCGCACACGGCTGCAACTCTGTAATGGCTACGAAGCTGGCTCTGAAGCTGGGAGACTACGTGGTGACAGAGGCAGGGTTCGGAGCAGACCTGGGAGCAGAGAAGTTCCTGGACATCAAGTGCCGTATGGCAGGGCTGAACCCGGATGCTGTAGTCATGGTAGCGACAGTGCGCGCCTTAAAGCATCACGGCGGCGTGGCAAAAGCGGATCTGAACAATGAGAACCTGGATGCACTGGAGAAGGGTCTGCCGAACCTGTTGCAGCACGTATCTAACATCATCAATGTATATAAGCTCCCGTGCGTGGTAGCTATCAATGCATTTCCAACAGACACAAAGGCAGAGCTTGACCTGGTGGAGAGGAAATGTAAGGAGCTTGGCGTAAACGTGGCCCTGTCCGAGGTATGGGCAAAGGGCGGCGAGGGCGGAATGGCTCTTGCAGAGGAAGTAGTGCGCCTTGTAGAGGAGCCGAACGATTTCACATTCTCATACGAGGATGACCTGAGCATCGAGGAGAAATTAAACGCTATCGTGACGAAGATCTATCATGGAGACGGAGTGGTGCTGACACCGGCAGCGAAGAAGCAGGCTGCCCAGTTAGAGGAGCTTGGCTTTGGAAAATGCCCGATCTGTGTGGCAAAGACCCAGTACAGCTTCTCAGACAACCAGAGCCTGTTAGGAGCGCCGAAGGGATTTGAAGTGACAGTGCGCAACCTGAAGATATCAGCGGGAGCAGGCTTCATTGTGGCCCTGACAGGGGACATCATGACAATGCCAGGCCTTCCGAAGGTACCTGCGGCCGAGAAGATTGACGTAGACGAGAACGGAAAGATTTCAGGTTTATTCTGATCAGGAGGAAGAGGTATGGGATTTTCAACAGCAGCTTGTAATGAGTTTGTAGAAGTACTTGCATCTAAGGCGCCTGTTCCGGGCGGCGGCGGAGCTTCCGCTTTAGTCGGGGCAATTGGAACAGCGCTTGGAAATATGGTAGGAAGCCTCACTGTGGGCAAAAAGAAATATGCGGACGTAGAAGAGGAAATGTGGGCATTAAAAGGCAAATGTGATGTCCTTCAAAAAGATCTGCTTACTCTTGTGGAGAGGGATGCAGAAGTTTTTGAGCCTCTTTCAAAGGCATATGGAATGCCCAGGGAAACAGAGGAAGAAAAGGCTGAAAAAGCACGTGTCATGGAGATCGTTTTAAAAGACGCATGCTCCGTGCCTATGGAGATCATGGAGAAATGCTGCGAGGCGATTGAGCTTATCCGGGAGTTTGCGGCTAAAGGTTCCGCCCTGGCAATCAGTGACGCAGGTGTGGCGGCAGCATTTTGTAAGGCAGCGCTTAAGGGAGCCAGCCTGAATGTGTATATCAATACAAAATCCATGAAAAACCGTGAATACGCCCAGGAGCTGAATGCAAAGGCAGATGCCATGCTGGAAAAATATCCAAAGATGGCAGATGAGATTTTTGACAGCGTGATCTCCAGGCTGAAATAGGAGGAGCGAAAAGAGCATGGCAAAACAATTACTTGGAAAAGAAGTAACAGCAGCATTAAATGAAAAGATCAAGGCCCAGGTCGCTGAGCTGGAGAGCAGGGGCGTGAAGCCCACACTTGGGATAATCCGCGTTGGTGAAAGACCGGACGATGTCTCCTATGAAAGAGGGGCAACAAAACGCTGTGAGACTCTCGGCGTGGCTTATGAAAAATTCCTGCTGCCGGCTGATGTGACCCAGGAGGAGCTGATGGCAACCCTTGATAAGGCAAATAAAGATGATAACATACATGGCATTCTTATTTTCCGCCCTCTTCCTAAGCATCTTGATGAGGCAGCCGTTATTAAGGCGTTAAAGCCGGAAAAAGACGTGGATGGAATTACTGATGGTTCAATGGTAGGCGTATTTGCCGGAACAAAGCAGGGATTCCCGCCATGTACACCTCAGGCCTGTATGGAGATCCTAGACCACTATGGAATAGACTGTACAGGGAAGAAGGCAGTTGTTGTGGGAAGAAGCCTTGTGGTAGGAAAACCGGCAGCGATGATGCTCTTAAAGAAGAACGCGACAGTGACAGTCTGCCATACCAGGACTGTGGATATGCCTTCAGTCGTGAAAGAGGCAGAGATCGTTATTGTGGCTGCAGGACGGGCCGGAGTGGTAGACGGTTCCTACCTCTGCGCAGGCCAGACGGTCATTGATGTGGGCATTAATGTCAATGAAGAGGGCAAACTCTGCGGTGATGTAAAGTTTGATGAGGCAGAGCCTGTTGTAGATGCTATCACACCTGTTCCGGGGGGAGTTGGAAGTGTTACGACTTCTGTCCTTGTGGGACATGTGGTGGAGGCTGCTGCAAGAACTCTTCAGTAAAGCCGAAAAAGTATAAGAAACGAATGGAGGCCGGAACATATTTCCGGCCTCCTTCTGTTTTCACCGGATGCGCGCGCAGCTGCGCATCTCCCCGGAGGGTATTCTTCTATAGGGAACGAAGTTTTCTATGGAAGAACGAATGTTTTGGCTGCCTCAGCTGCATCGTAGGCGTTGTCGGTATAAGCATCTGCTCCGATCTCATCCGAGAATTCCTGGGTGACCGGGGCGCCTCCCACCATTATCCTGAAATTCTTGCGTTCCTCCATCCCGTTCAGCGCTTTGACGATACTCTTCATATTGCCGAGAGAAGTGGTAAGCAGGGAGGAAATACAGACGATTGCAGCATCGGGATGATCCTTGACGGCCTGTACGAACTTTTTTTCTGACACATCGATCCCCAGGTCAATCACCTCAAATCCGGCGCTTTCGAACATAAGTCCCACGAGATTTTTTCCAACGTCATGGAGATCTCCGACCACTGTACCAAGAATTACCTTGCCTTTGTGCATAGAGTCCTCACCCTCGGCTTCAAGCCTGGGTTTTAAGACACGGAGTCCGTATTTCATAGCGCGGGCTGCCGAGAGTATTTTGGCGATGTATACCTCGTCTTCTTTATAACGCTGCCCCATATCTTTCATAGTAGGAATGAAAGAGCGGTTCAGGATATCTCCGGCTGTGACGCCATGATCCAATGCCTCCAATACCATACGCTCTGTATACTTTGGCTGTCCATTTCTGATTGTCTGTGAGATTAATGATAAGTAGTCTTTTATTTCCATGGATATTACTTTTCCTTTATAAGATAGCAGGCTGTGTAAGCGATTTTGTCATTGCCATAATAATAGGGCAGGTTATTGTCTTTGCATACCTGGGTCACAAGCATGCCGTATGCTTCCATAGAGGATGTGATCTTGTCAGGGAAGCGGCAGGGGGCATCCGGGTATGTACATGAGGCACATCTGCTGCAGGTTCCTGTACCGATGGGAAGGACCTGATACTGGCTGCCGAGAATGTCCGAAAAACTGATAAAATGCTCCTGATGTCCTTTCTCTACCTCGACCATCCCCTCAAAGTCCATAGAGTCTTCAATGCTTCCCACAGTCTGGACAATGATACCGCAGCTGTATTTCCTCAGTTTTGCCTCACACTCCTCAAGTGTGCCGCAGCCGGGAGGGCAGGCCCAGTTCTGGCCGTATTTGTGGCATGTATTGGATGCGCACATATCCCGGACTTCCGGGAGCAGCTTCAGGGTTTCTACTGAGAGAGGGGCAGCTGATGTAAAGCCGTGTTCAAGTGCCTGAGTGACGATCCTGTTTATATCAATGCTCATAAATATCCACCCTTTCCTTTTAACTTATAAGAGCCGCCCCTTTTACAGGAACGGCCCTAATAATATGGGTTACCTATGTTATTATGAAACTAAAGCTTTTGCAGCCTGTGCAGCACTTGCAGCATCAGGAGTATAGCAGTCAGCGCCGATTTCATCTGCGAATTCCTGAGTAATAGGAGCACCGCCTACCATGACTTTAATATTTGAACGCCATGGCTGTTCATTTAAAGCTTTAACTGTATCGCGAAGAGCCGGCATAGTTGTTGTTAGAAGAGCAGAGCATCCAACAATCTTTGTATCCGGATTTGCTTCAACTGTTTCAATGAATTTTTCGATTGGAACGTCAACACCTAAATCGATGACTTCGAAGCCCGCACTTTCGATCATCATGCCAACCAGGTTCTTTCCGATATCATGTAAGTCACCGGCAACAGTACCAAGTACATATTTGCCAAGAGCTCCTGCGCTTCCTGAAGCCAGATACGGTTTTAATACTTCAACACCTTTTTTCATAGCTCTGGCAGCAACAAGCATCTCAGGAACAAATATTTCATTATTTTTGAATTTCTCACCTACAACGCCCATAGCGTCAATCATACCTGTGTTAAGGATGACTGTAGGGTCTGTACCTTCGTCAACACATTCCTGAACAAGTCCCGGAACAATTTTTGCCTTACCTTTTTCTACAGCTTCCGCAAGCTCTTGTAATTTTCCCATTTTCACATACCTCCTGTGTTTTTTAATTGGTTAAATCCATTGTATCAGAAAAAAATGAATTTGTTAATCCAACAAACAATTGACAATTTAAAAGGTTTTTCGTACAATGTGTAGGAAGAGAAATATATTGTGCGAAACAGACAGGAGTAGATAAAATGAAGCTGAGTCCTGCACTTATCAGGCAGCATTTAAAAGAGAAATACAGTATGGATGACGGGAGGCTTTTGACAGAAGAGCGTTTTTTTGCAAGGCCTCTGTTCTATGAGAAAGATGAGAAGACGCTTCCGGACAGATTGTACCTGGCTATGCAGGACGCTGTCCCGAAAGCGGATCTGGGGACGGCAGCATCGTCATTTTTTATCATAATCCGTCAGGATGGGCAGGCAGAATATGACGGGTTTGACAATGTTCTGGAGATTTCTGGATCTTTTAGCATCTGCCAGCTGTTCAATGATATACAGAGGATATATGATTTTTATGAAGAGTGGGAGCAGATGATGAACGCAGTCCTTCATGAGGAGAAGGATCTTCAGGAGATGCTGGACAGGAGCGTAAAGGTGTTCGGAAATCCAGTAACTATCTCTACCTCTGACCTATCCCTGATCGCCCATTCTTCCATAATGGACGAGGAACCGGGCCTCCGGGAACTGATCAAGCCTGACAATCTGTATGAATATGGCACAGCATTCATGCAGGATTCCCAGTATGCAGAGCTGAGAAACAAAAAAGAAGCATTTTTTTACCCGGAATACATCACAGGATACCGCAGCCTCTGCCTGAATGTATTTGACAGGGGTGTCTACAGGTACAGGATAGCCATACCTGAGATCATGAGAAAGTTTGTTCCGGGGGATGTGGAGGCGCTTGTTTCCTTTGGGGGATTCATAAGTAAAATCCTGGAAAAGAGAAGTGCAGACGGAAAGGAGAATGTCCATACGCTTCATCATATCCTGCTCCAGGTGGTGGAAAACGAGGAGAAGGAGCTGGCACAGATAGAGCAGGAGCTGTTTGAATATGGATGGGTTCCGGAACACAGGTATGTCTGTATGAATTTTAAAGTGCCAATGATCGACAAACAGAATATGTCGGTTAATTTTATATGCAAACATATTGAGTCGCTTGTACACAGCTCCTGTGCATTCCAGTTTGAATCAGATATTGTAGTATATATCAATCTGACAAGATTTAACGGTGATACGGAGGATGTCTTTGACAAGCTGGTCTATTTTTTGAGGGACAGTTATCTGAAGGCAGGCATCAGTAATGAGTTTTCAGGTTTCCGTTACCTCCGCTATTACTTTAAGCAGGCCAGCGCAGGCCTTTCTACGGGAAGCAGGAGGAATATCTACCAGTGGATTCACAGGTTCGATGAGGTGGCTCTGGATTATCTGCTGGAGCAGAGCACAGCCCAGATTCCGGCTGTTCTGTGCAGCTCGGAGAAACTGCTTGAACTCAAAGAATATGATAAAGGGCATAATACAGAATTCTATGAGACACTCAGGGTCTATCTGAATAATCACCTGAATGCTGTACAGTCGGCTAAGGAGCTGTTTATCCACCGAAGTACATTTCTGTACAGGATGGACAGGATTAAGGAGCTTATAGGGTTGGAGACAGAAGATGCCGGGATGATGCTCTATCTGATGATTTCGTACAGACTTCTGGATATGCAGAATCTGTGATGGGTTACTGTTCACTCCGTGACCAGTAACACGCTCCGCGATGCACAGAAACGGCAAAAACCGCCGTTTCGCGCTGCAACCCTCGGGATTTTCGTGCAAATACGCACGAAAACACCTCGCGGGATGGTGACGTGTGACCAGTAACTCCGTGATTGACAAATCTGTAATTTCTGCTATAATAAGCTTGTGCAATTTAATATTGTCATATTAAGTGCAGGACATTTTGTCCTGAAGAGGGAATTGGGTGAGAATCCCAAGCGATCCGGTCACTGTATTCAGGTAGTAAGTCTCCGTAAATCCATTGCATACCCATTTGCGAGAAGGAGGAGATGAGCGTTGATCTGTAAGTCAGGAAACCTGCTTAATATGTGAGATGGACTTCCGAGTAGAGTCATACATCCATAATGGAAACATATTTTTGTTTTCAGGTTGATGCAGGCTTTGGGTGAGCCGGCATTTTTTTATCGGAATCTCTAAGCAAGTTATTGCACAAACATACCTCCTTCATGCCTTTGCATTTGTTTCCGAGGACCTCCGCAAGAATCGGGAATATAGATTAACCGGCATGATATAATTTCAGATGGAAAAGAATTCCGCAGTCTTTTTCATCAAAGAAACGCATCTGCACCTGGGCGATCAGGATGCAGATGCGTTTCTTGTTTTTATGCTTATATCAATTCTTTCATTTTTCTGATATATTCCGGTGTTGTGCCGCAGCATCCGCCGAGTATCTTAGCTCCTGCGTCCTTCAGGCATTTCATTGAATCTGCAAACTCATCCGCCTGCATATTGTAATGAGCTGATCCATCCGGCAGGATCTGGGGAAGGCCTGCGTTTGGCTTAGCTATTACAGGAAGGTCTGTGATGGCACTCAGGTTTCGGATGATGCATTCCAGCTGGTCCGGTCCTGATGAACAGTTTACACCGATAGCATCAGCTCCCATCTCTGTAAGGATAGCCGCAGCCTCAAATATGCTTCCTCCTGTGAAAAGGCTGCCGTCAGATTCTACTGTGAGTGTACACATGATGGGCAGGCTGCATATGGAAGCAGCTGCATCAAGAGCAGCCAGTGTCTCATCTATCCCGATCATTGTCTCGGCGACAAGAAGATCCACGCCGGAATCAGCCAGATACGTAATCTGCTCTGCATAGATGCCCAGCAGCTTGTCGTATGACAGATCCCCCTGGGGCGCCAGAAACTTTCCTGTTGTGGTAATGTCACCCGCAACAAGGGCTTTGCCGTCTGCCGCCTTAATGGAGAGGGCGGCGAGAGTTTTGTTGATCTGCTCTGTCTCATTCTCAAGTCCGTGTGACTCCAGGGTCAGCCTGTTGGCAGCGAAGGTTGGCGCGTACAGTATATCAGAACCAGCTTCAACATAAGCTTTTTGAAGGGTCAGGAGAATATCCGGATTTTCACATATCCATTTTTCAGTACATAAGCCTCTGGGCATTCCGGCTTCGATCAGATTTGAGCCTGTTGCGCCGTCCAGAAATAATATGCCTTTTTCCATGAGCCTGCTGAATTCGTTTTTTGTCATTGTCACTGCTCCTTTATATTTAGTTTATAACAGCTTCATAACATACCTCCATGATAAGACTGCGTTACCCGCAAGGTAACATTTCAGCCGTTACTGTTCACTCCGTGACCAGTAACACGCTCCGCGATGCACAGAAACGGCAAAAACCGCCGTTTCGCGCTGCAACCCTCGGGATGGTGACGTGTGAACAGTAACTTTCAGCCGTCCGCGCAAAAGTATTATAACATAACATACCTTGATAATAAAAGTAATTTATGATAAAATTGTAACCATTAAGATCATGGAAATATGATTTAAAAGTATATAAAACGGCGCAGCACGGCCGGGAACGGGATACAGGAGGAGCTAAATGAGAGGGATTGAAACTTCAGTAATCAGGATACGCAGACAGATATTCACAGAAGTGGCCAGGCTGGCATATGAAGGCGGTGACTACTCCAGGATAGAAGAGCTGCCTTATAAAATCATTCCGGGAGAGATAGCTTCTTACCGTGAAAGTGTCTTTCTGGAAAGAGCGATTGTAGGGGAGAGGCTGAGACTTGCCATCGGACTGCCTCTGCGCAAGATGACGGAACACGCGCCTATTTCAGCGGGAATCGAAGAAAGCGCTGTGGCGGAGCGCTATTATGAACCACCTCTTATAAATATCATCAAATTTGCGTGCCATTCTTGTCCTGACAAAAAGGTATTAGTCACAGATGCGTGCCAGGGCTGCCTGGCCCATCCCTGTAAGGAGGTCTGTCCCAAGGATGCTGTATCTATCGTAAACGGCCGCTCTGTGATCGACCAGGATAAATGTATTAAATGCGGCAAGTGTGTGAAGCAGTGCCCTTACCACGCAATTCTGAAGATGGAGAGGCCGTGTGCCAGTGTATGCGGCATGGATGCGATTAAGAGTGATGAATTCGGAAGAGCTGATATTGACTATGATAAATGTGTGTCCTGCGGAATGTGCCTTGTGAACTGCCCGTTTGGCGCTATTGCGGATAAAGGACAGATCTTCCAGACTATCCAGGCGATCAAAAGTGATGTGCCGGTGTATGCAGCAGTCGCGCCTGCTTTTGTGGGGCAGTTTGGCCCCAAGGTGACTCCTGACAAACTGAGGGCGGCCTTCAGGGAACTGGGCTTTGCTGATGTTGTCGAGGTGGCGATCGGAGCTGACCTGTGTACCATAGAGGAGGCAAAGGACTTTCTGAAAGAGGTTCCAAAGGAGCAGCCATTTATGGCCACTTCCTGCTGTCCGGCATGGTCTGTGATGGCAAAGAAGCTTTTTCCGGAGTTTGCGCCCTATATATCAATGGCTCTAACACCTATGGTGCTTACAGGACGTCTGATCAAAAAGAAACATCCTGAGTGCAAAGTGGCATTTATCGGTCCCTGTGCATCGAAAAAGCTGGAGGCCAGCCGTAAATCTATAAGAAGCGATGTGGACTTTGTACTTACCTTTGAAGAAGTGATGGGTATGTTTGAAGCCAAAGGCGTTGATTTAAAGAAAATAGAAGAGCAGAGTGAACTCTCAGAAGCCAGTGGGGACGGCAGAGGGTTTGCAGTAAGCGGCGGTGTGGCTAACGCAGTGGTAGATTGTATCAGGGAACTGGATCCTGACAGGGAAGTAAAGGTAGCCAATGCCGAAGGGCTGGCGGACTGCAGAAAATTACTTCAGATGGCAAAGACAGGAAAATATGACGGTTATCTGCTGGAAGGCATGGCTTGTCCCGGCGGATGCGTGGCCGGTGCAGGTACGCTGCAGCCCATAGCTAAATCTACAGCAGCCGTGAATATTAATAAGAAAAATGCTAAGAAACAGTGTGCGCTGTCCAGTGCATATAAGGAACAACTGGAGAGTCTGGAGGAGAAATAAATCCATGTCAGGCTGGAGGTGTGAGATGTGAAGAAATTTGAATCACCGGATTTTGAACTTTTAGATAACATAATGATAGGGGGCCTTTGCAAAGTCCGTCTGGATGACAGCTTCACGCTGCTGGCTGCCAATGACAGATTTTACAATTTTTACGGATATACGCCCCAGGAAATGCAGATCGAGCTGGGCAACAGGCTCATCACAGTGATCTCCAGAAGCGACGTGGACAATATCCGCAAGGTTACCCAGAATGCCTTTCAGAACGGAAGGAATTATTTTGAATTTGAGAAGCATATTACCCGCAGGGACGGCAGGAAGGTCCTGCTGCGCACGAAAGGGCTCTTTGTTGTTGAGAACAATGAAGTTGTAATGTACTGCAATGTGATGGACCTGACAAAATATAAGAATATGCAGCAGCAGCTCAATCTGGACGAACAAAAGCTGAAGATCGCACTGTCCCAGACAAATAATATTATCTATGATTATGACATTAAAAACCGTACACTGCACATGGACAGGCATGCATCAGAGCTCTTTGCGCTGCCGCAGTGCCTGGAAAATGTTCCGGGGAGCCTGATTGAAAGCGGTATCATCCATGAGGATAATGCCGCTGCCTTCAGGATGATGTTTGAACGAATCAATCAGGGGGAGGCTATGGCCTCCTGCATAGCCAGAGTGAAAATTTTTGACGGTACATTTTCATGGTTCCGCCATACTTTGAACCTCATCTATGACAAGGACGGCAATGCAATAGATGCTGTAGGTATCCTGGAGGATATCACACGGCAGAAAGAGGCGGAGATATCATATGTCAAGGAAGAGCAGTACCGCCAGGCAATGCTTTCAGATGCGCTTTACTGGGCCCAGGTAGATCTGACTACTGATACAGTAGAAAAATTCGTGGATGATAAAAAGTTATTTGCCGAGGCCGGGCAGTATAAAAAGTATTCCGTTTTTGTCAGAGAGATGGGAAGCAGGCGTGTCCACATAGAGGAGCGGGAGAAATACTGGGAGACGTTCAAGCCGGAAGCTTTGAAGAGGGCATTTGAAGAGGGAAAGAAAGAGATAAACTTTGAAAACAGACGGGCAGATGAGATGGGAAATTTCATCTGGTTTGTCTCTACCGCTTATCTGCTGCAGGATCCTTTGACCGGTGAACTGAAAGGGCTTGTCTGCCTGAAAGATATCAATGATAAGAAGCGCAGGGAGCTTGAACTCAAATATGAATCACAGATGGATATGCTGACGGGCGTATATAATAAGAAGACTACGGAAAATGTCATATCAGATTATTTAAAGAGTGATGCGGGCAGAACAGGAGAGCATGCTTTTCTGATCGTAGATATAGACGATTTTAAGAAGATCAATGATAAATATGGACATCTCCACGGTGACCGCATGCTGCGTGAGATAGCGGAACAGCTGAAGCGCAGCTTCAGGAAAAAGGATGTAGTCGGACGGATAGGCGGGGACGAGTTTGTTGTCTTTATGCGCGGCATTCTGGATGGCAGGGCTGCTGAAGAGAGCGCGAGGAAAGTCTGTGAGCTGTTTCGTGAGAAATACCATGGCAATGAAGATATCTCATGCAGCATAGGCGTGGCATATTATCCTAAAGACGGCAGTACATATGAAGAGCTCTATAAGAAGTCAGATATTGCCCTCTATGAAGCTAAAAACAGCGGGAAAAATACAAGTCTTGTCTACAGTGAAAAGGAATCCGGGAATGAGTGGATCCCGCCTGTGATATCTGAAATCGATACACATACTGTCATGGCAGAAGAGGGAGCAGTGGAGATCAGTGAGGAGGCATTCCTGATCGCGGATGCCATAGAGGAGCAGATCTATTTAAGTGATCCCGAGACATATGAAATCCTGTTTATGAACCAGTATCTCTGCCGCCAGCTGGATATCAGCAGAGACGGGTACAAGGGGAAACCGTGCTACAAGATATTGCAGGGAATGGATGAGCCCTGCCCGTTCTGTACAAATGACAGACTTTCCTTTGACAGGATATATTCCTGGGAGCATATGAACCAGCGGATAGGCAGAGCCCTTATGATGAAGGATAAGCTGGTGATGTATCATGGGAAAAAGGCCCGCCTGGAGTATGCTGTAGATATTACAGAGAAGAATGCGGTGAGCGCAGAGCTGGCACACCAGCTGGAAGCGGGGAATATGCTGCTGGAATGCGTCCGCAGAATGGTTGGCAGCAAAGATCTCAGGGAAACTATGTATGCGATGCTGGAAACCATATCAAGCTTGTATAATACTGACAGAGCTTATGTGTTTGAATATAAAAACAGGCGCGGGATCTTAAAAAGCATGCAGGAGATCTGTAAGCCCGGTGTTGAACCGCGGATGGCAAAAGGCATGGATGAGAATGCATTCAACAGCACATTCTGGATGGAGCATCTGGATGAAACAGGCAT
The DNA here is from genome assembly GCF_024622195.1 of Murimonas intestini. Taxonomy (NCBI): domain Bacteria; kingdom Bacillati; phylum Bacillota; class Clostridia; order Lachnospirales; family Lachnospiraceae; genus Murimonas; species Murimonas intestini. The sequence continues at coordinate 35,469 of NZ_JANKBI010000001.1, forward strand.
TATCTCCGTAAAGGATGTTGAGAGCCTGAGGCTTCCATATACAGATGAGTATAAAAATATGTGGAAGTACAGGGTAAGATCTTTTTATGCTGTTCCTGTCAGGAACCAGGGTGAAGTGTCTGGGTTTCTTGTTCTTGAAAATCCTGAAACATCTTACCAGAACACATCTCTTCTGGAGTCGATTGTTTATTTTACAGAAAATGTTATTTCAAATAAAATACTGACAGAGAAGTTTGAATATATGAGCTATCATGATGGGCTGACAGACCTTCTGAACAGAAACGGCTATGTGCGGCTCTTGGACAGGATAAAAAATACTCCGGTAAAATCAGTGGGTGTCCTCACAATAAATATTAACGGCCTGAAAGAGCTCAATGAGAATTTCGGGCATAAAAAGGGAGATGAAGCTGTCAAAGACCATGCATCTGCATTCAGAAAATTTTTTGCTGAGGATCAGGTATTCAGGCTGAGCGGAGATGAATTCGTAATCATCTGGATCAACTGTACGGAGGAAGTGTTCCGTCTGAGGACAAGGGAGATGGAGGCGGCCATCGATGAACTTGATTATTATGGGGCCAGCGTCGGGGTTGTCTGGTCAGAGCTGGACCCCGATATACCGGAGCTGCTTCGGAAGGCTGATGAGCTTATGCTCGCAGCGAAGCAGAGGTATTATGACCACAAACGCCACAAAAGCCGCCACATGGAGACGAAAAATCTCCAGGCCCTTTTAAAAGAACTGAAAGAGGGGCATTTTATGCTCTATCTTCAGCCAAAGGTGGATATTAAGACGGGTGCGGTGGTGAGTGCGGAGGCTCTCTCCAGGTATTATACGGAGAAAACGGGACTTATTACGCCGGGAAGGTTTATACCGATCCTGGAGTCGGAGAGGATCATCAGGTATCTGGACCTCTTTATCGTAGAGGAGGTCTGCCGCATGCTCCGGCAATGGATAGATGAAGGTTTTAAGGTCTGCCCCATATCCCTGAATATTTCCAGAATTACGCTGTTGGAAGAAAAACTTGCAGATACCCTGCATATGATATTGAGTAAGTATAATATCCCCACTAATCTTGTGGATGTGGAGGTCACCGAGACCATCGGTCAGATGGATCAGAATACGCTCATCGGAGTCGGAAAAGAGCTGAAGCAGTCTGGTTTTCATGTGCACCTGGATGATTTTGGCGCGAAATACAGTAATACCATGCTGCTTGCACTGTTCCAGTTTGATGTGCTCAAGCTGGATAAGAGTCTTGTAAATGATCTTGTAAATAACAAAAAGAATCAGATCATAGTGCGCCATATTTTTGACATGTGCCGGGAGCTGGGCCTCTCAGTCGTGGCTGAGGGCGTGGAAGAGCTGGAGCAGAGAAATCTGCTGGAGACGCTGGGGTGCCGCTACATACAGGGATTCCTCTACGGGAAGCCGGTGCCTGTTGAAGATTTCAGAGAAAGTTATCTGCATAAATAATTATTCTAAATAAAAACCTCCTCACATATACTATATCAGTATATACGAGGGGGTATTTTCATGGAAGAATTTAACTTGTACAAAGATATACAGGCCCGCACAGGCGGCGAGATCTATCTGGGAATCGTAGGGCCTGTGCGCACGGGAAAATCTACTTTTGTAAGGCGGTTTATGGAGCAGATGGTTCTGCCTGCGATGGCTGAGAATGAAAAAGCTGTGGCTACAGATGAACTGCCTACCAGCGGAAAGGGCAAAACGATCACGACTGTTGAGCCTAAATTTATACCTAAAGAGGGGGCTCTCCTGAAGTTATCAGAAGATGTGCAGGCGAAGGTCCGCCTGGTAGACTGCGTTGGCTACATTGTAGACGGAGCGGCAGGAACAGATGAAAATGCAGGGGCGCGGATGGTGAAGACTCCCTGGTCCGACAAGGAGATCCCTTTTACAAAAGCAGCCGAGATCGGCACAAGGAAGGTTATAACGGATCATTCAACAATAGGTGTGGTAGTCACCTGTGACGGTACTTTTGGCGAGATACCCAGAGAGAATTTTATAGAACCGGAAAAACGTGCTATCACGGAGCTGCAGAAGATCGGGAAGCCGTTTGTGGTGCTTGTCAATTCAGAACGCCCCTTTGGCGACGAGGCTAAGAGGGCAGTAGAATACGTGGAAGCTACTTATCATGCATCTGCTATGGCTGTAAACTGTGAGCAGCTCAGAAAAGATGACATCATGAAGATCATGGAACGCATACTTTATGAATTCCCTCTTGTAAAACTGGAATTCTATGTTCCGAAATGGATAGAGACGCTTCCCAGGGATCATAAGATCAAGGAATCCATCCTGAAGGATATCAGGTCATTTATGGAGAGCATGGGACACATCAGGGATATTTCCAGGGAAACATTTTCCTTCCAGAATGAGTATGTCAAAAAAGCGAAGCTGGACTCCGTGCTGTTAAGTGAGGGTACTGCTAAAATAAGCATCGAGCTTGATGATACATATTATTATGAGATGTTAAGCGAGATGTCAGGAGTTTCTATTACAGGAGAATATCAGCTCATATCTACTATTAAAGAGATGTCCGAAAAGAAAAAAGAATACGAGAAGGTCCAGGAAGCCCTGTCAGCAGCTAGGGGAACAGGCTACGGAGTCATCACGCCGGGGCAGGAGGAGATCACTCTGGATGAGCCGTCTGTGATCAAACAGGGCAGCAAGTTCGGGGTCAAGATCAAAGCGGCCAGTCCTTCCATCCATCTGATCAAGGCAGAGATAGAGACAGAGATCGCGCCTATTGTGGGAAGTGAGCAGCAGGCGGAAGACCTGATCGCATATATAAAGGAGAACAGCAAGGGCGAGAACGGTATCTGGGAGACAAATATCTTCGGCAAATCTATCGAACAGCTGGTAGGAGACGGAATCAGAGCAAAATTGGCAGTGATAGGTGAGGAAAGTCAGCTAAAACTTCAGGATACTATGAAAAAAATTGTAAATGATTCAAAAGGCGGCCTGATTTGTATTATAATTTAAATTAAGTCATAAAAAAGGTTTACTTTTTTATAAATATTTGATAAACTTTTTCTGTTGAAAAAATTAAATACTTCGTAGGAGGAAATTTCATGTTAGAAAAGATTTTCAAGCTGAAAGAAAACAACACTAATGTGAAAACTGAGATCATTGCCGGGATAACGACCTTTATGACTATGGCTTATATCCTGGCAGTAAACCCTGATATTCTGGGTAAGGCCGGGATGGATAAAGGTGCAGTTTTCACAGCGACAGCAGTAGCGGCATTGATAGGTACATTATTGATGGCTGCCTTCGCAAATTATCCTTTTGCCCTGGCGCCCGGCATGGGCCTCAATGCGTATTTCGCATACACGGTAGTCATTCAGATGGGCTATTCGTGGGAAGTAGCGCTGGCGGCAGTTTTTGTAGAAGGTATCGTCTTTATCCTGCTGTCACTTGTCAATGTCCGGGAGGCTATATTTAATTCCATCCCATTCAGCTTAAAGCATGCTGTCAGCGTTGGAATCGGTTTGTTTATCGCATTTATCGGGCTGCAGAATGCTAAGATCGTCATCGGCGGAAGCACTCTTGTGGGTCTCTACTCCCTGGACGGCTATAATTCTAACCTTAAAAACGCAGCGGAGGCGGCTGGTGAAAAGTTTGTGGCAGGTACTTTCAATGATGTGGGGATAACAGTGATCCTGGCAGTTATCGGCATCATTATCACAGGGATACTTGTGGCTAAAAAAGTAAAAGGCAATATCCTGTGGGGGATCCTTATCACCTGGGTACTTGGAATCATCTGTCAGTTAACAGGGGTCTATGTCCCGAATCCGGCAAATGGCTTCTTTTCCCTGCTTCCTGATTTCAGCGGCGGAATTGCTGTAAAGAGCCTCGCTCCAATATTCGGGCACCTGAGCTTTTCCGGTATTCCGGTCATGCAGTTTATCGTGGTCGTATTTGCATTTCTCTTTGTGGATATGTTCGATACGCTTGGTACATTGATCGGAATGTCCACAAAGGCCAATATGCTTGATAAAGACGGTAAACTCCCAAGAATCAAGGGCGCATTGCTGGCGGACGCTGTTGCGACTACAGCAGGTGCAGTTCTGGGAACATCTACAGTCACTACCTTTGTTGAAAGCGCTTCAGGTGTGGCGGAAGGTGGAAGAACAGGACTTACCTCTGTGACTACAGCCCTTCTTTTCGGCCTGGCCCTGTTCCTGTCACCGATTTTCCTGGCTATCCCGTCCTTTGCAACGGCGCCTGCCCTTGTTATCGTAGGGTTCTATATGCTCAGCAATGTAGGCCTGATTGATTTTTCAGATCCCTGTGAGGGAATTCCGGCGTTCATCTGTATTGGAGCTATGGTATTTTTCTACAGCATTTCTGAAGGAATAGCTATGGGAACAATATCGTATGTAATTATTAATCTTCTGGCAGGAAATATTAAGAAGAAAAAAATAAGCATTGTCATGTTTATTCTGGCTGCATTATTCTTGTTAAAGTATTTCCTCATTTAGCTGAATAAGATATATGGAAGATTGTGGAAACACCTTTTTTGTCATGAAAAAGGTGTTTCTTTTTTTTATCCTTAAATTGACAAGTTTAATAAATTATTATATAATGTTTAATAACTTTAATAGTTTTGTAACAAAATTAATAAGGAGACTATGATAATGAAAAGAGGGAGCATTATAAAAAAGCTGATGATATCCGCCGGATGTCTGGCTTTTTCGTTCATGCTGTATCATCCGCTGAATGCAGATGCCGCATGGAGCAAGACGGCATCCAGCCAGTGGGTCTATTATGATGATTCGGGGAATCTGCTCACAAGCCGCTGGATCGGCGGTAAATATTATGTAGGTGAAGATGGCATCATGTACACAAACAGATGGGCGCCGTCTTCCATAGGAGACTGTTTTGTAGGAGAGGACGGCAAGTGGATACCAGATTTTAAAGGCGGCTGGCATAGGATCGGCGGCAAATGGTATTATTATTCTCCTGAGGGGGAAAAACTGACGGGCTGGCAGCAGGTCAAAGGGAAATGGTACTATATGAATCCTTCAGGAGCTATGCTGAGCGGCGGCTGGAAGAAGATAGATGATGTCTGGTATTATTTCGATGCAAGCGGAAGCGCAGCCTGCAACGGGTGGAAACAGATAGGCGGTAAATGGTACTTTTTCGACGAAGCATGCAAAATGCAGACAGGCTTTGTGACCAGCAAGGGAAAGCAATATTACTGTAATGAAAATGGCGCTATGCTGACAGGCTGGAAAAAGATCGACGGTATTTATTACTATATGAACAGCAGCGGAGCTATACAGACTAATAAATGGGTGAGATCCGGCAGCAGATGGTATTATGTGCAGTCAGACGGAAAGATGGGGACAGGCTGGATCACTGACAGCGGCAAGACTTATTACTGCAACAGCAGCGGAGCTATGCTGACAGGCTGGCAGATGATCGACGGCAGTTATTATTATTTTAACGGAAGCGGCGCCATGCTGAAGAACCAGTGGTTCAGGTCAGGGAGCAAATGGTATTATCTGCAGGCGGATGGACGTATGGCTACAGGATTTATCGATGTGGACGGCAAGACGTATTATTGTAACGGCAGCGGAGCTATGCTGACAGGCTGGCAGATGATTGACGGCATTTATTATTATTTCAACGGCAGCGGGGCTATGGTGACACATGAATGGAAAAAATCAGGAAGCAGCTGGTATTTCCTTCAGGATAATGGAATGATGGCCACGGGGCTGATCGAAGTTGACGGAGAGTTCTACTATTGTTCAGATAACGGTGTTATGCTCACTGGATTAAGAGAAATAGCAGGAATCATGTATTATTTTGAAGATACAATAAGTCCAAGGGGACATGCCAGGAAGAATGACTGGAAGTCATATAATGGATACTGGTATTACTTTGGGGGAAGCGGACAGGCCGTGACCGGGCTGCAGAATATTAATGGAAAGACATATTATTTTAACGATGCAGGCATCATGGTGACAAATACAACAATTTCGGCGAATGGTGTTACATACAGTGTTGACAGTGCGGGCGTATGCACTGTGAAGAACGATCCGGGACCTCAAAGTGACCTGCTGTTCTTTACACTGTTTGAGTCCGGAAGAAATTATAACCAGACCGGCGGTGATTCAGGCAATGCCTGCGGCTACTACCAGTTTGATTACAGGTACTCACTGCAGCAGCTTCTGCAGTACTGCTATGGGCGTGACCCGGTGGCATTTGCGGAATTTGCTCCGTTTTTAAGCATTCCTAAAGAAAAGCTGAAGGGAAATACTGATTTATATAAGGCCTGGAACAGTATATACGCAAAGACGCCGGAGCTTTTTGCAAGGTGCCAGGATGACTTTGCCTATGAACAGTATTATGAGCCTACAGAATGGTCGCTGAGGTCACTGGGCATTAATATTTCCTCCAGGCCAAATGTGGTAAAAGGAAGTGTCTTCAGTTATGCGATCCAGCATGGAGGCGGAACCGCTGCACTTGCTATCTCAAAGGCGGGCATCACGAACCAAATGACAGATGAAGAATTTATCAACAAAATATATGAGAAGAGGATAAAAGATTATCCTCCATATACATCCAGGTATATTGCCGAGAGGAATCTTGCCCTGCAGATATTAAGGGGATTATAAGATTTCAGCAGATTTCTGTGTATACCGGACAGCCGCAGCGCTAATTATTTAACGCTGCGGCTGTTTTTATTTTAATTCAGGAGTATAATGTACTATATATCTGATATGTCACTGTACATAGAAGGGGGTGTTTGAATGTCACTGTTACAGATTCAAATGGACGGTACAGCCGGTATCCTTCTGGCATTATGCATTATTTTGATTGCAGGATTTCTCTTCACCAGACTGACGAATCTTTTCCGGCTGCCCAAGGTAACTGGGTATATCATTGTGGGGGTCCTGATAGGCCCCGGTGTTCTGGGGCTCATCCCGTCAGGGCTTGTGGACCACATGGATTTTGTGAGCGATATTGCCCTGGCGTGTATTGCCTTCAGCGTGGGAAAGTTTTTCAAACTGGAAAAGATGAGGCAGACAGGATTGGCAGTTATATTCGTCACTTTGGCGGAGGCCCTTATGGCAGGGATCCTTGTGACGCTGTCGGTCTGGCTGATCTTCCATACATCCATTGATTTTGCGCTGCTTCTGGGGGCTGTGGCTACAGCCACAGCGCCTGCCAGCACTATCATGACGATAAGGCAGTATCATGCAAAAGGAGAGTTTGTACGTATACTCCTGCAGGTAGTGGCGCTGGATGACGCAGTCTGCCTGCTTGCCTTCAGTGCAGTCTCAGCTGTAGTCACTGCTGATTTTGAAGGTACTCTGACTGTGAGCGGTGTACTGCTCCCGCCCCTGTATAATGTCCTGGCTCTTTTGCTGGGGGGCGCCTGTGCCTGGGCGCTCAGCAGGATCATTACGCCGGCACGCAGCAAGGACAGCCGTCTTATCCTCCTGATCGCGGGCCTTCTGGGAATTTCCGGCCTGTGTGCTCTCGTTGACGTCTCTCCGCTGATGTCGTGCATGCTGTTTGGGGCAGTCTACGTAAATCTGACAAATGATAAAAAGCTTTTTCACCAGCTGGATAATTTTACTCCTCCTGTTATGGCACTGTTTTTTATAGAGTCGGGCATGAAGCTGGATGTGGCCTCGCTGAAGACAGCAGGGCTTGTAGGAATTGTATATTTTCTTGTGAGGATAATCGGTAAATATGCCGGAGCCTGGTTTTCCTGCCGTATCATGCATCTTGACAAAAAAGTGGGAAATTATCTGGGGCTTGGCCTGATACCTCAGGCGGGGGTGTCCATCGGACTGGCGGCTCTTGGCCAAAGGATCCTTCCGCCCCAGGTGGGCACACAGCTTCTGACGATTATCCTTTCTTCTTCTGTGTTATATGAGATGATCGGGCCTGCCTGCGCCAAATTTGCCATTCTCCGTTCAGGGAGTATACACGGTGAATAGTGGAGGGCTGAACTGTTATGAATAGTCTCCCCTGGCTGTCCTTTTATCTTGACACATTTTTGCACAGCATCTATAATTAGAACAAATGTTGTAACTGGTATAACTGTGAAGGCAGTGAACAGTTGCCAAATGGTTTTATTAAAACGGAGGATAAAGTGATGACAGTAGAGCAGGCGGTAAGCTTAGTGACAGCAGCTGACGAAGAGGCAAAAAAGGCATGTAAAAGACGGTGGGACAGTATCGCCAAGCCCCTGAACAGCCTTGGAAAATTAGAGTCTTATCTCATTAAAATAGCGGGAATGACAGGAACCAGTGCAATTTCATTGGAAAAGAAGGCACTGGTTGTTATGTGTGCTGACAATGGTGTTGTGGAAGAGGGTGTTACTCAGACAGGACAGGAAGTGACAGCCATTGTCTCTGAAAATTTTTTAAAGGAGCAGGCAACAGCCAGTATCATGTGCAGGGAGACAGGCACAGATATTTTCCCGGTGGATATAGGGATTGCCGCAGATACGAATATCATAAATAAAAAGATTGCCTACGGCACCAGGAATATGACAAAGGGACCGGCAATGACAAGGGAAGAAGCTGAGAAAGCTATCATGACAGGAATTGAAATGGTCGGTGAGCTGAAGGAAAAGGGCTATAAGATAATTGCCACAGGAGAGATGGGAATTGGCAATACAACTACAAGCAGTGCTGTAGTGTCGGTCCTTACAGGACTTCCGGTGGAGAATGTTACAGGAAGAGGCGCGGGACTGTCCACAGAAGGGCTTGGCAGGAAGATCAATGCCATCAGCAGAGCCATAAAAATCAACAGGCCCGACCCTGAGGATGGCATCGATGTACTCAGCAAAGTCGGCGGGTTTGATCTGGCGGGGCTTGCAGGAGTATTCCTGGGCGGCGCGGTACATAAAGTTCCTGTTGTGATCGATGGCTTTATTTCGGCTGCTGCGGCTCTTGCCGCTGTGCGGATCTGTCCCAAAGCCAGGGAATATATGCTGGCCTCCCATGTATCTAAAGAACCGGCCGCAGCTATGCTCCTGGAGAAGCTGGAGCTTGAAGCGGCTCTGCATTGTGACATGTGCCTCGGTGAAGGGACAGGCGCGGTGGCGCTTATGCCTCTTTTGAATCTGGCATGCGCTGTCTATAATGGCATGAGTACATTCCAGGATATCAATGTGGAGGAGTATAAGCCGCTGGCCTAGAAGAATAAGGAAATGTTTTATGTAGTGACAGGAGGGAGCGGCAGCGGAAAATCTGCTTATGCGGAGAATCTGGTGCTGTCCCTGGGAGAGGGCAGAAGGATCTATATTGCCACTATGATGAGCTTTGATGAGGAGAGTACAAAAAGGATAGCACGTCACAGGAAGATGCGTGAAGGAAAGCAGTTTGAAACTGTGGAATGTTATACAGGACTTGACAGTGTCCGGCTTAAAAAGGACGATATCGTCCTTTTGGAATGTATGTCCAATCTTGCTGCAAATGAGATGTACGCCCAAGGAGGCGCCGGTGAAAAGACTGAGGAGGCAGTGATGGCTGGTATAAGGCGCCTTCTGCAGGATGTACGCCATCTTGTTGTGGTTACAAATGAGATTTTTTCTGACGGAATGGCTTATGATGAAAGTACGGTGGAGTACATGGGGCATCTGGGAAATATAAACCAGCAGATGGCCCGGCTGGCCGATGGTGTCACAGAGGTGGTGTACGGAATTCCAGTCTGTATGAAAGGAGGAAAAAAGAATGAAGCGTCTGCTTAGCAGTTTTTTCATTGCTTTTTCAATGTATTCAAAGATACCAATGCCAAAGACTGACTGGAGCAAGGAGAATATGAAGTATTCCATGTGCTTTTTTCCTCTTATTGGTGCGGTGATCGGAGGGGTTCTGGCAGCATTTTTCTGTGTAGTGCCGCCGGGGGGGAGGGAGCATGCGCTCTTTACGGCGGTTCTGGTGCTGATACCTGTATTGATCACAGGCGGGATACATCTGGACGGTCTGCTGGACACTGCCGATGCACTCAGCTCCTATAAGCCAATGGAACAGAAATTGGAAATACTTAAGGATTCCCATGCGGGAGCGTTTGCCATTATCGTGGGGATCTGTTATTTTGTGCTGACATTCGGGGTATATTCAGAAATTACAATCAGGACTCTGCCGGTCATAGCGCTGGGCTTCATTTTGTCAAGGGCATTCAGCGGTCTGGCCATTGTAAGCTTCAGGCTTGCCAAAAATACAGGGCTTGCGGCTACATTTTCTGATATGGCTGTAAAGAAGACGGTCAGGATAGTAATGATCATCTATATCCTGCTGACCGCAGCAGCCATGATCATGGTCAGCCCTGCATATGGAGCCACCGGCTCAGCTGCAGCCCTGCTTGTATTTGCATACTACCGCCATATGTCATACAGAAAATTCGGAGGCATTACGGGAGATCTGGCAGGCTTTTTCCTTCAGATCTGCGAGCTGGCTGTGGCACTGGCTGTCACATGCGTATCTTTTATCCTGTAAATACGCTCTAGACAGAAAGAAGGAGAACAGACATGATATTGGTTATTGGAGGAGAGAGCCAGGGAAAAAAAGAATATGCAGCAAATACATTCGGCCTGGCCGCAGAGGAATTTGCCGATGGGGCTTCATGTACGGAAGAAGAGCTTCTGGGGGCATCAGCTGTCGACCATTTCCACGAATACATCAGGCGTGTACTGAAGAATGAGGGGGAAGAAGGAGTTCTGGGCCTGGCAGAAAAGCTTACAGGGCAGAACCCGGACATTCTTGTAGTTTCAAATGAACTCGGATACGGGGTTGTGCCTGTAGATAAATTTGAACGCCTGTACAGAGAGAAAACAGGCCGTATCTGCTGCGCGCTTGCAGCTTTTGCAAAAAGAGTTGACAGGGTAGTCTGCGGAATCGGAATGGTGATTAAAAATGAGTGACCTGGTCAGAATGGAAGAGCTGGAAATCCTTTTCCTGCGTCATTCCATCACGGAAGGAAATAAAAAAGGACGTTATATAGGCAGGACAGATGAACCGCTCTGTGAAGAGGGGAGGGCGCTGCTTGAAAATAAGGCTCCGGGGCCTGTGCAGGCCGTCTATTCAAGTCCTCTGAAACGCTGTGTCGAGACGGCAGGGATATTGTGGCCGGACATGGCGCCTGTATTGGCAGACGGGCTTAGAGAGTGTGATTTTGGAACTTTTGAGAATAAAAATTATAAAGAACTGGATGGAGATCCTGATTATCAGGCCTGGGTGGACAGCCAGGGAACCCTGCCATTTCCGGGAGGAGAATCCCGGGAAGGCTTCCAGGAGCGGTGCTGTAGAGCTCTGTGCCATATAATAAAGGAGGCTGCGGGGAGATTTAAACGTATTGCCGTGGTGGCTCATGGCGGCACAATCATGAGTGTTATGGAACGTTATGGTGTTCCAGAGAGGGATTTTTACGGATGGCATGTGGCAAACGGGGAAGGCTTCCTTGTCAGGGCTGCGGCAGAGCTGTCAGATGAGGGCAGGAATCTGCAGAATATCTCGCTGGTGGTGTGCGATGAAGAGAAATGATCTGATTTTGGCAGGGGTCCTTGTGGCTATTGCCCTCGTATCCGGTATACTGCTGTTTCTGCTGAGAAAACCGGGAAATATAGTGGTGATCACGGTGGACGGACAGGAGTTTGGCGAATATCCGCTGGATGAAGACCGGGTGGTCGATATCAATGGTACCAATGTGATCCAGATAAAAGACGGAGAGGCAAAAATGATCCATGCTGACTGCCCCGATAAGCTGTGTATGGACCAGAAGGCCATCAGCAGCAGCCAGGAGTCCATCATATGCCTGCCGAACCGTGTCGTGGCAGTGATAGAGGGCGAGAGGGATCCTGATGGCATTGACGCTGTAGCGGGGTAGAAACATGGGAAAAAAATCAGTATATTTTGGGGTTTTTACAGCGCTAGCCCTGATCGTCAGCTATGTGGAAGCTCTGATCCCGTTTTCTTTCGGGGTTCCCGGCATAAAGCTGGGACTGGCAAATATTGTGGTGGTGGCAGCTCTCTACATGTGGGGAGGTACAACTGCCCTTTTGCTGTCTGTAGTGCGTATTCTGCTTTCAGGCTTTCTGTTTGGAAATATGTTTGCAATCCTCTACAGTCTGGCAGGCGCTCTGCTGAGTCTGTCTGTGATGGCACTGCTTAAAAAGAGCGGAAGGTTCTCCGTGACCGGGGTGAGCATAGCGGGGGGAGTTTTCCACAATATCGGCCAGATGATGGCTGCAGGACTGTTGCTGCCGAAAGCGGGGCTGTTGTATTATTTCCCGTTTCTGCTTATAGCAGGGGTGATAACAGGTTTCCTGATAGGGATCCTGAGTATGGAGATAATAAAGAGATTACCGAAAGGAAGTAAAAAATGATTGGTTATTTGCGCGGTGAAGTCGCCGCAGTATCAGAAGGAAAATTGATCCTGGATGTCCACGATGTGGGATTCATGATTTCTGTCACTTCAAAGGATGCATCTCTGATGCCCTCCGCTGGAAATGAAGTGAAAATATACACTCATCTTCAGGTGAAAGAAGATGATATGCAGCTGTACGGTTTTCTGACACAGGACGATCTGGAAACCTTCAGGCTGCTGCTGAACGTAAACGGGATCGGTCCCAAGGCAGCTCTGGGCATACTGTCTGTACTCTCATCAGACGATCTGCGTTTTGCAGTTCTGGCGGACGATGTAAAGGCAATCTCAAGAGCACCGGGCATAGGGAACAAGACTGCCCAGAAGCTGATTTTGGAGCTGAAGGACAAGATGAGCCTGGAAGATGCATTTGAGAAAAAACTTGCGAATACAAAGGAAAATCAGGCAGCTTTGGCATCACCTTCAGATGATGCTAAAAATGAGGCAGTACTGGCGCTGACTGCACTGGGATATTCAAATTCTGACTCCCTGAGGGCGGTCAGACAGGCAGAAGTGACTGATGGAATGGACGTGGAAGAGATTTTAAAGGCTGCGCTTAAGCATCTGTCCTTTCTATGAAATGATCCTTATAAGAAATGATCCTTATAAACAGATACAGTATTGACCGGGAAGGCAGGAGCAGAGATGGGAAGACGTATAATCACAGCGGAAGAGCTTGAAGAAGATATAAAGACTGAACCGAGTCTGCGTCCGCAGACTCTGAATGAATATATTGGCCAGGAAAAAGCCAAGGCCAACTTGAAAATCTATATAGAAGCAGCAAAACAGAGAGGGGATGTCCTGGATCATGTGCTTTTTTACGGGCCTCCCGGATTAGGGAAGACAACACTGGCAGGGATCATCGCTAATGAGATGGGTGTGAACATGAAGATCACATCAGGTCCGGCTATAGAAAAACCGGGTGAGATGGCTGCTATTTTAAATAACCTGCAGGAAGGAGACGTTCTTTTTGTCGATGAGATACACAGGCTGAACCGGCAGGTGGAAGAAGTGCTCTATCCGGCCATGGAAGATTATTGTATTGATATCATGATCGGGAAAGGAGCGGCGGCCAGATCTATCCGTCTGGACCTGCCTAAATTTACCCTTGTAGGCGCAACGACCAGGGCCGGACTTTTGACAGCCCCTCTGCGTGACAGATTTGGAGTAGTACATCATCTGGAGTTTTATACAGAAGAGGAATTGAAGGTGATCATTATCCATTCTGCCAAGGTGCTGGGGGTGGAGATAGAAGACAAGGGCGCTATGGAGCTGGCAAGGCGCTCCCGGGGTACGCCCCGTCTGGCAAACCGCCTTCTGAAAAGGGTGAGGGATTTTGCGCAGGTCAAGTATGACGGGCGTATCACAGAGGACGTAGCCTCTTTCGCGCTGGATCTGCTGGAGGTGGACCGCTATGGCCTGGACCAGACGGACAGGCTCATACTGACAACTCTGATCGATAAATTTGCAGGCGGCCCGGCAGGGCTTGATACGCTCTCAGCAGCTATAGGTGAAGACTCCGGTACTCTGGAGGATGTATATGAACCATATCTGATCAAAAACGGCTTTATCCTGCGTACACCCAGAGGCAGGATGGTCACGGAACTTGCTTATCATCATCTTGGCATCTGTTCTCCCGGAGGAATTTCCGGCTGAATCAAATAAAAGGTTGTAATTCGACAAAATTTGTTTATAATAGTAATAGAAACAAAAGAAAGGGAGAACTGTATATGTCATCCAAAAATAAAGCAGAAGTCCTGATTGCAGGGAAAGTCGTGACTTTGGGCGGATATGAAAGCGAAGAGTATTTCCAGAAGGTTGCTACATATATTAACAATAAATTAGCCGAATTTAAGAAAATGGACGGATATAACCGTCAGTCAAAGGAATCAAAGGGGCTTCTTCTGGCCCTCAATATTGCTGACGATTATTTTAAGGCCAAGAGGCAGGTAGAACTGGTGGAGGAGGAACTGGCTGACAAGGATAAGGAGCTCTATGAATTAAAACATGAGCTTATTAATCTTCAGATCAAGCTGGAGACTCTTGAAAAAGAGCTGGAAGAAAAGAAGAATAAATAACAGGGGGGCTGTCTGACAAGGCAGCCTTTTCTTTCTTGAAGGGATTGGATATGGACAAAAAACTGGAACTACTGGCGCCTGCCGGATCATATGAGAGCCTGAAAGCGGCTGTAAATGCCGGGGCGGATGCAGTCTATATAGGCGGTATGCGTTTTGGGGCGCGGGCTTATGCAGATAATCTGGATCAGGCAAAAATGACAGATGCCATCGATTACTGCCATCTGCACGGACGTAAGCTGTATATGACGGTCAACACACTGCTGAAGCAGACAGAGCTTGAAGAGCTCTATGACTACCTGAAGCCATATTATGAGCGGGGGCTGGATGCCGTCATCGTACAGGATGTGGGGGCTCTCTCCCTTATACGCGAATATTTTCCAGATCTGGAGATACACGCCAGTACCCAGATGACCCTGACAGGGCCTGACGGCTGCCGCTTTCTGAAAGATGAGGGCGTAAAGCGGGTAGTGACCTCAAGGGAAGTGTCATTAAAGGAGATCAGAGGAATCAAAGCTGCTGCGGATATAGAGATAGAGAGTTTTGTCCATGGAGCCCTCTGCTACTGTTACTCAGGACAGTGTCTGATGAGCAGCCTGATCGGCGGCAGGAGCGGAAACAGGGGGAGATGCGCCCAGCCTTGCAGGCTGCAGTACCAGTTTGAGGGAACGGATAAAAAGTATTTTTTAAGTCCAAAGGATATATGTACGCTGGAGCTGATACCTGAGATGGCTGATGCCGGCGTTTATTCCTTTAAAATCGAAGGGCGTATGAAAAGGCCTGAGTACACTGCAGGTGTGGTGGAGATCTACAGAAAATATATAGATCTGTATCTGAATAAGGGCGCCAATGATTATAAGGTGCAGGAAAAGGACAGAATACAGCTGATGGACCTCTATAACAGAGGCGGTTTTTCACAAGGTTATTATAAGACAAGAAATGGAAGGGAAATGATGTCGCTGGACCAGCCCAACCATTTTGGGACCCCGGCTGCAAAAGTAATACAGATACAAAAAGGGAAGGCTGTTTTTTCAGCTCTTGAGGACTTAAATTTGAATGACACGCTCATGCCGCCTGAGTTAAAACTGGACAGGGCCCATATAAAGAATGAAAAGTTCACTGTTTCCCTAAAAAACGTGCAGGGACTCAGAGCAGGGCAGACACTGAGAAGGGTCAGAAATGAGGCGCTGCTGAAGCGTCTGGAGGAGAAATATCTGAGGGCCGAATTGAAAGAAAAAATTAATGGGAAATTAATGATTTCAAAAAAATTTCCTGCTATACTCGAACTAAATGCCGGGACTGTCAGTGTCCGGGCAGAGGGCAGCATAGCGATGGAGGCTAAGAGCCAGCCCCTCACAGAAGAAAAGGTGCGGCGCCAGGCAGAAAAAACAGGAGATTCTCCGTTTACATTCGGGAAATTAGATATTGAGCTGGAGGAAGGCTGCTTTCTACCGGTACAGGATTTGAATGCCCTCAGAAGAGAAGGGATGGAACTTCTTGAGACTGAACTTCTGAAGCCTTATGCCAGACACTCAGCCCACAAGTCGGATATGCATGATGAGGGCAGGCAGGGCTTTGTAAATGACATTATAAAAAGCCCGGACCTGATGATCTCTCTTTGCAGCTATGAGGCTCTTGATGAGCTGCTGGATATTCCTGAAATAACAGGATTCTATGTGGATTCCCTGGATGAGCATATTCTTTCTAAATGCCGCAGAGCAAAAAAGAGATGCTATTATGTGATGCCCAGGATATTCAGGCAGGATACACAGGACCTCTTTAAAACGGAAGGGGCGGCAGAAAAGTTGGAGGGCTATGACGGCGTGCTTGTCTCGGCTTTTGAAGAGTATGGCTGGCTGGCTTCTATGGGGTATGGACAGGATATGATCCTGGACCACAATATGTACACATTTAACAGTGAGGCCAGAAGGTTCTGGCGGGAGAAGGGAATCTTCAGGGACACGGCTCCGGCAGAACTCAATGCCAGAGAACTGGCACAGAGAGGCTGTGCCGGCAGCGAGATCCTGGTGTACGGCAGGCTGCCGGTAATGGTATCGGCCCAGTGCCTTTTAAAGACAAACGGCAGATGCCTAAAGCAGCAGGGCGCTAAGAAAGTTTGCAGGCTGACAGACAGGATGGGAAAAACTTTCCCGGTGTCGGCAGAATGCCGTTACTGTTATAACATCATATACAACAGTACGCCGCTGGTGCTGCTGGACTATGCAGGGGAGATAAAGAAACTGCATCCCGGGAGTATCAGGCTGTCCTTTACAATTGAGGACAGGCAGGAGACAGTTTTAACTGTGAAGGAATATATAAAGGCTTTTTACTATGGCCAAAAGGCCCACAATCCATTTCAAGATTTTACGAAAGGGCACTTCAAAAGAGGAGTAGAATAGGTGGAAAAGTGGTATCGTTAATTATTGAGGTATCAAAATATTTATTAATTTTGCTGGCAGCTATTTATACTATGCAGAGTTATGTGGCTTTCAGGAAACGTGGAGAGGCACAGGAGTTTTTATTCCTGCGCCAGAATGTGCTGATGTTTGCCATTCACTTCGTGGCTTTTATGGTACTTTACCTGCAGATGGAGGAATCGCAGCTTCTTTATTTTTACGGAGCGCAGGTCATCTATCTGGCTGCGACGCTTGTGCTTTTCAGGAATCTCTATCCGAGGGCATCAAAGCTGATCATCAACAATATGTGCATGCTCTCTTCAATCAGCTTTATCATGCTGACAAGGCTCTCCCTGGACCAGTCAATCAAACAGTTCAAGATCCTGGCTGCAGCTACAGTGATCGCACTGTTTGTACCTGTGATCATCCGGAAAATGCACATTCTTAAAAAGCTCACATGGGCCTACGTGGTGCTGGGTATCGGAATGCTGGGCGTTGTGCTTGTGCTGGCCCAGACTACAGGAGGGGCAAAGCTGAGTATATCTCTCGGCGGATTTTCTTTCCAGCCGTCAGAATTTGTCAAGATCATATTTGTATTTGCTGTGGCCGGGCTGCTGACCGCAGCCAAAGATTTCAAGCATGTGGTGATCGCAACGGCCGTGGCAGCTGTCCACGTCCTGATCCTTGTGGTATCCACAGACCTGGGAAGCGCGCTGATATTCTTTGTCACATACCTGATCATGCTTTATGTATCAACAAGAAAACTTTGGTATCTGGGAGCAGGGGCGGGGGCCGGATCTGTAGCTGCGGTGGCGGCATATTTTCTGTTTGGCCATGTAAAGACAAGGGTTGCTGTCTGGCGGGATCCCTTTGCGTCCTATGAAGGCGGAGGATACCAGATTGCCCAGTCTCTTTTTGCCATAGGTGCAGGCGGATGGTTTGGAACAGGGCTGTTCCAGGGTTCGCCTGAATCTATTCCGATCGTTGAGCAGGACTTCATGTTTGCGGCAGTCACTGAGGAGCTGGGGGGAATATTTTCTCTCTGCCTGATATTGATCTGTATGAGCTGCTTTATTATGATCGTAAATATTGCCATGCGGCTTACAGACGAGTATTACCGGCTGGTGGCTCTTGGACTGGGCTGCATGTATGCTGTCCAGGTATTCCTGACTATCGGCGGAGCTATGAAATTCATCCCCATGACAGGCGTTACCCTTCCGCTTGTAAGCTACGGCGGAAGCTCTGTCGTGAGTACTATGGTGATGTTCGCTATCATACAGGGATTGTATATTTTAAGGGAAGATGAGGAAGATCGTTTTGAAGAAGATCAAGAAGGATACTACGACGGATATTACGAAGACGGTTACTACCAGGACTACCCGCCGGAAGGATACGAAGACGAATACTACGGCGGACCATATGACCCCTACAAAAGGCAGTGATGATGACAGGGCGCCCCTTCCCCGGGAAAACAGGAACAGGGAGCTGGTGCGCGTGGCATACATCTTTATCTGTATGTTTTTTATGCTGGTAGGGTATCTTGTATATTTTAATGTGATAAAAGCAGACGAGATAAATACAAACTCCTATAATACGAAGCAGGACACAAAAGAAGATATGATCATAAGAGGCTCCATCCTCTCATCTGACGGGGAGATACTGGCCGGCACAAATGTGGATTCTGAAGGGAATGAGACACGTCTTTACCCATACAGCAATATTTTTGCCCATGTGGTGGGGTATGCCAGCAACGGGAGGGCAGGCGTGGAGTCTACCTCCAATTATGACCTGCTGACTTCACATGCCTCGATCCTGGAGCAGGTGCAGAATGAGGCCCAGAATATCAAAGTAAGAGGGGACAGCGTAGTTCTTACGCTGGATACCAGGATGCAGCAGGCAGCGTACAATGCACTTGGTTCCTACAGAGGTGCGGTTGTTGTTATGGAGCCGTCCACAGGCAGGATCCTTGCAATGGTCTCAAAACCAGATTTTGATCCAAATACCCTTTCTGAGGACTGGGATACGCTTATCTCGGATGAGAGCAGCAGTGCCCTGCTCAACAGGGCGGCACAGGGACTCTATCCTCCTGGCTCCACGTTCAAGATCCTGACCACACTGGCTTATCTGAGGGAACATCCTCAGGATTATCAGAATTATTCCTACAACTGTACAGGAAGCATTTCAAAAGAGGATGTTACAATCACCTGTTATGGGGGCAGCGTCCACGGGCTTGTGGGTCTTCAGGAGGCATTCTATCACTCCTGCAACGGTGCATTTGCCAATATTGGTATGGAGCTTGATAACGGGAAATTTATCTCCATGTGCGAAGATTTCCTCTTTAACACAAGTCTTCCGGTAGATATGGAATCCAGCCAGAGCCGCTTCATGCTGGATAAGAATGCGTCCTTCGGGGAAGAGATGATGACTGCTATCGGTCAGGGTGACACTCTTGTCTCCCCGCTGCATATGGCTATGATCACCTCTACCGTGGCAAACGGCGGAAATATGATGAGGCCGTATTTTATAGACCACATAGAGACATATGATGGAAAACTGGTAAAACAGAGCAAGCCTTCCAGCTATAAACAGCTGATGAGCGCTGAAGAAGCAGAAATAATTACAGGCTATATGGTGGATACTGTTAATGAGGGGACAGCGACCTCTCTTTCAGGACAGGGCTATACAGCTGCCGGAAAGACAGGTTCCGCCGAGTATGAAATCGACGGGGAAAATGAGGGAACCCATTCCTGGTTTGTGGGATTTTCCAATGTCAGCAACCCTGATATAGTGGTAAGTGTTATAGCGGAAAACGGCGGCTCAGGAAGCTCGGCGGCCCTGCCTATTGCAAAGGCCCTGTTTGACACTTATTATTCATACAATTATTAATGTTGCATGAATATAAAAAAAGAGGTATACTAAAACCAGTCTGGAAGACACAACGCATAACAGGAGGGATTGCAATGATTGAGGCAACGAGCTGTGGCGGTGTGGTAATATTTCGTGGTAAAATACTGGTTTTATACAAAAGCTACAAAAATAAATATGAAGGCTGGGTTTTGCCGAAAGGGACTGTAGAAGCTGGCGAGGAGTATAAGGATACGGCAATCCGGGAAGTGCTGGAAGAAACCGGCGTGAAGGCATCCATTATAAAGTATATCGGAAAGAGCCAGTATACTTTTAATGTGCCTGAGGATACAGTGGCCAAGGATGTCCACTGGTATCTGATGATGTCCGACAGTTATTACAGTAAGCCACAACGTGAAGAATATTTTGTGGATTCAGGTTATTATAAGTTTCATGAAGCTTATCATCTTTTGAAATTCTCAAATGAAAAGGCGATACTTGAGAAGGCTTATAATGAATATCTGGATCTGAAGAAACGGAATCTGTGGGGAAATCACAAATATTTTTAAGAGAGGGGTGCTGCCGTCAGACAGGCAGCACCCCTCTCTTTGTGGATGGTAACCTTTCTTTCTTAAATATTTCAAAAATTTAAAGAAATAGGGTGAATTAATTCACAGAATTTGGTAAAATATAAAACAAAAGGATCTGGGCCGGAAGGCCGGGAGGGAGGCACTATGCTGGAAAAGATTGATTTATCTAAAAAGATGGGTAAAAAAGAATACCGCCAGATTATGGACTCGCTTGCTCCAAAGCTGGGAGCGCTGCAGAGAGAATGCAGGGATCTAAAGATACCGGTGATCATTGTCTTTGAAGGATTTGGTGCTTCCGGCAAGGGGACGCTCATTAACCAGCTGATACAGCCGCTGGATCCCAGAGGCTTTCAGGTATTTGCCATAAGCGGCGAATCCCAGGAGGAACAGATGAGGCCGTTCTTATGGCGGTTCTGGACAAAGACGCCGGAGAATGGCAGGATTGCTATTTTTGACCGCAGCTGGTACAGAAGGGTGCTTGTGGACAGATTTGATAAGGTCACTCCGGATGCGCAGCTGGGATATGCATATAATGAAATTATATCATTTGAGCAGCAGCTGGCAGACGGGGGGAATGTGATCCTTAAATTCTTTCTGGACATCACAAAAAAAGAGCAGGCAAAGCGTTACAAGGTACTGCTGGACAATAAAGAGACAGCCTGGAGAGTCACGGAGGGCGACTTGAAGCGCCAGAAGCATTTTGATGAATACAAAGTCATGAATGAGGAAATGCTTCAGAGGACTGATACGGATTTTGCCCCGTGGACGATCATAGAGGCCATGGACAGGGAATATGCAGCTGTAAAAATAATATCTGCTGTGATAAAACGCCTGGAAGAAAAAGTGGCTGAAGTGAAAGCAAAAGAAGAGGCCAGGGCAGAAGAAAAGAAAAGTGAAAATGCAGATCCTCAGAAGAGTACTGCAAAACCTGAGAGTACTGAAGAGGGTATTCAGGACAAGTTCTCCCTCAGATCCTCCATCTTAAGCAGCGCGGATCTGTCACTGTCCTATACGAAGGCTGAATATAAAGAAAAATTAAAAGAGCTGCAGGGGAGGATGGCAGTTCTGCACAGCGACCTGTACAGACGAAGGATCCCTGTCGTCCTGGCCTTTGAAGGATGGGATGCAGGAGGCAAAGGCGGTGCCATAAAGAGACTGACAGAGTGCATGGATCCGAGAGGATACGCCGTGAATCCAACTGCCGCGCCGAATGATATTGAAAAAGCACATCACTATCTGTGGCGTTTCTGGCAGAATGTTCCAAAGGCCGGCCATGTGGCCATATTTGACAGGACATGGTATGGGCGCGTCATGGTAGAAAGAATAGAAGGTTTCTGTACAACTGATGAATGGCAGAGAGCCTACAAGGAAATAAATGACATGGAAGCCCATCTTGCACATTCGGGAGCAATTGTGATAAAATTTTGGATGCAGATAGATAAGGACGAACAGGAAAAGCGGTTTAAAGAGAGGATGGCGATTCCTGAAAAACGCTGGAAGATCACAGATGAAGACTGGCGCAACAGAGAAAAATGGGATCAGTATGAGGAAGCAGTGGATGAGATGCTCATCAGGACTTCTACCACATATGCACCATGGGTGATAGTGGAGGGAAACTGTAAATATTATGCCAGGATCAAGGTCCTTGAGACTGTCATTGATGCTATTGAGACCAGAATGAAACAGAAATAAGCATCTGCCGCATGCAGGACAGATGCGCATCAGAAAGAATGGTAACATGCAGAGATTAAAATGGTATCCTGAACTATATGCAGGAGAGGGTGCCGGCGTCAGACAGAAGAAAATCATCCGCAAACTGAACCAGAATGCAGGGATGCTGGATATCTATCTGATCACGCTGGCTGCCAATCCGGCTAATTTATTAGAAATTATCTCCTCGGCATACTTACAGCAGAAGGCAGTCAGGAGAAACCTGCCTTTGATCGTGGGGATAGCCAAAGGCTATGATGAGGC
Organism: Murimonas intestini; assembly: GCF_024622195.1. Classification (NCBI taxonomy): domain Bacteria; kingdom Bacillati; phylum Bacillota; class Clostridia; order Lachnospirales; family Lachnospiraceae; genus Murimonas; species Murimonas intestini. Next base: position 57,757 of record NZ_JANKBI010000001.1, read on the forward strand.
GGTGCAGGTCACGGTCTCCATCATTGAAGAGGTCTATAAGGCCACAGGGGCATTTGATGTCAGAGGATATCTGGCTGAAAAAGTAAAACCAGGGCAGAAGCCGAATCAAAAAAGAAATCGACAGGTGTGAGAATATGCTACATATAATTTTGGCAATACTAAAAATCATAGGTATTCTTCTGGCGGTGGTCCTTGGACTGCTGGTGCTTGGTGTCCTGTTGATTTTATTTGTGCCTCTCAGGTATCAGCTGGATTTTGAAAGAGGGACAGGAAGTAATCTGGCCCGGGGGAAATTTGGCTGGCTAGCGCATCTTATACTGGTGACTGCGAAGCTGGAAAATAACAAACCGTATGTCACTGTCAGGATCTGTGGGTTCACAAAACAGCTTCTCCCGGCTGCGGAGAAGAAAGAAAAACCGCCCGGAAAAAGAAAAAAAAGTAAAAACAGTGAAGACAGTGAAGATGGAGAGTACGATTCAGGTCCCGGCCAGGATCAGGAGCTGCCGGCGGACAAGAAGAGGCTGCCAGAAAAAGAGGCTTCAAAGCCTGAAAATGCTCCAAAAGAGGAAAGTGTGCCAGAAAAGCCCAAAGAAGTGAAGGCAGTTTTGGCAAAGGAGCCTGAAAAAGAAGAGGACGTAAAATCCGGCCAAATAGGAAGCAGCGCTGAAAGGCCCGGCCCGCTGGAAAAGATCAAAAGACTGTATAATAAGGTTAAAACAGCAGTTCTTAAAATATACGGTATACTAGTCCATATTCCTGAGATTCCCGGTAAACTGCTGAAAAAATGGCAGGGAATCCAGAACAAAGCAGAAGCTGTCAGAAAAAAGGCAGAGCATTATATCAGTATATGGAAAGACGAAGGCACACAGGCGGTCTTTATGCTCAGTAAAGACCAGATCCGTTTCCTGTGGAAACATCTTCATCCCAGGAAAATACAGGGAAAACTCAGGTATGGTTTTGAGGATCCGTCCATTACAGGGATGGTGACAGGAGGGCTGTATATCATCCTTCCCATGAGCTTCTATGAGGTGGAACTGCTTCCGGAGTTTGAACCGGACAAGCCGCTGATACTGGAAGGAAAGCTGCTGATAAAAGGCCATGTCCGTCTCTGCCATGTGGCAAAGACTGTCTGGATCCTTTTCAGAAATAAAGATCTCAGAAAATTGATAAAACAACTGAAAGCGTAGCAGAGGCTGCCGCAGTAAATTTTAAGGAGGAAATAATTATGGCTTCAGACAATTCATTTCAGGCAACTGTTGATTCCCTGTTTAAAGGGATGGACAGTTTTATCACCACAAAGACTGTAGTGGGAGATGCTATTACAGTGGGGGATACCATACTTCTTCCCCTGGTGGACGTGACCTTCGGCGTGGCTGCCAACGCTAGGGCTGAAGATAAAAAGAACAATGGAGGCGGCGGAATGGGCGGCAAGATGTCACCGAGCGCAGTCCTTGTGATCCACAATGGTTCAACTAAGCTGGTGAATATCAAACATCAGGACGGACTTACCAAGATACTTGATATGGTTCCTGATTTTGTAGATAAATTCATGGATGGGTCCAAAGGAAAAGATGAAGATAAGGACTCTGAAAAAGCTAAAGAAAAAGAAAAGGTAGACGATATCATTAATGATATGAAGGAAGAAGCATAATTTAAATAACAGTTCAGCCATCTGCCGTTCGGCAGCCGAAGGCTGGACTGTTATTAATTTAATACAGCTGCGGGAATCTAAACGGCTGTTCCTGCATATATTATGGAAAAGAGATAAATCGGAGAGCGGCTATGAAACGCATAATCGGTTATACGCTGTTCTGGATAGCGATAGGAATGCTCCTGGCACTTTTTCTGCCCAACATTCTGGTAGCCGTCCTTACGATAACACTTCTTCTGATCGGCTATAATATTTTCTGCAGCTGTTAAGCGGGGGTTCCCCGCTTTTATGCTTTTGTTCTGCGGAAATAAAAAAGACCTCTCACAAGGAGAGGTTTTTTAACGTTCACACAATTATGCTCTTTCAACTCTGCCGCTTTTTAAGCAAGAAGTACATACATACATTTTTTTAGCAGCTCCGTTAACTTTCACTTTCACAGATTTTACATTTGATTTCCACATCTTATTTGATCTTCTATGAGAATGACTCACGTTATTTCCGAAATGAGCACCCTTTTCACAAATAGCACATTTAGCCATGACCGCACCTCCTTGTAATATATTCCGTCTACTATCCACTACATAGACTCACAACACTAATTATTCTAACAGAAGGCGCCAAATTTTGCAAGCAAAAATTAAAAAAATATGAAATAAGTGCGCAAATGTAAAATTTATTATTTCATTTTACAGAGAAACAGGGTATAATAGCAACAGTACGATATATGAGATGCTGTATAACTGCGGCATCGTTAAAAAAAGAAATACGGAGGTACCGATATGAAAGGACGTATGGATACTGATTTAGGCTCTATATTGATTGACGCAGATGTGATCTCCACTTACGCCGGAAGCGTGGCTGTGGAGTGTTTTGGTATTGTCGGCATGGCTGCTGTCAATATGAAGGACGGCCTTGTCAAACTTCTCAGGAAGGACAGCCTGATGCATGGCATCAACGTAGAACTCAATGATAATAAGATCTCACTTGATTTTCATGTGATCGTGTCATATGGCGTAAGTATTTCGGCTGTAGCCGAGAATCTGATCAGCAATGTGAAGTACAAAGTAGAAGAATTCACCGGCATGGAAATTGAAAAGATCAATATTTATGTTGAAGGTGTAAGAGCGATAGATTAAGGAGGAGCACGTTGTGTCTGTAAATACGATAAATGCCCAGCTATGCGCGAAGATGTTTTTGGCTGGTGCGAAAAACCTGGAATCAAAAAAAGAATGGATAAATGAACTGAATGTCTTTCCGGTGCCTGACGGCGATACCGGAACTAATATGACACTGACGATCATGTCAGCTGCCAAGGAGGTGGCTGCTCTTGAGAACCCTGATATGGAGGTACTTTCCAAGGCAATCTCGTCAGGGTCACTGCGCGGCGCAAGAGGAAATTCAGGCGTTATCCTTTCTCAGCTGCTGAGAGGATTTACAAAAGGCATCAAGAGCTATTCTGAGATTGATACCATCATTCTTTCCAATGCCATGCAGAAAGCTGTGGAGACTGCGTACAAAGCTGTAATGAAGCCAAAGGAAGGAACGATCCTGACAGTTGCCAAAGGTGCGGCGGACAAGGCATCTGAATTGGCTGAGACTGATATCGGACTGGAGGAATTCGTGGGTGAGATAATCGCACATGCTGATTATGTCCTTTCACAGACTCCTGAAATGCTTCCTGTGTTAAAAGAAGCAGGTGTTGTGGATTCAGGCGGACAGGGACTTGTAGAAGTGCTCAAGGGCTGTTATGATGTCCTTTTAGGCAAAGAGATCGACTATAGTATAGAAAGTGCGCCAAAGACAGGCACTGTTACTAAAATCTCACCTCAGGCAGAAGCTGACATTAAATTTGGTTATTGTACAGAATTCATTATTATGATTGAGAAAGCATATGATGAAGAGACAGAAATGGACTTTAAGGGATTTCTGGAATCAATCGGCGATTCTATCGTGCTTGTTTCCGATGATGGTATTGTAAAGGTACATGTACATACCAATGATCCCGGAAAAGCAATTTCAAGAGCTTTGACTTATGGTTCTCTCAGCAGGATCAAGATAGATAATATGAGGGAAGAACATCAGGAAAAGCTTATCAAGGATGCTGAGAAGCTGGCTGCTAAGCAGGCAGAGGAAGAACGAGAGAAAAAAGCCATTGCCAGTATGATGAAAAAGGAAGTTGGCTTTATCTCTGTTTCTGTCGGGGAAGGTATGAGTGAGATCTTTAAGGGACTGGGAGCTGACTACCTGATCGAGGGCGGCCAGACTATGAACCCCAGCACTGAGGATATGCTCAAAGCTATAGATCAGGTGTATGCTGATAATGTATTTATCTTTCCAAATAATAAAAATATCATCATGGCAGCAAATCAGGCAAAGGTACTGACAAAGGATAAGAATATCATTGTCATTCCCACAAAGACGATTCCTCAGGGTATCACGGCTATCATCAGCTATTCTCCTGAAAAGTCAGTTGAGGAGAACGAGCAGGTCATGCTGGAAGAGATCCAGAATGTGAAGACAGGACAGATCACCTACGCTGTCAGGGATACGCATATTGATGATAAAGAGATCAGGCAGGGGGATATAATGGGAATTGGTGACCATTCCATCCTTGCTGTGGGAAACGATCCGGAGGCAGTGACGCGTGAGACAGTGGAACTTATGATGGACGGTGACAGCGAACTTATCAGTATCTACTATGGTGACCAGATATCTGAAGAGAAGGCCCAGGCGCTGGCAGAAGGGCTGGAGAAATCATATCCTGACTGTGATGTGGAAGTCTACAGCGGCGGCCAGCCTATCTACTACTATGTGGTCTCAGTAGAATAGGAAGCTGCCCATGGATGAATATTCTTCTGTAGATACATTAAAGGGCATAGGCGAGAAGACAAGGGTACTTTTCGAACATGCAGGGATAAGGACAATACAGGATCTCCTGCACCATTATCCACGGGGATATGATGTTTTTGAAGAGATCGTTCCCATCCGGCAGGCAGCAGCAGAAGGACGCTATGCCGTGTATGGCATGGTGGCATCTGCAGTGCTTGTAAAGCGGATGAAAGGGAAACAGATCGTTACAGCCGCTGTAAAGGATGAGAGCGGCGTGCTGAATCTGACCTGGTTTAATATGCCCTATCTGAAAAATACACTGAAAAAGGGCGCTCATTACGTATTCAGAGGAAGAGTTGCAGAGAAAAACGGCAGATTGTTCATGGAACAGCCTGCTGTTTTTGGTGTACAGCAGTACGAGCAGCTCGTGGGGATCATGCAGCCTGTGTATCCTCTTACTGCGGGGCTCACCAATAATATGGTTTCCAAGGCTGTCAGACAGGCGTTTGAGAGTCTGGAGCATATGAAAGACTATCTTCCCGGGTGGATACGCCAGAAATACCATCTGGCCCAGTATGGTTTCGCTCTGGAACAGATACATTTTCCAAAAGATGAGGAGAGCATGATGCAGGCCAGAAGAAGGCTTGTGTTTGATGAATTTTTTCAGTTTATCCTTGCAGTTAACCAGCTTAAAACCAGCCGGGAAGCTGTCAGGAGTCCTTTTGTCATACCCAGGACCTCTCTCACATCGAAGGTGGCAGAAAACCTGGGCTATGAGCTGACAAATGCCCAGAAAAGGGTTTGGGAGGAGATACAGCATGACATGTCAGGTGAAAATGTCATGGCCAGGCTCATACAGGGGGACGTAGGTTCAGGAAAGACTATTATAGCATTTTTGGCTCTTTTTATGGCGGCAGACGCCGGCTGCCAGGGCTGCCTTATGGTGCCCACGGAGGTGCTGGCGGCACAGCATTTTGCTGCACTCACGGAGCTGATCGAAAGCCAGGGGCTGGCATTTGTGCCGGTGCTCCTCACGGGTTCTATGACAGCCAGGGAAAAACGCCTGGCCTGTGAAAAAATAAAGCTGCATCAGGCGGATATTATCGTAGGAACCCATGCTCTGATCCAGGAGAAAGTAGAATACGATAATCTGGGCCTTGTGATCACTGATGAACAGCACCGCTTCGGGGTGCGCCAGAGAGAGGCTCTTGCTGCCAAAGGAAGTACACCCCACACCATTGTCATGAGCGCTACGCCCATACCCAGGACACTTGCTGTCATCCTCTATGGGGATCTGGATATCTCGGTCATAGATGAGCTGCCCTCTAACAGGCTTCCCATAAAAAATTGTGTGGTAAATACCGGGTACAGACCCAGGGCATACCAGTTTATACAGCGTCAGGTGGATGAAGGGCGTCAGGCATATATTATCTGTCCCATGGTAGAGGAGAGTGAGATGATAGAGGCTGAGGATGTTATCTCTTATACTCAGCAGCTGAAAGAAGAGCTTGCTCCTTCCGTGTGCGTGGAATACCTGCATGGCAAAATGAAGCCTAAAGAGAAAAATGCAATCATGGAGCGGTTCCTGTCAGGAGAGATCCATGTCCTGGTATCTACCACCGTGGTGGAGGTTGGGGTAAATGTCCCAAATGCCACTGTCATGATGGTGGAAAATGCAGAAAGATTTGGCCTGGCGCAGCTTCACCAGCTGAGAGGCCGGGTGGGAAGAGGGAAACACCAGTCTTTTTGCATATTTATGCATACAATTGACAATCAGCGGACGCAGAAGCGCCTTGAGATACTGAATCATTCAAATGACGGCTTCTATATAGCTGAGGAGGACTTAAAGCTGCGCGGCCCGGGGGATATATTCGGTATTCGCCAGAGCGGTCTGCTGGAATTTAAAATCGCGGATGTATTCAATGATGCCCCTGTTATGCAGGAAGCTTCTGAGGCAGCAGCGGCTGTTCTGGCAGTGGATCCGCAGCTGGATATGGAGGAACACAGAGGCCTGAAAAGGCTGATGGAAGAGTGTATAAATTTTTGTAATACCGTGAATTTTTAAGAATTTTATTGCTATTTCCGGTAAAATGGTATATCATGCTATTTGTGCAGTGCCCATTTTGTGGGACTGCAGCGTGAAACCGCAACATTTTGGTAGTAGTTTTTGAGGAGGAAAATTGTATGAAAACTGTAAAGAAACTCACAAAAGAGACAGCGAAGGTCGAGACAGCCCCTGTAAAGGATACGAAGACAGCTGTAAAGAATGAAGCTCCTAAAGCTGCGGCAGCTCCTGCTGCTAAGGCAACTACTGTAGAAAAGACAACTGAAAAAACAACGGCAGAAAATACAGCAGTAAAAACGGAAACAGCAAAGAAAACGGCTCCCGCAAGAAAGACCGGGACAGCCAGAAGGACAGCTGCAGCAAAGAAAAGCGCAGAGATAAAAGAGACAGTTTATCTCCAGTGCTTTGGAAAAGAAGTATCGGCGGCTGATCTGAGCTCACGTGTGAAGGAGATCTGGGAAAAAGAATACAACAAGAAGACGGATGAGATAGAGACTCTGGAAATCTATCTGAAGCCTGAAGAAGATGCTGCTTACTACGTGATCAACAGCAGTGTGACAGGAAGCATAAGCTTATAATAAAAACTACATTTTAAAGGGAGACATTGTGAATTGAATTCTGCATTTCGGCCATAATAATCATGGTATGAGGTGCAGCGTTCACGCAATGTCTCCCTTTTTTTCGGGGAATGGAACTTCTGGAGATTATGAAATAATTACCAGTTTAAAAAAAAGAATGCTCCACATACTATGTTTGCAACTAACAATTGCAAACAATTAAAAATAAAGAATGAAAAGAAAAGAAATTTAAAGGAGGCGTTTTATTATGTCAAATCGTTCATCTAACACAGCAGCTGTACCAGAAGCAAAGGGTGCTTTAGACCGTTTCAAATTCGAAGTAGCAAATGAGCTTGGTGTACCGTTAACAGATGGTTACAACGGAAACCTGACATCCAAACAGAATGGTTCTGTAGGCGGATATATGGTTAAAAAAATGATCGAAGCACAGGAAAGACAGATGTCCGGAAGCTCATCTATGGGAAGTTCATCCATGGGCAGCTCATCCATGGGCAACTCTGGAATGTCTCAGATCTAATTTAGATTCTGAATACTGAATCAGATGGATACAGAGGGGATGCCGCAGATGCAGCATCCCCTTTTTCCGGGAAAAATATGTTTCCTGCGGGAGAATATATTTTTCGACAAAAAAACATCAAAAATATTTCCCATTTTACAGTGACCTATGATATAATCAAAATATCGTTGTAGCTGAATAGATACTGAACAGTTACATAACTTTTTATTGTCGAGGTTGAAAATACATGAATATAGGAATAATTGCACACAATTCGAAAAAAAATCTGATCGAGGATTTCTGCGTAGCTTACAAGAGAATCCTTGGAAAACATGAGATCTATGCAACAGGTACCACCGGAAGAAGGATAGAGGAGGTCACCAATCTGCGCGTACATAAGTTTCTTCCCGGAAGCATCGGGGGAGATAAGCAGTTTTTGGAAATGATAGAACGCAATGGATTAGATATGGTCATATTCTTCTATAATCCTGCTATGATCAGTCCTAAGGAACCGGATATCTATATGGTTTCAAAACACTGTGACCGTTACAATATTCCAATCGCAACTAATATTGCTACGGCTGAGTCTCTGATACTGGGCCTTGACCACGGAGATCTGGAGTGGAGAAATCAAATTTAGAGGAGGATATCTTGTATGTCAATCAATGACATTGAAAATCTATTTTTGTTTATCGGAGGCCTGGGGATGTTCCTGTTTGGTATGCACAGCATGTCAGACGGCATCCAGAAATCTACAGGCAGCAAAATGAGGGAACTGTTGGGCATCCTGACTAACAACCGCTTTATGGCTGTTATTGTGGGTGCCCTGATTACGGCTATCATTCAGAGCAGCGGCGCCACAACTGTTATGGTGGTTGGTTTTGTTAATGCAGGGATCATGACACTGGGACAGGCCATCGGAGTTATCATGGGTGCGAATATAGGTACATGCATCACCTCCTGGATCGTATCCCTGGGACAGCTGGGTGATACCTTCAAAGCTGTGTCTCCTTCACTCTATGCTCCGCTTCTTGTAGGCGTTGGTGCGTTTTTTATCATGTTTGCCAAAAAAGCAAAGAAAAAAACTGCAGGTGAGATCATCATCGGACTCGGCCTGCTTTTTATCGGCCTGGATTTCATGAAAAATTCAGCTGCAGATTATACAGAGCTCCCTATTTTTACAAATGCTTTTGCCCTGTTCGGAAGCAATCCTTTCCTGGGTATTGCGATCGGCGCTCTTGTCACAGGCATTATGCAGAGCTCCTCTGCGTCAGTAGGTATCCTGCAGACTCTTGCAGCCACAGGTGGCGTTGTGACGACAGCATCAGCAGTGTACATCAGCCTTGGTTCCAATATTGGTTCCTGCTTCACTGCACTTTTATCCAGCCTTGGCGCTCCCAGAAATGCAAAACGTGCGGCTGTCATGCACCTGTCCTTTAATGTGATCGGCGCTGTGATCTTCGGCATTGCCATGTATTTCCTGTTCAGGCTGAGGCCCACGTTTGCAGACGGAAGTATCGGAAGTGTGGGGATCTCCATCTTCCATACCATCTTCAATATCATATGTACCATACTCATTTTTCCGTTTGCTGATAAACTGGTAAGTCTGTCAGGTGTTTTTGTGAAGAGCCATGACGATGATTCTGTCTCTTCAGAGGATGAAGAGGTAGTGACCCTGCGCCATCTGGACGACCGTATTCTGGAGACACCTTCATTTGCAGTTGAAAATGCTATTCTGGAAGTGGTCCATATGGGAAGGACAACACATGAAAACCTGCAGAGGGCCTTCAATGCAGTCCTTAATTATGACCAGCAGGCTGTGGATAAAGTTTATGAAACAGAAAAGACGATCAACAGCATGGAAAAGATGATTACGGAGTATCTGGTAAAGATAAGCAATCTTTCTTTAAATGAGGATCAGCATAATATAATCAACGACTTGTTTTATTCAGTAAGCGATATTGAGAGGGTGGGCGACCATACTGAAAATATTGCAGAGCTTATTGACAGGAACAGGGCAGGGGGAGAGATCGTATTCTCGGATGATGCCAGGGAGGAATTAAAGGAGATCATGGATCTGGTGGACAATTCCTTCTCCTACGCCATGAGCGCCCGGGAAAAGGAGAGCATAGACGACGCCAATCAGGTAGTGAAATACGAGGATATGGTTGACAATATGGAGGAGGAGCTCAGGGAAACACATATTGAGCGCCTTTCAAAACAGCTGTGCAAGCCGACTAACGGGGTAGTATTCCTGGATATCATCAGTAATCTGGAACGTATTTCAGACCATGCGTATAATCTTGCAGGGTATGTTATGTCTGAACAGTAGACTAATCATGAGGAAGATAAATGGACAAACTGATATATATTGTTGAAGATGATAAAAATATACGGGAGTTAGTGATCTACGCTTTAAAGACGGCAGGATTCTGCGGGGAGGGCTTTGAAAACGCCACGGAGTTCTATGAGGGGATGAGCAGGGATGTGCCGTCTCTTATCCTTATGGATATCATGCTTCCCGATGAGGATGGGATCACCATCCTCAAGAAACTGAAAAACAGCCAGAAATGGTCACAGGTGCCTGTCATTATGCTGACAGCCAAGACAACGGAATACGACAAGGTAATCGGCCTCGACACAGGAGCGGACGATTATATCACAAAGCCCTTTGGCGTCCTGGAACTGATCTCCCGGGTGAAGGCGGTGATGCGCCGAAGCCAAAAAGCTTCGCCGTCAGATGAGGCTCTGAGCATGGGAGAGCTCTCAGTTGATGAACAGAAGCACCGGGTGTCTGCGGCAGGAGAGGAAGTCATCCTGACACATAAGGAATTTGAACTTCTCGTATATCTCATGAAAAACAGGGGCATTGTGCTATCAAGAGACAGGATCCTGGAGGTGATCTGGGATTACAACTATGAGGGCGAGAGCAGGACAGTTGATGTGCATATCGGATCCCTCAGACAGAAGCTTGGCAGCTGCGGCGACATGATCAGGACGATCCGGGGCGTGGGATACAAAATAGAAGAATAATCAGCGGAAAAAGGAATAAGAAGATGAAGAAAAAAATATATGTGAATATATGCGGTCTGGCGCTGCTGACAATTCTCTTTATTTCTGTTATTTTCGTCAGCTTTTCAAATCATACATTACATGAACAGATGCAGGAGAGCACAAAGACTGAAGCTGCCTATGTGGCAGCCGCATGCGGGTCTTTAGAGGATCCTGTATCTTTTTTTGATCAGCTTTCAGCAGAAATATCACTGCGCATCACATACATTCGGAAGGATGGGAGCGTCCTGTATGATAACCATGCGGACGCAGCAGGCCTTGAAAACCATCTGAAGCGCCCCGAGATACAGGAGGCGGCAGCAAATGGTTATGGTTCCGGGTCCAGACTCTCAGACACTCTCAGGGAGGAGACTTACTATTACGCTGTGCGCTTGCAGAACGGAGATTTTGTGAGGGTATCATCTGTAAGTGACAGTGTGCTGCAGACATTTCTTACGCTGCTGCCTGTTATAGGGCTGGCTTCTCTGGCTGTCCTGCTCTGTTCCCTGTTTATTGCCAGAATGCTGACAAAGGGCATACTAAAGCCCATCAACAGCATCGACCTGAAAAAGCCCATGGACTCAGGGTGTTTTGAAGAATTATGGCCTCTTCTCTCCAGAATTGAAAAGCAGAATGCAAAGATCGATGAGCAGGTAAATGTTCTTCTGGATCAGCAGCAGAAGTTTAACACCATCACAGAGAATATGAATGAAGGGCTTATCCTGCTGGATGAGGCCGGAAAGATAAATTTCATCAATGGAAGCTGCAAGAATCTATTCCATGCACCCAGCATGCATTATATAGGAAAAAGTATATCCCTGTTTAACAGGAGCTACCAGATGCAGAGTACTGTTGATGCTGCCCTGAAGGGAGATATAAGCAGTGCAGTCCTGAACCTGGATGAAAGAGTGGTGCAGGTCTTCGGAAACCCTGTTATCGAGGATGGAAAGGTCAGGGGAGCGGTGCTCTTTATTCTGGATGTCACCCAGAAGCAGAAGGCTGAGCAGATGCGCAAAGAATTCTCAGCAAATGTATCCCATGAATTAAAGACACCTCTCACCTCTATTTCAGGATATGCAGAGCTTATGTTAAACGGTATGGCGGCCCCTGAAGATGTTCCGGGATTTGCAAGAAAGATCTATGACGAAGCAGCCAGGCTTATCGTACTTGTCAATGATATCATCAAAATCAGCCGGCTGGATGAAAAAGATATCCGCCAGTCAAAGGAGACTGTGGACCTGTATAAGATGGCCGGGGAGATCGAGGACAGGCTGGAACATGTGGCGGAAAAAGCTGGGGTCACCTTAAAGCTGGAAGGTGAGACTGTGAATGTGTGCGCTGTCAGGTCTATGATGGATGACCTCATATATAATCTGTGTGAGAACGGCATAAAATACAACAGGCCGGGAGGAAGTGTAGAGGTCCTTATCACTGAGAGAGACCAGCATCCTATCATTCAGGTGTCAGATACAGGGATCGGTATTCCCAGGGAATACCAGGAACGTATATTTGAGAGGTTCTACAGGATCGACAAGAGCCATTCGAAGCAGACAGGAGGTACCGGCCTGGGGCTTTCTATTGTCAAGCATGTGGTAGAGTGCCATAATGGTTATATTGAGATACACAGTGTCCCTGATGAAGGGACTGTTATAACGATCCATTTATAAATACATGGAATATGTAATACAGGAAAATGTACTAAAATGAGGAGGCGCTGCAGAAATGCGGCGCCTCCTCATTACTTTACACAGATTTTACAAAAAGAGGAATTGTTTTTTATATGGTTCCTTTAGAATACATTCTTGTAAAACATAAAAAGATTTGGAGGAATTCATTATGAGAAAATTGGCAGTTATGGCTCTGGCAGGTATCATGACATTAGGGCTCGCAGCATGCGGGAATGGCAATGAAAGCACAGAAGCGGCAACTAAAGCGGCTACAGAGGCAAAGACGGAGGCGAAGACAGAAGCAAAAACAGAAGCCCCCACAGAAGCTAAGGCTGAGACAGAAGCAGCAGAGGGAAGTGACACTGCTTCAGGAGATTTAAGCGGAACGGTCATCATAACAGGATCCACATCTGTTGAGAAGATTTTAAATGATATGAAGGATGAATTTGAAGCCCTGAATCCAGATGTCAAGATCGAGTATACAGGCAGCGGTTCTTCAGCCGGCATCACAGATACAAAATCAGGCACAAATAATATTGGCGCTGCATCCAGGGAATTAAAAGAGGAAGAAAAAGAGGATGCTTTAAAAACAGAAGTGTTTGCATATGACGGCATTGCTGTGATCGTAAACCCGGCCAACACAGGGGTCACAGACATCACAGAAGAACAGCTGGCTGATATCTACTCCGGAAAGATCACAAACTGGAGCGAGGTTGGCGGTGAGGATGGTGACATCTTTGTAGTATCAAGGGAAGAGAGCTCAGGGACAAGAAGTGCATTTGAAGAGCTGATCGGACTTGAGGATGCAGGCGGACTTGCAGGCAGCGCTTCTGTGTCAGAAGGAAACGGACCTGTCCAGGCAGCTGTTGCAGGAAATGAAAATGCAATCGGATATGTATCCTTCTCATTTATCGATGATACAGTAAAACCGCTGACAGTAGGCGGTGTTGAAGCGACAGCAGAGCTGGCTAAATCAGGTGATTATCCGCTGTCAAGGCCATTCCTTTTCTGCTACTATGATGACAAGGTGACAGACGCAGGCAAAGCATTTTTAGATTTTGCAGTTTCAGCAGACGGACAGGCCTGTGTAGATACACATGGCGGGATCCGTGTAGACAAGTAACGATTTATCAGCAAAAGAGGTCTTAACAAGACATTAAGGAAGGAATTTGACAATGGACCGGAATTTAAGCCGCAATGTAAAACGGGATGTATGGGAAAAAATTGTTGAAGGTATCTTTTTGATCTGTGCATTGGCCGGGGTTATTTCGGTAATTGCCATTATAGTCTTCGTATTTTATAAGGGGCTTCATCCATTTTTTGGAGAAGATGCGTACAGCTTCTGGGATTTCATTTCGGGAACGAGATGGGCTCCCAGCCAGAATGTATATGGTGTCTTCTATATGATAGCAGGCTCAGTGCTGGCAACGGCGGGCGCCATCATCATAGGAGTGCCGATCGGAGTGCTGACAGCTGTATTCATAGCGGAAATGGCGCCGAAGGGTGCAGTCAGGGTAATCAAGCCGGCCATAGAATTACTGGCCGGCATTCCTTCTGTATTATACGGTGCATTCGGCCTGGGCGTAGTAGTCCCGATCATTAAAGAGATCTCGCCCATGGTACAGGGCCAGTCCCTTCTGGCTGTTATTATTGTCCTGACTATAATGATATTACCGACAATTGTTTCACTCTCCGAAAGCGCTATCCGCGCAGTTCCAAAATCCTACAGGGAAGCTTCTCTGGGGCTTGGCGCCTCGAAGATCCAGACGATCTTCAAGGCTGTGCTGCCGGCAGCAAAATCAGGTATACTCTCGGCTACAGTACTGGGAGTAGGAAGAGCGATTGGTGAGACAATGGCAGTCATGATGATAGCAGGGAATCCTACCCAGGGACTCCCGAACAGCATATGGTCCATGGTCCGGCCGCTGACCACTAATATCGCCATGGAGATGAGCTACGCATCAGGGCGGCAGCAGGAGATGCTTTTTGCAACGGGCGTTATCCTTTTTATCTTTATCATGATCGTAAATATCACACTGCTGAAGCTGACAAACAAGGAAGGTGACAAATAATGAGCAGGAAGGCAAAAGACAATCTGGTGCGCGGCGCGATCTATGGCTGTGCAGGGTTTACTGTACTTATACTTGTGGTTATTATCGGATTCATTGTCATAAAAGGTCTTCCGGGCATCAGTATTGATTTTCTCACAAGAGATTATGAAGACAAGACTACTTATATCTCTGTGGACGCGGCAGAACAGGAACAGACTTCGGGGCAGGAGGAAGGCTACGTGTCTTCCATCAAAGCTGTAATTGGGCTGAATGACAAAGGACAGGCTGTAATTACAAAATTAGATGAGGATTCTCCGCTTAAAGAAGCAAAAAATACGAAAAATGAGGCGTACCCTGTTTCAAAAAAAGATATCATTACAAAGGCCGGGGATTTGAAAATAGAGGGCATCAGTTCTCTGTCCGATGCTGTATCCAGCTTAAACGGGCTTTCGGGAAATGTTAAACTGAAAATAACAAGACCGGGCGGAGGCATACTGCCGATGGTTGTCACGACCCTGTATATGATCGGCATCTCCCTTCTTATATCGGCGCCTGTAGGAATTTTCTCAGCAGTATATCTGATCGAGTATGCAAAACCGGGGCGGCTCATGTCCACCATACATTTTGCAATACAAAACCTTGCGGGTATTCCTTCTATTATCTATGGCCTGTTCGGTTCCCTGTTCTTTGTAAAGGTATGCCGGCTGCAGTATTCTCTTCTGGCAGGAGCCCTGACACTTTCCATCATACTGCTTCCTACTATCATCACCACTACAGAGGAAGCTCTCAAAGCGATTCCGAAGACATACAGGGAATCTTCACTTGGTCTTGGGGCCACAAAGCTTCAGACAATAAATAAAGTAATACTGCCCAATGCCATGCCTGGTATCCTGGTAGCTCTGCTGCTGGGGATAGGGCGCATCGTGGGTGAATCGGCCGCCCTTCTTCTGACGGCCGGGACGGTGGCGCAGATTCCGCAGGCTCTGTTTGGAAATTCTGCCAGCGGCGCAACCCTGACGATTAAGATGTATACTCTTATGAAGGAAGAAAATGATCTGACAACAGCCTGTGCCATCGGCATTGTACTGCTGGTAATCATTATTTTCATAAATTGGGCATCAAAAGCCATCACTAAACGGCTTTTAAAGAAAGGAGCATAAAACCATGGCAGAAAAGAAGCCAGCCAAATTCTCGGTGCAGGATTTGAGCCTGTACTACGGGGATTTTAAGGCGCTGAATCAGATAAATATGGAAATCCCGCAAAACGAGATAATCGCCTTTATCGGGCCCTCCGGCTGCGGAAAGTCCACCTTCCTGAAGACGATCAACAGAATGAACGACCTTATAGAAGGTGTAAAGGTAGAAGGAAAGATATATATGGACGGCACAGATATCTACAAAGATATAGATGTCATAAAGCTCCGCCAGAAAGTCGGCATGGTTTTTCAGCAGCCCAATCCGTTCCCCATGAGTATCTATGATAACGTGGCATATGGACCAAGGATACATGGAATCAAGAAAAAATCACAGCTGGATGAGATCGTGGAGACAAGCCTGAAGCAGGCGGCTATCTGGGATGAGGTCAAAGACCGCCTGAAAAAGAATGCTCTGGGTATGTCCGGCGGCCAGCAGCAGCGTATCTGCATTGCAAGAGCTCTGGCTGTTGAGCCGGAAGTCATATTGATGGATGAGCCCACAAGCGCACTGGATCCTATTTCCACCCTGAAGATCGAGGATCTGGCTGTAGAGTTAAAGGAAAAATACACAATTATAATTGTTACTCACAATATGCAGCAGGCCAGCCGTATCTCTGACAGGACGGCATTTTTCCTCACAGGGGATGTCATCGAGTATGGGGAGACAGAGGAGATTTTCAATAACCCGGTACAGAAAAAGACTGAAGATTATATTACAGGCCGTTTCGGCTGATTTGGAGGGAAACACAATGACTACCAGAAAAATATACTTGGCTGAATTAGAAGAGCTCACTGAAAAGGTCAGTCTTATGGGGCAGAAGCTGGAAGAGATGATCGGTTCTGTAAAGAAGGCTCTCACTGAGATGGACGGGGAGCTGGCAAAGGCCATAATTGCCCAGGATGATGATATAGATGAGCTGGAGAGGACAGTGGAGCATGGATGCATACGCATAGTCGCGAAACAGCAGCCTGTAGCCACAGACCTGCGCAGAGTGACATCCATCATGCGCCTGATCGGTGATATTGAGCGCATAGCCGACCACTGCGGAGATATATCTGAATATATTATCGCTCTCACAGGAGAATCCATCATACCCATGCCGGAAAATATCTTGGAGATGTTTGATGTAATGAAGAAAATGGTGGGCATGACCATAGAGAGCTTTATCACAGAAAATGTGCAGGAAACGGAAGAAGTCACTAAGATGGATGATATAGTGGATGATTATTTCGAGAAGATCAAAGATGAGCTGTGCATTGCCATGAAACACAACCCGGAGCATATAAGGGCATATGCGGATTACCTGCTGATAGCCAAATATGTAGAGAGGATGGCTGACCATTCCACGAATATTGCCGAGTGGACGGCATTCATCGTGACGGGTGACCTGGAACAGTATATGAATATTTAGTACGGATATATTTAACATAATTATTAGAAACTGCCCTGCGTAAAGCGGGGCAGTTTTTAATAAATCCTAAAAGTAATTGACAGAAGGCCCATAAAACATCTATAATAAAACGGATGTAACTATTCAGCAGGGGAGTATGCAAAATGAGAGTAATTGCAGGCAAGGCCAGAAGGCTGCCTTTAAAAACAGTTCCGGGGCTTGAGACCAGGCCTACTACGGACCGCATAAAAGAAACACTTTTTAACATGCTTCAGGATGAGATAGCGGACAGCCGTTTTCTGGATCTTTTTGCCGGCAGCGGCGGTATTGGCATTGAAGCGCTGAGCCGCGGGGCCGGGATGTCAGTCTTTGTAGAGAATAACCGCGCAGCGGCTGCGTGTATCAGGGAGAACCTGGCTTTTACAAGGCTGGAAGGACAGGCGGAGGTGATCACACAAGATGCGGTGAGCGCCATCAGGCGGATGGAGGGCAGGGAGCCCTTTGATATTATATTCATGGACCCGCCTTACAATAAAGGCCTTGAGGCGGAGGCGCTGTCAATCCTGAAGGATTCTTCCCTTGTGTCAGGGGACACTCTGATCATAGTGGAGACTGCCTTAAACGCTGATTGCAGCTATCTGGAAGAAATTGGCTACATACTGGAAAAGAGGAAAGAATACAAAACAAATGCCCATCTGTTTATCAGAAGGCAGAAGGAGTAAGAGATGAGAAAAGCTGTATATCCGGGAAGTTTTGATCCGGTGACCTTCGGTCATCTGGACGTTATCGCACGTTCAGCAGCTCTTGTGGATGAGCTGGTAGTTGGAGTTCTGGTCAATAACGTTAAAACACCGTTGTTTTCTGTGGAAGAACGTGTTAATATACTTTTAGAAGTCACGAAGGACATACCCAATGTCAGGGTTGAGTCCTTTTCAGGGCTGTCAGTTGATTTTGCGAAACAGCGCGGAGCCAAATTTATAGTAAGGGGGCTTCGGGCTATTACGGATTTCGACTATGAGCTGCAGATGTCCCAGACAAACCGGATACTGAATCCTGAAATTGATACTATCTTTTTGACCACAAGCCTTGAATATGCATATCTGAGTTCAACAACAGTTAAGGAAGTGGCGTCTTACGGCGGAGATATCTCTGAATTTGTCCCTGGAATCGTTGTGGACAAGATTTATAATAAAATCTGGGAGAAGCATGAAAAGTAAGTCAAAGACCTACAGAAATAAAAAATAAGGAGAGATAGAAATGAGCAGCAGAATTGAGCAGATTATTGAGGAAATCGAGGAATATGTAGACAGTTGTAAATTCCAGCCGCTGTCTTCTACTAAGATCGTTGTAAATAAAGAAGAGCTGGAAGAGTTATTGAGAGAGCTGCGTATGAAAACGCCGGATGAGATCAAAAGGTATCAGAAGATCATCAGCAATAAAGATGCTATTCTGGCTGACGCCCAGTCCAAGGCTGACAATATGATAGCGGAAGCCACCTCCCAGACACAGCAGATGATCACTGAGAGTGAAGTTATGCAGCAGGCTTATGCACAGTCAAATGAATTACTGGAAAAGACAAACCAGCAGGCACAGGAGATTCTCGACAACGCTACAAATGATGCAAACAGCATCCGTTTGGGCGCGCTTCAGTATGCTGATGAAATGCTCGAGAATTTAGAAAAGATCATGAGCCATACGATTGATACGGCAGGAGCTAAATACAATAATTTTATAAATTCTATCCAGTCCTGCTATGACATTGTCAATAAGAACCGCAGAGAGCTCTCCCCGCAGGCGCCTCCGTCCAGCTATACCACAGGCGGAAGCTATGAGGAAGCTCCTGAGTATGAAGAGGGAACACAGGCTGCAGCTGAAGAATAAGTAAGGACTGCTTTTGTACCGTGTGCAGCTGCGCATCCCCAGGAGACTTGCGGATAGGAATTTCCTATCCGTGAACAAAGATCAGCGCCAGCGTAAATGCGAGGGCGCTGATTATTATTTTAGATACAAGATATGGAAGTATCTTCAGATCAGTGCCATTTAACATGCTTTCAGTCTGTGCCAGGGCGGAGAGGCCTCCGAATGAGGTGACCGCTGCCAGGGCGGGGATGCACAGGGCATTTCCGGCAAAGGCCTCCGATACGGCTTGTATCCCTGTCGTCACTTCAGTGACGCCTGCGATGGAGGCGGCCCATATCCCGGAGAGGAAGGGCAGTTCACGGATGAGCCTGGCTATAATGGAAAACATGATAATATATGCCCCAAGTTTTGTAACAGTAATAACAGAATCCAGGATGCAGGCATCTATCAGTCCGAAATCAATCCGGACCGGGGATGCTTTTTCTTTGACTGTTTTTACTTCTTTTTTCATAAGGGGCCTGTACTTTGCCCCGCTGACCATACCGTAAAGGACAGGGGCGCCGAATATGATGACAAGGACAGGGCCCATCAGTTGCGGAGCTTTTATATTCTGCAGTACAAGAAAGGTGATCACAAATGCCGGACTCACATTGTTGCAGAAATTCAGCAAATAGGCAGCCTGGGCATGCCCCATCAGATCCTGGCGGCGCAGATCGGCGATGGTCTTGGCCCCCATGGGATATCCGCAGAAAAAGCCGGCCAGCAGAGAATATGTACCGTAGCTGTCTATGCCAAAAAGAAGCCGGCCAGCCGGAGTGAAAAAACGCATGAGCGATTTGATAAGGCCGCCTTTCATCAGGACGCCTGAGAGGATCATGAAAGGAAGCAGGGTGGGCACTACAGAGTCCATCCACAGGGCCAGCCCGTACCTGGCTCCCTCGAGGGAAGGCTGGGGAATAAAAAGAAGAAGCATTAAAAAGAAAGTGATACATGCAGGAAAAAGAAATTTTTTCACGGCCGGTTACCAGAGCCTTTTTGAAAAATGCTCTGAATTCCTTTTTTCTTACAGTCTATGCACAAGACATGTATTTTAGTGCACGAAGTGAAAAAGACGGGCTCATGTACTGAACAGATCTGTTCCGGCATATATTTATATGTATGTAAAGATAGTAACAGGAAAAGGTCTATGAAAAAATTCTTTATAAGATTGATTATGGCTATTCTGATGTGCCTCTGTATTGGGAGCGGGACCCAGCTGATGATGGTCCGGGGGAAGATCTACAATCTGAAACCTGGAGCAGCAGAGACGGCTGAATTCAGGAATATGGAAGTATATCCCCGGGCACTTGCAAAGGCAGAGGAAGCAGCAGGCCTGTACGGCTGCGGGATAGGAGAGACCTTAAGCGTCTGGCTTGTTCAGAACCGGTACAGCCTGAAAGGGGATGAAGAGCTGACACTGGATAATTTTGCCCTCTGGCGCGGTTACTTCAATTACTTCCGCAGAGAAGAATACGGAGAACTGAAAAAGGCCGCGGAGGCTGTGTGGAATGACCTTGTCTATTTTCCTGTGGCACATCTGGAGGGCGAGAAGGATGTCTCCTTTGACAATTCATGGATGTCTAAGAGAAATTATGGAGGGGAGCGCAGGCATGAGGGCACAGATGTGATGCCTCCCGGGAATAAAAGAGGTTACTACCCCATTGTCAGTATGACAGAAGGCGTTGTGGAAAAGGTGGGATGGCTGGAAAAGGGAGGGTGGCGTCTGGGGATCAGAAGTCCCCACGGAGGCTATTTTTATTATGCCCACCTCTCATCCTATGCGAAGGACTTTTCGCCCGGCGACAGTGTGAAAGCCGGAGAGCTGTTAGGGTTTATGGGGGACAGCGGGTACGGTAAGGAAGAGGGGACGACAGGCATGTTTGATGTGCATCTTCATCTGGGCATTTACATAAGTACTGAGCATTATGAAGAGATTTCAGTCAATCCGTACTGGGTGCTTCGTTATCTTGAAGGGCAGAAGTTGAAATATAAGTACGACTTGTGATATACTATATAGAATGGAAAAATTTTGTGACTGGCTGGTTACTGGATAGTTGCGAATATCAAGAATAGCAAGGAGACAGAATATGGAAATACAGTTATGGAGAGAAATACTCAATCCATACGAACTGGCAGTGAAAGAACTTACTGTAAAATTTGAACATCTGATACATGAACACAGGGACAGAGGGCTTTATTCTCCGATTGAGCAGGTTGTGGGAAGGGTAAAGGCGATTTCCAGCATACTCGAAAAGGCCCAGAAAAAGAAAATAGGGATAGATGAGATAGAAGAAAAGCTGGAGGATATTGCAGGAATACGTATCATTTGCCAGTTTGTAGAGGATATACAGAAGGTTGTGGAGATCATCCGCGGCCGCACAGATATGTCTGTAAAAAGCGAGAAGGATTATATTACCAACATGAAGGACAGCGGGTACAGGAGCTACCACATGATCGTCTACTATGAGGTTCAGACTCTCTCAGGAGGGAAACGGATCCAGGTGGAGATACAGATCAGGACACTGGCTATGAACTTCTGGTCCACTATAGAGCATTCCCTTCAGTATAAGTATAAGAGAAATATACCTGAGCATATCAGGCAGAAGCTGAGTAAGGCGGCAGATGCGATCATCGTGCTGGACAATGAGATGTCAACAGTCAGAAGTGAGATCATGGATGCGCAGAATTCCTTTCAGATACAGGCCAACCTTGTGTCAGACATCCTTAATAATATACAGAATCTCTATCATCTGGCAAACAAAAGAGAGATCGTCAAGATACAGGACGAATTTTACCGCATTTATGAATTGAATGACATAGAGCAGCTGCAGCGTTTCCATAAGCAGCTGGATATTATTGCTGAAGGCTACCGCGCCCAGTCGCTGGGGCATTGACAGACAGGGCTTAAGATAAAGGAGTTAAAATGAAACTGCCGGAAAAATATGTACAAGAGATAAAGGCCCTGCTGGGGGAAGAATACGGGGAATATGAAAAATGCCTGGAGGGCAGAAGCGCCTGCGGACTGCGGGTGAATAACGCTAAGATTTCCACGGAAGAATTCTTAAAGCTGACACCTTTTTCCATGTCACCTGTACCCTGGGTGGAAAATGGCTTTTACTATAATGAGGAGGATGCTCTGACAAAGCATCCTCATTACCATGCAGGCCTTTATTATATCCAGGAGCCAAGCGCTATGATCCCTGCAAGCCGTCTGCCGGTGGAGCATGGGGACAAGGTGCTTGATCTGTGTGCAGCTCCGGGAGGCAAGGCTACGGAGCTGGCGGCAAAGCTGGGAGGCACAGGCCTTCTTGTCGCCAATGATATAAGCAATTCCAGGGCAAAGGGGCTTTTAAAGAATCTGGAGATGGCAGGACACAGGAATATACTTGTCACAAGCGAAGCACCCAAACAGCTGTTGAATTATTTTCCTGAGTATTTTGATAAGATACTTGTGGATGCGCCCTGTTCAGGCGAGGGCATGTTCCGCAGAGATCCTTCTATGATAAAGAGCTATGAGGAAAAGGGGCCGGAAATTTATGCCCCTCTGCAGCAGGAGATACTCTCGGCAGCCATAAAGATGTTAAAGCCGGGCGGGATGCTTCTCTATTCCACCTGCACATTTTCAACGCTGGAAAATGAGAAAAATATACAGAAGGTTTTAGATGATAATCCTGAGATGGAGATTGCAGATATCCGCAAGGGGGATGGTTTCAGCGATGGGATAGCGGAGCCGGGTATGGATGAGCGGCTGAGCCGCTGCCTCAGGATCTGGCCCCACAGAGCCGGCGGGGAAGGGCATTTTGCAGCGCTGCTTCTGAAAGCCGGGAGTGCCGGAACCTCTAAAAGCAACAGGTCCCGGGAAGGGTCATCTTCTCAGGGAAAGGCCGAAGCCAGTTTCCTGGCATTTGCAGAAGATATCCCCTGGCTGCGGGAACATGATGGAAAGATAGATGTGAGAGATGAGAATCTTTATTTGATCCCCGGGCCTCTCTGCGATATCTCTATCCGGGGGCTGCGCTTCCTGCGCACAGGGCTGCTGCTTGGAACACAGAAAAAAGGGCGTTTTGAGCCGTCTCAGGCGCTGGCCATGTGCCTCAGACAGGAAGAGTACCCTAATTGTGTCTCTCTTGCAGGTGATTCCATTGAGGCCAGAAAGTATTTAAAAGGAGAGACTGTTCAGCTTCCGGGAATGTATTCCGGCTGGGTCCTGGTCTGTGCTGACGGGTATCCACTGGGATGGGCAAAGGGAATGCAGGGCGCGCTGAAGAATAAATATTATCCTGGATGGCGCATGCAATAAGACAAAAAGAGGAGCAGACAGATGAAAGAAGAACGGCTGGACAAATTCCTGGCAAATCAGGGGATAGGTACAAGAAGTGAGGTAAAGAAATATATAAGGCAGGGAGAGGTGTTTGTCAACGGCGCAGCAGTGAAGACACCTGAGCATAAAATAGACCCGCAGGCAGATGAAGTCAGCTGCCGGGGCGCGAGAGTAATAAAGAATGGTCCGGCCTATTATCTTTTTTACAAGCCGGCAGGATGTGTGACGGCTACAGAGGACGATTATTCCAGAACAGTGATGGATTATCTGGATGTTCCAAAGAAGGAGGATCTCTTCCCTGTGGGACGCCTGGACAAGGACACAGAGGGACTTCTGCTGATAACAGATGACGGCGCCCTGGCACACAAGCTCCTGTCGCCTAAAAAGCATGTGGATAAGACTTACTTTGCACTTGTCAGCGGAGAAGTGACCGGGGAGGATATAGAAGCGTTTGCATCGGGCCTGGATATTCAGGATGAGAAAGAGACAATGCCTGCAAAACTGAAGGTTTTGGGCATACAGCGCCGGGAAGAATGTGTGTATTCTGAGGTAGAGGTGACGATACAGGAGGGCAGGTACCATCAGGTAAAGAGAATGTTTGAGGCAGTGGGAAAGAAAGTCACTTACCTGAAACGTCTCTCCATGGGTACACTGACTCTTACGCTGGAGCTGGAGAAGGGCTGCTACAGGCCTCTGACTGATGAAGAAATTAAGGAGCTGCGGGCATGTATATGAAGAAAAAAGGAATACTGGATAACATAAAGGCTGTTATTTTTGATTTAGACGGGACACTGGTGGACTCTATGTGGATGTGGAAGGACATCGATATTGAATATCTGGGGAAATATCATCTGTCCCTGCCGGAGAGCCTGCAGCAGGATATAGAAGGCATGAGTTTTACAGAGACAGCCGCATATTTTAAAGAAAATTTTGACCTTCCAAGGACTCTTGAGGAGATCAAGCAGGACTGGATGGATATGGCATATGAGAAATACAGGTATCACGTCCCACTAAAGCCTGGGGCCGGACACTTCCTGGAGGATATGCACTCCAGGGATATCCGCATGGGAATCGCCACAAGCAATGGACGGGGCCTTGTAGACGCTGTGCTGGAAGCCAGAAAACTGGGCGGGTATTTTCATTCTGTCTGCACTGCCTGTGAGGTGGCGAAGGGAAAGCCGTCACCTGACATTTATCTGAAGGTAGCTTCAGACCTGGATGTAAAGCCGGAAAACTGTCTTGTATTTGAAGATATCCCTATGGGAATACTGGCAGGGAAGAATGCAGGTATGTCAGTATGTGCAGTAGAGGATGAATTCTCAGCACACCAGCGGGATAAGAAGCGTGCCTGGGCAGATTATTATATCGAAACTTATGATGACATTTATACGAACACCTATGAGGTATTAGGAAATGAATAACAGATTTTTGCCTGTTTCTAAAGAAGATATGCTAAGGCAGGGAATTGAACAGCTGGATTTTGTATATGTGACGGGGGATGCCTATGTAGACCACCCTTCCTTTGCACATGCTGTCATCAGCCGTGTCCTGGAGTCAAATGGCTACAGTGTTGGTATTCTGGCCCAGCCGGACTGGAAGAACAAGGACAGCATCCTGGCTTTGGGAGAGCCGCGGCTGGGTTTTCTTGTGTCTGCCGGAAATATGGATTCCATGGTGAACCATTACAGCGTGTCAAAAAAGCGGAGGAAGGCAGATGCATTCAGCCCGGGCGGGGTGATGGGAAAGCGGCCTGACAATGCTACCATCGTATACTGCAATCTGATACGCCAGGCTTTCAGGCATAAGCCCATTATTATCGGGGGGATAGAGGCCAGCCTGCGCAGAATGGCCCATTATGACTATTGGAGCGATTCCCTGAAGCGTTCCATCCTGCTGGATTCAGGAGCCGACCTGATCTCCTACGGGATGGGGGAGCGCTCTGTGGTGGAGATCGCGGATGCCCTGAAAAGCGGCATCGCCGTATCTGATATTACTTTCATAAACGGCACTGTCTTTAAAACAAGGAGGATAGAGGATGTCTATGACTATGAGCTTCTTCCCTCCTATGATGAATTAAAGGCCGACAAGCTTAACTATGCCAGAAGCTTTTATACACAATACTGTAATACAGATCCTTTTTCCGGGAAGAGGCTTGCAGAGCCGTATGGGGGCAGCCTTTATATAGTTCAGAATCCGCCTGCCGCGCCGCTGACACAGGCTGAGATGGACCGGATCTACTCACTTCCCTACCAGAGAACATGGCATCCTGACTATGACAGCGCCGGCGGGGTCCCGGCTATTGAAGAAGTAAAGTTCAGCCTGGTGAGCAACCGGGGATGCTTCGGGGGCTGCAGTTTCTGTGCCCTGACCTTCCACCAGGGGAGGATCGTCCAGACAAGAAGCCATGAATCCCTTTTAAGGGAAGCAGAAAAATTCATCTGGGAACCTGATTTTAAAGGATATATACATGATGTGGGAGGTCCCACAGCCAACTTCAGGCAGCCGGCGTGCGATAAGCAGCTGACAAAGGGGGCATGTCCCAAAAAGCAATGCCTGTATCCCCGGCCATGCAGAAATCTGAAGATAGACCACAGTGATTACCTGAGCCTGCTGCAAAAGCTGCGCGCTCTGCCAAAGGTGAAAAAGGTATTTATCCGTTCGGGGATCAGATTTGATTATCTCATCCATGACAAGGATGATTCTTTCTTCAGAGAGCTTGTGGAGCACCATGTGAGCGGCCAGCTGAAGGTGGCCCCGGAGCACATTTCTGATAAGGTGCTCTGCAGGATGGGAAAACCTGAAAATGAAGTATACAGGAAGTTTGTCAGTAAATATAAGGAACTGAATGAGAAAGCCGGAAAAAAACAGTTCCTGGTTCCATATCTGATGTCCTCACATCCCGGTTCTACCCTGAAGGAAGCCGTAGAGCTGGCTGAATATCTGCGCGATCTTGGGTATATGCCTGAACAGGTACAGGATTTTTATCCCACGCCTTCTACGATCTCTACATGTATGTATTATACAGGTGTGGATCCCAGAACAATGGAAAAGGTCTATGTGCCGGTTAACCCCCATGAGAAGGCTATGCAGAGGGCGCTAATACAGTACAGGAATCCTAAAAACAGAGAGCTTGTGGAAGAGGCTCTGAAGAAGGCGGGAAGAACAGATCTTATAGGCTATGACAGAAAATGCCTTATAAGGCCGGTGGCAGGAGCCACAGGCAGAGATTACGGCAGGCAGGAGATAAAGCCCCGCCCGGCTAAGAAGAAGACTATCAGGAACGTGCACCGTAAAAAAGGGCAGGTATCCCGCAGCAAGTGATATGGAGGAAAATATGAAGATTGCGATTATCACTGGAGCCTCTTCGGGGCTTGGATTAGAGTTTACAAGACAGATATCCCTTCTTTACCATAAGTTGGATGAAATATGGGTGATCGCCAGAAATTCTAAAAAGCTGGAGTCAATGTCCATACATGTATCTGGAAAAATAAGGCCGTTACCCCTTGACCTCTGCTCAGATGAGGGCAGAGAGCGCCTGCGCGCAGAGCTGAAGAAAAATAATGCCAAGATAAAGATCCTTGTCAATGCTGCCGGTATAGGGAAGATAGGGCAGTTTGTACAGCTTTCGTGGGAACCGCAGCAGGAGATGATACGGCTGGATGCCGAGGCGCTGACAGCTGTCACATACCTCTGCCTTCCGTTTATGAGAAGGGGAAGCAGGATCATCCAGATGGCTTCTGCGGCGGCCTTTCTGCCGCAGCCGGGCTTCGCTGTGTATGCGGCAGCCAAATCCTATGTCTTAAGTTTCTCCAGAGCGCTTAGGGCAGAGGTATATGACAGGGGAATAACAGTGACTGCTGTGTGTCCCGGTCCGGTAGACACTCCTTTCTTTGATAAAGCAGAAGAGGTAAGCCATATGCCTGCATATAAGAAAAAATTTATGGCACAGCCTGGGGAAGTGGCGGCAAAAGCAGTCAGGGACGCGGCGGCAGGAAGAGAGCTGTCAGTATACGGGGCATCAATGAAGGCCCTGGCCATAGCTGCAAAACTGCTGCCTGTAAAAATGCTGGTCATGGGAAGCCAGTATCTGGACCACCTTCATAATGGAGCTGAAAGGAAGTAAATACAGAATGAAAAAATTAAAGATCAGCAAAGGAAAACCGGGATATATCCACTCACAGAAAATAAAAAGAAGTATTATAACAGCAGTCCTTTTTGCGATTCCCCTGGGAATCTTCTTTATAGGGCTGTTTGAAACTAAGACAAGGCTGAATCTTTTTACCTTCGTGGCAATCCTAGGCTGCCTGCCGGCTGCCCGCTCTGCTGTAGGCATGATCATGATGCTTATGCAGAAACCACTTGACCGGGAAGTCTATGAAAAGATCAGGAAGAGAGCAGGAGATCTGACTATGGCATATGAGCTTGTCATCACTGCCTACGATAAAAATACTCCCATAGAGGCCATTGCAGTCTGCGGCCCACATGTGGTAGGATATACCACAAAGGCTAATGCAGACTGCGCCTATGTGGAGAAACATATCCGGGATATTCTGAAGGGGAATGGATACCGGGAGGATGTAAAGCTTTTTAAAGACCTGAAGCCTTTTCTGGACCGCATCGGTGGTCTGGCAGCCCGCAGGGCGGAGATTGAGGAAGGTATAGAATTTACTCCAAATGAAACATATCCTGACCTTGGCAGGAGTGAAGTTATCAAGCATACAATCATGGCAATATCATTATAAGGGCACAAAGAGAGGAGAGTATACGGATGAACAGGGAGATCAGATTCAAGACAGCAGTATTCGGCGGATATAACAAAGATGATGTAGATGACCAGATATCAAAGCTGCTCTATGAAGCCAAAGGAGAGGCAAATGAGCTGGCCAGAAAGCTGGAAAAGCAGGAGGCTGCAAAGGAAGAGATGGAAAAAGAGCTGCGCCAGCAGCTTTCAAAAAAAGAGGTCGAGTGTTCCAGGCTGCGCACCCTTGTGGAGCTCTCCCAGAAGGAGCAGGCATCCATGGAGAAGGAGCTGGAGCGCATCAAAGCAGAGTCTGCCGGCCTGGAGGCTGATTATCATAAGTATAAAGAGGACTACTTAAGCATCTCCAAGCAGCTGGTGGATGCCCAGAAGAGGGCGGACCAGATGCTGACCGAGGCGGCAGCCCGCCAGAAAGAGCTGACGGCGCGCACAGAGAAAGAGCTGCTGAAAAAGAAAGAGAAGGTAAACCGTGAGATAGAGGACTGCATCAATGAAGGGGAGATGCAGTATGAGAAGCTCCATATAAAGATGCAGGAGATACTCAGCATTATGAATAACACCCAGGCCAGGTTCCTGAATGCCTACAAGGATATGCAGAGAGTGATAGAGAGCGCTCCCGACCAGCTTTACTTTCTGGATGACGAAGAGGAGCTGGATTAGCAGGCAAAGGATGAGAAGATGAAATTAATAAAGGTAACACAAAATGAGGCCGGACAGAGGCTGGACAAGCTGCTGGCCAAATATCTGAACAAGGCTCCAAAGAGTTTTCTGTATAAAATGCTCAGAAAGAAGAATATCACATTAAACGGCAGAAAGGCCGCCGGAAATGAGAAGACAGAGGTGGGAGATGAGATCAGGCTGTTTCTCTCAGATGAGACTGTGGATTCTTTTACAGAGAATATAAAGGCCGTAGATCAAGCAAAGGCAGTGAAGATGGACGGGATGCCGGAGATCATTTATGAGGACGGGCATATAGTTCTGATAAATAAGCCGGCGGGAATGCTCTCCCAGAAGGCTGCGGCATCTGATGTCTCGCTTGTGGAATATCTGATCTCCTATCTGCTCAGGAAAGGTGATATCACTGAGGAAACATTGAAAAGCTTCCGCCCGTCTGTCTGCAACAGGCTTGACAGGAACACCAGCGGGATCGTGGCGGCCGGGAAAAGTCTTCCTGCTCTTCAGATCATGGCGGAGGTATTCAAGGACAGAAGCATACATAAGGATTATCTGACCCTTGTCTGGGGACATATTGACGGGACCAGGAAGATACAGGGATATCTGAAAAAAGATAAGGCCAGGAACCAGGTCGTGATCAGCAGCAGGATGTCAGAGGGGGCGCTCCCCATCTCCACAGAGTACACACCTGTATGTGAGTCTCAAAAAGTGACACTTTTAAAAGTGAGGCTGATAACTGGACGGTCCCACCAGATCAGGGCACATCTGGCATCTGTGGGGCATCCTATTCTGGGAGATGCCAAATACGGGGATGCTGTGCAGAATCTTACATTGAAAAAAGCTGCGGGAGTCACACACCAGCTTCTGCATTCATACAGGCTGCAGATGCCGTCAGATCTGCCAGGGCCTCTGGAATATCTGAGCGGGAAGACATTTTATGCTGCACCCCCGGAAAATTTCTGCCGGGCTGCGGGCAGTTTTGGGATAAAAATAGATCAGTCAATGTTCGGTGAGGATGGGATATAAGATGGCAACATGGAATTCAAGAGGACTGAGGGGATCCACACTGGAGGATCTGATCAACCGCTCAAATGAGCAGTACCTGGAAAAGGGGCTGGCGCTGATCCAGAAGATCCCCACCCCGATCACACCAATTAAAATAGATAAAGAAAACCGCCATATTACCCTGGCTTATTTTGAGCAGAAGAGTACTGTGGATTATATAGGCGCCGTTCAGGGAATTCCCGTGTGCTTTGACGCGAAGGAATGCAGCAGCGATACATTTGCCCTTCAGAATATCCACGAGCATCAGGTGGCTTTTATGGAGGCTTTTGAAAAGCAGGGAGGCATTTCTTTTTTAATTCTGTATTTTACTTCCCGGGACGAGATCTTTTATCTTCCATATGATAAAATGCGATTCTTCTGGGACAGGGCAAAGGATGGAGGAAGAAAAAGCTTCTGTTATGGGGAGCTTGATGTGAACTGGTGCCTGAAAAGCGGCCATGGAATTCTCGTACCCTATCTGGATGCCCTGCAAAAAGATTTGGAGCGGAGGGATTGACATTTGTCCGGCAGTCCAGTATAATTGTAGCATTATTTAATATGCTAACAAATTATCACTGTAAAGTAATAAAGTGAAACGCAGCGAATCAGAAAGGATTATGTCATGAAGCATAAATTATTACATACACCGGAAGGTGTCAGGGATATCTACAATGACGAGTGTGAGCGGAAGCTCAATCTGCAGGACAGGCTAAGGAAGGTTTTGAAGTCCTATGGCTGCCGTGATATAGAGACTCCCACTTTTGAATTTTTTGACGTATTTTCAAAAGAAGTCGGGACAGTCTCATCAAAGGAGCTCTATAAGTTTTTTGACAGGGAAGGGAATACGCTGGTACTCAGGCCGGATATCACGCCCTCTATTGCAAGGGCGGCGGCCAAATATTTTGAGGAAGATGATATGCCCGCAAGACTGTGTTATACCGGCAATACATTTATTAATAATTCAAGCTACCAGGGGCGCTTAAAAGAGACTACGCAGCTGGGGGCAGAGCTGATCGGGGATAACAGCCCTCAGGCAGACGGTGAGATCATCGCCATGGTCATTGACAGCCTTCTTTGTGCAGGCCTTACTGAATTCCAGGTGAGCGTGGGTCATGTAGACTTTTATAAGAGCCTTTTTCTGGAAGCAGGTTTTAATGAAGAGCAGGAGGAGACACTCAGGGAACTGATCTCTAATAAAAATAATTTTGGAGTGGAGGAATTCCTTGAAAATCTCCCTGTGAGCCGGGAACTCTCAGCCCTCTTCGCAAAGCTTCCCAGTCTGTTCGGGTCAGCAGTGATACTGGATGAGGCGGAAGCCATGACCTCAAATGAGGGGGCAATAAAAGCCATCACACGTCTCAGGGAGATATACAGGATCGTGTCTGCATACGGGCTGGAGAGATATATTTCGTTTGATCTTGGAATGCTCAATAAATATATGTACTATACAGGTGTGATCTTCAGAGGATATACTTTTGGCACAGGTGACGCTGTCATCAAAGGCGGAAGATACGACAGGCTGCTGGGACACTTTGGGAAAGAAGCCCCGTCCATCGGATTTGTTGTCATGGTGGACCAGCTTTTAAATACCCTCTCCAGGCAGAAGATAAACCTTCCTTCAGAAGAAAATAAAGTGCTTGTGTGCTGCGAGCCCGGGCTCGAGATGGATTCTGTAGCTCTCTCAAAGAAGCTTCGGCAGGAAGGAATGTCAGTCACCCTGCTTTCCCTGGCAGAGGGGCGTGACATCTTCTCCTTTGCCGCCAGGAACCATCTCACAAGGATCTGGCATCTTTGCAAAGATGGAAGGACAGTATGCAGCCGTATGACAGAGGTCGGCACGTGGGAGGAAGAAAAATGAGATATTTGACATTTGCCCTGGGAAAGGGGCGCCTGGCAAAAAAGACACTGGAGCTTTTTGAAAAGATCGGCATCACATGTGAGGAGATGAAGGATCCTGACTCCAGGAAACTGATTTTTGTGAATGAAGAACTGAAACTGAAATTTTTCCTCTCCAAGGGACCGGATGTGCCTACTTATGTGGAGTATGGAGCTGCTGATATAGGTGTGGTAGGCAAGGATACGATCCTGGAGGAACAGAGGAAGCTCTATGAGGTGCTGGATCTGGGATTCGGGAAATGCAGGATGTGTGTCTGCGGTCCTGCCGGAGCCAGGAAGCTGCTGAAGCATCAGGAGCTTATCAGGGTGGCAACAAAATATCCGAATATTGCCAAAGATTATTTTTATAACCAGAAGCATCAGACAGTAGAGATCATCAAGCTCAATGGTTCGATTGAGCTGGCGCCTATAGTCGGGCTTTCGGAAGTTATCGTGGATATAGTGGAGACCGGCAGCACACTCCGTGAGAACGGCCTGGAGGTCTTAGAGGAGATCTGCCCGCTCTCAGCCAGAGTCGTGGTAAACCAGGTCAGCATGAAGATGGAGAACGAACGCATTGCCAGGATACTGACAGATCTTAAATCTGTAATATAAGGAGGAAGCTTGTATGCGTACAGTGAGATTGACGAAGGAGACAAGAAATAACCTTCTGGAAGATCTTTTAAAAAGAAGCCCCAACAGCTATGGGGAGTATGAAGGCCGTGTGGCCGAGATCGTGGAGGCGGTAAAAGAAAAAGGGGATGCAGCTCTTTTTGAATATACACAGCGTTTTGACGGGGCCAGGATAGATGCCTCAAATGTAATGGTGACAGAGGCGGAGATCGCGGAAGCATATGAAAAAACAGATCCGGCCCTTGTGGAAGTCATCAGAAAAGCCCTTGTCAATATCAGGGCTTATCATGAGAAGCAGCGCCAGTACAGCTGGTTTGATTCCAGGCCTGACGGGACTATGCTGGGACAAAAGGTGACAGCTCTGGCAGCTGCCGGTGTCTATGTTCCGGGAGGCAAGGCTGTCTACCCCTCTTCTGTACTCATGAATATTCTTCCGGCCAAGGTGGCTGGCGTAGATAAGATCATCATGGTGACGCCTCCGGGCAGAGACGGAAAGGTAAATCCCTCCACACTTGTGGCAGCCCATGAGGCGGGGGCGGATGAGGTCTACAAAGCGGGAGGCGCCCAGGCGGTAGCCGCCATGGCTTTTGGAACTGAAAGCATCCCGAAGGTAGATAAGATCGTGGGACCCGGCAATATCTATGTGGCGCTTGCCAAAAAGGCAGTATACGGGCATGTGAGTATTGACTCCATCGCCGGCCCAAGCGAGATCCTGGTACTGGCAGATGAGACGGCCAATCCCAGGTTTGTGGCTGCAGACCTGCTCTCCCAGGCAGAGCATGATGAGATGGCCTCAGCCATACTCATCACCACAAGTGAAGAGCTGGCGGCAAAAGTATCCATGGAGGTGGACGGCTTCCTGAGAGAGCTGTCAAGGAGAGAGATCATTGAGAAGTCACTGGACAATTACGGATACATACTGCTGGCAGAGAGTCTGGAAGAGGCAATAGAGACAGCAAATGAGATTGCAAGTGAACACCTGGAGATCGTGACAAAGAATCCGTTTGAGGTAATGACAAAGATCCGCAATGCGGGAGCTATTTTTATCGGGGAATACAGCAGCGAACCTCTTGGCGATTACTTTGCGGGGCCGAACCATGTACTTCCCACAAACGGAACAGCCAAATTTTTCTCACCCCTGGGTGTGGATGATTTTGTCAAAAAATCCAGTATCATCTATTACTCTAAAGAGGCGCTTGATCCCATACACAAGGACATCATACAGTTTGCCACATCTGAACAGCTGACCGCCCATGCAAACTCTATCAGGGTACGTTTTGAAGGGGAGGATAAAGATGAATAATCCATCCAGAACAGCCACGGTGGAGCGCAATACAAAAGAGACGAAAATCACCATGTGCCTGGATCTTGACGGAAACGGAAAAGCCAAGATCAGAACAGGCATCGGATTTTTTGACCATATGCTGGAAGGCTTTTCACGTCACGGCTTCTTTGACATGAAGCTGGATGTCCAGGGAGATCTGTGTGTGGACTGTCACCACACTATTGAGGATACGGGAATAGTGCTTGGCAATGCCATCAGGGAAGCAGCAGGTGACAAGACCGGGATACGCCGTTACGGGAGCCAGATCCTGCCCATGGATGAGGTTCTGGTTATCTGCGCAGTAGATCTGTGCGGGAGGCCGTATCTGTCATTTGACGCCGAATTCCCCGTAGAAAGAGTGGGAGAGATGGATACAGAGATGGTAAAAGAATTTTTCTATGCCGTCTCCTACAGCGCAGGCATGAACCTGCATATCAAGGTTCTCACTCCGGGCAACGGCCACCATATGATCGAAGCGATGTTCAAGGCATTTGCCAAAGCATTGGATGCGGCTCTGTCAAAGGACGGGCGTATCACAGATGTACTCTCAACGAAAGGAAGTTTATAATATGCAGAAGAAATTTGTCCCTTACCTGTTTCTGAAGGACGGCAGGGCAGTAAAAGATTTTCATGATCCGGCACTCTTTGAGGATGGGGATCCCATTCGTCTGGCCAGACAATATGACCACAACGGAGCTGACGAACTTGTTGTGTTTGATCTGTCAGAAGGCGATGGGGAACATGAGGCAGCCATAGCCCTGATAAAGGAAATCGTGCGCCAGACAGATCTTCCGATCATGGCCGGGGGACATATTAACCGCCTGGAAGATGTAAAAAAACTGATCTATGCAGGAGCCAGAAAGGTATTTCTGAATTTTGCAAGACAGGATAACATAGAATTGCTGGAAGAGGCTTCAAAGAGATTCGGAAAAAATAAGATGTGTGTCTGCACGGAGAATCTCTCTGTCCTGAATACAAAGAAAGAACTGATCGAGGAATTTGCCTCAGAGGTGCTCCTGCTTGCGGACGGTGTGAATATCAAGGAAGCGGACCACAAACTTACAGCGCCCATCCTGCCGTTTTCACGCCGCATGGATCCTGAGGGAGCATTAAAGCTGCTGGAATCAGATGGCATCAGCGGTATCTGCTGCACAGTTCTGACAGCGTCTGACTTTCCTGTCATGGAGCTGAAGGCTGCTGCAAAGGAAGCCGGCCTGTCCGTGAATACATTTGAAAGCTCCCTGAGCTTCACGGAATTCAAGTTAAACAGCGACGGGCTGATTCCTGTCATCACCCAGGATTATAAGACAGGGGAAGTCCTGATGCTGGCATATATGAACAGGGAAGCCTTCGATATAACTATCAAGACAGGGCGGATGACATATTACAGCAGGAGCAGAAGTGAACTCTGGGTAAAGGGTCTGACCTCAGGCCACTTCCAGTATGTCAAGGAGCTGTCTGTGGATTGTGACAGAGATACACTGCTGGCCAGGGTGGCACAGATCGGCGCTGCCTGCCATACAGGGAACAGGAGCTGTTTCTACACAAACCTTGTCAAAAAAGATTATGATGACACAAATCCTATGAAGGTGTTCGAAAATGTATTTGCAGTCATTGAAGACCGCAGACAGAATCCGAAAGAAGGGTCATATACAAATTATCTGTTCGATAAGGGGATTGACAAGATATTAAAGAAAGTGGGAGAAGAAGCCACAGAGATCATCATAGCTGCCAAAAATCCTGATCCGGAAGAAATCAAATACGAGATTTCTGATTTCCTTTATCATGTCATGGTACTGATGGCTGAAAAAGGGGTGACATGGGAAGATATCACAAGAGAACTCGCCAGGAGATGATAATTTCTGCTGCCCGCAGCTCCGTGACCAGATACATATTCCTGTACTAATACATGTCCCTGTGGCATAGGATTTATAAAAAGCAGGTTATGAGTTTACATAATTAAATTATGTAAACTATTGGCCGGGAGTGATATTATGAGGCCCGATGACTGGGAAGACTGCCTGCCTGCCCGGATGGCTGAAGAGCAGGATACGGATGAGCAATATGTTTATGTAAGTGCGGAAGAAGAAGCAATGGAGCTGCGCAGGAAAGCAGAAGAGAATGCCGCCAGGCTGAAAGAGAGGACTGCGTACCTCACATCAGGATATGGATATGAGAGCCGTCCGGCGGCTGCAGACTGCAGTGCTCCTGAGGAATCAGGACTTCCCGGAACTTTTTCCCTTCGGCTGATAATCTCCGCTGCCATTCTGGGAGCCTTTATATGGGCACACCTCTCTGATGAGAAAGTATTCGGGCTCTCCACTGTTCAGGTAACAGAAGCTCTTGCACAGAATACCACGCCTGAAGCTGTGGCGGCATTTCTGAATGAACGCTGACACTCGTGCAGATTGTCAGAAATCAGAAAAGTGTTGGCAAATAATTGCTCCGGAGAGATCCGGGGCTGTTTTTTTGTTACATAGGAAAGTTCGTCCTATGTAACAAAAAACGCTCCGCGAGGATCGCACTGCGGCGGTAAGGAATCATGTCGCTAAAGCGACCCGCCGCAGGCGGAGAATCCCGCTTGCGGGATTCTTTTTTATTCCAGGAAACAGCTCAAGACAGCAAGAATGGCAAAGATAATAATCCAGATCTGCCTTATACTGGATTTACCAGACAGGGAGGTGAAGAAAGTGGAAAACACAGAATTTATATTGAAGGTTAAGAAATATATTAATGAGCATTTGGACGAATCCCTTGAAATCGAGGTGATTGCAGGATGGGCCGGCTATTCTGTATATCATTTTGCCAGGCTTTTCAAGAAGGAGAGCGGCCTTGCTGTTCAGGAATATATAAGGCAGCGCAGGCTGATACGTGCTTCAAAGGAAATACTTGATGGCAGCAGGATCCTGGATGCAGCACTGTCATGCGGCTATCAGTCACCCAGCGGTTTCTGCAGGGCCTTTAAAAAAGAATTCGGTTTTCCTCCTGAGCTTCTGAAAGTGTTTGGGCTGCAAAAAAACTGGAGCGATAATAATAAGAAAGGCAGGGAGATGTATATGGGACATATCTTTATGACACAGACGGATGAGCACATGGGAAAAGAAGAGTTATTTGAAAAATTGTCGGAGGCAGTGCTGGAAAATGGGAGAGGCTGCGATATGGACGGGTTAAAGCGTGGTTATAATGCAGCCTGCAGCATTTACCAGGGTATGAACAGGTATTCAGGTGAAGAGTATGTGACTCATCCTCTTCATGTAGCTCTTCTGCTGGCGGAGGCTGAAGCAGATGAGGATACAGTCATTGCCGGTATGCTCTGCGATGCTTTCACAAAAACAAGTGCCAGCATAGAGGATTATGCCGGGGACATTTCTGAAGCAGCTATGGGGATACTGAAAGAAATCTCCGACCAGGACCGGGATATACCGGATCTTACAGATAATGCGCTTTTAGTGAAGCTGGCTGAGCGTCTTCATAATATGCGTACTATTGAATATATGGATGAAGAGGCAAGGAAGGAAAAATCAAGAGAAACTATTAAAATATTTGTTCCGGCCTGTAAAAAGCCGGGAAATGAGAAGCTTCTTGCAGAGCTGAATGATATTGCAATGAAATATCTGTAGAAAAATAAATTAGAAACATTATAAGCAGAATCTCTGCACCGCAGCGTGTGTTGTGTTTGATGCACTAATATGTTATAATCGTTGTAACGTGCACAAACATAAAGGGGAAGTATCAGATGACAAACAGCTGCGGTATAAGAGGCAGGTTCAGGGTGCTGTGCGGGTTAGTCCTCGCAGGCACCCTGATTCTGGGTGGATGCAGTGAACGGAATATTGTAGAGAATTATGAAGAACAGCAGACCACCGTTACAACACTCACTTTTTTCGGAAATAAATACGAGCCAGAAAATGTAGTAGTTATAGAGAGCATCATTTCAGAGTTCATGGATGAAAATCCTGATATCCGTGTATCCTATGAGAGCCTGAAGGGCTCAGCCTATTATGATGCCCTGGAAAAAAGAATGGAAGCCGGAAAAGGTGACGATGTATTTATGGTTAATCATGATATACTTCTTGAACTGGAAGAGAAGAATCAGGTTGCCGATCTGTCAGGACTTGCTTCTATACCAGAATATACTGATCTTATGTTAAGCCAGATGGCAGAAGGAGAGCATATCCACTGGGTACCCACTGTTGTGACTGCTTTTGGCCTGTATTGTAATCTGGATCTTTTAAAAGAATATAAACAGGAAATACCGGAAAATCTGGAGGATTGGAAAAAGACATGCAGTGTTTTTAAGGAGAAGGGAATCACTCCGGTTATAGCTAATAATGACATCTCGCTTAAAACGCTGGCTATCGGACAGGGGTTCTACTCTGTTTATCAGGATGACCGCCAGAGTGAGGTCTTTGGAAATCTGAACAGCGGAACTGAGAAACTGAGCCAATACCTCACATCCGGGTTTTCCATTGCTGAGGAATTCATACAGAAGGGATTTATTGATGCAGAGAAGGCCCTGGACACAAAGAAGACAGAGGATGATCTGACTGAGTTTGCAAAGGGGGAATCACCCTTTATGCTTACAGGCGCCTGGGCCGCCGGAAGGGTAGAAGGGATGGACCCTGGATTTGAATTTGCCATAGCACCTCTTCCCATCCTGGACGATGGAAATATGCTTGTAATAAATCCTGATGTGAGATTGAGTATAAATGCACAAAGCGAAAATATGGATGCTGCAGTCAAATTTGTAGAATTTTTTACTAAGGAAGAAAATATCCGGAAATTTGCAGACCAGCAGTCTTCCTTCAGCCCGCTGAAGGGAGGCAGCCCTTCAACCGTTAAAGCCATACAGCCCCTGATTTCCTGCTACGAAGAGAACAGGACCGTTATAGGAACAGACGGGCAGCTAAACCTCCCCATATGGAACTTAACAGCTGATGTGTCTAAGCAGCTGCTGG
The DNA here is from genome assembly GCF_024622195.1 of Murimonas intestini. NCBI lineage: Bacteria > Bacillati > Bacillota > Clostridia > Lachnospirales > Lachnospiraceae > Murimonas > Murimonas intestini. Next base: position 96,220 of record NZ_JANKBI010000001.1, read on the forward strand.
CAGGTGAGGCGCTGGAAAATGCCATGGAATGGATGGACCGGGAAGCGGCGGCAGAAAGGGGAAAACTGTGATAAGGCAAGAAGATTCCAGAAGGGGAAAATATAAGATAGGAATTGCAGCTGTCCTCATAGGCACTGTGCTTTGTCTGCTTACTTTTCTTTTTATCAGTGAGGTTAAGAAGCAGCTGTGGCAGCAGTCAATCAGCACTATAATGGAAAGCACTCAGCAGGGATGCAGTACGCTGAGAGTACAGCTTAATAATGATTTCGAATCACTGGGAATATTGTCTCAGTCCCTGACCAGGTTTTCCAAAGAAGAGATGGACAGGCTTGATGAAGTGCTTCATGATTACACCCAGATTGATAAAAATGTTGCTCTCTATCTCCGTGACGGAACCTTACTCCCGGACGGCGTACAGCCGGATGAAGAAGTCAGCGCATGGCTGGAAACAGCTGATGACATGAATGGTATCATATCTCCTCATATAAGCAGTGTGACAGGGATGAACACATTTAATGTGTCTGTGAAGGCTGTGATGCAGGACAATATGGAAGGGTATCTTGTAAAAGAGTATGAAGTAGACAGTATCGTGGACAGCTTTACTCTTTCTTTTTATAATGATGCCGGTTTTTCCTATGTAGTTAATACGGCAGGGGATGTTCTCATACGTCCGCCCCATCCCAACAGCAACAAAACTGTTCAGAATTTATTTGATATGCTTTCTGTCACAGAAAATGAACAGGGACAGCTTGAAAAGTTTGCCCGGTCACTGGAAGATATGAAGACGGGCTGGGCTGTATTTTCCTATCAGGGGGAAGGTACTGTGTTTTGTTATACTCCGCTGGGGCTGCAGTCAGACTGGTATCTGATCTCGATCATCCCCAAAAAAGTAGTAGATGCACAGACAAATCAGATCCTGATACGCACCTTTATATTGATACTGAGTATAATTGCAGGCATCCTTATCCTGGTTCTCTTTTATTTTTACCATGTAAATAAAATGAACAGAAGGCTGCGCAATCAGGCTTCTTATATTGGGCACCTCTATAATGCTGTACCGGAAGGAATCGCACTGATAACAGTGGATACGCCCCACAGGTTTATCCAGCTGAACAACGAAGGACTGAGAATGCTGGATTATCCGGCAGATGCCCCTAACAGTGCGCCTTTAGGAAAGTATCTGAATGAGGTGATACATCCTGACGATTATGAAGATCTGGAGAAAGTCTTTCAGAATACAGCAGATGAGAATAAAAAAAATATATTTGAAAACCGTATTCTGAATCAGGAAGGCGGATTTTTCTGGGCATCTGGTATTGTGGAGAAGACGCTGGACGAAAATGGCGATGCCATCCTTATTGCCACATTCCATGATATTACAAAAGAAAAGCTGGCTGAAGAGGCTGCAAAAAAAGAAAATCTGCAGGAACGCATGCTGCTTGTGGGCGCTGTGGCAAATGTTTATCCGGTAATCATCAGTGTAAATCTGACGTGTGATACTCTTAAATTCATATATGTTAAGCCGGGACTTATGGTAAATATGGGGGGACAAAGCTCATACAGTGAATTGTACAAAGAATTTCTGCCTTCTGTACATCCTGATTACCATGACGAGTTCCAGAACCGTTTTGCACCCGGGAAACTCCGGTCAGAACTGGGAAAAGAGAAAAAAGAGATCTTTCTGGAAGCAAAACAGCTGCTGATAGACGGCAATTATCACTGGACCTCAACACAGGTCATTTATGTAGAGAATCCTTATTCTGACGACCAGCTTGCAATCCTGATTTCCAGAAGGATCGATGAGCAGAGATATGAGGAAGACCAGCAGCGGATGGCGCTGCAGATCGCCCTGGAAAACGCCAGAGCAGCCAATGCGGCTAAGAGCCAGTTTCTCTCCAGTATAAGCCATGATATACGCACACCTATGAACGCGATTGTTGGGATGACGGCTATCGCTGCTGCGCACATGGATGACAGGGAGAGGGTGGCAGAATGCCTGAAAAAAATCAATCTGTCAAGCAAACATCTGCTGGGGCTGATCAATGATGTCCTGGATATGTCCAAGATAGAGAGCGGAAAATTATCCCTGAGGGAAGAGCCATTTAATCTGGCGGAAATAGTCTCAGAGGCAGTGGAACTTGTGCGGTCTCAGGCAGATGCAAAGCATCTGGCCTTAGATGTTCACCTTTCAGTACTGCGTAATGAAAAAGTAATAGGAGATCCTCTGCGCATCAGCCAGGTGTGCATCAATATCCTGAGCAATGCTGTAAAATACACACCAGCCGGGGGCAGGGTCAGTGTGGAGATGCACCAGGAGAGCAGTCCGCGCAAGGGTTATCATAATTATCTCTTCCGCTGTGAGGATACAGGCATGGGCATGGATGCGGAATTTCTGGAGAAGCTTTTTCTGCCGTTTGAACGTGCCCAGGATACTACAAGCAGTAAGATCGTGGGGACAGGGCTTGGCATGGCGATCACGAAGAACCTCATTGATATGATGGATGGAGATATCCAGGTAGAGAGTGTGCCCGGTGAAGGTTCCGTCTTCCTGGTGACATTCTCCATGAAAAAACAGGATGCAGAACAGGAGGAGGTTCCGGAAGAATGGGTAGGCGTGCGCAGCATCATTGTGGACGACGACAGGGTGACATGTGAGGATGCCGTTGAACTTCTGGAGGATATGGGACTGCGTGCTCAGTTTGTCACTGACGGAAAAACTGCAGTGAAGTTAGTTTTAGAAGAATCTCATACACAGGACCCGTTCAGGCTTGTTATCATTGACTGGAAGATGCCGGATATGGACGGCGTGGAGATAGCCCGCAGGATCAGGGCCAGGATAGGTGAAGAGATACCTGTCATCATTCTGACAGCCTATGACTGGGCTGAGATAGAAAGCGAGGCGCGCAGCGCCGGAGTGACAGCATTTTTGGCTAAGCCATTTTACAGGGCCAAGATATGTTATCTTCTCAATGAGCTGAGCGGAGATAAATTACCTGATGACGGTGATATATATGGCCTTACAAAAGATTTTTCAGGCAAATGCATTCTTCTGGTTGAGGATAATGCAATCAACCGGGAAATAGCCGGTACACTGATAAGGGAGCTGGGAATTCAGGTGGAAGAGGCCTGTGATGGGGCAGAAGCGCTGGAAAAGATCGCTGCCAGTGAGGAAAATCATTACGACTTGATTTTTATGGATATACAGATGCCGGGAATGGACGGGTATGAGACAGCTAAGGCTGTCCGTCTCCTGGAACGGCCGGATATGAAAGAAATTCCTATCATTGCCATGACAGCGAACGCATTTGAGGAGGATGTGCGGGATGCGCTCCGTGCAGGGATGAATGCGCATTTTGCAAAACCCATAGATGTAAAAGCGCTGGAAGAGTTACTGGAAGAGTATCTCTTGTCAGACAAATGGAAAGAAACACAGAGGCGGCGGCAGTGAAATAGGACTGCTGCCGCTTTTGAGGTGGATTAACAATTCTGAAACAATTCTCAAACAATGTACAAACTTAATTGAGCTATGATGCTGTAAAATAAGATAATACAGAGATACAGCTGCCATTACGGCTATGCTGGGAAATATACATAAAGTGATATTGAAACAGGGACGGAGGAAATATTATGATTCATATTCTTGTTGTAGACGATGACAGCAGGTTAAACCAGGCGGTGTGCACTTATTTAAATGACTGTGGGTTCGAGGCAAAGGGTGTCCTGAGCGCCAATGATGCATATGAAGAAATGTACAATAATATCTATGAACTTATTATCTCAGATATCATGATGCCCGTGGCTGACGGGTTTGAATTTGCAGAGACAGTACGGCAGATCAATAAACAGATCCCCATTCTTTTTATGTCAGCAAAAGATGACTTAACCTCCAAACAGCGGGGATATAAGCTGGGAATTGATGACTATATGGTTAAGCCGATTGAACTGGCGGAGCTGGAAATGCGCGTCCGCGCGCTTCTGCGCCGGGCAAATATTGAGATGGAGCGCCGGCTGACAGTGGGAAATCTGGAAATGGATGCGGACGGTATGACGGCAGCAATAGATGGTGAGGAGATCACTGTGACTACAAGGGAGTTCAATATCCTGTACAAACTTCTCTCTTATCCTAAAAAGACATTCTCACGTTCACAGCTTATGGATGAATTTTGGGGGCTGGACAGCAGCACCAGCTTAAGGGCAGTTGATGTCTATATAACAAAACTTCGTGACAAATTTTCCTCCTGCGATGGTTTTGAAATTAAAACAGTAAGGGGACTTGGATATAAGGCGGTGCTGAAATGAAAAAAGGTTCCATGGAGTCAAGGTTCCCCACGTCTATATTTGCTATGTATCTGGTTGTGCTGCTTTTAATGTCAGGGATTCATACAGGAATCATTGTACTTATGAACAAATTACAATGGAATGAGTGGGTTCAGGCGGTAATCCCCATATTATACTGGTCCCTCATAGCCGTGGGAATTACAGTCATTACCCGCTGGCGTATGCAGAAAACATATGACGAACCTATGAAACAGCTTGCCAGGGCGAGCCGCCTTGTAGCGGAAGGAGATTTTTCCGTCTATGTTGCCCCCATCCACACGTCAGATAAGGCAGATTATCTGGATCTGATGATTGAAGATTTTAATAAAATGGTAGAAGAGTTAGGAAGTATTGAGACATTAAAAACAGATTTCTTTTCAAATGTTTCTCATGAGATAAAAACACCTCTCGCAGTCATTCAGAGTAATGCCGAGCTTCTGCAGCGCAGAGAGATCAGTGAAGAACAGCGGATGGAGTACGCAGAGACAATCCTGTCTTCGTCCAGACGGCTGTCCAGCCTGATCACTAATATGCTGAAGCTGAACAAACTTGAAAAACAGACGATCAGGCCTGTACCGGAAATTTATGATGTGTGCAGACAGCTCTGTGAATGTGCGCTGCAGTATGAGGATATGTGGGAACAAAAGGAGATTGAATTTGATGCTGATCTTGACGACAGGGCATATGTGGAGGCAGATCCCGGCCTTCTAGAGCTTGTATGGAATAATCTTTTATCAAATGCCCTGAAATTCACGCCCAGGGGAGGCAGAGTCCTGCTCCGCCAGGTGAGTGAAGGGGGGCAGATAAAGGTAACCGTGTCAGATACAGGCTGCGGCATGGATGAGGAAACTTTAAAACATATCTTTGATAAATTTTATCAGGGTGACACATCGCATTCTACGGAAGGAAACGGCCTTGGGCTTGCATTGGTGAAACGTGTCCTGGAGCTGTCAGACGGAACGGTTTCTGTAGAAAGCCGGAAAGGATCAGGTACAGTCTTTCTTGTTACTGTACCTGCGGCCCTTAAGAGAGTCTGAATTGGCTTATTGCCCGTGTAAATCAAAGGCTTGAATATAGGAGAATAAAATATGGACAGAGGATTGTCAAAAAAAGATTTTACAGGATATGAATATAAGGAAGTGACTGTAAACGAAGAACAGGTATCTTTTTTCCTTGACTGTTACGAACATTTTGGCTGGACTCCTGATGCCAATGTTCCTGTCAGAAATACTGGCAGACAATGTACAGTCCAGTTGAAAAGAGACAGGAAGATAATCAACAAAACTGAACTGACCAGGCTGCAGCGTCATTTTGAAGCCTGCGCGGCTGAACTGGCAGCTCTGGAAAAATCAAGGACAACAATGGCGGTTATCTGTTCCCTTGCATCAGGGCTTACAGGTACTGCGTTTATGGCCGGATCTGTCTTCGCAGTAACTGCCTCACCTCCCGCTGTAGTTTTGTGCATTATACTTGCTGTACCGGGGTTTCTTGGCTGGATCCTTCCATATTTTATCTACCGCAAACTTACTGCATCCAGGACAAAAAAGGTAACTCCGCTCATAGAAGAAAAATATGATGAGATCTACGAAATCTGTAAAAAGGGACATTCGCTTCTGTGAATCAATGTTTCCTCAGTGGTTTTATCTTTCTAACAGGATAGCAGACTTCTGTGATAAGCCCGCTTTCATTTGTGACTTGAGAGGGGTCTGTTATATAGACTTCAAAAAGTGCATCATGGCCTTTGTAGCCTTCTTTTTCCGCCCATTCCATCTGTCTGGCATATACAGACGGCAAACCGGAATAAGGGCCGTTTAAGACTGTTTTCAGGCACAGTCCCGGCTTAAAGTCTCTTGTACCTGTGGCGTACTCCTTTACTGGAATTGCAAATTCCGTATCCATCCCAAGGGGGGTGTAGTCTTCACTGTGAAAAAGCACCATTGGGGGAGCCGCCGCAGTTAATTTCCTGTCTATGATTTTCTTAAATATTTCTCCGAAGCAATTCCTGTATTCTTCCTCAAAATCATTTTCATGGACCATCTTGCGGACAGACAGAAGATACATGGGTGGAACTTCTGTAAGCTGTACATCAATATTATCCATATACGACATCATAGACTTTCCCTGTTCTAAATTTGTTATATCAGCATCCAGCTGTGCTAAAGTTTTTACTAGTTCCAGTTTTTCTCTTTCAATCAGATGTTTCTTTCTGATGAGCTCCAGGCAGAGCTTTTCTTCCTGGGGTTCCTTTGAATGCAGAATAGCTTTAATCTCCTCTAAAGAAAAGCTGTAGGATTTCAGACGGTTGATAAATAACATAGTTTCTAATTGTCTGATCGAATAATACCTGTAGCCATTTTCGGGATTGATCTCCTCAGGCAGAATCAATCCTATTTCAGCATAATAGCGAAGTGTTTTTGCAGAAACCTGGCATATATTTGAAAACTCTCCGATAGATAACATGTAAATCCTCCCTTTAGATCTCTATACATCTGGCATATTCTTATACCATCTTATACCTTACCCCAGGGGAAGAGTCAATGGGTAAAATCTGTATAATCATTAATAATTCTGAAACACAATTTTAGCAAAGAACAAACAGATGACTGGTATGCTAAAATCAGATAGTTGAGTAAGGAGTTTTATCATGAATAATATATATGAAGGATTATATGAAAAACTTGCCCATGTTCAGGGACTGCTTTGCAAACAAGAAATATATGGCTGTACAGAATATGGCCAAATTTGTGATACAGGCCGGGAACAGGGACGTGTACTGGCGATGCTGAAAATCAAGCCTGAAATCAGTACTGGCGATTTATCATATCTGTTAGACATCCATCAGAAAATATTGATTGAAATATTAAATGGAATGGAGAAATCAGGATATGTACAGTGCACGCAGCAGGAGGGGAATAAGGAAACAATATTAGTAAATATCACGGAAAAAGGCCGGGAGTTTCGTCCGGCTGAAAAAGACAGCTGCGATATTTTCAGCTGTCTTTCAGAAAAAGAACTGCAGGATTTTGGAGAGTATCTGGACCGTATCATTGCTTTTCAGGAGACCAGGCTGGCAGCTTCCCGGAGAATAGATAACCGGGCAGACTGGCAGAAACGTGCCCGGGAGCATCTTGGCGATGAGCAGTTTGACGAACTCATCGAAGAGCTCATGAAAAGACACAGGCAGGCCTTTATAGTCTGCCATTAAAAATCAAACTTCCGGAATTCTAATAATAAACTTTGCCCCAATCTGATTGTTTGTATCTAATGAAATACTTCCATGATGGAGTTCAATAATATGCCTGGCTATTGTAAGTCCTATCCCATTTCCGGCAGCCGAATGAGAAACGTCCCCCTGAAAGAATTTATCAAAAATGTGTCTGGCTGTCTCGGGCGGAATTCCTCCGCCCTGGTCTGCTATAGTAAAAACAATGTCAGTGTCATCATGGAAGATTTTTATCTCTACCATACCGTAATCCGGTGAGAATTTAACTGCATTATCCAGCAGGTTTATCCAGACCTGGTTCATTAACTCTTCATTTGCATTAAGCATTATTTCTTCGCAGTCAAATATGATCTCCATATGCTTGTCCGACCATTTTTTATCTAATAGTGCAATAACCCGTCTTATCTGCTCACTCACATTGTAATGTGTTTTGTCCGTCAAAATAGATTGTTTTTCTATTTTTGACAGATTAAGTACATTTGTTGCAAGCTCTGTTAAACGTTCAGACTCTGTTATAATGATATCAAGATATTCATTTTTTTCATCTTGTGTAAGGTCATCACGTTTTAACATTTTGGCAAATCCCCTGATAGAAACAATGGGGGTCTTAAACTCATGGGAAAAATTATTAACAAAATCGCTTCTGAGCATCTCAACACTTTCAAGCTCTTCAGCCATGTGGTTAAAGCTGCTGCTCAGATGTTTAAACTCATCAGGTCCCACAAGATGGATCCTGGTATTGTAATTGCCTCTGGCAATCTGGTCTGAGGCCTCTATGATCTTTCTGATAGGTGCTAAGGGCCGGTGGCTGAAAACAGCCGCCAGCAGTGTTCCCACCAATAAGCTGACAAGTGCAAACAGCAAAAGGGGAAGTCCGTCTGGTTTGCCGTGGGGCACTCCCAGCCTGTTCAATAAGATCATTCCAAGTAAAACAAGCAGCATGGCCAGCAGCATGATCAAAAAGAATGTGGCAGCGAACAGAAGAGAGAGACGTATCTTATTCAAATATTTAGTTAATCTGGTTTTCATTTTGTATCACCGCCTTATATCCGATACCACGGATAGCCTGTATTTTAAATTCCGGCCACTCTTCAAATCTTTTGCGAAGCCTGTTTATATGGACATTTACTGTTGTATCTACCGTATCCGATTCCAATCCCCAGATTTCATCCATCAGCTGTAACCTGGTAAATATCTTGTCGGGATAGGAGAGAAGCTTAAAGAGAAGCAGAAATTCTTTACGGGGAAGCGTCTGGCTGGCATTCCCACGGGTAACTGTCAGTGAATCATAATCCAGGACTATTTTTCCAACATACAGTTTGTGTTCGTTTGCTATTTTGGCCCTTCTCAGCAGAGCCTTTATACGCAGCAGCATCTCCTCCTCATTTACGGGCTTTACCATATAATCATCCGTACCTGCCAGAAACCCCCTGCATTTTTCTTCCGGCAGCTGTTTTGCTGTAACCATTAAGATAGGTGTTGTATCACCGCAGGCTCTGACAGTCTCAGTAAATTTATACCCATCCATTTTGGGCATCATAATATCAAGGACAATCAGATCAATATGCTGATGGTCTGTAATATCTAATGCAGCAAGACCGTCAGAAGCAAGAAAAACCTCATATCCGGCATGAGAAAGTACAGCCTTCATAAGTTTTGATGTATTTTTATCATCTTCTACAACTAATATCTGAAACATGTATTAAAACCTCCTGTCATCCAATACTTATCATTATATCACAAAAGAAAAACTGAAAATAAATTGTATGAGTTTATTTTCAGTTTTTCAAAGTATAGTAAGATGCATAAGACAATAAAAGCAGCATAATCAAAAATAGTATTGTCCTGTAAGACACAGCATACAGGCATGCAAATGAAAGGAGTCATCATATGCTTCAAATACAAAAAATCAAGAAGGAATATATCACAGGGGATTTAGTTCAGACTGCTCTTGATGATGTTTCCCTGAACTTAAGAGACAATGAGTTCGTCGCTGTTCTTGGGCCAAGCGGTTCTGGAAAGACAACATTACTAAATATTATAGGCGGACTTGACCGATACGACAGCGGTGATCTGATCATCAATGGGATCTCAACAAAAAAATATAAGGACCGTGACTGGGATTCCTATAGGAATCATACTATAGGTTTTGTATTTCAGAGCTATAACCTGATCCCCCACCAGTCAGTCCTGGCTAATGTAGAATTGTCGCTGACAATATCCGGCATTTCCAAGTCAGAGAGGCGGAAACGTGCCAAAGAAGCGCTTGTAAAGGTAGGCCTTGACGGACAGTTCCATAAAAAGCCAAACCAGATGTCAGGAGGACAGATGCAGAGAGTGGCAATCGCAAGAGCTCTTGTGAATGATCCTGATATTTTGCTGGCAGATGAACCTACAGGAGCACTTGATACGGAAACAAGTGTCCAGGTAATGGAATTGCTGAAAGAGGTGGCAAATGACAGGCTTGTGGTAATGGTCACCCATAATCCGGAGCTGGCCGAAAAATATGCGACACGTATTGTAAAATTAAGAGACGGAAGGATAAAAGATGATTCTGATCCCTGTGAGGTGGATCATACAAGTCTTGAGAAACCAAAACATAAGAATATGGGAAAATCCTCCATGTCTTTTTTAACATCACTTTCATTAAGCTTTAATAACCTTAAAACAAAAAAGGGAAGAACTTTTCTGACCGCTTTTGCAGGCTCTATCGGAATTATAGGCATTGCCTTGATAATGGCTCTTTCTAATGGAGTAAACACGTATATTTCAGATATCCAGAAAAGTACAATGACATCATATCCCATATCTATTGAGGCACAGACAATTGATATGAGCAGTATGATGGAAACAGGAAGGAGACTATCGGGTTCGGAGGATACAGGACACAGCCTGGATGCAGTATACTCAAATGGAAGTGCTATTGAGGCGGTATCCAGCATAACAACAAGCTTTACAGAAAATAATCTTACAGATTTCAAAAAATATATAGACAACCCGGACAGTGAAATACACCAGTATGTAGGTGAGAATGGTGTCGTATATTCTTATGATACAAAGTTTGACGTCTATGCCTATGACCCGGATGAAGTGCTTGTCAACACAGATGGAAGTACACTGACAGATAAAAATGACACAAATTCCAGCAGAATGATGAGCAGTATGGGAAACATGGGAAGTATGGGAAATATGGGCAGCATGATGTCCGGGTCTGCAGGTAATTTCAAAGAGATCATGCCCGGCAGTGACGGAAAAGGCATCAGCACCGCAGTAACTGAGAATTATGATGTTTTATACGGTTCCTGGCCGGAAGAATATAACGAGGTTATCCTGGTTTTAGATGAGAATAATGAAATATCATCAACAACGCTGTATGAATTAGGATTACTGCCATCTGCGGAGTATAAGGAAATGATGACAAAAATAGAGGACGGAGAACCTGTAGAGGCAGGTACGCAGAGTTTAAGCTATGAGGATATCTGCAGCAAAGTATTCTATATGGTTCCCTCCTGCGATTATTATGAGGAAAATGAGAATGGAACCTTCCGCAGCATTGCCGATGATAAATCTAAAATGGAAAATCTTCTGGAAAATGCTGTTAAATTAAAAGTTACTGGTGTGGTGCGTCCGAAAGAAGATACGGAAACAATGCCTTTAAATGCACCAATTGGATTTACAAAGGGTCTGACTGACTATTTGATCAGCCACACAGAGCAAAGTGCCATCGTCCAGGCACAGAAAGCAGATGAAAGTATAAATGTCCTGAACGGACTGGCTTTTGAACCGGCTGATAATAATGAGAAAATTGAAAATACAAAGACATATCTCTCTGCTCTGGGCGTATCAGACAAGGCACGGCTTTTTAAAGACATTTTAGAAAGCGTCCCGTCTGGAACTCAGTCAGCCTCGTCTCAGATGATGGATATGGGGGAAGAACAGCTTGCAGCGGCGCTGGACTCTTACCTAGAGAACCCGGATGAGGACGTCCTGCTGTCTATTTATGACAGCTACATCTCTACGGGAAGTTATGATGATAATATGAGCGCTTTTGGTGTAGTAAGCCTTGATGCCCCATCAGCCATTAATATTTATGCAGATAGTTTTGAAGATAAAAATGCGATATCAGATTGTATAGATAAATACAATCAGACTGCAAAGGAAGAGGATCAGATCAGCTATACAGATTATGTGGGAATGCTGATGTCGTCCGTGACGACGATCATAAATGTAATATCATATGTATTGATTGCTTTTGTTGCCGTATCGCTCATAGTATCGTCTATTATGATTGGGATCATCACTTATATTTCAGTGCTGGAACGCACAAAAGAAATAGGTATACTCAGGGCCATCGGCGCTTCCAGGCATAATATATCCCAGGTATTTAATGCTGAGACTTTTATTATCGGGCTGTGTTCCGGACTGCTTGGAATAGGTATCACACTTCTTCTTTTAATACCCGGTAATGAAATCATACATGCTGTTGCCGGAACAACTGCAGTGAATGCTTCACTGCCTGTCATGAACGCAGTTATACTGATCCTGTTAAGCATGCTGCTCACTCTTGTAGGCGGCTTTATACCTGCAAAAAAGGCAGCAAAAAAAGATCCTGTTACCGCCCTCAGAACAGAATAATAGTAATGAATAATAATCTCTGTGATTGCATCAGACTAAGAAACCTGATAGAATGATATCAGTATTTAGTAGTTACCAGCATTTACACTAAATCTTCAGGTCAGGCCGTAAGGTCTGGCCTGTATATGATACAGTAAACATAAGGGTAGCTGTGCCCTATGGCAGGGAGGTTATTATGCATTATATTACAGATTATTTATCGCCTGTAGGATTGCTCAGGCTTGCCTCAAAAGGAGAAAGCCTGGAAGGGCTGTGGATAGATGGGCAAAAATATTTTTGCGCAGGTTTAACAGGCGAAACAGTGAGAGATGACAGTCTCAATATATTTAAAAATACAAAGGATTGGCTGGAGAGATATTTTGCAGGGCAGAAACCGGCGGTATCGGAATTGATGCTTGAGCCGCCGGGAGGGGAATTCAGGCAGAGTGTATGGAATATCCTTTGCCGGATACCTTACGGACATGTCATGACTTATGGGGACATAGCAAGGGAAATAGCAGAGAAGACAGGCCGGAGCAGTATGTCCGGCCAGGCAGTCGGTGGGGCAGTAAGCCATAATCCGGTTTCCATCATTATCCCCTGCCACAGGGTAGTTGGGACAAACGGCAGCCTGACGGGTTATGCAGGGGGGATTGCAGTCAAGATTAAACTTTTGGAGCTTGAAGGCGTGGATATGGAACATTTATTTATACCCAAAAATCCATGTTGAATGTGTAAGGGAAAGTGGTCGACATGAAAGCTACGAATATAGAAAAACAGTATTACGGAAATCAGGTTATCGTATCAACGAAGGAAGAGGACTGCATCATCTATAAATTAGAGGATGAATCAGGAAGCGCAATTTTAACAAGGTATGAAGTATTTCCCGGCATTGCACTGGTGTATAATGACGTTCACAAACAGGATATATCGATTGACAGTAAAGACGATATTTATCACATCTTTGAAATTAACCACTGCAGAGAGGGAAGAATTGAATTTGAAACAGCAGGCGGCGAATATATATATATCAAGAAGGGAGACATAGCGGTAAATACGAAAGATGGGGTACGGAATTACTCCTATTTCCCTTTAAGTCACTATCATGGTGTGACAATAGAAATTGATTTTGGGGTAGTAGAGGCAGAGATTCCGGATGTGATGAAATTTATCCATATCGACTTGAAGAAAGTGAAAGAAAAATTTGTGACCAATCAGCATTGTTATGTGTTTCGTGAGAATGACCACTTTGAGCATCTGTTTGCTGAATTATATGCGATTCCTGAAAAAATCCGCAAATCCTATTATCAGATAAAAGTGATGGAGATTCTTCTTTTTATGTCGGTTTTGGATGTTAAATCAGAGAGTGTAAAAAATAGATATTATAATAAGAAACAAGTTGCGATAATCAAAGAAATTCATAATTATATGATTAAAAATATAGATAAAAAACTTACAATCAATCAGCTGTCTGAACAATACGAGATGTCTGCAACCAATGTAAAAAAATATTTCACAGAAGTCTATGGGAACAGCATCTACGCATATTTAAAGGAATACCGCATACAACAAGCAGCAAAAATGCTAAAAAGTACGACAGATGATATAGCAGTCATTGCGGGAAATGTCGGTTATGACAATGCAAGCAAATTTGCCAGCAGCTTTAAGAGTGTCATGGGAATCACACCGAATGAATTTAGAAAGTCTGTCTGAATGGATCATTCTGTATTTTTTGGAGTAGAAAAAAGTTTCAAACAACAATATAATAACAATTGAGTTAGGTGAGCCAAACTAAACTGCTCACCTATTATTATGATAATGGGTTAGAGGGAACTAACCAAGGAGGATTGACATGTCAACAAAGAAAGACAGTTCAAACAAATTACAAGGAAAGGATTTAATGAATGTAGGTATCTATTCAGCAATTTATTTTGTGATTGTATTTGCAGTTGCAATGTTAGGCTATATTCCGATTATGATGCCAATGCTATGTGTTTTGGTTCCACTGATTGCGGGAGTGCCTTTTATGTTATTCCTTACGAAAGTAAAAAAGTTTGGAATGATTTGGATTATGAGTATTATTATGGGAATTCTTATGCTGCTGACGGGAATGGCACAGTATGCACTGATTATAGGAGCTTTCTCAGGACTGATAGCAGAATTGATCTACAAGAGCGGTAATTACAAAAGCCAGAGTAAAGCAGTATTAACTTGTGGTGTATTTAGTATATGGGTTTGGGGAAACTTTATACCGCTATTCTTCAAACGTGAGAGTTATTGGGCTGCCAGACAAAGCTTTGGAGAAGATTACATCAATACATTAAACAGCCTGATGCCGATCTGGCTTTGCCCTATTCTTTTAGCAGCTGCATTTGTTTTCGGAATTCTTGGCGGTTTATTAGGAAAAACGTTACTTAAGAAGCATTTTAAAAAGGCAGGAATCGCATAATGGAGGTTTTAAGCAGTAGAAAGCAAAGAAGAGGAATTGGACTTGATCCTAGAACAACGATAGTATTGCTTCTAATGGTTGCAGTGTTTGTTCTAGGAGGAGCAGGCGGAAACGAACTCATATGGGCGAGAATTATCCTGGCGTGTGTACCAGTCGTTCTTTTACTTACCAGCAATAATAAGTTAAAGTGCATAGTTTTTGTATTGGTGTATTTGCTTGGATACTTTCTACAGTTTTATGTATTAGGTCATTTAACTGGGATTCTAAATTCTCTGATGCTTGCCACAGCAGGAATGATTACATCGTTTTTGCCAGGGCTTATGATGGGATACTATGCCGTATCAACGACAACGGTGAGCGAATTTGTTGCTGCAATGGAACGTATACATATGCCGGAACAGGTTATCATTCCTTTATCCGTTATGTTTCGTTTCTTTCCAACGGTCGTAGAGGAAGCTGGTAGCATTAACGATGCAATGCGGATGAGAGGAATCGCAATGGGGGGGAAACATCCGGGAAAAATGTTGGAATATCGATTGATACCTATTATGACATGCTCAGTAAAAATTGGTGAAGAGTTATCCGCAGCATCGCTGACAAGAGGACTTGGTGCACCAGTAAAAAGAACCAATATCTGTAAAATTGGATTTGGATTATGGGATATACTGTTTCTTGGATTAAGTATCTGCATAGTAATCTATTGGGTGTTGATTTTGATAGGAGTAAGAGTATGATTCGTTTAGAAAATGTTCATTTTCAATATGGGGACGAGAATGAAAATAATGGAGCACTTCATGATATTAACCTAGAGATTCCATCTGGGCAGGCGGTACTCTTTTGTGGAGAGTCAGGATGCGGAAAGACAACGATAACCAGACTTATTAATGGATTAATTCCACATTTTTATGAGGGTAGATTAACAGGAAAAATAAGAGTAGATGGACAGGAAATACAAAGCCAGGAATTATATGATACAGCCAAAATCGTAGGGACCGTATTTCAAAACCCAAGATCCCAATTTTTTAATGTGGATACCAGAAGTGAAGTAGCATTTGGACTTGAAAATCAAGGTATTAGAGAAGCTGAGATATTAAAAAGAGTCAATCAAACAGTTACTGAATTTCAGATGGAAAGTTTGATGGACCGAAGTATCTTTGAACTATCCGGCGGAGAAAAACAAAAAATTGCCTGTGCCTGCGTTTCAACGAGTTCTCCTGAAGTATTTGTTTTGGATGAACCATCTGCTAATTTGGATGTGCATTCAATGAAGTTACTTCATAACATGATCTTACGATGGAAACAGCAAGGGAAAACAATTGTGATTGCAGAACATCGATTAGCATACATCTGGAATCTTATTGACAGAGTGATTTTTCTGGAATCTGGAAAGATAGCAAAAGATATGCAGCCAGCAGAATTTCTAAAGTTATCAGAAACAGAACTTCACAGCATGGGACTTCGTTCTAATAATGAACAGAAAATATCAAAAATGCATAAAGCAACAGACATAAAAAACATAGAGTTTAAAGATATTACATTTGGATACAAGAAAGGAAAACAGATATTAGATATATCGAAAATACAAATCCCTGAGCATGAAATTACTGCAATTATAGGGCACAATGGTCTGGGGAAAAGCACATTTCTTCGCTGTATTTGCGGATTAGAGAAAAAATGTAAAACACGTATGATAAAAAATGGAGCCATGATAAAAAGAAAAAAGTGTCTTGCTGAATGTTTTCTTGTGATGCAGGATGTAAACCATCAGCTTTTTACAGAAAGTGTACTTGATGAAGTTTTAATTAGTATGGAACAGGAAGACAAAGAGAAAGCACAAGAGATTTTGGCAGAACTGGATCTCTTAGAATATGCCGGCAGACATCCAATCTCGTTGTCAGGCGGCCAAAAGCAACGAGTTGCAGTTGCTACAGCGATTGCATCAGAACGAGATATTTTACTTTTTGATGAACCCACCAGTGGACTGGATTATAAACATATGCTTCAAGTTTCTGCAATCTTTCAAAAGCTGAAAGCAAAGGGAAAAACAATTATTGTCGTAACACATGACATGGAATTCATAGAAGCAATATCTGCAAACATTATAGAGTTAAATACTAATTCTGTAAAGAATTACGCACAAAAGGAATTTAGAGAAGAGGTTGATTGTAATGAAAAAGAAAAGCTCCCTGCAGAAGTTATTTGAATATGCAGGTAATTACAAGTATTTGACGATTAGTTCCTGGCTTTTATCGGGAATCAGTGCGTTGATGGCATTGGCACCATTTTTATTTATATGGAGAATCATAAAAGAAGTATTGGAAGTAGCGCCAAATTTTGGCGAAACCGTAAATATTACGCATAACGGATGGATGGCAGTACTATTTGCCATATTATCCATGTTTATTTATCTGTGTGGTTTATTGTGTTCTCACTTAGCAGCATTTCGAGTTCAGGCGAATATTAGAAGTCAGGCAATGCATCATATTGTTACTCTCCCAATGGGATTCCTTGAAGGCTTTGGATCTGGAAAAATCAGAAAAATAGTAGACGAATCAAGTGCTGCAACAGAAACCTACCTGGCACATCAGCTGCCTGATCAGACTGGCGCCTATGTAACACCAGTGGGACTTTTGGTTCTTTTATTAGTATTTGACTGGAGACTTGGATTGCTTAGTCTGATTCCGGTAGCCGCAGCATTTGCCGTTATGAGCACAATGACAGGAAAAGGAATGGCTGAGAAAATGAAGCAGTACCAGGATTCTCTTGGAAATATGTCTAATGAAGCAGTGGAATATGTGAGAGGTATTCCCGTTGTAAAGACCTTTGGACAGTCCGTTTTTTCCTTCAAAAGATTCAAAGCAGCTATTGATGAATATGAAAAATGGGTAATCGCTTATACGATAGACATGAGAGTTCCCATGATGATTTACACAACAGTGATTAACGCAGTGTTCTCAGTATTAATTGCGGCAGCGTTTGTATTTACATCAAATGGGGTAACGAATGAATTCTTACTAAACCTGATATTCTATATCATTATCACACCGGTTATTACAGTTACATTGAATAAAATTATGTATGCCAGTGAAAATGTAATGATTGTGGAAGATGCGTTAAATCGAATTGATTCCATTATGAATATACAGCCGCTTACCGTGCCGGCCACACCAAAATCTCCAAAGAATTTTAGCATTGAATTTGATGAAGTAACTTTTCGATACAATGAAACCAGTAAAAATGCGCTGGATGGGATTAATCTAAGAATCAATCAGGGAGACCATATTGCACTGGTTGGAGCGTCAGGCGGAGGGAAAACTACTCTTGCATCCATGATAGCAAGATTTTGGGATGCAGCAAGCGGTAAGGTCAGCATTGGCGGAGTTGATGTAAAGGAACTATCAGAAAAAGAGCTGATGAATACAGTTTCTTTTGTATTTCAGGATTCAAAGCTATTAAAAGCTTCTGTACTTGAAAATGTAAGAATGGCAAAAAAGAATGCCACAAGAGAAGAAGTGGTTCAGGCACTTCATGATGCACAGTGCGATGACATTCTTGAAAAACTTCCGAATGGAATGGATACAGTGATTGGTGCAAAAGGTATTTACCTTTCAGGAGGTGAACAACAGCGATTATCGATTGCAAGAGTGATGCTGAAGAATGCTCCCATTCTCATATTAGACGAAGCAACAGCATTTGCAGATCCAGACAATGAAATCAAAGTCCAAAAAGCATTTCAGGAATTGTCAAAAGGAAAGACCGTCATTATGATCGCACATAGACTTTCGACCATAGTAAATTGCGATAAAATCTATGTATTAAAAGAAGGAAGAATAGTGGAGAGCGGAACACATGATAATCTGACGAAAAATAACGGAATCTATTCTGCGATGTGGAATGAATATGGAAAAGCGATAAAATGGAAAGTAGGGTTGAGTTTAAATGATTAGGAATTTACAACATAAATATGCACTCTCAGAGCGTGGTGCAAAGGATATGATAAAGGCGTTTGTATGCTGTACCTTATCTTATCTTGTGTTAATATTTCCGGTGGGACTGCTGTATTCTCTTGTTTCGGATTTAATGGAAGAGAAAGCGCCTGCAGACAGGATTTCGTTTTATGTAATAGGAAGTATTCTTTGCTTAGCACTTATATTAGTTACCACTTATTTGCAATATAATGCAACATTTCTTTCCACCTACAAAGAAAGCGGCATCAGAAGAATATCACTTGCAGAGAAGCTGCGGAAGCTTCCATTATCTTTCTTTAGCGAAAAAGATCTGGCTGATTTGACAAGCAGTATTATGGCAGACTGTGCTTTACTTGAAACAGCATCCTCCCATTGGATTCCGGAATTAGTAGGCGCACTTGCATCCACGGTTCTGATTGCTGTCAGTATGTTTTTCTTTGACTGTAGATTAGCGATTGCAGCACTTTGGGTTCTTCCGGTTGCTTTTGCGGTTATTCTTACTTCATCTAAATTTGTAAACAGAAAACAGGAAAAACAGATGGATGCGAAGATGGCATTTGCAGACGGAATACAGGAATGCCTGGAATCATTAAGAGACCTGAAAGCGAACAATTCACAGGATGATTACATGATTGGATTGGATGCAAAGATCAAAGCGGTAGAGAAACGAACAATTATTACAGAATTAAATAATGCTGTATTTAATGGCTCTGCAAGAATGATTTTAAAGCTTGGAATTGCTACCACTGCGCTTGTGGGCGGAAAATTATTAGCAGACGGAAGTATCGGTGTGCTTACCTATTTCATGTTTTTATTGGTAGTTTCAAGAATTTATGACCCGATGACAACAACACTTGATAATTTAAGTGGAATCATTGCACTGAATGTACCATGCAGCCGAATGAATGAAATCTTAGAACATGCTATGCAGACAGGTACAGACAGACTTTCAAATAAAGGGTATGATATCAAATTTAGCAATGTTGGCTTTGCATACAATGATGGGAAGCAGGTATTAAAAAACGTATCCTTTACAGCAAAACAGGGTGAAGTAACAGCCCTGATTGGTCCTTCAGGCGGCGGAAAAACTACGGTATCACGAATGGCAACCAGATTTTGGGATTATGATCAGGGAACGATTACGGTTGGAGGTATGGATATCTCCAAGATAGAACCGGAAAAATTGTTAGAACTTTATTCCATAGTATTTCAGGATGTTACGCTCTTCAACAATACGATCATGGAGAATATCCGTATTGGACGGAAAGGGGCAACAGATGAAGAAGTAATAGCAGCGGCGAAGCTTGCACACTGTGATGAATTTGCAGAGAAACTCCCAGACAGGTACAATTCTATGATAGGTGAAAATGGCTGTGATCTGTCAGGCGGAGAAAGACAAAGACTTTCCATTGCCAGAGCCTTTCTAAAAGACGCTCCAATTATTTTGTTGGATGAAGCAACTGCATCTTTAGATGTTGAGAATGAATCGTTAATTCAGGAGTCATTATCAAAATTGATACAGAACAAAACAGTCATTATTATTGCTCATCGAATGAGAACGGTAGCAGGTGCAGACCGAATTGTGGTATTAAAAGATGGAAATGTGGCAGAACAGGGAACACCTGAGTATCTTTGTCAGATTGACGGAATCTATAGTCATATGGCAAAGACACAGATGGAATCAGCGCAGTGGCAGTTGAAAAATACTCGATCCTATAAAGAAGGAAAACAGGCATAAAAAAATACTTATATTTATAAAATAAGAATATTTCTCAACAAGATCGGACTTGTATTTGGCGATTTATCCCTCCACCTGCCGAGGCGGGGAGTTGCACAATCAATTGTCCTCCCTAAGCCTCACTGCCGTGGCTGCCCTCCTCCTGCGTTCATCGTCCATGGCCGCATAGTGCTTTCGCGTGGTGTTTACATCCTTATGTCCAAGTACATCTGCCACCAGATAGATATCACCTGTTTCCTGATAAAGTGAGGTTCCATATGTACTGCGGAGCTTATGGGGAGTGATCTTTTTAGTGGTGGTAATCTGGCGTGAATATTTGCGTACAAGATTCTCAACAGCCTGGACACCGATCCGCTTTTTCTGCGTAGAATAGAAGAGTGCATGTTCATGTCCGGCTATGGGGGTAATCCCTTCACGGACGGGCAGATAATTTTTCAGAGCTTTTTCAACCTCTTCTCCAAAATAAACAACCATCTCATTTCCGCCTTTTCGTGTGACTTTAACCCCGTTATTTTTAAAATCCACATCCTCCACGTCCAATCCCACGCACTCTGAGACACGTATCCCTGTGCCGAGTAAAAGAGTAACGATGGCAAGATCCCTCTCTTTAGTCTTTTCGTAGTAGGCTTTCTGCTGCCCGGTAAGGCTTTCCCCACAGTGCTCAATATAGTCCAGGAGAGATGCCACCTCGTCCGCATCAAGCCTTATAATATTTTTTTCATGGATCTTAGGCATATCAATAAGGACCGTTGGATTATGCCCGACCATTTCACGTTTATAATAATAAGCGTAAAAGCTGCGCAGAGCGGATACTTTCCGTTTTATACCCCGTTCTCCGTTTGTATTCTGCTTATCTTCAGGTGATCTGTACACCTTCAGATACTCCATGTATTCCTCAATATCAAGAGCCCCCAGCTTGTCAAGCGTACCTGTATTTATATCTTTCATGGTACAGTTGTTCAGAGATGGATTTTCATCCAGGAGAAACTGAAAAAATACTCTCAGATCGTAAGCATATGAGAGCCGGGTCTTGGCAGTAGTAGTAGGTTCAATAGCCCTGAAAAAATCCTTCGAAAAGGGCGGCAGTGTCTTCAGGATCTCACGCAGTTTTAAGGTGAGAGTGACATCTGACTGCTCGTGGTATGTTGTTCGTTTATTCATTGTTTTTCCCCATTTCATTTTTATACATATATAATCCAATACTGAATATAGAGTAACATTTTCCAGTGCCGCTGTCAATCTATACGAAAAACCATAACAAAATATATTTTTATACTTTTTTGAAATTAATACTTGACAATACATAGTATCAGGATTATACTACGTATAACATACTATATATTAGATAGTATTCAATGCATGGTAATAGACAGTTAAGAGAGGAGGTAGCTGATGGATACACAGAGAAAGAAGGGTGTCTTAGATGTTTGTGTATTATCTGTCCTGCAGAGAGGCCCGTCTTATGGTTACATGATTATAGGAGAAGTTTCAAAATGCATAGAGATATCCGAGTCGACTTTATATCCCTTGCTGAAGAGGCTGGAGAACGCAGGATGTCTGACTACGTATAAAAAAGATTATAATGGGCGGGTACGAAAATATTATCAGATCACAGATACCGGACTGCAGCGGATAAATGAATTTCTGGATGAGTGGGAAGAGATGAAGAGTATCTATCAATTTGTACATGAGAATGCAAAAACAGATACAGTAGAATAAAGTAACTATTCAGTTACAAATGAAAATAAAACAGATAGAAGGATCAGGAGGATATGATTATGAAGCAGGAAGAATTTTTACAATTACTGATGAGCCAGCTTATAGAGTTAAATGAAGAAGACAAAAACCAATTGAGGGAGTACTACAATGAATTAATAATGGACGGCATGGAACTGGGAAAGACAGAAGATGAGATCATCAATGAATTTGGTCCTGCAGACCAGGTGGCGGCAAGAATCAGAAAAGAATATGCCGAATATGGTGAGATGTTAAGCGCGCTTCCGTCTAAGAGCAGATTTTCCGGCAAAGAGGAGTACCGCTCTGAAAACACTAAGATCCATACAATCATAATAGACGCCAGCAACATACCTGTTGACGTAATCCCGGTACGTGAAGGTTCTGTAAAAGTTGATTTCAAACCGAGGGATGGAGTTGATACTGTGTCTTCAAATACAATTGACGGAGAATTTACATTTATCCATAGAATGCGCAGCTTTTCTTTCAATTTCTTCAGCTTGTTTCAGGGCCCCAGAAGGATCGTCGTGGAAGTACCGGAGGATTTTGAAGGCAACCTGTCTGTAAAAACTACAAATGGAAGTATTAATGTTAAAGGATTAAAGAACTTGTCAAATGCAAAATTCCTAACCAGCAATGCCAAAATAACTGCCATAAACTTCATTTGTAAGTCTGTATTTATGAAAACAAGCAATGGTTCACTGAACCTGGATAATATCCATGGAGATGAGATGGAGGCAGAAACAAGTAATGCACATATAGCCGCAGACAGCTGTGCAATGTCAAATGCATTGATGCTCACAACTAAAAATGGAGCTATAGGCGTGCATAATATTGAGTGTGACAAGATTGTCCTGAAGACTTCAAATGCAGCCATAACAGGAACGATACATGGCGATATGCGTGATTACGCTATACAGAGCCATACATCAAACGCATCCTGTAATCTGCCGAATTATTCTTATCCGGAACAGAAGAAAAATCTGGTGGCCAGAACCAGCAACGGGCGTATACAGGTGGAATTTGTAAGATAGACATTTTGAGATAAAAACCCCTGAATGGTATATATACAAGAGGGGTTTTTATCATCGCATAGAGATCTATAAGAAAAACTTGAGTTTGTAGTATACATCTATAGCATAAAGAGATGGGCTCTGCTCTTGGTAAATTCACCCGGCTGAGCCCATTTTGGGGAGTTTTAGTATATTTATTAAGGACTCTACTTCAGTTCCTCCGAATAATATGGAACTACTAAAGTCTGTCCATAATAAATATCGTCTGTATATACGGAATTAATGACTCTGACTTCTTTTAAATAGTCCTGTATGGAATCATATCCCTCTGACATGTTGGCTGCTGCGATGTCATAGAGGGTGTCACCGCGCTCTACCCGTACATCGGTATAGTATTTATAAAGCTGCTTTGTATCATCTGCATTTACTTTCAGGTTTCCAAATACTGATGCTGCGGCCCCTATGGAAATAAGTAAGGTGCAGAGTCCTATGATACATTTACAGCGCATTACCTGGCGTCTTCTGATGGCTGCCTTCCTGCGGCGGCTATATGCTGACTTATTATTTCTTCCTGCTTTTTCTCTTTCGTTCATTTTGATAACCTCCCTGGTTCTCCGAATGTTTTTTGATATAAATAGTTATTATTTCGACATTTTTCGAACATTTGATGCGAACACTTATTTGGAACGTCTGTTTGCTATTATTATAATATCCAAACAGACGTTTGTCAATGGGATATTATAAATTTGCGAACATAATTTCCGAATATCTGTTTGCGATTTTCTGGAAAATGTGTTATGATATTAAAAACGATATACATACGGAGGAATCAGACATGGCATATGGGAAAATTTCTAAAAAACAAGCTGAAATATTAGAATACATAAAAAATGAAATTATCAACAGAGGATTTCCGCCTGCTGTTCGTGAAATCTGTGAAGCTGTCCATTTAAAATCCACCTCTTCTGTCCACTCTCATCTGGAGACTCTGGAGAAAAACGGATACATCAAGAGAGACCCTACAAAGCCCAGAGCTATCGAGATCCTGGATGACAATTTTAATCTTACACGGCGTGAACTTGTAAATGTGCCTGTTGTAGGCAAGGTAGCTGCAGGCCAGCCTATCCTTGCAGTGGAAAATGTAGAGAGCTACTTCCCCATTCCGGCGGAATATATGCCGAATGCCCAGACTTTTATGCTGGTTGTAAAGGGAGAAAGTATGATCAATGTGGGAATCTATGACGGTGATCAGATTCTCGTTCAGGAACAGTCAACAGCGAATAACGGAGACATTGTTGTCGCCCTTATTGAAGACTCTGCCACAGTGAAGACATATTACAAAGAAGACGGGTATTACCGCCTGCAGCCGGAAAATGACACTATGGAACCTATTATTGTAGAAAAAGACCAGCTGACAATCTTAGGAAAGGTAATTGGTATCTTCCGTTTCCTTCAGTAAAAAAAGAGGTACGCCGTATTTATTATGGCGTGCCTCTTTTTAATTAATTACTAAATTTCATACCATTTAATCTCATTTGCATCCAGGTGAAGTTCAAAGCTGCTGGAATCTCCACGGTAGATGACCGTGTCAAGCGGTTCATATGTGTTATTTACCACACAGTACTTTCCGCTTTCAATATAGGCATGTACCTCTGCATTATAATTGCTTGAGAACCAGCTGTGAAGGTTTTCTTCATCATGGGTGCTCCAGAGGATGGAACGGTAAAGCAGGCGGCTGTTCTCAAAGCTGTAGGGAAGACCGCTGATGTAGACAGAGCGTCCTTTTCCGTATTCATTGACAGCCAGCTGGACTTCCTTCTCATTCTGTACAAGAATGGTGGTTCCCTCCAGGGCGTAGATGTTTTTCTTTCCCTCTCCAAAATCAATTGTTTCACCGGCGTCCTCTGTTATAAAGTGGCTGTGGTTTTCCCAGTTATATTTGTCATATCCAAGGGTAAAGCCTCTCTCCTCTTCCACTCCCAGGATACCTGAAAGCTGGAAGAAATGGCCGTTCGCCTGATGTGCTGTCGGTTCCCCAACGCCAATGATCCCGCCGCCGTTGTAGACGAATTCCCTTATGGCAGACACAACTTTTGGATTGCACCACCACTCTCCGCCTGTATGAGCAGTATCGGCGTCACCCACATTTATAAGGACATCAATATCATTTAAGATTCCCGGATCCTCACATATATCCTGGAAACTTATGAATGACACATCAAAGGGAGCGCCTGACAGGGCTTCGATTATTCCGGCATAGGAATAATTCTGCTTCTGGTAAAGTGCATGATGTACCATATGGGCTCCCCAGGCTCTCATTTTGCCCCAGCAGTTTAATACGGCGACTTTCTTAACACAATAGGGTACGCAGCCCTTAATATTTTCATATAATGTGCGGAACTCCTCGCAGACAGATTTTACATAATCCACGAAATCCGGGAACTGCAGAGCCAGCTTCAGATATCCGCCGTAGCCGATGCGGTCAACCGGCTTTCTCAGAATAGCCCTTCTTGCCGTAACCCAGTTATACTTTGCTTCTTTTACCGGATCTCCGCCTTCATAAAAGGTATCAGGGAAAAAGTAAGGAAGCAGTCGCCCTTCTGTATATCTTACTCCCTTTATATCGCTGATCAGACGAAGGGTTGAACCATTCCCCACACTGCCCACAACAGAATCCAGGCCTATAGATGCAAATTCCTCCATAAACGGTTCTGTTCCAATCCAGTGGTCTCCCAGAAACATCATGGCCTCTCTGCCGCACTCATGTGTGATATCCACCATTTCTTTGGCGATCTTAGCTACTTCCCTTCTCTGGAAAGCCTGAAAATCCTGGTATTCTTTTGAAGGTATCCTGTATTGGTTGTTATAATAGCCCTGGTCAATAATATATTCGGGCCTGAACTTATATCCGGCCTCTTTTTCAAACTGCTCCAGTATGTATGGACTGACAGAGGCTGAATAACCATACCAGTCAACATACTTCTCCCGTGCAAGTTCATCAAACACAAGTGTGAACTGATGGAAAAAGGTGGTAAAACGGAGCACATTCACATATGGATGATCCTCGATAAATCTGCGGAGACGCTTCATGGTAAAATCATGGGTTTTGGGCTGGCGCACATCAAAAGTGATCTGATGCTCCACGTCTTTCCAGTCATTTGTCACGGCATTATACATATGTACAGGATCCCACATGATATAGGCAAGGAAGCTTACTGTATACTCATGGAAGGGAACAGTCTGGATAGTCACATCTCCTGTGGCTTCCTCATAGCTCCATTTCTCAGCAGGGACAGGGTCGCCCGAAGTGCGGTCCATAACCTCCCACCAGCGTCTGATATCATCCCGGCAGTTTGGCGTCAGCATGTCCGGATACAGCCCCTTCATCAGATGGATTGACAGGGAGTCAGAATCTGCTGTGTAGAAGGGAGTCATGAGATACATCTGCTGGATTTCATCCGGATTTGCAAGTGCCCACGCATTATCTTTTCTTGTTGTGTAATAAGTAGAATATATTTTGGCATCAGCGCTGCGCAGCTCTGCCGGAAAATCTGTGCCATCGCAGTCACGGATAGCATCGGCCCCCCAGAGATCCAGGATCTCCAGGGTCTGCGGGATGACATCTATATCTGTAGGGATGGTTACACGTCCTTTAAGATGGTTCATAAAAAATCCTCCTGATTATAAGAATAACTGTAGTGGTACTGAACAGCTGCCCCTCTATTTGTATTGTCGGTTGTACAGCCAGAGCAGGAATACAAGTCCTGCCAGCCCGGCCAGCATTGTCAGCAGGCCGCTCAGGCCTATGTTCCTCTGTCCTACAATAACAAGGGCAAGGCATACGATAAAGATAATAAGTATAACAATGGCTGTTATAATTTTCTTTGCGGATTCGCTCATAGTCTCTCCTCCTTAACCTTTCAGCCCGCCGAGGGTCATGCCCTGGGTCAGCTTCTTCTGCACACAGATATAGAGTAACAATGTAGGCAGCATTACAATTACAAGGCCTGCATACATCTGGCCATACTGTACTGCCGCTCTCTGTGCTGCCATAAGGTTCATAAGGCCTACCGGAAGTGTCTTGAGTTCCGGTTTTACCAGCAGTGTCATGGAAATGATATATTCATTCCAGAATGACAGGAAGTTGAATAAGATAATTGTCACGATACTCGGCTTAGCCATAGGCATGATAACCTGTACCATAGTTCTGAAATATCCCGCGCCGTCCACATATGCGGCTTCTTCATAATCCTTAGCCAGAGATTTGAAATATCCTGACAGAAGGTAGATGGTAAACGGAAGCGCCGTTGACGCATATACGACTGCCAGAATAAACAGGTTATTCAGGAAAAACGGCCCTCCAAAAACCTTCCTCATAAATATATCTGCATTATTCAGCATAAGGAAGATCGGAACTACGATATAGTTTACGTTGATAAACAGTCCTGCCATAAAAAGCACATTCCAGAATTTGCTGCTCTTGAATTTGAATCTGGCAAGAACATAGGCAGCCGGAAGGGCAATTACAATAAGCAGGGCGATTGCGATCACCGTTACGATCACGGAATTGAGCATGTAAGAGCCCATGCTGGCCTTTTCCCATGCATCCGCAAAGTTCTGGAGGTGTACGCCTGCCGGAAGCGCCCACGGGCTTCTGTAAAATTCCTGGTTCTCTTTAATAGAGGCCATAAACACCCAGAACACAGGAACAATAATCGTGATCGCCAGGAAGATCAGTATCACATAAATGACGACCTTGGCAACCTTTGAACTCTCTTTAATCTGTCCTTTATTTGAATTCTTCATGTTCATCCCCCCTAAAATTCGATTTCATCACGCTTGGTGACAGCATTCAGAACGCCGGCCAAAGCAAACGAGAAGATAAATACAACTGCACCGATCGCCATACCATACCCGTAAGATGAGTTTGTATAGGCTTCCTGGTACATGTAGCTCAGGAACACGCTGGATGCATTATCAGGTCCGCCGTTTGTCATCGCCCTTACGAACAGGAAACTCATGTTGATCGTACTGATAATAAAGAATGTCAGTGTTGTTCTGATATTCGTCCAGATCAGCGGGAGGGTGATTGAAAAGAACTGCTTTATTCTTCCGGCGCCCTCAAGGCTGGCTGATTCATAAAGGCTCTCCGGTACATTTGCCATACTGGCCATGTACATAACCATGTAATAACCGATCGCCTGCCAGACCATTGCGATTATAATACTGTATATAACGATCTTCCGGTCGCCCAGCCACAGGATAGGATTTTCTCCTCCCCTGAAAAGATTCAGGATGGAATTTAAAAGTCCCTGTGTCGGGTCGTAGATTGCTGAAAAAATCGCACTGATAACGACAACAGATAAGATATTCGGTATGTAAAAGATTACCCTGAAAAAGCCCTGTCCTTTGATCTTCTCCCTTGACAGAATAGCTGCAAATACAAGGGATAAGCTGAAGGTAATGATTGTTACCAGCACGATGAGCAGAACTGAATTCTGGAACGCCTGGTAAAATTTGTCGCTCTTGAACAGCTTGACGAAGTTCTGCAGCCCCACAAATGTCTTGTCTGCCGTATATCCGCCCCACTTAAACAGGGACATCCTGAATACGTCGATAGTAGGGATAATCATAAATATAATGAACAGAATCGCTGCGGGAGCAAGACATAAAAAGATAAATCTCCCTCTTCCTTTTCTTTGTTTCATTGGCTCATCTCCAATCTTTTATTTCCGCAGTCAGCGGTCCAAAGCCAGGCATGCATGACTTTGGCAGCGGCTGCTGATGTTTCGGACATCCGACATCTTTAGAAAAAGCAGGCAGTGAACAATGTAAACCATCCACTGACTGCTTTTTTCATTACCTGTATTTTACAGAAAATACAGGAGCCGGTTCAAATTCAATTGCCATATCTGTGAATTGAGCTTATATATTATTCTTTCAGAGCAGCCCTTAATTCATCGCTGTCCTTCTTGATCTGCTCAACCCACTCTTCTTCTGTCTTGTCTCCTGTTACAAGAGAGTCAACCGGATCAAAGAATGTTGTACGAACTGTGATTCCTTCAACAGGATCTGTTGTTGCGAAAGCATCCATTACTGCAACAGCGCCTGTATCGTATACGGAATAGTAAAGTTTGGCATCGCCGTCAAGCTTGTCAGACATTCCCTTGATAGGCTGAACTGCATTGCCGACTGTTGCGAAGATATCTGCTGCTTCATCAGAGTACAGATAAGCGATGAACTGTTTTCCAAGATCCTGGTTAACAGCGCCCTTTGGCATCCATGTCTGCTCAAAGAATGTATAGGAAGCGCGTTCTCCGCCTTCTTCAAGTGCCGGAAGAGCCGTGAATCCCCATTCGAAGCCTTCAGCTCTCGGAGCTTCTGCCATCTCACCGATTACCCAGTTGCCGTTCGGCATGAACAGTGCCTTGTTGTCAAGGATGAGCTGCTGATTCTTCTGGAAGTCATTGTCGTTTGCATTTCCAGGTGTTGTCGGCTCTGTGTAAGTTGTAAGTTTTGTGATGATATCAAATACCTTTGTTGCTTCCGGTGTATCCCAGATGCCTTCTTCATAGCGGAGAGCTTTCTGGAACATTTCAGTGCCCATTGATTCATGGAGCATTGCATAGAAGAATGCGTCAAAGTATCCTGCATGAGGATATGTAAAGAGTGAAATGCCTTCTTCTTTGGCTTTGTCACCTAACTCCCACATCTGATCCCATGTCTCAGGAACTTCCCATCCTTTTTCTTCAAGGAGAGCTGCATTGTAGAACAGTCCGCATGGAGCGTAGAACATGGGCATCAGGTAAGTCTGTCCGTCCCCGTAAGGATTCGTGATTGAGTTATCAACAAAACCAGGAAGGATCTTTTCACCAACTGTGACTTCCTCACCCGGAACCGTCATAGAAAGGACATCTGTCAGATCCACTACGTTGTTGTCTTTAATAAATGTTTCCGGAAGTGCGGTTGCAGCTCCTACAGCACGCATGATAACATCCGGGTAATCTCCGGCTTTCATTGCAGGCATGATGATATCTTCCATCTTTTTGTCAATGGTCAGATTAATGGTAACACCCGGATTTGCTTTTTCAAAAGCGTCACATACATCATGCCACATCTGAGCGCCGTAAGCTGTCTCCACTACTGCCACGTTCAGTGTCTGCTCTTCGCCTTCAGCATGAGCTACCTTTTCAGGAATGATTCCCAGTGTCATCGCCATTGCTGCAGCCATTGTCAGGCTAATTACTTTTTTTGCCTTCATAACAATTCCTCCTTAATACGTGCTTGTTTAATTAACAGCATCAATACTTTATGTACTAAGAATAATAAAAATAAGCTTAAAATTCTACCCTTATGTTGCTCCAAATTTTATATTTCTTGCTATTTAAAACAATAAATGTTAAAATATAAACTGTACAAAGTAACTCACAAAACCATGCTTCTAAACTGGAAGAATTGGCAAAATATGCACAAACAAAATTTTAAAATGCCAATTTTTATCAACTTAATAAATAATATAAATCAAATTTTCCTGACAAATAAGATACCTGCCGTATACCCGGTATTTTATGTAACCGCAATATAACTAACAAAATGTGTCAGAACTGTTAATACAAAGGAGGGTTTTATATGGGAATGCTGCGATACCAGATGAGCGGCGATACGCAGAAAAATATAGATGTAAAGCTGCTGTATGTGACATCTTCCCGCTACGAGGGAGACTGGGCCAGCCTGAAGCACAGCCATTATTTTACAGAGCTTTTTTATGTGAAGGACGGAGGCGGGAGCTTTATCGTCGAGGACGAGACCTTCCCCATTGTGAAGCATGATCTGGTGATCATCAACCCAAACATTATGCATACAGAGGTTTCACTGGATACTACTCCTCTTGAATATGTTATACTGGGAGTGGAAGGGCTCAGCTTTTCTTTTAGCGGTTCAGAGGAGTTTAAGATCATTAACTGCAGCAATACAAATAGAGATCTCATGTCTTATTTTACGGCTATGCTCAGCGAGATGGAAAATAAAGATAAAAATTATGAACTGGTCTGCCAGAATCTGCTGGAGATCCTCATCGTGAATCTTGTCCGCCAGACAGACTGTGCTTTTGAGATAGTCTCCTCCCAGAAGACGAGTAAAGAATGCAGCATTGTGAAAAGATATATAGATTCTAACTATAAAGATGACATATCGTTAGATTCTCTGGCGGACATGGTTCATCTGAACAAATTTTACTTTGCTCATGCTTTTACAAAATTTTACGGACTTTCCCCGATGAATTACCTGATCGAAAAAAGAATTCAGGCCAGCAAAGCTCTTCTTCAAAGCACAGACCACAATATAGCAGATATTGCACAGCTTTCCGGCTTTTCATCCCAGAGTTATTTTGCCCAAAGCTTTAAAAAGAACTGCGGGATGACAGCCCAGAACTACAGGAAGATGGTCCGCAAGGCCCAGTGAAAATGAGTTCGCTGAATTCCTTCAGCGCTCTTTCGCTGTACTCATAAAGTGCGGCCTGAAAAATACTTTCAGGGATCCCTTGCAAATCATAGGGATTTCTGAGGGCGGCCGCTGCCATGGGTTTGCCGGTCTTTGCAAGTTCTCTTACAAGTTCTGCCTGCCCTGCATTCATATGGGCATTTATGGTTCCCACTGCTATAGAACTGCAGTTTTTTGTTTTCTTTAAGGCCATACTGATCTCCTCAGGGGACGGATCTAAAGAAATAAAGAAACTGTCGCCCCCGAATTTATTTTTCAGATAAGATGAAAAAGAGAAAGTGTGGTCTTTTTCATTTTCTGCCAGGGATGTCCTTGCCGGATATGGACCTATCCATAAGGGAGCAGGCCCTGCTTCTATCTTCTCTGCTCCTTCCGGCTTGTGGATGTAAATACATTCTCTGTAAAAATCATCCATGAACTTTTTCTGGGCAGCCGTTTTGGCAAGAGACAGATCATTCTGAGGATCTGCCTTTATATCCGTCAGCATCTCTGCGGCATAGACTGCTTTATATTTCAGGATCCTCTGTACCGCCTCATCTATTCTGCTCATGGCAATTCTGCCGTCTCCTACCGCTCTTTTGATCTCCTCTATGGACTCATATACTGTCCGGGCAGTATGGGAAATAAATACAAGATCAGCCCCCGCACGCAGGGCTTCCACAGCACCTGCCGGCGTCCCGTAAAACTTCTTTATTGCATCCATTTCCATACAGTCAGTGATTACCAGGCCGTTAAACTTCAATTTTTCACGGAGCAGGCCTGTAATGATTTTCTTTGACATTGTACAGGGGATTTTTTCAGTTTCATATGCAGGCAACAGAGTATGGGCAATCGTGATCGCCGGTATCCCCATGGAAATGGCATGGCAAAAGGGCAGAAGCTCTTCCTGTTCTAACTCTTCCCGGCTCTTATCTATACATGGCAGGCCTAAATGAGAATCTACATCTGTATCGCCGTGTCCGGGAAAATGCTTGCCGCTGCACATGATCCCTGCATCCAGAAAACCGCGCACTGCCTGCGCGGCGCATCTGCTCACAAGGCCGGCATTTTCCCCAAAGCTTCTGACTCCAATGACAGGATTTCTCGGATTGCTGTTAATGTCAAGTACAGGAGCCAGATTAAAATTTATACCAAGGGCTTTTAACTCCTCCCCCACTATTTTAGAGCCTTCGTAGATACTGCTTAACTTTCCTGCCCTTCCCTGGGCCATTGCGGACGGAAGAACTGCGGCATCATCCGGAAGCCTGGAAACTACGCCGCCCTCTTCATCAACGGTAATAAACGGCAATACACCCGTCTCTTCCCTAATACAGCCTTGTAATTCCCTGCACAGGCACGCCGCCTGCTGCCTGCTTTTTATGTTATATGAGAAGAAAATAACATTTCCCACTTTATCCTTCTTTACCAGATCCATAAATGCCTGGTCCGGTTTACTGCCCGGAAATCCGGTAACGATCAACTGGCCAATCTTCTGATCTAAATTCATAACAAGCTCTCCTTAATACAGGTGAAATTCTGATTTTCTCTCATAAAACCGCCTGCTGTCCGCCTCAAACTCTGAAAGCAGTTTTTCCTCCTGTACGCCTTCTTCCAGTATGCTTCCGTTTCCGAACAGCAGCTCTATCATGCTCCGCTCTCCCTCTTTACAGGGCGGCAGGAAGGAAAAATCCCGGGGATAACATTCACGGAAAGCAAACAGAAGCGAAAGTCCAGCCGTCACTGAACAAAATGCATCCTTGTCCGTAATATGTATATGGACACCCTCACACGCCTCTCCCCGGTACTTAGAACTAAAAGGCGTGAAATACGCCGGTGAAAATACTGCACCGGGCAGATTTTTATGATTCATATGCCTTGCCAGCTTGTATCCGTCTGCATATGGAGCGCCGATCAGCTCAAAAGGAGCTGATGTACCTCTGCCCTCAGACAGATTAGTGCCCTCAAACAGACAGGTGCCGGGGTACAAAAGCGCTGTCTCAAACCGTGGAATCCCAAGGCTTGGCATCACCCAGACCCTTTCTGTATCTGAAAAAAGGCTTTTTCTTTTCCACCCTTTTACCGGCAAAACCTTCAGCGGAAAGCGAAACTGCTGCTCCTGATAGATCATCTCAGCCAGTTCCCCGGCAGTCAGCCCATACCTCATACAGAGGGGATATGCCCCCACAAAGCTTTGAAAGCTTTCCTGGATCAGATTTCCCTCCACCCGGTCCCCCAGGGGATTGATGCGGTCCAGAATGATCATTTCCTTCTGGCATCTTTCGCATTCCTGCATGGCATAGTACATGGTGGAGATAAAAGTATAATACCTCACACCCAGATCCTGTATATCGTAGACAAGCGTATCCACGGCTTCCAGCATCTCTTTAGTAAGACGCTTTGAATCCTTTCGGTATAAGCTGTAAACAGGTATCTGCGTATACGGATCCACATATGCATCTACATCGCCGCCTGCATCCACGTTGCCGCGTATCCCGTGCTCCGGGCTAAAAAGCGCTGCCAGCGTAAATTTACTGCGCAGAATATCAATGGTGGATACCAGCCTGCTGTCTGTACCTGACACTGAAGTGATAAGGCCCAGCCTCTTATGTGCAAACCACGCTTCATAATCATCAATATTATCTATTCCATTTAACACCATATGCCTGCCGCCTCTCAAATTATTTGGATCATACCTGCCTAAAATTCCGTCAGTACCAGTTTCTTCGCATCCTCATCTATGGTAAATGCCTCTGCATATTCCTTTCTTGCAAGACAGCCATTACATCTCATGAGATGAGAATAGTATTCCTTATATGGGAAAGACGGGCTGTTTACTGCAAACCAGTGCTTTGAAACTGCCTCATTCCACAATTCAAACCCTTCTTTTGTTACCTCCATATATAAATAGGGCGTAAATCCCTCTGCATCCTCCCAGTTCTGGGCGTAGTAAGGCCCCCTGGCAAACCAGGCGTCCTCCGTTCTCCTAAGTCCCGGAAGCCCGGCATAGAACCAGGCATCCTTTACGATCCTGTGAGTCAGCTCATGGTCCTTGTGCATACTATATTTCCAATGTGTCATAACAGCTGCCGGCTTGTATCTGCGTATATCATCACAGAGCCTGAGCCTTACTTCTTCATTATCAGGGAGTTCCCCGTCCACGTAAGGATAAACAAGAGCCTGTCCATTTAACAGCCGGGCAAACTCTTCTGCCTCACATTCTTTTTGTATCCTGTATTCTTCCGGCGTAAGATGAGGCGGATTCCCTCTCTCACCCCCTGTCAGAGCCACCGTGATGACCCTGTATCCTTTTAATGACAGGCTGGCCAGTACACCGCCGCAGGTCAATTCTGCATCCCCCACATGTCCTCCCACTGCCATAATAGTTTTCTGCTTTTCTATCATTTCCATAGATGTTCCTCCTGAAATATTACAACTGGCGTTTTCTCATATCTGCCCATGACCGTATAATGGAAAATCCCACTGCCTCATAGATATTCCTTGCAGGATTATTTTCACCGGTGAACAATGTCATAAATTCCGCGCCCCTCTCCTTGAGTCCTTCACACAGAAGGCAAAATAAAACCTTTGCAAGGCCTTTTCCCCGGAAAGCTTCATCAATCCCAATACCGGAAAAATATCCTCTTTTACTCTTTTCCACATCCAGCGGGCCTGCAAATCCGCAGACACGTCCCTGATAAACAGGAACAAGCACCGGTCTGCCGCCCCTCTCCCGGGAGGTCTCTTTAAGCAGCTCTTTCTCCCACAGCGGATTCTGAAAATCCCGGAGCATTTTTTCCATATGTGTATGTACATCTGGATCATAAAAAGTAAATGTGATCCCCTCTTTTTCCAGCTGCAGTCTTTTTTCCGCCATCTTCTCCGGAAGCTTATAATCTGACAGTTCCAGATAGTAGCTGTTCTGCATGGCAAAATCCCTGTATCCGCAATTCTTCAGGAATATATATGCATCTGAACGGACATCAACTCCCGGAGTATTAGGGTGTTCTATCTTTTTATCTCCTGTGATCCCCCAGGGCAGGGGTACGGGATTAAAAAAAGAAATCTCCAGCTCCTTCTTACCGTTCAATTCCATAAGGCGTTTTTCCAGATCATATAATACTGCTCTTCCAAACCCCTGCCTTCTGCTGCTTTTCTCTGTCACAGCCATAGTCACAAACAGTTTTCCTGTCAGCCGGTCAGCCACACCTGACGCAAATGCCCTGCCGCCTTCCAGAATAAGTGATATTTTCTCCATTCCCTCCTGTGGGAGCAGAAATTTTTCTTCAAATTCCCGGTCTGTGAGCGGAAGATGGAGCATATCCTGCTCTTCACAAGCCTGCTCATACAGGCTGTATGCCTGCTTTGCTTCCCTGCTGCCCGCTGTAATATCAATCGTCCTCATCAGATCCCCTCCGTTATTTGCGGCCATAGAACTGCGGCAGATATTCCCTGTGTGCCTCCAGCAATTCTTCCATTACGGCTTTCGCTGTCTTCTGGGACATCACCAGCGGATTAATCATCAGCGCCAGAAGGACTTTCTTTTTATCCCCGGTAAAGGCTGCTTCTGATCCTGCAATTTCAAATGATTTGATCTGCTGAATGAGTCCGTTCACTGCTTTGGGCAGCCTGCCAATTTTGACAGGTACAGGTCCATTCCTGGTAATACGGCAGCTCACCTCTACGATTTCATCATCTTCGAAATTTTCTACGGCGCCTCTGTTTACAGTATTTACCACCTGGATATCTCCTTTGTCATTGTAAATGGAATTGATCAGACTGCACGCCGCATCACTGTAATATGCCCCGCCCCGCTTCTCCAGCTGTTTTGGCTTCTCACAGAGCGTGGGATCTTTGTACAGGGCAAAAAGTTCATCCTCCACACCCTTGACAAACTCAGCCCTCACTTCATGCTTCTGATATTTCTCAAGAGCTTCTTCCAGATATTCTTTAGTCATGTAAAAATACCTGTGATAAGAGCAGGGGATCACCCCCAGTGCATCCATAAAATCAGGATCCCAGGAAATAGATGTGATATTCGAAACGCTCTGGTCCCCCCAGAGTTTTATTACTTCCCTGGTGACATCAGCTCCGTCTGCCTCCACCCGGGTGGCAAATACCATATGGTTCAGTCCCCCAAATTCTACCTTCACCTCATCCATGGGGCGTTTCAGCAAATCAGCTATTGCTTTGTGCATCCCCAGCGGCACATTGCAGAGACCTATGATCTTATCAAAATCCGTATACCGGTGTATTCCTTCCATCACCATACCCACAGGATTTGTAAAATTGATCAGCCATGCATCCGGACATATTTCCTTCATATCGCGGCAGATGCCGGCAATGACAGGAAGTGTCCTAAGTCCTTTAAACAGTCCCCCGGCCCCGT
Source organism: Murimonas intestini (assembly GCF_024622195.1). NCBI lineage: Bacteria > Bacillati > Bacillota > Clostridia > Lachnospirales > Lachnospiraceae > Murimonas > Murimonas intestini. The sequence goes on from NZ_JANKBI010000001.1 coordinate 133,140, forward strand.
TAGTCTCCTGTCCGAGTATGCCGTGGGCAAGAGGGATCCTCTCATCCTTTATCCTTGCTTCCAGCTGCCCCACGCGAAGCTGGGTCGTGACAAAATCGGCTCCTGAGAGCGCCTTTCTCCTGTCCAGAGTCGTATATATCTCCATGGGGACACCTGCCCGGGCTGCCATTCTTCTTGCCAGTCCGGCGACTATGTTCATTTTTTCTGCCCCCTCTTCCACATCCACAAGCCACAGTTCAGTCACCGGAAGTGTATCAAAACGCTTTATAAAGCCTTCCACCAGCTCCGGCGTATAGCTGGAGCCGCCTCCGATGGTAACAACCTTAACGCCTCTGCCTTTATATATATTCTCTGTCAAGTTCATCTGCCTCCTCCTTTTCATATGCCTTCATGTATAAATACAAGGCGCCTATCCTCCCGGCCTGATTTCCAAGACGGCACGCTTCAATTGCTGTATATGCCTTTAGCTGGGGATAAAGGCAGTAGACTTCTTCTGACAGGTCCTGTAAAAACCGGGGCTGATGTGATACAGCCCCGCCTATCAGTACTTTCTCAGGGTCCATAAGCATTGCCATATTTCCGGTGATCATTGCCGCCTTTTTCAGCCATTCACGGTAGATTCCGAAGATAACAGGATCGTCCAAATGTTCAAAAATATAGACACCGTCCACTTTCCTTCCAAGAGCATGTGATACTTCTTTTACCAACACAGAAGTGGCCCCGGCGCTTTCTCCCTCCAGCGCCGTGTTTCCGGAACAGCTCTCCCTGCAGAAACCCAGTTTTACCAGCCCGGCTTCTGCTGCCTTATAATGGCTTCCCCGGTACAGCCCCCCATTTATGATCATTGCCCCGCCGATTCCTGTGCCGAAGGTCAGCATGCACAACTGCCTGGCCCCTCTGCCGGCCCCTTTCACCAATTCTCCTACAGCGGCGCAGTTACTGTCATTTTCAATCATTACATGCATCCCAAAGGCATCAGTCAGCTCTTTTTTTAAATTATACCTCCGGAAATTTTCACCTACGCTGTAATCCGTATTTTCTCCTGTAACAGGGTTGATAAAGCCTCCCATGCAGACAGCTATGCCGCATATATCCTGACAATATCTTCTTACCAGATTTTTGACCTGATCTAAAAACTGTTCCGGATCTTTAAGCGTAGGCTCATCACCTTCCTCTAAGACATGATAACCGCCGGTTATCAGGCTGTACTTAATAAAGGTTCCTCCTATATCAACTGCCAGATATTTTTTCATTTTGCTCCTGCCTTTCTCTTCATCATCAGCCTGAGTGTCCCCTCCGCCGACTCTGTTTTTGCCAGTTTTATATGAATATCCGGAAATTCCTCTAACAGCAGTTCTTGTGTCTTCCTGCAGACATGCTCATTTTTAAGCAGGACACTTCCTGAAAATACCAGATCATGCTTTCCCGGCATATGGCACAGCACAGCTTTTGCCAGCTTTGCCAGTTCATCTGCGCTTCTGTCAAGTATTTCACATGCTGTCTTATCCCTTTCACCCGCAGCGTCACCGCATAAAACCGCCAGGGCTGCAATTTCATTTTTTGTCCTCTTCTCATCATAGACCCATCTGATCATCTCTTCCACACAAGACAGATGCAGCTTTTTAAAAATCATTTGAGTGAGTATCGTCTTCTTTTCCCTGCAGTCCTCACTTTGTACTGCTGCAGAGAGTATTTCTTTTCCAATAAAATAAGCGCTGCCCCCATCGTCAATAAGATGCCCGTAACCTCCGGCCCTGTACAGCTTTTTATTGCCCTCTGACTCCATCATTCCCATGCAGACAGACCCCGTTCCTGCAATTAAAATACAGCCCTCACAGGAAGGAAATGCAGCAGCCAGAGCTGTCTCATGATCTCCAAACATATTGATCTCACAAATAAATCCTGCGCTTCTGAAAATTTCTTTTAATAAACCGGCTGACTCAGGATTACTGATGCCCGCCGTCCCGATGCCTGCCTGCATACAATGTGCCGGTTCAAAGCCCCTTTGTTTCAGACGGCCGGCTGCATCCAGCAGCATATCCCGCACCGCCTCTTTCTTCTGGCCATTCAGATTCAAAGGGCCCGCTTCCAGCCTGGTGATAACATTGCCTCTGCAGTCGGCCACCAAAAATATTGTTTTCGTTCCGCCTCCGTCAACTGCAAGAATGTAATTCCTGCCCTGCGTCTGCTCATATATTTCCATAACAATCCTCTCTGCCCTTTCAAAGTCTGCCTCTGTTTTCCTGCGCCTACCCTTTCACTGCTCCCACAGTCACTCCTTCCAGAAAATATCTCTGAAGAGAAAAGAACAGGATAAACATTGGAAGCGCTGAGATAGTTGCACCAGCCATCATTGGAGCAAAATAAGTCGTATTGGCAAAACTGAAATTCTTAAGCCCCACCTGGATGGTCTGCATATACTCCTGGTTCGATACAAGGAACGGCCAGAAAAATGTATTCCATTCCCCTAAAAACGTCATGATAGCCATAACTGACAAGATAGTTTTAGACAACGGCACAACGATCTTCCACACGATCATGGGCTGGCTGCATCCCTCGATCTTGGCTGACTCCATGATAGAAGTGGGAAGGGATGTAAAAAACTGCTTAGCCAGAAATACGTTGTAGCATGTAATAAGTGTGGGGGCGATAAGAGCCGTGTATGTATCCTGGATCTTCAGCACATTCACCACAAGAATATAGAGAGGCACCTGGGTCACCTGATAAGGCACCATCATAGCTACCAGCAAAAGGAAAAAGAAAAATTTACACCCCGGAAAACGCAGCTTTGCAAATGCATAACCCGCCAGGCTTGCAAATACCACATTACTGACAGTCACAGTTGACGCGACGATCAGTGAATTTAAAATCCAACGGAAGGAATATTTGCTGTAGCCAAAGAAAAATTTATAAGAATCCAGTGTAAAATTTTTCGGTATCAGTGAATAGCTGGCTCCCGCAGCTTCAGTGGGCGCTCCAAAGGAGGAGATCACCATATAGTAGATCGGGAAAATGGTAAGTGCAGCAATGGTGATGAGCAAAAGGGCTAAGAGTAAATTTCTCAGAATTTTTCTATACCTTTGATTCTTTCCATAGTTTTTATATAGTCCCATCTTCGCTCCTCCTAATATTCCACGTCATTTGCGCTCAGCTTGAACTGAAAGACTGCAAATACAGCAATAATCGCAGCCAGGATCAGAGCCTGGGCGCACGCTTCCCCATACTCAAAGTATTTAAACGCCCTGTTGAAAATCAAAAGCCCTGCCATAGTAGTCGCATTATCCGGCCCTCCGCCTGTCATCAGGTAGGCATTCTGGAATGACTGGAATCCATTGATGACACCTGTGATAGCCAGAAATACCGTGGTCGGCTTTACCATAGGCCACACCACATAGCGCACTTTCTGGAAAAAGGACGCGCCGTCAATATCTGCTGCTTCATAATACGTAGAATCGATCCCAAGAAGAGCCGCAATATAAATGATAATGCTGGTCCCAAGTCCCGAAAAGACAGCCATTATGATCAGGGATGCCATAGCCGTCTTAGAGCTTCCAAGCCAGTTCTGGCTGCTGATGCCAAAGATATGCAGAATGCTGTTTAACAACCCTGTAGGCATAGGATCATATATCCATTTCCATACAAAAGAAAGCGCCACGCCGGAGGCAATTGCCGGAAGATAGAACGCTGCCTTAAATATCGTCTGTACTCTTTTCTTAAATGGAAGAATAAACAAAGATATGGAAAAGGATAGGAACATGGATATAGGCACTGCAAATACAGTATAGACAAGTGTGTTTTTCAGAGCTTTGTAAAATAATGCATTCTTAAAGGTGGATACATAATTGTCAAAGCCCACCCATGTCGTTTTCAGCGGCTTATAATGCTGAAAGCTTGTAATTGCAGCAGAAATAACAGGATACAGGGTGAAAATAATAAAGGTTGTAAGGGGTACAAGTATGAAAACATAACCCCAGAGAGCATCTTTTTTCAGTTTATGTTTTTTATTCGCCATCGTCTTCTCTCTTTCCAGGGGATACTGCACAGCAGCGGCAGCATCCCCTAATACTTAATTATTTACACAGCCGTCTTCGCCAAACCTTTCGTATGCCGCATCCTTGATAGCCTGATACATTTCTTCCGGTGAAACTTCTCCGGCCAATAATCCCTGGAATTTCGGCACTATGACCTCATCCTCTATCTTGATCGCATTAGCGCTTAACTCTGCGGGGATATCCGGTCTGGCTTCACCAACCTGTGTCAACAGTGTCTGTACTGCCTTTGTATTATCTTCATTTTTGCCTTCAATGGGAGAGAGCTCATCATATGCTTTGCGTCCGCTCTCGCAGATCGGATTCAGGTATAATTCCTGGCATGTCTGTGCCGCGCGTTCTCCGCTTGCCAGATAATAAGCTACCTTAGCTACGTTTTTCAGATGCTCCTCATCAGGATTCCTCTCACCTGTAAGGCAGATATAACCATCCACAGCCCCGTATGCCTGCTGTTCCCCTCCGTCAAATACCGGTACAGGAAGAACAATGTAGTCTACTTCAATACTGTTTTCCACGGCGCTGCTGTCACTATTTTTCAATTTTTCATTATTATCCCGGGCGCTTTTTTCAAAGGAAGACAGCCCTTTTCCTGTGATCATTGTCTGTCCGGTCAGGAACATGTTCCAGCGTTTTCCAGCATCGATGGACCCCAGTTCTTTCGGCATAGCTCCGTCATCGATCAATGCCCGCAGATCTGTTAAGAAGTCCAGCATTTTGGTGCTGGTATAAGAATATTTTAAATCCTTGTCAAATGCTGACGGCATGCCCGCATTTCTTACGAAAATACTGAAATAATCCTTCGCTGTCACACCTGCGCAGGCAAACAGGAAACCATAACGGCTGACATCATCACCGTCTTTTACAACTCCGTTATTGATCGCTTCCCTGAACTCATCATAACTCCAGCCCTCTTCCTGCACCTTTTTCCAGTCAATGCCGGCTTCTTCCAGGAACTGACGGTTTCCGCCGATACACTGCACCTCACAATAGGCCGGGAACCCGTACATTCCATCTCCGTTTTTAAAATAATTCAGTATATCCTGGTCAAAATCCGCCATCATTTCTTCATCAGCATATTTAGATATATCTACTGCCATGCCGGAATCCACATATTTAGAAAGACCGTCAGAACCTATAAATGCAATGTCAGGCGGAGATCCTGCGTTTACCTGCACATCTAATTTCTGTGTGACATCTTCCCAGCTCGCCGTTGTCACCTGGATCTCGATCCCCGGATTTTCTTTGTTGAACGCTTCCACATAGGAGTTGATCTTGTCCTGATAAGTAGCTGATACAGGAGGCAGCAGGGCTGTTACCACATCTTTATCTCCGGAAGCCTCTGCACTGATCTTTCCTGTAAACATTGACGCCAGCATCACTGCCGCCATACCAAATCCCCATAATTTTTTACCTTTCATTTTTGTCCTCCTTCTACACCTTGTTTTGAAATAATTGGTTGTTCTGTTTCCTTTTTCCCATTTATGACTGCCTGCCGGATCTTTCCCTGAGCATCCTCCAACAGCTTACGGGCTTTTGCAATATTACAGTTCAGGAGCATTCTTGTGATCGCCAGTTTTGCTTCCCCTCCTGCTTCCTTTAACGCTTTCCTGGCTTCTTCTCTGCTGCACTCCACAGCCTCCATGACGATATTCTCTGCGCGGCATACAAGTTTTTCATTTGTCTGCTGTACATCTACCATCAGGTTCTCATATACTTTTCCGATCCCTACCATACTTGCTGTAGAGATCATATTTAAAACCATTTTTTCCGCTGTACCTGCTTTCAGCCGGGTAGAACCTGTCAGTATCTCCGGCCCTGTCAAAAGTTCAATCCCAATATCCGCTGCCCTGCTCATTTCCATATTCTCATTGCAGACAATGGCAACTGTCCTGCACCCGGTTTTCTTTGCGTAGTCCAGCGCGCCCAGCACATACGGTGTTCTTCCGCTTGCGGCAATTCCGATCACCGTATCTTTACTTGTCAGATTTATGTGTATCAGATCATCTCTTCCAAGACCGGAATTATCTTCTGCACCCTCGGCTGCTTTAATAAACGCCTCCTTTCCTCCTGCAATAATGCCCACTACGCAGTCATAGGATACTCCAAAAGTAGGGGGGCACTCTGAGGCATCTAAAATGCCAAGACGTCCGCTTGTACCCGCTCCTATGTAAATAATCCTTCCTCCGCACTGCAGGCTTTTTGTTGTCCACTCAATCGCCTGGGCTATCCTGGGAAGTTCTCTTTTGACCACCCCCGCTACATGTTCGTCCTCCTGATTCATTATCGTGATAATTTCAAGAGGCGTCATTTCATCCAATGCCATAGTCTCTGCATTGCGCATTTCCGTTGACATTTTCTCCAAATCTACCATTTCTCTGTACATCACATCCCTCTCCTTCAATCCTGAGTATCAGTTTTTGATATATAAGTTTTCTTCAGGGAAACCATACATGATTCATAATTCCGCTGAATATAAGCCACATATAAAATGTCGATCACATTCAGCTGGGCAAGCCTTGATGCCAGCTTTCCCGTTTTAAAGGCATACTCTGTTGCCGTTACATACAGGTTATAGTCCGTAAGCTTAGACAGCGGGGACTCCTTAAAACAAGTGATGGCAATTATGGGCACCTGAGCATTTTTTAAGATCTTTGCGCAGGAGATCATCTCCCTGGTCTGCCCGGAGTAGCTGATAATAACTGCCACATCCTGCCGCCCCATTATCTTTGCCTGTACTAATTGAGCATGAAAATCTTCACATACCTGGCAGGGCTTGTTGATTCTCAAAAACTTCAGATAAGCGTCTTTTGCCACCAGCAGCGAAGCGCCAATCCCAAAAAAGGCGGCCATCCTAGCATTTTTAAGAAGGTCAAGACACTTATCAAGCGTATCAATATCAATTAAGCTTCTTGTATCTTCCAGGGAAGCAATACTCTTATAAGTGATCTTATCCACCAGGTTTTCAAGGGTATCATCCCGGTGTATTTCATAATCCAGTCCCAGCACATTTTCTTTGCGGACCGCAAGCTCATAAAGAAGCGCTTTCTGAAATCTCTTGTATTGTGGAAACCCCGTCTTATGACACAGTCTTGTGATCGTTGACGCAGAAGCATACACTCTGTCCGCCAGCTGGTGGATGCTCATTTCTACCGCTTCCTCAGGATTTTCCAGCAGAAAAGAAATGATGCTCTTTTCTGTATTGCTTGCCTGACCATAATATTCACGCAGTCTTACTAAAACACTGTCCATGCATTCTGACCAATCCTTCCAATGTATTATCTATATCGTGTAAATTCTGCTATGCAATACCACCTATATTTTTGTTTTTTTAGTTCATTTATTGTGTTCATTATACATATGTGAAACATATCTGTCTATATTTTTGCTTACTTATGGTACTTTGTTTCACTTATTGGTACTTTCACTTAATTTACTGCCTTTAATCTGCAATTTCGTAAAATGTATATGCCTGAAATGGGCTGAGAGGTAATATAGATAAAATATAAAAACATAAAGATATAAATACAGCCGGCAGTTTGATCGTGCAATACTGCCGGCTGTCCTTAAAGATATTTATTTTAAGAAACTTATAATTCTTCTACGGATACGCTTTTTCCGTCTCTCCAGATCCTTTCCAGATCATAAAAGAGCCTGTTTTCTGTATCAAATACATGGATAATAATATCGCCGTAATCCATCAATATCCAGTTTGCAGTGCTGTAGCCTTCAATCTGTTTAGGAGTATAACCAGCCTTACCCAGCTCCTCTTCCACATTGTCTGTGAGCGCCTGCACCTGATTCCTGTTAGTTCCGCTGGCTATGATAAAATAATCTGCCAGGACGGAGACATCACCGATATTGATTACCTTTAAATCTTCTGCTTTTTTGTCCTCCAGCGCCGCACATGCCAAGCGCGCCATCTCTTTTGAACGGTTGTCCATAAATTCACTCCTTTTCATATAATTTTTTTGCGTAATACTCATACGCTTCCTCTGTTGCAGGATCGACTGACTTTGGAGAGTTTTCCAGATAATGCAGGGTATCCTTCAGTACAGAATACATGGCTTCATCCAGGCTTACAAAAGCCAGCCTGCGTATTCTCTTCAGGTTGGATGCCTTGTCACGCATGGGCTCTATATAATCCGCCAGATAGATCACCTTCTCCAGGTCTGTCATGCCAGGCCTTCCTGTAGTATGGTATCTGATGGCATCCAGTATTTCCTGGTCGCTTACTCCATAGCTTCTTGAGGCAAAATAGGCACCCAGCTTTGCATGAAGCAGATATGGGCTCTTCTGTTCCGCCTCTGTGACTTCTATATTGTATTTATAGCAGAGCGCCAGCTGTTCCTCATCCGTATAGCATTTGGCACAGTCGTGCAGAAGTCCTGCGGTCTCGGCCTGGATAATATCCATCCCATAACACATTGCCAGGGAGGCAGCTGTGTACATCACGCCAAGGGTATGATGGTACCTGTAGCTGTCCAGATTTTTCTTTAGCTTTTTACGCATTACTTCTAAATTATTTTTACTCATTGTCATCACACTCTTTATAAAGTCCATGTTTTTCAATATAACGGATCACTTCATCAGGCACATAGTAGCGTATCGATTTTCCCAGAGAAAGCCAGCTGCGTATAGTACCGGATGAAATGTCAATATTCGGGGTATCCAGCTTTAGTATCTGCGCTCCCAGCTTTTCCTTCAGATAACATATCTGAGCATCCATCTCTTCCCCGGAAATATGATTTCTCACTGCCGCCACAAGAGTACACAGGCCGCAGATCTTTTCCGGCTCCTTCCAGCTCTCAAAACTGAACAGAGAATCTGCGCCTATGATAAAATAGTACTCAGTATCCGGATTTTCCGCCTTAAGGCGCTCCAGTGTCTCCTTCGTATAAGTGTAGCCCTCATCATGGGTTTCTGCCAGCGAAAGGGCAAAATGGCTGTTTGGCCCGATGGCCTCCTGTACCATTTCCACGCGCTGCAGGGTACTGGCCCGTCCTCTCCTGTCCCGCTTATGGGGCGGATTGCCTGACGGCATGAACAGTACCTGATCCAGCCCAAACTGCAGAAAAGCATTTTCTCCCAAAATCAGATGGCCTATATGGATGGGATCAAATGTCCCTCCCATAATGCCAACCTTCCGCATCTTTTTTGTATCCATCGCCAGATCCCCGTATTACAGCGGCAGCAGGATTTTCTTCTTGTTGTCCTTGCCTTCCCTGTAAAGCACGATTTTTTTCCCGATCACCTGAACTACCTGGGAATGTGTTCTTTCTGCTACTATATTGGCCAGCTCTTTCGGGTCATCAGCACAATTCTGCAGCACATTTATCTTGATAAGCTCTCTTGCGGCCAGCGCCTCAGCAACTGCTTCCGTTACTTCTGGAGTCAGGCTCGATTTCCCGATCTGGAAAATCGGGTCCATGGTCATTGCAAGACTTTTTAAATAAGCTCTCTGTTTACTTGTCATACTTCCTCCTATTTGTAATAATCGAACTGAAGGCCATACATGCGAACTGTATCACCTTCCTGGATGCCTGCAGCTTCCAGTTCATCCAATATTCCCTGCTCTTTTAAGAAACGCTGGAAGAATGTAAAGCCCTTCTCAGAATCCAGGTTCGTGTAGCCCAGCATTTTTTCGATCTTCGGCCCTTCCACAATATACGTATTCGCTTCTTCAGCAGATTTTTCTACTGTATAAGTCAGATTTTCATCTATATGCATATCCTCAGGGAAGAATTCCTGTTCAAAGACAACAGCCTCATCAGGAACAGTATCCAGCAGCTCCCTCACATAATACAGCAGCTCTTTGATCCCTTTTCCGCTCACGGCAGAAACTGCAAACACTTTTATGCCCTGAGACTCAAAAACATCCCTTATCCGCTGTACAGGATCCTCATCACCTTCATAGATGACATCGATCTTGTTCGCAGCGATCACCTGGGGCCTGGCGCCTATCTCTTCATTATAGGCCTTCAGCTCCAGATTTATTTTTTCAATATCATCCACAGGATCACGTCCTTCCGTAGAAGCGGCATCCACCATGTGGATCAATACTTTTGTACGTTCAATATGGCGCAGAAATTCATGGCCGAGTCCGATTCCTTCTGAAGCGCCTTCAATAAGTCCCGGAATATCCGCGATCACAAAACCTCTTCCGCCTTCCAGGTCTACCACACCCAGATTCGGGTTCAGTGTAGTGAAATGATAGTTGGCAATTTTAGGCTTTGCGTTCGTAACCCGCGCAAGCAGTGTGGATTTTCCCACATTCGGGAATCCTACAAGCCCCACATCAGCGATAACCTTCAGTTCCAGCCTTACCCAGAGCTCCCTGGCCTGCTGTCCCGGCTGGGCATACTTGGGCGCCTGCATGGTGGCGGTGGCAAAATTCATGTTTCCCAGACCGCCCCGTCCTCCTTTGAGGATGACCTGGCGCCTGTTTTCTCCTGACATATCAGCGATAACTTTTCCGCTCTCTGCCTCTTTGATCACTGTCCCTTCCGGAACCTTTAATATAAGATCTTCCCCGTTAGCCCCGTGACACCTTGTCTTTTTCCCGGATTCTCCGTCACCGGCGCTGTATTTCTGCTTATGCCGGTAATCAGACAGTGTATTAAGGCCTTCGTCAACCTCAAAAATAACATCTCCGCCCTTGCCGCCGTCTCCGCCGTCCGGACCTCCGTTCGGCACAAAGAGTTCACGTCTGAAGCTCACATGTCCGTCGCCGCCTTTTCCTGACCGTATATATATTTTTGCCCTGTCAGCAAACAAATTCTCACCTTCTTATCTGTTATATTCTTTCCAACGTCTATTTTATCGCATGCCCCGTCAATGCGCAAGGGGCTTGTTTTCAAGATATAAAAATGGCTTCAAACCATTCGATTTGAAGCCACAATCATTATTATTCTGCTGAAACCGGAACGACAGAAACCTGTTTCTTGTCTCTTCCTTTTCTCTCGAATCTTACGACACCGTCTACTAATGCGAATAAAGTGTCATCTCCGCCGCGGCCAACGTTCACGCCCGGATGAATCTTTGTTCCACGCTGTCTGTAAATAATGTTACCAGCTTTAGCGAACTGTCCGTCTGCTCTTTTCGCACCAAGTCTCTTAGACTCAGAGTCTCTGCCGTTCTTTGTAGAACCGACTCCCTTTTTATGAGCGAAAATCTGAAGGTTCATAGTTAACATAGTTACACCTCCTCGAATATCAGTTTGATATATTCATTCCCGTAATTTTTTTGTATGTCCATAAGTCCCAGTACCATGGAATCCAGTAAAAGAGATGTTTCCTTCGATATCACGCCTTCCAGCACAAGCTCTAAGAGCCCGTCGTCCTGCCTTACGGCAAACCTGTCAGCTGTAAACTTCTCAATGGAATTAATGGCATTGACTGTCAGTACAGACACTGCCGCACAGATGATATCACTGCCTTCCGTGCCATATCCTGCATGGCCTTCTGACAGAAACCCTTCATACTGCTGATCCTCATTTTTATATACTGTTATTGTAATCATAGACAATTAAGCGTTGATTTTATCAATCTTAACCTGTGTGTACTGCTGTCTGTGACCGTTTTTCTTGTGATATCCAGTTTTTCTCTTATACTTATAGACAATCACTTTTTTTGCTTTAGCGTTTTTAACAACGCTAGCGGTTACAGTTGCATCTGCTACGTCAGCTCCGACCTTTAAACCGTCATTGCTTACTGCGAGAACGTTATCAAATGTAACGGTTTCTCCTGCTTCTACACCAAGCTTTTCTACGTTAATGATATCGCCTTCGGCTACTTTGTACTGTTTACCACCTGTTGCAATAATTGCGTACATATGGCACCTCCTATTATCATTACTCGCCAAATACGGCAGACATATCCGTCATAAAGACAAACATGACACTTAAACCTCTTTGAGCGGCATACTTATGTATACTAGCATATTTTTTTATTATCGTCAACCATTTTTATACATTTTTTTACCTGGCAGGCACAATTTCTATCCAGTAGCCGTCCGGGTCTTCAATGAAGTAAATTCCCATCCCCTCGTTCTCAAAACAGATGCATCCCATCTCTTTATGCCTCTGGTGGAACTTCTCATATTCGTCTGTCTCAAAAGCAAGGTGGAATTCTCCTTCTCCCAGGTCATAAGCCTCTTTCCTGTCAGTGAGGTATGTAAGTTCAAGCACAAAATCAGTCATGCCGTCCCCCAGAAAGACAAGCTTAAAGGAACCGTCTGCCGCTGTGCTCTCTTTGACAGGCTTAAGCCCCAGAGCCTTGTCATAGAAGTCCAGAGATCTCTGCAGATCAAGTACGTTAAAATTAAAATGTGCAAAATGTATCATAATATTTATCTCCTTTTCAAAATAGTGTTAAGAGGAAAAAAAGAAATGTCCTCATATATCATATTATAATCCCCAATCTGACCTCCGCTTGAGGAGAGCACCCCATGGCAGTCGCTTCCGCCTGTCACAAAAAGCCCGTTTTCTTCTGCATACAGCTTTATATAGTTCATATCCTCCGGCGTATTAGAGGGATGTACGAGTTCGATCCCTTTTATCCCGGCTTTGACAAATTCAGGAATAAGACAATAATTCTGCTGCTGCCCTGGATGTGCCAGGACGGGTATCCCGCCTCCCTCTGTGATTGCTTTTATTACAGGAACGGGTTCAGGGAAATCATAGGCCATTTCCAACGGGCCGTTATTTTTGTACATGCTTTTCATCCATGTGCCAAACATGTCAGGGATTATCCCCTTCTTAAACAACACATAATTAATATGCTGCCTGTAGAGCGCCGGTCCGCTGCACTCTTTCCTGGCCTCCTCTTCCGTGACAGGATATCCCATCTCCTGAAGCAATGCCAGCTGCTTTAAACTGTTTCTGTTTACACTGTCCAGCACAGGCTGCATGAGCTCCATGACAGGTCCATAATCACGGATGCCGTAACCCAGGATATGCGCGGAAAGATTTGTATCAGAATCTTTAGTCCCGCACTCTATCCCGCCCAGAATGGTGATGCTGTATTTTCTCTCCAGAGATCCCAGCAGCGCCTCATCGGGAGGCAGGAAGTGATCCGTCAGGGCAATAATATCCAGGCCTGCAGACACGCTTTGCACCGCTGCTTCTTCCGGAGAATAGCTTCCGTCTGAAAACCGGCTGTGCAGGTGCAGATCTGTCTTCAGCATATTCACTCACTTCTTTCATAATATTAGTCAGAGGCGTCTGTCTCTGTCAGATTGTCGCCGAATGGCTCTGGCTAAACTGTTCTGACAGCGGTTTGCGCACTTTTTTCCTGGTCACTTCTACAAGCCCCAGGGGAGTAATGTCAACCAGTGTCGATTTTACAGGATCCTGTTTCAGGAAACGCTCAAATTCTTTAAGCAGCTGCCCCTGGTAATCTTTTTCCTCCATATTTATAAAATCAACAATAATGATGCCGGAAACATTTCTGAGGCGCAGCTGTCTTGCAATCTCCCTGCAGGCTTCCAGATTGATCTTAAGGAAAGTTTCCTGCTGATATTTTCCCTGTGTACATTTGCCTGTATTTACATCGATAACCGTCAGCGCCTCCGTGGGCTGTATGACCAGGTAGGCGCCTGATTTTAACCATACCTTCTGCGCAAGCGCTTCTTTTAACGATTTTTCCAGGCTGTACAGTTTATTCAGAGGCAGCAGGCCATCCTCGTAAAACTTAAGGAGCGGCAGATCCCCGGGCTGGTGGACGCTCAGATATTCTTTAACTGAAGCATACAGTTCCCTGTCATCTGTAACAATGCTCTCCAGGCCTGAGGTGTAAGTATCCCTGAGAGCTGTCAGATAGTCCCTGGGCGTCTCATAGACAAGGGAAAAACATGTCCTGTGGGGCGCTGTTTCCGTAACCCTGCGGTACTCACCCAAAAGAGCTTCCAGCTCCTGTTCCAGCTCTGCCTGCCCTGCATTCCTGGCATTTGTGCGGACTACTATGCCATACTGCTCATTTCTGTATGGCTCTATCCATTCACGCAGCCTTTTCTTTTCCAGGGGCGTCAGTTTCTGTGAAAAGCCGACCCTTGTATTCCCGCTGGTAAGCACAAGGTATTTTCCAGTAAAATTAAGACAGGAGGATACAGATGGGGCCTTGGATTTACTGCTCTCCCGGCTCACCTGCACCAGCAGCTCATCTCCCTGCGCCAGGGTTTTGGCCGCAGATTTTTTTGTATATAAAGGTGTCTTATTTTCATCCAGGGAATAATAACAGGGCATTCCTTTCCCTATCTCAATAAACGCCGCCTGGATGTTTTTAACTACGTCCCTCACCCGTCCCACATAGATGTTTCCGAGAAGTCTGTTATCCTTTACAGGTTCACAGCGGAATTCGATGACCTGCCCGCCGCGCATAAGTGCAGTCACAATATTCCCTTCCAGTTTTGTGATCAATAATTTCTCTGTTACAGTATTCTCAGCCAACTTCATCCCCCAGTTCTTCCAGAGAGACAAGATTCCTGCACCCTTCTGCACCTGTGTCAGCATAGACTTCATCTCTGTTTACGCGGATTGCAAAGGGCGGGAGTTCAAAGCGGGCGAATGCTGCAAAGGCTTCCATGACAAGCTCCGGCTTTAAATTAGCAGAGCTGCCTGTGGCAAGCTGCATTTTAAATTGTAAGCCCTCTTCTCTCCCCTTATCCTCAGGCAGCAGTTCAAAGCGGTAGATCATAGGCTTAATGTCTGCTTCTTTTTCTGACTTCTTTGATTTTTTTATAATTGTGATCTCTTTCTGCCCCATAAAGGACTCAAGCATTTCTGATGCGTCCTTCTCCATATTTTCGGGAAATATCCCCCTTGGGACAGTCACAGTATAGTCTGCTGCCGCTACAAGTGACATGGCTTTTCCAGCCTTTCCTTCAGGTACCTGGCGCCAGCTGAGGATCTCTATCCCATCAGCCATAACCGCATTTAAGCGGGCGATGGCCTCCCTGGAAGAGAGGCTGCCTTTTACCTCAATATCCATATATTCCCCATTACTTGTCAGTCCAACACCCAGGGGGGCTGCAAACGACATGATCATATGTGGGCTGAAGCCCTCTGAGTAGACGATATCTATATCGGCCCTTCGGATTGCTTTCTGAAAATAACGCATGATATCCAGGTGCCCGATAAATTTCATGACACCCTGCTTGGAAAATTTAATTCTTATCTTCAAGGCAGACACCTCCTTTATAAACAGCAGCACCGCAGCCAGAACAGCCGGCCCTGCAGTTTTTCGTCACTTCTTCTGATTTAGAACGTTCCCATTCCCTGAGAAGGAATTGCTTCGTTACACCGATAGATATAAAATCCCATGGCAGGATCTCATCTGCTGACCGCTCTCTGTCTGTATAGAAAGCCAGATCAACTCCTGTCTCTTCAAAAGCGGAAGTCCAGTATTCAAAATGGAAGGTCTCAGACCAGGCATCATAAAGCGCCCCATTTTCATATGCTTTAAGGATCGCCTTTCCCACACGCCTGTCTCCTCTTGCCAGAAGTCCCTCAAGTATGGTCACCTCAGCCTCGTGCCAGTTGTATTTAATGCTCTTGCGGTTTAACTGGTCTTTTACTTCCCGGTTCACTATGCGGGCTTTTTCCAGGAATTCCTCCATTGTGTTCATCCTTACCCACTGGAAAGGCGTGAAAGGCTTGGGGACGAAGAAGGACGTGCTGACAGTGATCTGGCATTTGCCGTTCCTCTCCTCCTTGGGAATCTCATAATATGATCTGGCTATCTTATCAGCCAGCCGTGCTATATCCCTGATATCCTCTTCCGTCTCGCCTGGAAGCCCCAGCATGAAATAAAGCTTGACCTTGTTCCAGCCGCCCTTAAATGCCTGGAAGGCCCCGCTTAAGATATCTTCCTCGGTCAGCCCTTTATTAATTACATTTCTCATCCTCTGGGAGCCTGCCTCAGGCGCAAAAGTCAGGCTGCTTTTTCTTACATCCTGTACCTTGCTCATGACATCCAGAGAAAAGGCGTCGATCCTTAAGGACGGCAGGGATATATTTACTCCCTTCTGCCCAAACTCATCAATCAGATATGTGACCAGCTCTTCTAACTTGGAATAATCGCTGGAACTTAAGGAGCTTAAGGAGATTTCCTCATGTCCTGTATTCTTCAGCATCTCATATGCATATTTTTTCAGCATATCAATATCCCGTTCCCTTGTGGGACGGTAAAGCATACCTGCCTGGCAGAACCTGCACCCGCGGATACATCCCCTCTGGATTTCCAACACCACCCTGTCCTGGGTGACCTTAATATAGGGAACTACAGGCGCGCTTGGATAGTAGGTGTCTGTGACATTCATGACCACCTGCTTTTCCACAGTGGCGGGAATCCCTTCTTTATTTGGTGCGAATTCCTTAATAGTTCCGTCTTCATTGTATGTCACATGGTAAAGGGACGGCACATAAATGCCCGGTATACCTGCCGCAGCCTCCAAAAATTCACGTCTTGTGCGTCCTGCCTCCTTCATTTCCTTATAAAGATCAAGCAGCGCAAAATAACTTGTCTCCCCTTCTCCTATATAAAACAGGTCAAAAAAATCCGCAAGAGGTTCAGGATTATAGGCGCAGGGGCCTCCTCCAATCACTACAGGACAGTCCTCATCCCTGTCAGCAGCCAGAAGCGGGATCAGTGACAGCTCCAGTACCTGAAGAATATTCGTATAGCACATTTCATATTGGAGCGTGATCCCCAGAAAGTCGCATTCTTTGACTGGGCGCTGTGACTCCAGCGTAAACAGAGGAATCTTTTCCTCACGCATGATTTTATCAAGATCTATCCAGGGTGAGTAGACACGTTCACAATACGTGTCCTCTCTTTGATTCAGCATATCATATAAAATCTGAATGCCCAGATGCGACATGCCGATCTCGTACACGTCCGGGAAGCACATGGCAAACCGCACATCCACCTTATTTACGTCCTTATTTACCGAATTCACCTCATTCCCAATGTAGCGGGCCGGTTTTTCGATTTTTAGTAATATCTCATCACTTAAAGCTAGTTTTCTCATTGTTTCTCCTTGTATTTTGTTAATATTACACAATAATATACTTATTATCCTGTTGACATATCCAATACAAATATCCCCTTTTAATACGCAGTTTCAAGCTGATTTCTATGACCCAAAACTGAAGTGAAAACACTTGATTTTACCTGTTTTGCAACACTTCTTCTAAACCGCAACTGCTTGATACTGTTTGATATTAAGCTGCAACAGCCTGCAATGCGCGCAACACACTATAGCTTATATGCTCCAAATTTGTATTTGGGGCAAGCAATGCGTGCTTTTATTTGTTTTAGCACATCATTCTAAATTATAACGTGCTAACTGTAAAACCCACAGTATGTAGCATTTTAGTCCGTTGCTATTACTGTGGAAGTCAATATGCATAACGATGCATGCTTGTTCAATTATACGCAGTTTCAAGAAGAACTTCAAGTAAATAATTATGGTCAATCTCGATTTCATGACGTTTTTTCGGCCCTGGAAGGACTTCCATCATAAAAGGAATGATTTCTTCTACTGCATCATACACCACTTTAGAAGATGTCTTAAGTTGGATTTCATGAAAAACTCTGATATAATATATGTACATTTTTAAGAATAGAGGGAAAAAAGAATATTGTTTCCATTTACGATGAAGATACACAGATAGCACAGATTACGAAACCTCTTACTGTAATTGAAAATCTTGATATCTATTTTCTGCATATAAAAGAGGATTTTGCCTCATTGATTCCTGTCCTTTCATTTTTTACTGTCTACTACGATTATAGAAAATATAATAATGCTGGAGAATTCACAAAAAATTCTGTTGAGATTTCTGTAAACTATTACTACGACAAAAACAACAGCAAATACAATCCCAACTGGATTGCAGAGGAATTTGGACAGCAGACACTTGATGAGCTAAATGCGTTTCTGGATAACTTAGAGGCAGAAGGGCGTGCCCAGGCAAAAAGAATCGGGAAATTAGTAGCTCTTTCTTTTTTGATTATAATTTTAATAGCATTGATTATTCTATTTATTGTTTTTATATTATTATGATGATTAACAGCCGTAACATGATGTCACGGCTGTTTTCTTATAAACTCGTATGCGAAAGATACTGCTTCACAAGTTAGTTTTTCACACATATGCGGTGGGTCATTTTCAGAAAATCCATCAGGACGTAAATGGTAACAGCTTAATGAACCAAAGCGCTGCTTAAATTCTTGCTTGCTCAAAGTTCGCAAATTCTAATCATTGTGTCAGATAAACTGGGATTTATCAAATTATAAAATTGACTACTCCATATATCAAATGGCAAATCGTAAAAACCGAAATAGGAATAATTGCTATTCCATTCTTCCTATCAACGGCAAAAAACAAAAAAGCTAAACATGGTGAAACAGTCAATCCTAAAATAACAATTGCATTTACTATACCAATATAATAAACTATCCAACTTGTAAAATACAGTAAGCAGCAACCTACTACAATGATAATAAAAGGTGTTCCGCACATTTTTTTACTTTCTCTGTTTCTAAAAATACATAAGGCGGAAATCATCAATACTTGACACACAGAAGCTACTGTATCAAACGTTTCTGTAATTGAATTTACCCTTAATATATCGTTTGGCGCAGGTATAGCAAACCAAATAAAATTAGGTATCATAACAATTAGGAATAACAGTAATCCCTCAATATTAAAGCTTAACTTATATTTTTTTAACATCTGCATCATCTCACAAATTCAAATTTTCCAGTTTGACAACTGGAATTTATTTCTTTACCAGTTCATCTAGCATTTTGCGATTCTCACTTCCAGTTGGCACATAACTGTTTATGTACTGGCATGGGTACTCATTACATTCTGCACAATGAGAAATGCTTTTGTGCATACCACACTTTCTCATAAGACATTCTTTACACATTTTCTCATTTACTCCAACTACCGAGTGACACCCCGTACAATTCATATCTTCTTTTACAAACTCAAATGTGTCTGTAGAATATTCGATTGCTAATTTCTCTTTTAGTTCTTCATTATTCGTCTTGGTTACAATGTATACAGGACATTGCGAACAGACCAAACCACAAAATCTGTGTTGCCATTAAAGTTGAGCTGATACATTCTAAATATGACGGGAATATCCTTCGGTTGCCATTGTTCTTCATAAGAATAGCAGTATCTCATACCTACTTTTTTCATAACATTTCCGCTTCTCGGATTGTTTTTATCATGGGTTGCTGTAATATATGCTAGCCCGTCTTTTTTTACCTGTCCCACGACGGCTTTCCCTGCTTCTGTAACAATTCCCCTATGCCAAAACTCCTTACGCAATCCGTAACCAAAGTCATGGTGTTCTTCCATATCAACGTTGATATAACCTATTGGGAAATTATCTTCTTTTAGGCAAATAGCATATGCGTAGCCTTGCGGTTGTGCATATTTTGAAGCATATCTTTCCTCATAAAATTTCTTTGTTTCCTCTATATTTTTTATGGGATACCACGGTAAAAACTTATTCACTTCCTCATCTTTAAGAATTAGATATAATGCTTCCATATCTTGTTCTGTAAATTTTCTTAAAATCAAACGCTTTGTTTCTAATGTAGGCGTATTCATATTGTCTTACCTCTACAAATTCAAATTTCTCTTTCGGATAAACTGGGATTTGAAGATATTGTTGTCACTTCAAAAGATATAACTTAAGCTTACTAATTTCAGTTTTGAACTTATACAAATCATTACTTTTGAATCGTTGTCCATGTGATGGGTAAATATAATCTACATTTTCATCCAACAATACTTTCCACGAATTTTCAAATTCTTTTTTATTCTCTACCCATATCGTTATCCTATGTAAACTTGGCAAACCATTCATTGCGGCATCTCCACAAAATATTTGATTTTCCACTTTTAAGGAAATAGAATCCGCTGTATGTCCTGGTGTGAATAATATTTTGCCAGATAATAACTTTTCAATTCCAGAAACATTATCTTTTGTTATCTCTATAAATCTTTTTTTATAGGTTTCATCTATTGCAGGAAAAAGATGTTTTCCATTGCCCAATAACTTCATAATGCGACAAAAGAACAGTGCAAGCCTACTACTGCAGCCACCCTCAAAGGAATTTTGTCCTCTTGCCAAAACTGAAAATGCTTTATCACTTATAATACAAGTAATATTGGGATGCTTATCCAATGCCTCTTTCAGAAAACCGGCATGGTCATCATGGGCATGTGTTAGAAAAATATATTTAATATTAGCCCAAGAAATTCCTTTTCGTTTCATAGACGAAGTACATTTTGTATAATTATTTTCATAGCCTGTATCAATCATAACAAACCCATCATTAATCTGGTAAAGATATGTATTCATGACTCTGTTTCCGGCATTATATATTTTCATACATCTCCTCTATTATCATCCCAAAAATCATCTGTCGGTGTGCTACTCAAATTCACCTATTACATTTCCGCTTTGAATAATATGACCTTTTGCCCTTCTTAAAAAAGTTCCTTTCATAGAATTGGCACTTAAATTTAATTCACAATCCAAAGCATAGATAGTAAAGAGGTAGATATGCTTTTTCCCTTTCGGAGGTTTAGGCCCAGCATATTGATGGAAACCATATCCAACCCCTTGAACTGCATTTCCCAACACTATCTTACCCGCTGGAATTCCTTTCTCGATTTTATCAGTTGCAGGAATATTCCAAATAATCCAATGGGTAAATTTTTTTATTGGATGTGTCAAATCCTCTAACGTAATGGCTAATGTTTTGGCATTGGGCAACAAATTTTTAATAATAAACTCTGGCGATATGTTTTGTCCTCGCCCAGTATATTCAATCGGGATTTTTTTACCCGTTTTCATTCCGGTACACACAAAATTTAATTCCGTCTTTTCCATAACAATAATTACCTTTCAATTTATTTAGCCCTAAAACTTCAAATTTTCATTAAACATACTCCATTAGTTCTTTTTTATATTTTAAAAATGAATGGTCTATGGCTATCCCTGCAATGTCAGAAATTTCATCAAAAGTCAATTTGATAGATTGTTTTCCATTGGCAGAAATAATTCCGAATCATTTTTTATCGCTTTTCTATATGTTAGTTTCATTTTTTCTCCAAATTATATTTTTTCTACCATAACCTGGAATTTGACGCACTGTAGATTATCCTCATTTTACATACTACATCTGAAATGCCGTTATCCAAAAACATATTCCGGCTATAAGTGAAAGCGGAGTCATTACATATTTTTCTTTCCTACTTTTTGAAATCATGTTCATAATAGTATTCAAAGATAGGTAAGCGGCAAAGAAGAAACTGTTGTCCACCCATTGTAAATTCGCCCAAAGGCAAACCGCAAGCAACAAGAACTGTTATAGTTGCTATAACTCCAAATAATACTGCACCTAATATTGAAAGCATAAATCAATATTCTCCCTTCGCAAAATACAAAAAATTTCAGTTAAAAATTCAAATTTTTCTCTTAGTTATTACATAACTTGTCAAGCCTGTATATGGCCACATATCCAGCCTACACTTCCATTTTTATCTGAAATATATACGTTAAGACTCATTGCAATGAATAAAACGATTGTTTTCATATAGTCAATCTCTATACAACATATTTTTCGAGTTCTGTATACCACGGAAATTTTACGGCACCGTTGTCAGCATCAATAATCTCGACGTCATCAGTTCTCTGTGCGAAAATTTCACCCTCTAAGACTGCCTCTGTTTTGAATGCCTGGAAGTTATCAAACTCCTGTTCGTCAAGGTAAAACATCGGGTCAAAAAAGCCTCGGCTTCTACTGAAAAGCCTCGGCTTCTACTGAAGTCACTTGTAAAACCTACCTTATGTTCTTTTCCTTCAAAATTGATGACAAACTCACTCATTCCGGCATCAATATCAATAGTATCCTGTATTATTTGAATTATTACCGAAATCGGACAAATGACTCTTTTCCTTATTCTATCTTTTTTCTTAAAAAACATCTGTTACCTCCATATCTTTAAAATCCACACTTCCAATAACTTGAAAATACTGTGGATTCATTATTAGTATACCATCCACACTGCATCGTTACAATTAAAAAGAAGGCGCAAATCGAATGCGGAGCTGTGATATCTCTGTCATATCATGTACTCACAAGTATATCAGCTTCCTTTCCATTTCCGCCAGCATCGACCTCAATGCTTTCTCCTTCTCCTTTTTTTCTTGTTTTCTATCTCATTTCAGAAGCAGACTCCGAAATGACCGTTGTTCGTTTTCTGTATGCCAAAAGTAACTGGGCATCCATCTTAAAATGTGGGTTCAATTAGCCGCCAAGTCAATATGAGCAGCCGGGATTTAATGATTATGACAGCTACTGCTCTGTAATTAAATTTGACGCGCATATTTTCATATGGTTATTCACCGTTAGCACCCCCCAAGTTTTTTTGTTGGCAGGTGAAGCAGGTGGTATAAAAATAGCTTCTGCAATTATATTACTTTCAATTTTCCCTAAATTGGTTATACTATAACCGTTTTGGGAGCCAAATCCAAACATATTTCTTCCCACAAATGTTCCTGCTTTACTTTCAAAATCTCCTAATGTAGATATTGCTACAGCGTCAATCAGCTCTGGCTGCATATGTATATAACAGGCAAGCACAAGCATTTCTTTCTGTGGGTGCCTGCATATATTTATGATTTGTGACGCTGCGCGCTTTGCAAGGGAAATTATATTTTTCTCGTTCTTTTTCACAGAAACGCTAAAAGCAGTAGAATAATTTCCCATTGCCCCTTGTCTGTAACATTTTGTCTGATTACGAATATCAGCTGCAATAACCACCTTATTTGTATTCTCGTCCAACATCATTTTTGCAATCAGATAGTCATTTACAGTAATGCCATGTTGTTTGCATGAAGCCTGTATTTCTTCCAACTCCTGATTGCAAATGGTGAAAATTTCCTGTTTCATTTTGCATTTTTGAATATAGGCTCTTTCAAATATGCTATATTGCCCATACATAACCTTCTGTCCCTCTTTTTTCCATTTCCTATTTGCGTCTCCTACAATCAATTTACTGATAAGCGGCAAGTCGCTGTTTGAGGGAAGATCGTTTAAGCCTTGAATTAAACATTCCGGGGCAAATTGCGGCATTATCCCGTTAGCATAATGCTCTGCAAATTCCTCTGCCAGCTGTAAAACCCTCTGCCGTCACACAAAAGATGGTGGGCAATAAAAAGTATTTGAAATCCATTTTCATTTGGATAAACCACCACTTTTAGCAGACATTCTTTCTTGACATTCCACCCACGGACAGATATTTCTTCATAATCTTGCTGCCACAAAGCAGCTTCGTCCTTTACCAACACTGGAATATTCAAACAATCTTGTATTTGATAATATAATCTGCCAGTGTCCGTTTCCTCTGCAATTAAACTTTGCAGAAACGGGTGAGCCTTTTGAAGAATATCTATACTTTGCCTTAACTGTCCTTCCTCATAATGACTATCTATCTTTGCCATAATTCCAAAGTGCATATTAGGACACATAAAATGTGCACGTTCTGTATACACATAATTTTTAACCGATTTCATGTTTTTTCTCCAATTCATCATTTTCTCGCATGGCAATCTCATTTAACACCTTGTCCTGATGTGCTTCAATGGCTGCTAAGATTAACAAAGCAGCAAATACGGCTCCTGCCAAAAACAAAGAAAGTGCGGAAAACCAATGCCATCCTGCCACCCAAAATAAAATACCAATAACAAATAATACTCCAATGATTTTCATCATTATAAGTCCCGGTTCAAGCATATTCAGCTTATATTTATAGCGGTTGTCATAGCGCATATTCTTATGTTTCATATGCCGACCCCCCTTTATTTTCATTGTGATATAATTTGAAACCGGCACACGCTTCTATAAGTAACTGCCTTATTTCTTCGGGTGCAATGTTTGTCGTGTTCGTAGAAACAATAGTTGCTATACCATGCGTAAATATCCATGTTTTCACAAACACTCCCCGATCAATCGGAACAGGAACGTGTTTAGCCAGATCGTAAAGGCTTTCAAGTCTTGTTCCACTATCGGACATACATAGAAGACGAAACAGATTTTTTTCCTTCTGAGCCAGCTCCACATACTTTAGTCCCATACTTAAAAAATAGGGCGTTTCTGTATCTGATGGCTGTTGCAGCATGGTCTCTTCAAATAGTTTTTGCGTCTTTTTGTAAACTTCTTCCTTTAGTTCTTCCATATTGCGAAAAGCATGAAACACTGGTTGAGTAGAACATTTTAATTCACTGGCAAGGAAACGTGCGGTTACTTTTTCAAAACCATATGCTTTTGTCAACTCAAATGCTTTTTCAATAATTGCTTCTCTGGGTATCTTAACCTTTGGTGGCATAAATGTCCCCTCCATTACATAACTAAGTTATATATCAATGTTATTATATGCCGTACAAAGATTTTTGTCAATTCCTCTGGTTGATAGTTCATAAAAAATTAAAGTAAAGTATGATTTTAAGACTTCCGGACAAGCCATAAAAGTCCGGCACCGATCTCAAAATGTATTTCAGAATGCCGGTCCCAATTTAAAAGTTTTTAATTTCTTCAATTTTGCCTGAATTTATCTTAATAACCATATCGGCAGCATCAGCAACCGCTTTGCTGTGTGTAACCACTATCACACATTTACCTAAATCATGGGCGCTTTTCCGCAAAATCTCAATTATCTCCTCTGCTATCTCTTCGTCCAGATTTCCCGTAGGTTCATCTGCCAATAATACTTTAGCGGGACTGGCCAGTGCTCTTGCTATGGCTACTCTCTGCTGCTGGCCTCCTGACAGCTGCAGTATTTTTCTGTTCCAATCCCCCTCTGAAATCCCCACTGCCGCTAAAAGTTTTTCCGGATTTTCTTTTCCACCCAACATCACATTCTCCTTTGGGGTCAAGTAATCAATCAGATTATAACTCTGAAACACCAAAGAAACATTTTCTTTCCGATGATGGTTCAACCCTTCCTTTTGGATGTCTTCCCCTTTATAGAGGATTTTTCCTGTCACCGGTACATCCAGACCTGCCAGTAAAGATAAAAATGTAGTTTTCCCGGAACCACTTGGACCTAAGATCGCATATACATTTTCCTCTTCAAAGCAGTAGGAAATATTGTCTAAAATCTTTTTATCTCTGTTCGCTTTATAATGGTAATTTACTTTCCTGACTTCCAATATCGTCTTTTCATCATATTTTTCTGGCATAACATGCTGCTCCTTTCAGCTCATTTCACTCAAAATCTCCTTTGGTTTTTTCCGCATGATGGTAATTCCGGCTATAGTAACTGAAAACGCCAATAATCCGGCTATTACCCCTGCATCTATGGCAACCATGTTTCCTGTTATTGATATTTCTGTATCCTGTATGGTCAGTTCCGGTGCCACATAGTCCGTGGAAACGCTTCCGGCATCTGCTGCAGCCTGTTCCTGTGTCTGCCGGGCCAAATAGGAGGCAGTTGCATTCGATAAAAGCGGAGATACCCCAAGTGAAAGAACAAAGCCTATACTTCCTATCAATAATGCTTCTGTCAGAAATTGCAGCCATATCCTTTTCTTTGACTCTCCTAATGCCATCAGTATCCCAATCTCCTGTGTTCTGTTCTTCATCCAAAACAAAAAAATCAAGACCAAAATCAGGAAACTAGCGGCCGATACAAGTACTAGTAACATCTTGCTCATTTTTTCCATGTCATTAAAATTTTCAGCCATACTCTTTATGTTTCCATCGCTGTCAATCAAATCATACCGCTCCCAGTCAATGTCTGCTTTCTCAATCTCTGCTTTGATCCGGTCATACGCCCTCACATCATCAACCCTAAAAATTGCATATTGGAACAGCGGATTTCCCTCTTCGCCGGAGGCTTTCTCTGGGAAATGCAAATCTGTAAAGATGGTATTCTCCGAACGGTAGGAATCTCCCGACATTACTGGTTTTATTTTCTGGGTCGTCTTGTATATTCCCACAACTTTAGCACTATATATCCGGGAATTTTCTTTATCCTTTACATTGTTGAACTGAAGTTCAGCCCCCAGTGTAATCTGATTGAACTGAGCCAGTTCTTCAGAAATGACACAGACATTTGTCTCATTTTCCTGAATCATCCGCCCATCCACAATTTCAATCTTTCCCGCAGATACATCCATATCCATTTCCATAATACGATTTCCCCGTATATTGACCCCGCCTAAATCATTGCTTTGGTCCACATCTGAGTCTTCAATACGTTTAAAATTGACAGGATTCACTACAGTTGAAACAGTAATCAGATTATATTCTTCAATCCCATCCACTTGGGCAATTTTCTCTGCATCCTCTGGTTTTATCGTTTCAAATGAATTATCTGTTTTTACCATTGATGAACCGTCCGCAAAATGTTTAAATATAACGCCATTATAGGTTCCGTCTTCCCCCTCACTAATTTTCTTTGCAGCTTCATCTAATCTTTTGTGCCGGTTTGCCTCATTACCTTCCAGCCGAAATGTTGCTCCCACTGCCTGACGTGTCGCATCCTGCGTTTTAATGCTGGCAGACTGGCCTGCCAGACCTGCCATAAAGAAACTGCTGATCACCACTACCACCAACAGCAAAAGTATACTCTTTACAGGTTTCCTGATTATGGACCGAAGCCCTCGTTGTACCACGTTCATCCTAACCCTCCATTTCTGATAAAGTATCTTTTGGATTTGTAAGCAGGACAGGAACCAGTGAAATCCCCACCGCCAGCAATAATATCCCCAGTCCGGCAGATACCAGCCAGCCTATGTCCGTTCCCTGTATTCCAATCTTCAAGGCAAGTGAAGGTATCTGGTTCTCTGAAAACAGCATTTTTTTTAAAGCTTTGGCAATATAGCTGCCTGTCAAGACAGAGGCTGCTGTAGCTAATAGAAACACCATAAAACTCTCCAGAAGCATCTGAAGAAATATATTCACTTTATGCTCGCCCAAACTGATATAGATTGCTGTTTCTTTTTTTCTTGCCCGCATCCACATGCACAGGAGAAGCGTGATTACAATAGCCGCTGTACCCATTGTCAAAAACTGCATTAATTTAACCACCCGCACCACTTGTTCAAGAGGCTGCTCTATCTGTTGATAGAGGGCGTCCGACTTTGCCAGCTCCACTCTTTCTCCGAATATCTGGGATACCTTCTGTTCCACAACCGAAAGCTGTTCTGGATTTTTAGCGTATATAGAGACACTTTCGTAGCCTTTTTGTGCCTGTAACTGTAATGCCAGCTCCGGCGCCCCGTAGATTGTATTCTCTATCCGGTAAACTGCCAGGGTATTGCCTGTCTGCTTAGATTCCATTCCCGAACTATAAAATCCAGCTATAACTGCTTTTACTTCTGTTCCCATTTCATTGTGCAATGACAGCTCAGCCCCAAGTTTCCATTGGTTCATATCTGCAAGCTTTTGATTTATCACCACTTGATTCTGGGCACTGGGATATTCTCCTTCCATCATGCGAAGCTGCCCATCTGAAAATGGACCATCTGATTCTAAATCATCGTATGCAACAAACTGAACCTGATTGTTTTCCTTTGATGTATCATCACTCCCCGTATATAGACGAAACCCATCTGGATATCCCTGTGTCTTTGCCATTCTATTGATGTCTTTTATATTTTCCAATTTTTTAAGTTCTTCAATATCATCTGCTGTAATAGGATGATTTTCATCCGTGATTTCAGCGACTACCTTTGCTTTTGTTTTCTCCTGCAGACCCATTTTTGCTTCCTCGGAAGCTCTTAATATTGTGACGGTACAAAGGATCATAGTTTCCGCAATCAGCAGTACGAAGAATAAAATGGCAGTTTTGGATCGCTTTCGGAAAAGGTATCTGATTGATCTCTTATAAAAATTCATCACTTCACCTCTGTTATCTTAGCGTTCTATAGATGATTACCTTGTCTGCCAAAAAAGTCCCATCCTCTTGATACGTCCCGAATAGATATATGTTAGATTGCTTTTTCAACTCGGATTTATCAGAATCCTCCAATGTTGCATCACTGTCACCAGCGCTTGCAGTTGCTAACTGAAATTTTACGTTATCGCCATAAACAACAGTAATCTGATTTCCCTCGCTTCCATCATTCCCTGCAGCAGCCTGCCTGGCTTCATCCTTTGTATTTTCTCCCTGTATCACCTTACATCCCGATTCAGAAAATTCTACTACCGTTGCTGTGACATCTGCATTCTCTAACATAGCCGTAATATTTTCTGAACCGCCATCATACCGGCCTTCTGCACTGTTGATATTGTTTTCAGTATTTGCATTTGATGTATTATCCTCTTGTCCGCTGCTTCCAGCATTATTTTCTTTCTTATTCGTGATATTATCTTTATTTGAAGCTGCACTATCACCACACCCGGTAATCGCCGCCGTCCCTAAAGCCAGAACCGTCATAAATGCAATTATTTTTTTCTTCATAATGATTTACCTCCAATTTTTTAATTTTCATATTTTTATATATCGTTGGCACATTCCTTTTTTCTTTGGATATTCTGAATCATTTCTTTTACTGGCCATTATTTCCTCCCTTCTAAATACAAATATACCTGCGTAATTTATGTTTATCTCGTTTTTTATGCGTAGTTAATGTGTAGTTTCTATTTGTTACACCACGAAAAAACAGGATACCGTAAACTTTGTGTTTACGATACCCCGCTTATCTATTTCTAATTATTGGCCTCTTATCAGGTACATGTAATTTTAATCTCTACCCCATTCTCTGTATTATGGAACTGACAGCAAAATCCATGAAGCTCTATAATCATCTTTACTATATAAAGGCCCAGCCCGCTCCCTCCTGTTTTCCTGTTTCGTGACCTGTCCCTCCTATAGAATGCATCAAACAGTCTGGGGATTTCTTCTTCTGGGATCTTATCCGCTTCATTTTCAACAGAAATCACCAATTTCCCATCTTCTCTGAAAATCTCTATCCAGATGTTTCCATTGTCTGGTGTATATTTGACCGCATTTCCAATCACGTTACTGAGGACTTTTTCAAACTGCGCCTCGTCAGCCATGACCTCGGCATGTTCCAAAAGGGCGGTGTGTATCTGGATTCCCTTATCAATTGCTATATCTTCCAGATTACGGATGACGCCCTGAACCATTTTATTTAAAGATACCCTTACCCGATTCAAAACGAAACCAGATGATTTTATCCGGGCAACAGACAATATCTCCCGGATCATCCCATCCATGGAATCAACCACCTCATAAGAACGCTTCAAATATTTGTCCCTGTCTTTGTAACCCCCTATTCCATATAACATTCCCTGTATCTGTCCTTTCAGAACCGTAACCGGTGTCTTGAGTTCATGGGAAACTGCTGAGAAAAATGCAAGCTGCTGCTGTTCCATCTCTTTTTCATGCAGGATATCCTCCTGCAGCAACAAATTTTTTTCTTTTAATTCACCTAACGCCTCCTCTAGTTTTTCAGACAGTTGATTCAAATTTTCTCCTAACACTCCAATTTCATCACTGCGGTTTTCCGGGCAGCGAATCTGAAAATCCAGCGCCG
Organism: Murimonas intestini; assembly: GCF_024622195.1. Taxonomy (NCBI): domain Bacteria; kingdom Bacillati; phylum Bacillota; class Clostridia; order Lachnospirales; family Lachnospiraceae; genus Murimonas; species Murimonas intestini. The sequence continues at coordinate 162,789 of NZ_JANKBI010000001.1, forward strand.
ACAGTCTTTTTGATACCTTGCTCAATTTTAAGATAGGATTTGTCACATATCTGCTGTAAAACAATGCAATGACAAGTGAGATAAAAATTGAAATACCAATCAATACCGGCAATATCCGATTCAGTGAATTTAATGCCGCATTTGCCCTCTGCTTTGTCCCAAATAACAGGATCTGATAATCAGGACCGCTTTTGCGCTGTATAAAGTACGTTTTTGTTATCCCTTTGCTTATCTGGGATTTTTCGCTGTCAGTATCCGGATCTAATTTATATTCAATCTGGCCAAAAGATTTTAAATCTTTTCCATTTTTATCCTTAAGCGTAATGGAAAGACCATATTCCAAGGCATACATCTTCAACATGGTTTCCATCTCTGATTCTGATACCTGGGTTAACTGGGTGATTAAATTCTTTGTTGATTCATCCAAACTTTCATCTAACTCTGCCAAATAACTCTTTGACACCCCAAATGCAACCATACCATAGATGAAACCGCTGACTGCAAACAGAAGCACAGCCGTCAGTATGAAAATTTTCACTGCCAAATGTTCTTTAATATATTTTTTCAATCCGGTATCCCACTCCCCTTACTGTCTCTATATAGTTCCCTGCATCTCCTAATTTTTTTCTCAAATTTTTTATGTGGTTATCAACTGCACGCTCTTCCCCATCATATTCATATTTCCACAAACGATTCAAGAAACTGTCTCTGGTAATAACCTTCCCCTGATTCTCCAGTAATTCCTTTAGAATCTCGTATTCTTTTTGTGTCAGGTCAACCTCCTGCCTGCCGACTTTTACCCGGTAGTTATCTACCATCAGTGTCATTTCCTTATAATGAAGCTCCTCTTTCATTTCCTGTCCGGACATCTCATAACGCCTCAGCACAGCCTCAATTTTTTTCATCATGATAGGAAGGGATACAGGTTTGGGAATATAATCGTCAATCTGCAATTCAAAGCCTTTTAACTGGTCCTTTTCACTTCCAAGCGCACTGATCATAATGATTGGAACCCCTGATTCTCTGCGTATCAGTTCACATACAGCATAACCATCCATTTTAGGAAGCATAATATCTAATAAGACTAAATCTGGTTTCTCTTTTCTGAATATACTAACACCATCAATTCCATTATCAGTTGTGATCACCCTATACTCTTGATCCTCTAAAAAGAATTGCAGCATCTCCTGTATATCGAGATCATCTTCAATAATCAATATCGTTTTCATACTATCACTCCTTAAATATTTCTATGATACCACACTACCTTGTAGTTTGTGTGTAGAAATCAGAAGATTTAATATCAAATGCATCCTCCTTTCTTATTGCCGGTATTAGGCCATACAAAAATAAGCTGCAGAACACAGCTTCTTTTTGTATGGTCTTAATGATTCTGTTTTATATGCCGTTACAGCAAACTTCACAGTCTTTTCGGAAAAATGAGATCCCATAGCAAGCTATCTTCCGATAACCTTCTGTGCGCAGTTCTTCCATGTAACCTTTTTCATAAATCTGGTCCAAGGCCTTTCTGGCATCGCCTTCCAGATTGTCAATACTGTCAGATACCTTCACCTCAATGATAAATGCTCTGCCCCGCAGGGAAGGGCTCCTTACCATCAGATCGGAGCGTCTATTCCCTGATTCCCGGTTAGACTTTACCAGATATGACTCACTCTGGCTCAATATTCCGGTCAGAAAGCCATGGTAGAAATTCTCTGCACTGTCATAAAAGCTGATGGTGGACAAAAGCTGCTCCCCCAGGATTTCGCCCATCTTCCCGGCATCGCCTTCCTCCATTGCCCGATACAGATCCTGGAATCCGCGCTTCTTGATCCTCTCACGGAACCAGTAGAGGATGGTGCTTTGATAGATGCTCCGAACTTCCATATTGGGGATGCGGACATTCAGAAATATGGAAGACTCCTTGAAAAATTCACTCTCCTTTGTCAGATATCCGGTAAAATACAGGAAATTCCACAGGTTCTCACCATTTTCATGGATATCCTCATAAGTGATTTCTTCATGTACACGGATTTCCAGAGGTTCTCCCTCCAGAAGCATTTCAATCTGCCCTTTGGTTTCCCTGTCCGCCCGGGCGATCATGTCCTTGATGATCTCATTGGAACTGGTATTGATCCAGTAAGGACGTGGGAATGCATGTGCATCCGCATCCAGGTCATAAAGAAATTTTATCACACTCCAGGGATTATACACTTCCGTATCCCCAAACTGGTATCCGTCATACCATTCCTTCATAGCAGGGAATCGTTCTTCCCTCTGGTAGTATGCCATTGCTCCACGTACTTCCGGTTCCGTAAATCCAAAATGCTCGCTGTATCTCTTATCCATCACAGAAATGATGTTCAGGTGGTTGAGCCCTGTGAATATGCTCTCTTTGGATATCCGAAAGCATCCCGTGATCACAGCAAACTTCAGATAATCGTTAGTCTTTAATGCAGATTCAAAAAGAGAACGGATAAAATTGACCATTTTATCATAGAAACCTGCAAAATGAGAACTTTCCAATGGCACATCATATTCATCCAAAAGGAGGACCGTCTTTTCTCCCGTTGCCAGATAAAGGCATCTGCTTAAAAATTTTAATGCTCCGGAATAGGCATCGTATCCTGCCTTCCCTTCTGCTATTTCCTGATACTGCTGCAGTTCTGTCTTTGAAAGCACGCCTTCTTTCATCAGGAAGCTATGCCGCTTAAATTCCTCTGCGATCTCTTCTTTAATTTTATAGTACGCTGATTCAAAACTGGCCTGCTTTGCAGATTTAAGGGTCAGGTTGATCACAGCATAGATTCCCATTTGAGCCGTATATTCCTCTCCAGCTGCCATGATCTTAAGCCCTTCAAAAAGTTTCCGGTTTTGGCTTTTCTGTACGGGTTCTCTCACATCTTCAAAAAAATAGCGGAGCATGCTTAAATTTAAGGTCTTCCCAAACCGTCTGGGGCGGGTGAAAAGGTTCACCTTTCCTTTTAAATCCAGAAGTTCTTTAATAAAAAGTGTCTTATCCACGTAATAATAGCCGCCAGTCACAAGCTTTTCAAAATTGTCTACACCAATTGGCAATGCCTTTTTCATTTTTCTTTACCACCAAATTTCCAACGCCTGCTTTCGCCTTTCACATGCCGTTACCTGGATGTAATCCTATTTGCAGCGTCAGAAGTTCGTTGCCTTAAGAGGAAATTCCTCTCATATACAGATCCATCGACTCGGCTACGATCTTAGAATGGGCGACCGCTTCTACGACGGTCCGCGCCCCGTTTACGACATCCCCGCTTGCAAAAATCTCTGGTCTTGAGGTCCGGCCTTTTTCATCTGCCAGCAGTAAACCGTGGGAGTTGGCTTCCAGGCCTTTCGTCGTGTTCACCAGTTGGTTCCGTGGTCCCTGGCTGATTGAGATGATGACACTGTCAGCGTGATACAGTGTTTCTGTACCGGAAATACGTTCCACCGTGCCGTCTTCATTTTCTTGCACATCCGCAAAAATGACGCCTTCATCGGTGATTTCCAGTGGAATTTTCAGGTATATGAATTCTACGCCCTCTAAAACCGCATAATCGAATTCATGACGGCTTGCTGCTGCCGTGGATTCCCTTGAAAAGCACTGAAGTTCCCTGACGCCTTTTCTCAGTGCTGTTCTGGCTACATCCATCGCCGCATTTCCTGCCCCGATTACGATAACCTTCTCCCCAAGGTGAAAACTGTCCGGATTGTTCAGGTAGTTGATTCCGTAGTGTACGTGCCCAAGTGTCTCACCTTTGATATGCAGGGCATTCGGGCGCCACACACCGGTTCCGATGAAGATAGACCGGTAGCCGTCTCTCAAAAGATCATCAATTGTGATGGCGCCTCCAATCGTTGTATTTGGCCTGACTTTGATTCCTTTCAGACGCAGGTGCCGGTACTCAAAGTCATCCAGTATACTTTTTGGCAGGCGGAACTCCGGTATTCCGTAACGGAGCACACCACCGATCTTATCTTTGCTTTCGAATATGGTTACCTGATAACCTTTTCGGGCAAGGAGTACAGCTATGGTAAGTCCTGCCGGGCCGGAGCCGATAATAGCTGTACGCATCCCGTTGGACGGTGCCGGGCCTTTTACCATTTTAGAACTGTACGTGCCGGAGATATAGTTTTCAATCGTAGAAAAATGTACCGGTGCACCTTTCCTTGCAAGTACACAGTGTCCTTCGCATTGTTTCTCATGATTGCAGATCAGGCTGCATACCGTAGTCAGAGGGTTGTTCTCAAACAGTTTCCGGCCCGCTTCATCCAGATGGCCGTCCAGCATCAGCCGGATGACTTCCGGTATCGGAGTGCCGATGGGACACCCTTTTTGGCACTGCGGCTTTTTGCAGTTCAGGCAGCGGTTCGCCTCATCAAGTACATGTGCAGCCATAATATAATTCCTCCTTCACTTCCGGTATTTGTAGCATCTTTATCCAGTTTGGTTGTTTTTTTCGTATCTATAGTATAGCATGTCCTTCTCAAAATTGCAGCCAAATGTTTTATGCCTAATTCTTTTTGTTTCTCTTTGCCCTGAGAAATTCTACGTTGGCTTCTACCTTCTTCTTTGTCAGCGGATATACAAATATCAGCATTAAGGCAACACAGATAAAAAGGATTCCCGGAACAATCGTTGCCAGTTTATAAAGGCCGCTTAGTACTTCGGCTGTCTGGGTTTTTGCGGCAGATTCATATCCGATGATGCCAAGCGCATACCCGCCGAGTCCCCCTGCAAGTGCCTGCCCTACTTTTCTTGCAAAAGAATAGACCGCATAGACCGTTCCATCCTCTCTTTTGCCACTCTTTACTTCCACATCATCGATGACGTCAATAATGTTTGCCCAGATAATCAGGTTAAAGTAGTTGACCCCCAGATAGCCAACAGCTGCCGCGATAGCAAATACCCATACATGTTTCACATTCAGGAAGCCAAGCGCAAGGAAAACTGTCCCTGTAAAAATGGTTGCGGCGGCCGCTGATTCTTTCTTCCCGTATTTCTTAACAACGGCTCCTGTAATTGTTGCCATGAGCAGGGAGCATACCATCGTGATCATATTGTAAACAGAAAGTGCTTTTATATTGCTAAAATAGTCCGCATAGAGATAGGTATTGACGCTGGAAAGCATCAGCGAACTCAGCAGAAGGAAAATGGCTGCGCCTATAATCCCAAGCAGCGCCCTGTTGGAGAAAATTGCTCCAAAAGTTTTTGCCAGGGAGATTTTCTCCGCATTCGGGTCTGGCTGGATCTTGATGCGCTCTATCGTACACTTATAGCAGATGATGTAACAGATAATTGCGCATACTGAGAAGATACCTGCGACCACCGGGAAGATTTTCCCGTCATTCCGGATTACCTGTGTGCCGGATGCATCGGTCATATAGATGATCATCGGACCACCCACACCGATCACAAGCTGTGCCAGTGTTGCACCGATACTCCTGAATGTGGAAAGTGCGGTACGCTCTTCCGGGACATCTGTGATCGCGGATGCCATAGAACCGTATGGTATATTGATCCCGGTGTAGCAGATACTTCCCCACAGGATATATGTAACATACATATAGATCATCTTTACCGTCATTGAAGCGTCAGCCAGAGATGACTGGTACATCAGGAAACTGGCAATTGCCACCGGACCAGCCATGATCCGGATCCAGCGCTTGAATTTCCCGTCTTTTCCAGGCTTGCATGTATCCACGATTCTGCCCATTGTGACATCCGTAAATGCATCCACAAACCTTGCCACAAGGAATAATGTACCCACGGCCGCCCCGCTGATACCAAGTACCTTCATGTAAAATACCATGAGAAAAGTACTGGAAAACATAAATGTGAAATCATTTCCGAAATCACCGAACATATAGCCGATTTTATCTTTCAGGCCAAATGGTTTTACTGCTTTTTCATTCATCTTCCTTCCCTCCTGAAATGATTCTGGTATCAGAATCTTGTCTCCCATCTTCCGCAGAATACATTTTCATTGTACCGTCCCTTAAACTCGCTTCTGCCCATCATCTTCTCCAGTGTTGCCGCGAAACTCTCGTGATGGTCCATATAAGAATTGATGTAGCACCTTGCCATCGGCACATCAATCAGGTTATTTGTATTACTTAAGGATACAACAAATGTCGGGAGTTCTGACATATACCAGGGCTGTTTTGCAGGTTCATCCCATTTGACGCGCATGGTATTGTACTGGGCGAATCCCTGTACATTTAGAATCAGGAGTACACAGTCATAATTCTTTTTAAATTCCTCTATTTTGCCTTTCTTCGCCGGAACCTCAGAATCCACCTGGAATCCTGCTTCTTCAAGCTGGGAAACGATATCCTCGATGATGTTCTTATCATTAGACTCAAACTTCATACCCGCGATTACAGTCGCCTCCGAGCCGATATACATCAGTTTTATTCGTTTGTATTTTTCCGGTGTCATCGGCAGGTAGTGCAGACGGTCCTTCACCAGCGTCACATACTTGTCTGCGAATGCTCTCGATGCCCTGTGGTGTTCCTCACACCCAACCACTGAAAGGTTTTCTTTCGGCGCTGTCAGAGCACCTTCCTTCTGAAGCGTGTGAAGGTTCAGTGCCGCCTTCACCCCGAGAATCCTGTGAAGTGCATCGTTTAGGCGTTCCTCCGTGATCGTTCCGTTTTTGTAGCCTTCCATCATGTAACCGAAATCTTCCTCCCTTTCATTGAAAAACAGGTACATGTCGCAGCCTGCCGCTATTGCCTGCGGAACCTGGCGGCTTCTTGGTATTGTTGCACCGAACATTCCGATCATGTGGGAAGCATCTGTTACGACAAGACCGTTGAATCCCAGCTGCCCCTTTAAAAGGCCGGTAATCAGTTCCGGTGCCAGTGTTGCCGGAAGGATATCCTCATCCCTGATGCCGGGGCGCAGCTTCTTAGAATATGCAGGAAGTGCGATATGTCCGGCCATGATTGTCATGACACCTTCCTCTATCAGCTCCCTGTAAACTTTACCGTATGTCTGGTCCCACTTCTCACAGCCGAACTCATTGATTCCCATAATCAGGTGCTGGTCATTTTCCTCTGTTCCGTCTCCCGGGAAGTGTTTCATACAGGTAGCCATATTCTGCGTCTTCATTCCCTTGAAAAATGATTTTGCATAACGGATGACATCGTCCGGATTATCATTGAATGCCCGCAGCTGCACAATTGTATTTCTCCAGTTATAGGTCAGGTCTACAACCGGTGCAAAGTTCCAGTTGCATCCTACCGCAGCCGCTTCCCGCGCGGATATTTCCGCCATCTTAAATACCGCTTCCTCTGAATCGATCGCTGCCATAGCCGCCCCGTTTGCAATCGGCGTCCCGCCCTTTGTTCCTCCATTTCCACCTGCTTCACAGTTCGATGCAATCAGAAGCGGGATTTTTGTCGTCTTTTGCAGGCAGTCTGCCATCTCCCACAATTCCTCTTTTGGTGCATTGTGGTAACGGATTGCCCCCGGATGGTAGGTATCCAAAATTTTTTTAATATTCTCCGGTTTTCTTTCTTCCCCGTTTGATACCATGTTGACAAAAAGCTGCCCGATTTTTTCCTCTGTGGTCATCCCAGCAATCGTGTCTTCCACCCACTGGATCTGTTCTTCATTCAGATAATAAGGTTTTTCTTTTAAATTTACCATGTTGGTTCCTCCTGCTTTTTCAAGAATATGTTTCATCTGTTTCTTTCTTCTTATTTGTTATGGCCTCGTCAGGTTGTCTACAAACTGCTGTATCAGTCCCTTCTGATATTTACCCTGGAATGTATTGTTTTTCATCCTTTCTACTGCGGCCTCGAGTTGTTCCCAACTTTCGGACTCACGGGATACGAGAATCGGATAATACAGGACGCCGTTTGATTGTGCCGCATCCATGTCTCCCGGCGCATCTCCTGCCATCAGGACATGTTCTCTCACATACCCATAAGCCAGCAGCCTTTCAATACAGCTTTTCTTGGATCCCGCATTCTGCGCCAGAAGCACATCTACATGTGTGAGAAGTTTAAATCTCGTCCATTCTTCTCTCACAGCCTCATAATTGGCCGAGGATACAATAGCAATATCACAGGTCTCATGAAGTTTCTTGATGACGTCCTGAACATGGCCAAAGGGTTTGATATCCTCTTTCGGCAGTTCTGTGATTGCTTTATTTACTTCCTGCGACCAGTTCAGTGCCTTTTTCATACAAATACTGCCCGTTTCGCCAATCGCCTGTTCAAGCGCTGCATTAGACAACTCATCGGAATCCTCCGTCCATTTTACAAATGTCTGTACATCTTCGATCTTTGTATATAGCCGGTCCGCTTCCTCAAGAGCCGCAGCAAGACCCCTGAAACGGTTGATCCCTCTTGTCATAGAATAGAGGTTTACCTGATTCCAGCGCTTCAGGATCTCCTCCCTGTGTGCATCCAGTCCCCATTCTGTTACCATACACGGACCAAAACAGCGGATATGTTTGATATCCATACTGTCTATGGCACATCCGTCCGAATCAATGCAGACAAGATATTCTTTCTTTTTACTAAAATCCGAAAAGGGATTCCTCATTGTTTCATGTCCTCTCTTTCTCTTCTGATGTAATTAGCATACCTGTTTTCCCTCTATAAAAGAATAATAATATCCATTGTTTTTAGCACAATATTATGCTATTTTATATATAAAAACTATTTTGTCTTATTTTGACGAATGATATATTCCCTTTTCGAGGTGGCAAACTATGGAACATAAACAACTGGATCTCTTTTATCAGGCTGTCACAGCCTGCAATGTAGGCTGCTGTGTAATCTTCAAAGATAACTCAAATCTTTCCCAGACTGACAACGGCTTGCGCCTTCGTCTTTATGAGGACTACAATTATCAGACCCTTCAGGTTTTTTTGGAACAGTACATAACTCCAGGCAGGCTCGTCCGGTATGAAGATGCTTTCGGTATGTTTCACATACTCCTGCATATCCCTTCCCAGTATTTGTATGATTACGAATCTCCTCATTTTGTGATTGGCCCTTATCTTGAAAGCAGACCGCCAGAGGAACAGGTACAGCAGATTATGGAGCGGATGCACATTCCGGACCAGTTGTATCAAGACATCCGGCTTTTTTATGGCTCCACGCCGGTACTCCCTGATATGGAGAGTTTTGAGTCCCTCGTCCTGAACCTGTCACAGGGACTGTTTCACACAGAATATACAGTTACACACTTGCCCGACAAGAATGAATTTCATATGGAAAACTCCCCCATGATTTTAAAGCTGCGCGAGAGGCCGCAGATTTCTGTCAGTACGATTGAAGAGCGTTACGAGGTGGAGAACCAGATGCTGGCTGCCATCTCCGCAGGTGATGACAAGAAGGCTCATGAATTATACCAAAAGTTCCAGACCTTCCAGCTTCGGCCCAGATCAGACAATGCCCTGCAGAATAAAAGGCATGGGGTCATTATCCTGAATACACTCTTTCGCAAGGCCGTGGAATCGGGAGGGGTGCCCCCTCTTTATATCGATGACCTTTCCGGGAAATTTGCCATCCTGATCAATGAAGCGCGTACAGAAAGAGCGCTGGATCACCTCTCTGCAGATATGCTGCGCAAATACTGCCTGATGGTGAAAAATCATTCCATGACCGGCTACTCTAAGGTTGTGAAAGAAGTCATTTCCTATATCGACTTTCACTATGCGGAAGATTTAAGCCTCGCATTTTTTGCGGAAATGTTCAGTATGAGTAAAAACTACCTCTCCGGTCTCTTTAAAAAAGAAACCGGGATAACCCTGACTAATTATATTCATCAGGTACGTATACGCAGGGCAGTCACACTGATTAATGCCTCTTCCCTGTCAATCACAACCATTGCCGCTTCCTGCGGATACAACGATATCAATTATTTTATACGAATGTTCCGGCGTTTCCTTGGCATGTCGCCGAAGCAGTACCAAAAGTCCATCCTGCATCCGGAGCAGCCTTAAAAAGGGTTGTCGTTTAATTCTAGTTTTTAACCTTTCAACCCCGGAAATGAAATTATCTCGTGAAATCCAGGCTTTTTTAAGCTTTGGATCATCACGAGATAATCTTCCAGATCTGTTTTTGCTGTGTCTGCGATTGATGCCAATAGCACTCAACGGATATTATTACTTTATCTCATATTCTCAATTTCATCCTGCAGGTTTTTTAAAAATTTACCTGCGTGTGCACCATCCATTTGCGTATGGTGGAACTGAAACGAGATAGACAAAAGTGCCTTATCGCCATCAATGCGGTATTTTCCCCATATAATAAATGGATTATTGAAAATACCACTATTCATACCCACAGCGCCATCTAACTCTACATTCACAATCGCAGATGTGCCAATAATCATATAATTCTCAGACAGGTCATGGTCGGTACAGGTATCATGTACCTCTTTTGTATATTGCAGATAATCAGCATTGAATTTTTCTAAGTCATCCGTAAATGCAATATCGCAGGAACTGACTTCCCCGTCTTTATTTGCAACAATGGTATTGACAGCGATTTTATCATACTGCATCAGCTTATCTCCCACAGGCAGCAGATAAAATTCTTTTACAGACACTGCCGCTTTACCAATACAGAAATCTAGCAGCATATTGAACTTCATGCCATGACTTTTGCTTGCTTTAATTAACGGCATCACGTCGTAGGTCTTAAAAAATGTGACCATCGGATTCAGAGCTTTCATCCATAGCTCATATGCCGAGGCTCTTGCTGTATCTTTAGGATTTACTTCTCTTACACTCATTATACTAGCCCTTTCGCTTTTTTCAAACCAATAAAGTATATTATCGCTGCCCCCAATATGTGGGCAAATTTAAATCCCCCCTACAAACCGGGATTTATTGTTTACAAAATAAAATATTATTAACCCGTTCAGTTATATATATTTCATTTCCCACTACTTCAAGTTCATAACTATCAATAATCTCTTTATCATGTTTCTTTAATAATTCATCAAATCCATAAGCTGTATCTTTTTTCCTCGGAAACCGAATAGTGCTGTCAAAAGATTTTTCGAATCGCAGCCCATTCTTTCCGCATATTTGTAACCATTCGTCTTTTGTATAAAACTTAATATGACCATCTTTTTTTTGCTGCATGTATCCGTCAACAAATCGGCTGGTATCATTGACGTTAGGTGTAGGGTCTGAAATAAACAAGAAGCCATCTGATTTAATAACACGGCTGATCTCAGAAATACTTTTTTGTATATCTGGAAAATGATGTAACGCATATCTGGAAATAACCATGTCAAACTCATTATCAGCAAATGGAAAGTTAACACCATCATAGGTTATAAAACTAATGTTTTGGACATTTTCTTCTTTTGCCTTAAAACGATTGACTTCTAATGCCCTTTCAACAATATCCACTCCAATGACAGATATATTTGGATATTTTTTTGCAATAGGAAAAGACAAATAGCCACTTCCTGTACCTAAATCTAAAATCTTCATGTCCGCTTTAAATGGCAAGAAATCAAGAATGTTTTTCAAATGATGTCCATCTTGTGTCTGCTTATTGTAATAATCCCCCGAATTAAAACTATCTTCAAATCCTTGCTTTGTAGCCATAATGCTGTTTTCTATATTCATAATATTCAATTCCTCTTTTCGTTTACAAATTCAATTTTTCCCCAATAAATAATCCTCCAGTTTATCCTTTCAGATTCTTTAGAGCATCGGGACTATTTGAGATGATCATTCCGAGCGTTTCACACTTTTCCATTTCCAGGCAGTCACCACATGTGGCCACACCTTTTTTCAATGCGCACTGACGAATACCGCAAAAACTATCACAGTATACAGTTTTTGCTCCATCAGCACGACACCCCTCACAGTTGATATGTTCAGGCAGAATGGGTGCATTATTTAACTCAGCCCAAAGTTTTGCAGTTTTCTCACGCAGCGCCTGATCATCATTAATCGTTGCAATATATGCGTCACATTTTTCACAGTCCAATCCGCAGAATGCAATCTTATCCTTCATAGTTATGTACCTCCAACAATTTATTTTTTTGAATTAAGCTTTCTACCACAGTATGTATGATAAAACTAATTATACATCATATCAAAATATAAGTATATCATTGAAGGGGGTATATCCAGCTGCTCATGATTTAGCACAGACTTATTTCTTCACTGTAATAAAAAATAGTGTTGCATTTCTCGTATCCATACAAGTAAGAAAACTGCAAACCCACATGGCTGCTGGATTTATAGTGATTTACTGTGTGCGTTTACGGTTGATTTTTTGACGCTTTGGTGCCCAAATGGTGCCCGGATTTCGCGAAAGCATATAAAGACGAATAAAAAATTATAAAAAGACATGGGAAAATCAAGCCTTAAAATTCAGAAATTCATCCGTCATTCCTGTTACGCAATGGAATGGCAATTTGAAGGATATAGGAGTATAGAACCCTTACCATGTGTTCTTCGCGCTTTGAAAGCCGCTTAAATCAAGCCGTATCGGCTCCTACTGTGTGACTATATTCCTATTATAGTAAGAGGGCGAAAGCACTCTTAGCTTTCACCCTCTTAATTACAAATGATCAGGGGCAGATGGACTTGTCAAAGACGGCAAAGCCGTTCATTTTATCATTGACAAGGGTCGCTGATTCTGCTACTTGTCTATAATCTGAGTTGCATAATCCGTTCGTCAATTCTCCGTACTACGCCATGAGAGTAGGCCGTAAAGTATTTTAGCCAAAATCCGTAGGCAGTAGGGTTGAAGCTTTCAAAGTCTACTCCAAGTTGAGTATAGCCTTCTGCTTTCAGTGTAGATATTGTGAAGTTCAACAAATTTTGATATACACCCTTGCCTCTGTGCTCCGGTAGGCAATACGCACTATTAATATGACGATAGGTATCTCCGGTTGCAATGAATGTTTCCCCCGAAGCTGCAATTTTCAAAAATGCACAAAACTTACTGTTCTGTTTCGCCGCAAAATACCGTGCACCCTCTTTCAAAGAGGATACCATAAATTCCTCCCGTGTTTCGGGCTTGCGATTCATAAAGAACGGACTTTGTTGGCAATGGCGGTTTAATGCCAAGTCAAGCGGATAGATAAAATGATAATCATCTTTTGATATTTCGGAAAAGTCATAACCTGCACAAGGTTTGCAGTCAATCAATTCCATGGGGCGAACGGCATCCATACAGCGCAGTCCGAAACCATAACAATAAAATTGCCGTTGCAGCTCTTCATCATGGGCGTATAGGCAAATTGCATGAGAAACGGCTCCAGCCCTTACCCACTTTGCACCCGCAGCTTGATACATGGCCGCATAAATTTTTGAACGGTTCGTAGAAACTGCTGCGTGCGCGCCCATGGGAGAAAAAACTCCTTTCACATCCGTGGAACCAAATGCATTATCAAAGGGTGAATAACAATTTAAAAAACCTACCATATCTCCGCCATCGAATGCCGCTATGCCTAATCCGTTCTCCGCAAAATCGCTTAAGTCAGGAATGTCACTTACTGTTGGTAAAGCCTTTACAGCTTGTTGTTCTTCATCATAACACGCATGAGCGATTGCTTTTGCTTCATCAATATGTTGTCTTTCAAAATCTTTAATTTCCATACTATACCTCTTTCAATTGGTGGAGAGTTAAAGTATAGTCACCCTCCACATTGGAATGTAACTAATATTATTTCTCATATTACATCAACTCCTTTGTGTGAAATTATCTATATGAACACAAGAAAATCTTGTGATATTGTGTTACTACAAAACATACGCTTTTCTCTATTAATTTATTGGAAATTATACCATACATACAAGAATAGTTCTATGCTATTTTATAAACTTACACTGGATAGCCATTCGCAAATTTCAGAGAGGGCTTGGGATACTTCCCAACAAGTAATTTTTGAGAAGAGGGTACCCTCTTCCTATGCTTGCTATTCCAAAAGTTACACTGAAAGGGTCGGAAAGAAATGGAACAAAACTGATAATTGAAAAATGTTCCACGGAAGCTCGTGGTGCCCAAATGGTGCCCGACTTCCAAAACCATGCTGTAAGGAGATATAACGAGAAATAAGAAGATATGCAAAAGCCTTTGATTTAAGCCACTTGCGGCGATACTTATAAACACTTATGAACGCTTGTAAGGCGTTAAAGTGGATCTTAATCAATAAAAAATAGTAGAATAACCTGCCAATCTCAATACACGCTTTGTGCCTGCTGCGATCTGCTTGTTGGGAGTATCCCAAACCCTTTGTCTATTTCCTAACTGGGTGCCCATAAGGCATTGTGGAAATATTGATAGAAATACGGTATTATTAAAGTGATATAAAAGTTATGCCCGCAAGAGATAATCGACATTTTATGGAAGAGTGATAAATAGACATTTATATAGTGATAGTAGCAATTTAGCAACTACTGGTTTATTGTGGAACATTTATCCCTGATATATTATTGATATGGAGGTGAAAATGATGTTTTCAGAAAAATTGCAAATGATACGCAAAAATAATGGACTAACTCAAGAAGAACTTTCAGAAAAATTATCCGTTTCAAGACAAGCTGTAGCAAAATGGGAGGCAGGACATACATATCCTGACATAACAAATCTTATAGGTATAAGTAATTTTTTTAATATTACTGTTGACTATCTAGTGAAAGAACAGGAATGTAGTCTGAATATTACAGATACACAAGATAAGGATATTGAACGGTTGATTTTGTTCCGATTAGAGGCAAATGTGAATACATATGCTGCATATATGAATGAAACGTCACCGACCAGATTGAACTCCCACGATTTTACCTATACTAATGCCCCTTATATGTATCATGATACATACGTTGGCGGAGAGAAATTCGCTGGTGAAGAGGTAATATGGCATAAAGATAATGTGCAGTATGCGATGAATTATTGTGGACAAGTGTTAGGTCAGCAGTTTAGTGGAGATTTTTTAAAAGAAGCATTAAGAAAAGCAGATATGAAAATGCCATATCGTGGACCAGAGTATTATCAATCAGGGGAATATACATATAAATGCAATGTGGTTGGTGATTTTACATGGTTTCAAGGATATGAAGAAATCTATTGTAATACAGAGAAAGTTTATGAGTGTTATTTTCATGGTGGAACAACAAATTAGAATCTACAAATTTGAATTTTGTGGGGGAGATTTATAACGCAGGATTTAAGCAAAAGTGGAGAAAAACTTTGATTTACAAGGGCTTTGCCGCTCCGTTATAAAGACTTATAAGAAGTTAATATAAAATTTCGATACCGCAAATCTTTCATCCTGAAAATGTCTTCTATGATGCGCTCATTTTCTTCAAGTACCACAGCATATATCAAAAAATCATCCCAAAGAATAAGCTGCTATTTCTCCGCTTCCGCTAGGTTAGAGAAGTCATGAAGAAAATTTTTCAGACCGGAAATCTGAGCTGTCAAAAGCTCGCCTGTATCCGTCCGCTTTAACCACAGGATTTTTTTCGATGCAGATAGTATCATACGAAGCACCGCAGAAATAGGCAGCAGCAGAATTGCCAAAAACGATATCACAAAAAAGCTCTCAAAGCAATTCCAATCACCATATCCGGCGATGATAAAAGATAGTTCATTTGTTCAATACCAAAAGATTGTGGAGCTGCCGACAGAAAACCCTCTGCTTTGTCCAGCCAGCCGCTCTTTTCAATTTGGACTGCGGCTATCCCCATCCCCAGAAAAAGAAGAAACGGCATCAGGCAGCCACTAAGGCAGCCTATAAGAAAAAGAATACAAATAGCGGTACAAGGAAAACCAGCCTGTCAAGTTTCTGCCAGTGCGTGATCTGTTTTGTTGCAATGTTTTTTTTCATGGTTACTCCCTTTCCTCTTTTGGAAATCTAATGCAGGAGAACAGGCGCAACAAAAACCGTCATGATCCAATAGTAAAGCCCTATCCAGCAGATTACGGTAAATACCATAAATATGTTTGGATGTTTACCCAATGACATATTTCCCTTATAGTATTTGTGATAATTCCGCGGATGCAGGTAGAGAGTCCTTTCCTCACTGGGGATGCACTTAAAATGGCAGTCAAGTTCGTGCATTTTATACTTTTTACCATTTGGAGCTACATAATAATAGGTGGCAATATATTCAGTTTCTCCACTGGAAAATTGTTCGGTTTTTTCGTCATAATTCTGAACATGTAGTTCATCATAATGATCTAAATAAGCGGTTACCTTCCTTCCATCCTGCTCCGCTTCTTCCTTGAACTGCTGCCCTTTTCCTTTCAGCCGTTTCGTCAACTTATGCTGAATGATTCCAACAATAACGATATACGTCACTGTGATCGCAAAGAACAAAACAATAGCGATTAAATCTTTCATAAAACCACCCCCATCCATCATTTTTCTCTGTCATTTATAAATCTACATCTTATGAATTATTTATTATAGTACAATAAAAATCAGAATTCTTGTACGATATTACACTCCTGGCCATTCCACCACTTTCCTCCATCAATGACAGGTTTCATTTTACCCCTAAGGAATGTCTATATATATACTTCCATTGTAGAGATACACATCTGCTCTTCTTCCGATCAAAGATTTTGTTTTCTTTCCGAAGCGCTCTGCCCGTGCCCGTTTCACCTGTCCATCTTTACTGTCAGTGTATTCAACTTCAATCCAGTAATTCGGCCTTGTTGTATTAAAATCTTTTTTTATTCCATCATCATCGTAGTATTCATGCTCAACATTCTCTTTTTCCCCGCCAGCATTAATGACCTTACCAATGCAGCGATATCCCCGCTCCATCATCTTATGCCGGATTGCCATTGCCTTCTTATATCTCTTTGTTGCAATCCTATAGCCATTAATACCGAAAGCTGCTGCCAAACAAAAAAATACAATCCTCAATAAAAGAAAATCATCTGCATACATCCCTAATGCAGTCCAAATTACAATATGTGCAATACTGACACGGTCTTCTAAATACCCATAATAATATTCATCCCGATATGTATATTTCAACTCATCCCCTCCTCGTATTAGGACAATTCACTATTGACACCCCATCCCTTTCTGCTTGTTGGAGTGCGGGAATTGAGTCACTGCTTCTTTTTAAGTTCAGCCATGGCACAATAATGCAAAACATCGAACTCATCAGGTGCATTTTCGGTAAGTAATCTTTTATGTTCTTGTTCCCACATGGCAATTTCTTCTTCCGTAAGTGAAGCACCAATTCCCCGGCAGGCTTTCATTCTTCCATTCCAGCTTTCTCGAGTGAAATGTACATATAAAGGATATTCCTCATGAAAAACTAATTCAAATTTTTCATTATAACAGTCAGGTATAAATATTGGATGAACCGTCTCCCCTGCACCGCTCCACTTTGGACTATATTTCAGCACAAGTTTTTCGCTTGCTCCTGCAATTTTATCTTCGTAAGGCAGCCAGGCCATATACAAGACAAGAATACGTCCGTTTGGCTTTAGCATCCGATAAAACTTAGACACAGTTTCCTCGTGGTTGAAATACCAGAAACATTGACATGCAGTAATTACATCAAATGACTCATCTGAAAAATCCACATTTTCTGCTGATAATGCATAGTAATCGATATCCATTCCCTCTGAAAGAATTTTTGCCTGCTCAATTTGATTTACGGATATGTCTGTACCTGTCCATTTTGCTCCATAGCGGTACATATTCCTGGGCAGAACTCCGGTCCCGGTTCCCATATCAAGTACCTTTTGACCATTTATACATAATTTACGGCTTATGATCCTATCATAAAATTCCTGCGGATAAATATCCCGAAATCTTGCATAATCCGCCGAAGTTTTTCCCCAGTCAAAAGCTTTCCCACCATCAATATTTTTATCTGTTATATTCATGTCTGCGCACCTCCAAATTATAATTTTTTAGAAATAAACCAGATGTTACAAATCTTATATAATGTTCATTTTATAGTACAGATTCATTCTCAATATCATCATCTTCACATTCAAACGAAGATATCATATTTAATGCGCTTTTAGCCATCTCACTTTCAGGAAAAAACTCAAGTACCTTTTGATAATACTCCTTTGAAAGCTTTGCATTTTTAGCTTGCGCATAGCAAAAAGCAATATTCAGCAATGCCATTTCCGTATAGGAAGATCTACTGGAAGATAGTAATGTGATACAGCGGTATTTATCAATCCAAGTATGCCTGCAAAAGAAATTATAGCTTTTTTTAAACTCTTCAATAGCTTTCAGATAATTTCCCTGCTTATATAATAAAATACCTTTTCTGTGATGATGCGGAACACAGCTACGCAATATTAAAGAAACTGCCAAATAAGTTATCATGGCAAGTATGAGTGCGGACTTAAAAGGTTTTATAAATGTATGAAAAATTAAAACCAGTATCCCCATTATAAAAAGCTGTGGAACTATTGACAGCCACGCGATTTGACGCACAACCGGTTTTCCTGATGACATATGATATCCTCCTCAATCACATAAATGGATTTTTGAATGCTTCACTCATTCGCTACAAAGGGATTTGTACAGTAACCTTTGCTCCATGAGTTTCAACAGAATTATCAAGTAATAACTGCCCTTTATGTTGTTTGATAATCGTATTTGTAATATACAGCCCCATTCCATAATGTATACCAGAAGTCCGGCTGTTATCACCCATATAAAATTGTTCCTTTGCACGTTTCAAGGCCTCCGGAGAAAATCCCTTTCCCGTATCAGAAACAGCAATGTTGAAATACTGAATATCTTCATAAATATCAAACAAAATATTACCGTTATCTGGTGTATAATCAACAGCATTTGAAGCGACATTCAAGACGGCTCTTAACAACTGTTCTTTATCTGCAAGAATATAATCAGTGTTATAATCTTCATTCCATTTTAAAGTAATATTTTTTACGGCACATAAGCCTTTCACGTTTACTTTCACTTCCTTTAAAATTTCAGCAATTTTCGTTTGCTCTAATGAAAAAGAAAGTGGGATTTTAGATTTTGTGACATCAATTAAAATTTGCACGTAATTGTACATTTTTTCATAACTGCTCATAATATAATCAGCACATTCTTTTTGTTTATCCACAAGCTCTGTATCATACAATAATTCTGTGTTTCCGCGCAGAATGGTTAAAGGCGTTTTTAAATCATGTGCAAGTGCAGATATTTGTTCTTGTTGTATTTTATCTGCTTTCCATTGGGCCATAAGTGATTTCTTTAATTCATTTTTCATGTGCTCTAATGCTTTTAGAGCTTCATTGATTTCAAAAATACCACTATTATTTACTGTGAAATCTAAATCTTGTTCCTCTATCTTCTGAGTCACGATAAGTAATTTCCGAATTTTACCCCCTGTATATTTACCGAACAAGTGTGACACAAAAATCAATAAAGCAATCATTTCAATGAAAGCTATAATTAAGACAGGTATATCTGCAACAGGGAAGAAACTTCTTAACATCTCATTTTTAAATTGCGATGCAATGCGATAACGCAAAATTAGTATTTCATTGCCGCGATCAATCGTTTTATAGCGATATGGGCGTTCACTGTCTTTGTGATTAAGGATATTTATATTCCAAAATGATTTAGCAGTTTTAGTTTCAAGAGAGCTTTTTTCTAAATTTCCATTTTTTGAAAAAAGAGAGTATTCACAAAAAAACGGAACATCAGTGAAATCTAATTCTTTGGAGTTTTTTAACTTATCGCTGGCATCACTGATTTCTTCATCAATTTTTACGGTTGGGACTATAACATCTGTATTCACACAAAACATATATGTTCCAATATTGACAGCACCTATTAAAATAATACCACAGGCGACTAATAAAATATATCTCATAAAAATAGTTCGTAGTTTTTTTACACCCATTTATAACCGCACCCCCAAACCGTTTCTATAGGGGATATATCAAATTCCGATAATTTATTACGAATATTTTTAATATGGGTGGCAATTACTGTATCGTCACTTTCTCCGTCAAATCCGAATATTGCCTCATAAATTTGTTCTCTTGAAAACACCTGACCTCTGTTTAATGCTAAATACTCACAAATTTCATATTCACTTTTTGTAAGCGGCACTTTTGTTGAATCTATCCTAATTTCTTTTGCATTCAGTAAAAAGGTCACTCCCGAAATCAATACGGAATACTTTTTTTCTCTGGTATCTCTGCGTAAATGTGCATTGATACGAGCCTGTAATTCACTTGCACTAAAGGGTTTTGTAATATAATCATCTCCACCTATGCCCAAGCCCCTAATAATATCTATTTCTTGCGTCTTTGCTGTCAAAAAAATAATTGGGCAATCAACATAAAAACGAATCTTTTCACAGACCTCGAACCCGTTTATTTCTGGCATCATAATATCCAATAAAATCAAATCAAATTTTCTAAAGTCAAAATTTAAAACATTTTTGGCATCTTTACATAGAGTTACATTGTGCTTATCTTTTTCAAGTATTCTTTCTATAAGATGTAACATTGCTGCTTCATCATCTATCACTAAAATATTTGCCATATAAACACCCCATTTCTTGTTTTAAGTTTTTATTCCACTGTATGTTTACCACTATATTTTCTAAACCAAATCATTAAGAGGATTACCAATAAAACTGTTAATACAATACAAATCACTATAGCGGTGGTTATTTCTGCATTTTGTATAGCTTCTATACGTAATGCATAATTTAAAGCATAATCACTCAGATGAATACCAATTCCATATGGTATGACAAACCAAATCCCTGTTCCTAATCCCGTTTGCAATAATGCTGCCAATAGACTGCCAACAGCACCCAATCCTATACAAGTGTTTTTGCCAAACCTAAAAGATATCATGAAATAAACTGCATAAAACATAATGTTGGCAGACCATAAGACCAAGGCAGGAAATAGAAAAATTTCAATGGAAAGTGCTGCAGTATCTCTAAAAATAGGGAGCAATATATAGAAAAGAGCGGCACTCCCTATCATTGCTAAAAACCCAAAGGTTATAAGGATAAGAAATTTTGATAAAACTGCAAATCCCCTATGAGGAAGTGTAAGCAGATTTTGAGAATATCCTGCACCCATTTCCTGTTCTTCAACTATATTACAAACAATGGCAATGACAAAAGGATAACATATTGCAAAAATTTGAAAGAACGATGATACTACATTTAATTCACTTATTGAGGAAAATGCTGTATACAAAAGAAGTAAACCAACTCCACAGATTGGTAAAGCGAGGTGTATGAAATAAAAGCTGGAATATTTTAGCTTGTACAAATCACTTTTCGTATATCTAATGAAATCAACCATTTTATTTAACCTCATTTGACAATAATTTAGAGGAAAGTATTGTTAATAAAGCAGCTGTCACTAAACTAATGAACAACGCCGGAAAAACAATTCCTTTATCCAATAAGTAAGAGCCTGTTTCTATAGCCAGTCCATTAGGATGGATACCTAAAAACGGACAAACTATTCTTGCGGGAATCGCATATAAGTTGATAAGAAAATAGTTTTTCTCAGCACCCAATAGCGATATGATAACATTCCCGCCAATGGAAAGCAATATTGAGAACAGATAGCTGCCAAATTTACATAACATCATAATAAATGGAATTTGCCATAAATATGTTACTGTCAAGAGTATGCAACTGACAAAACCATTAAGTATTGAAATCTTTGTTTCCGCAACAGTCCCTAATATTGTACATCCAATCCACATTATCAAGTTTGAAATCAATAGTAAAATAGCTACCGCTGTCATTTTACTTAGCCATACTTTGTTTCGGCTGCTGGATAAGCATAGTACATTTTGATAATGTGTTTTCTTTTCACGAATGATTGTGCTTGCACACAAAATTGACAGCGTAATAGGAAGCAGTATCTCGTACCACCAATTATAAGAAGCAGGCTGAGCAGATGTTCCACTTAAAACAAGTCCTAATAAAATAGTGAAAAGGGGAGAAATAATAACTAACCTTAAGGGAAATGTATGTTTTGTTTTTAGAATTTCAGAACGAATCAAGGTACTCATTTCATATTTCTCCTTTCCGTTTTCATAACAACATTCATAAAAATATCTTCTAAATTTGCACTGCTATCAATTTGGTTTTCATATCCCAATGTTCCATTTGCGATAATACCAATTTCATCAGCAATTTGTTCAACCTCAGATAAAATATGACTGGATAAGATTACTGTTATGTCTTTAGATGGCAAAGAACGGATAAACTCTCGTAATTCTTGAATACCTATCGGATCTAGCCCGTTTGTCGGTTCATCTAAAATTAAAATTTTAGGATTTGGCAATAGAGCAAGTGCTATTCCAAGACGTTGTTTCATTCCTAAGGAGAATTGCTTTGCTTTTTTCCTGCCTGTATCAGTTAAATTTACAATATCAAGAACCTCTAAAATTCTTGTGTCTGGCAATCCCAACGCTAATGTACGAACCTTTAGGTTCTCATATGCGGTCAAATTTTCATACAATGGGGGCATTTCTATTAAAGCACCGATATTTCTTAAATCATTACGGCACCAGTCATGGTCATCGATTTGAATTTTTCCAGAAGTAGGCTTTAATATACCAACAATCATTTTTAGGATTGTTGATTTTCCTGCTCCATTCGGTCCCAGTAATCCATATATTGAGTTCTCATGAATACTAAGCGACACATTGTCTACTGCCTTTTGATTTTTAAAAGACTTACAAAGATTTGTTGTTTTTAAAATTGTTTTCATAATCTTTCATATCCTTTCTTTATCTCAAATTCATTATAAGGACTAATTTTGAAGATTTCATAGAGATTTGCAAATATTAAAAAAACCTTTAACATTCGAATAACCGCTGCCAAAATCGTCCATAGAGCAGTGATACCCGCATCTGTGGAATGAATCAATGATCTACCTCCTCTGCTATGTTGTAACTTCTGTTTTGAGTCTAATGCTATTTTCATCTGTAACGACAAAAAGCCAGCAGTTCATTTAGATTCTGCTGGCTCATACTTTGCGACACGATGTCACAAAGTTACTATGTTTAATTTTTCCGTTCAAATAGTACCTACTTAATTATACTCGTATCCCTCCCGGATGTTCTCCGATACCGCCGAAAGTCCATCGCCTGTTTCTGTTTCTGCAATCGCATCTATGGCGTTATTATTCTTTTTTGGCAAAACCATTCTTCTCCTACAAATTCTAACCGTGCTTTTTGTCATTATCCACTCATCAACACTCCACCCCTCTAAGGCGTTCCACAAGAGCCTCCTTTGAAAAGCTCTTCATAGACACCAGGATGATGATAAGTGGTATTGCGATCAGTACAGCCGCATACACAAGCGCAAAAACCGTCGGGAACTTAAACGCCATATAGAAAGCCCCCCTATTGTAAAGCATCTTACTTAGAACATAACCGCACATCGTACCGATAGTCATTGTGGTGCCCACAGTCATAAGGACCAAAAACAGGCTCTCTCCCAAGAGCATTTTGCGGATTTGAGCTTTCGCCATACCGATGGATTCAAGCATTGCAAGCTCTTGTTTCCGGGTTACGATATTGGTGATCAGCGTGTTCATCATACTTAAAACGCTGAACGTCATGATAAAGATGGCAAGTCCGCTGATCGCTCCGAAAAGAGTATTGACTGTATGTGCATCTGCAATCTTTCTGTCAGCAAGTGTCTGCATATCCAATTCCATTCTTTCATCTACCATCTGGCTTAAGACTTCGCCAACAGCAGCTTCCTTCTCAGGGTCAGTTGATACAAGCAGATTGGAATTCAGGCTATCATAGGATACTAAATTCAAAATAACCTGTTCAGGCATTAGGAACCAGCCTTCCAGATGGTCGTTATCCAGAGTATATTGATCATTCAAGATCCCGAGAATCGTTACCTCCTTCTCTGCCATCTGAGTCCCATCATAATAATGGAATGTCAACACATCTCCAACATGAAACTGCCATCCATAAATTTCCATGACATTGGAATTACCAGTTACCAGTACATAATCACCGGACATCAGTTTATCATAGTCAGCCGAACCCTCCTCTATATAATTCCCGATAGTTTTCGTTTCTTCATCGTTCAGAGGATAGACCGTATCCTTGTTGTTAAACTCATCTAGTTTTGGAAAGTCATATATGATGCCAAAATTTTTTAATTGTTCCACTCCTTCCACACCGTCAATAGCTATGATCTCCTGGATCATCTGACTGTCAAGGGGCACTTTTGACTGCAGCTCGCTCATTCCATTTTCGTTTAGTTCTATAGCAAACTGTGAATAGAAAATATCAAACTCTGCATGTGTAAAATGCGACTGCCTTGAATAATTTGCCTTGTCAAAGGAAGAGATATAAGTAGCTGCTACCATAAAGAGTATACCACCAAAAGCAAGAGAAAGCATCGTGATAACTGATTTCTTTTTATTTTTGGAAAAGTTCATCACGCCCAGACCAAACGGGGTAAGGCTGCGGCACATCTTCTTGTTAGCGGTCTTTTCCATATCGTCCTGCGGTACATAACGCAGCGCTTCCATAGGGGATACCAACGCTGCCAGTTTTGCAGGCTTATGTACGGAAATCATTGTGATGAGACAGATGATGATAAACACGCAGGCCGCGATCAGCAGGGTGTTCCATAAATCAAAGCCTGAGGGAATGATAAAGTAACCTGCCACACCGCCAATGAGGATGCCGATAGGAGAAGCATATAGAAACAGCCTGCGGCCTTCCTTTGACACCAGTTTTTTCATTTGTTTTTTTGTCATGCCAATGGTGCAAAGCTGCCCGAACTGGTGTATTTTTCCGATAACAGACAGATAAAACACGCCGTAAATGACCAGGATACAGGCAAGCAGGATGACAACACCAACCAAGCCAAAAATTAAAACATCCTGCATATTGATGGATAAAGAGTCCAGGAAAGGTTTTGACGGGTTGATGTACTTTCTCTCAATACCTGCATCGCTGCCGATCAGGTACATTGCTTCCTTACATTCTTCAGGATGCATTGTGGCCGCACCATACAATTTCGCGTAGACCTCATATGGAGAATCTTTTAGCTGGCTTCCATTTTCGGCATAGCTTCGGGAAAAGAATACAGAAAACCGCTTGGCGGCTTCGCCGCCCTTCAAAATACCCGCTACCGTAAAGGTTTCTGTATTTCCATCATAAAAGTCTAAAGTGACCTGACTGCCAATCTCCGGAGCAATCCCCACTTTTTCAAGCATTGCTCCCTGTACCGCAATTTCATCTTCTCCTTCTGGCAGTGTGCCGGATTCCAGCTCTCCGATCTGGATCTTATCGGACATCTCGTCCACATAGAAAGGGATGATCTCAAAACCATCCATTTCAGAAGGCGTACCTGTCTTGACCTGGATTTGATAAGCAATACGCTCGTCTGCTTCCAGGGCTTCTGCTTGACCTTCAGAGAGGTTGAAATATCCTACCTGCTGCATATGAGAAAGCTGCCTTTTCGTATATTCCTGCTGACCGGCTGTATACATCAGGATTGCCATCAGCAGGGCAGACGCCAGAACAATGGTGATCATCACAAAGATGTTGCGCATACGGCTGGATTTCAGACTCTGCCTTGACATCTGAGAAATCATTTTTTTCGTTATTTTATTACTGCTCATTTTTTCACTCCCTTATGAACGAATTTTTCCATCCTCAATGCGGATCTGCACATCTGCCTTTTCCGCGATTTTAGAGTTGTGGGTGATCATCACGATCGTCTGGCTGAACTTTTCACTTGTCATTTTCAAAAGATCGATAACCTTATCGCCTGTTCGGCTGTCAAGGTTTCCTGTTGGCTCATCCGCAAGGATAATGGCCGGCTTGGACACCAATGCCCTCGAAATCGCCACACGCTGCTGCTGACCGCCGGAAAGATGGCTCGGATAATTTTGCAGCTTCTTGTCAAGTTCCAGGAACTGTACGATTTCCTTTAAAAACCCCTTATCCTCTTTTTTTCCGTCAAGGCGGACAGGCAGCACGATATTCTCATATGCAGTCAGATAAGGGATAAGGTTGTAGTTTTGAAAGATAAATCCTATCCTCCTTCTGCGGAACACTGTGAGCTGTTCCTCGCTCATTTTTTCAATGCTCTGATCTTCCACCTGCACACTGCCTGAAGTAGGGACATCCAAGCCGCCGAGCATATTGAGCAGGGTGGATTTTCCGCTGCCCGATGTTCCGATAACAGCAACAAATTGTCCTTTGTCTACAGATACATTCACATTGTCAAGTGCTTTGACAAGGTTCTCGTCCTTACCATAATATTTTTTCAAATGAGATGCACATAAAATTGGCATATAAATTTCCTCCTTAAGTTTTGAGCATATTACGGATAATCTTATACCACATATAAAAAAGGGCAATAGCAGACACAAAATCTAACATCTACACCGCAAAATCTAATAAATGAACAGAAAAAAGAGAGGCTTTCATAAGTGAAAACCTCTCGGTGGCAGATGATGATACTGAATTTTACCTCTTGGGAACAGGCAGCAAAATCTTCATGGTAAATTTCCCATTTTTCTGCACTGTGGTGCAAATGCCGTTATACTTTTCGGCCGCCTTTTTCATATTGGAAATGCCTAAACCATGCAGGAACGTATCTGTCTTTGTTGTGCGGCTGCCGCTGTGGGGATCGTCTGTACAGTTGTTCTCTATCAAGATAGACACAAAATCCTGCACCTTGCGCGCCTTGACAAGTATCACCCGTTCATCCTCAGCCAACCCTTCACTCGCTTCAATCGCATTATCTATCCCGTTACCGAAAAAGGTACTGATATCAAGCGGCTCAATAAAATCTATATTACTGAAATCAAGGCTTGCTGAAAAATCAATACACTTTTCACGGGCTTTTTCCGCCTTGTCCCTGATGATGATATCAAGGAAATCATTGCCGGTATGGATATAATCCTCGTAGCCGGCAATTTGTGAACGCAGCTGCTGCACCATCTTACAGGCAGCTTCTGTCCCATGACTGCCCTCAAGCACAAGCAGGTGATTTTTCATATCATGATAGATAGAACGGATACATTCCTCGTTTTTTGCTTTATCCCGGTAATAGGCATACTGCTGCTGTAGCTGTGCGATCTGCAGCTTGTCTTTCTGTTCCTGCTCTCGGAGGAACGATACATTTCGAGAATACAGAAACTGTATGATAAAGAATACCCCCAGAAAAGATGTAACCAAATCCAAAGCCAAGGTATCAAAGGATCCTAAGTCCAGAAAACTGTATGTACTGGCGAACGATATGCAGAACACCAAAAGGAAACTGACGAATAATATGGCAGTATCTTTTAGCTGAATTTCGCATTTGAAATTCTTTAGCAGCCGATAAGTTACTGTCAAAAACAGCAGCTTTATCAATATTAAAAAAATATATACCTGCCATTTAATAATGGATGTTCCATCTATTTGCATCATCACATCACCGTGATAAACAAAATTCATAATAGACAATCCCACAGACTCAGAAAGCGGTATCTGCACTAGAAATGTTAACTCCATAACAATCAGTGCACGCTGGAAAGGCTCTTTATAAAATAGCAAAATCAGCCCTACCATCAAAGACAATAAAATGAACATACGATATGCCCCTATGTCTGTAAAAAATGTTAAAATGATAACTACGATTGCATAAATAACAGGTGGTACAACCCGGCTGACTGCCTTTTGAAAGCGGCAGGTATGACAGAAACATAAAGTGATCACATAAAAAATAACCGCTTCCACTATTGTTGCGGTGACATCCAACAAATAATAAAGCCACATCACAGCATATCCCCCCAGTAATCCGCCAGTCGCTGCATAAAATCTTTCCGTTTCGGCTGGCTGATAGGAACATGCTGGCCTGTGGTCAAAACCACCTCCAGATTTTCCACACTTTTCACATACGCCATATTCACGATATAACTTACATGACAACGGACAAACTGCTGCTGCGCTTCTAAAAGCGAAGCGATTTCTTTCATGCTCTTGTAAATAACCTGTTCTCCGCTCTCAAAGTGAAGAAGTACATTGCGCTTGGCGGTTTCGGCATAACGCAGATCTTTATACAGCACTTTGAATTTTCCGTTATCGTTTGAAAAGCTGATATATAATTCCTCTCCCACTTGATAGCGTGAGAAAAAGCGGTCAAGCTCCATTTTAAGCCTGCCGTATTTGATCGGTTTAAGCAGATAATTTAATGCTCCATATTCATAGCCCTTCCACACATACCTGGATAGAGATGTCAGGAAAAATAAGCCTACCGTACTATCAGTCTTTCGGATCTCCTCAGCAGTTTTCAAACCGTTCAGCCTCTCCATCTTTATATCCATAAAGATCAGGTCAAAGTCTGGCTGATAATTTTCAATCAGTTCCATTCCATCATGAAATTCAAAGAAACAGAACGTCGTTTCCGTTTCGTCTGCATATCTTTTTAAATTATTCTTTAACTCAACGATAAGAGCTTGCTCATCATCGCAGATTGCTATCTTAAACACATCCGTAATCTCCTCGTTAATATAGAACGTCAAATCTGTGTAGTCCGTATGCTCAAAGCCACAATTTTATTATATAAAAAGTCGTATCAGAAATCAAGATTATGGAAATGGTAAATCATTTCTTCCGTGTCAAGCAACCTCCAACGATTGCGCCACTCATAGCAAGCGGTGCTATTCCAACGAACAGCCATTCAAATATATGAAACACTTTCTGTTAGAGCAGATAATTGTTATCCCGATTTGCAACAAAAAAATCTATCAGTTTGTATGTTGCATATCCCCCAACAACCAATGGCTCATTATCACAAATTTTCTTTGCTTCCTCACGGTTTTCTACTTTCAAGATATACATACCTGCCACCCCTGGATAACCTTTAAAAACTCCGCAGATTTCCAGCTTATTTTCATCATCTAATTTTCTTATGTTTGCAACATGTTCTTCAACCACTTTCTTTGTGATTCTATTATAGGTCTTACTTTTCTCAATCATCATCATGTACATTGATTTTTCCATTTTCCAATTTCCTCCGAAACTTTTGATTTGTCGAATAATCTTTCAGGCCGCAGGAAGCCTTATTTTCCGGTTCAGGCTGTACCACAATTCGTATGCCGTCAGGGCAGAGGGCAATCCTGCCTGCCAAGTCCACCACAATCATTTTACCAAAGCCCTGCGGCGGCAGCCGAATTCCCCAATCATGTAGTCTATGCTGTAGAACCTTATTCCAATTGTTCATTAATAGTACAATGTTTTTAATGGGGGACACTTCTTTGACAATGACAATGCCTTTTTAGGACAATGGCGAATTCATCTATAACAATGTATGCACTTTTCATTATCAAACAATGGGTATCCTTTGTCATCCTTGTAGATACATTGCGCAGGACAATTCATAATGCATTTTCCACATAAAATCGCTGACATCGTTCTCCACTTTTTTGTCTAATCGTTTCTCATGGCATGACCATATATTCATGGTAGGTGCAATTAGAACGCCATCAGTAGCAGCACAGCGATAATTCTTACTTAAAATCGTAATGATGTTTTTCTTCTCACACTGTTTAGCAAATATCCGTAAAGTATTTGCTGAATATAATCCACAGGTTGTAAAAAGAAAAGTTGGAATAGATTTTTTTAGTTGCTTTATCTGTTCGATAAAAGTAAGTATTGGTTGTGCAGGGGAAGCATGAATGGTGGGGAAACCTATCACCAAACTATCATAATTATCTATGGTTATATCCGTTGTTAATTTTTCAATAGAAGCAAGGGTAACTTCATGCAAACCATGCAGTAAATCAAATATTTTTTCGGCAACCATTTTAGTGTTAACTACACCAGAATAATATAGTATCAATATGTTCACAGCCCTCACCTCGTTCACAAAATATAAATTTTATTTGCCTATAACGTACAAATTTTAATTGATAGCTTTGTGTCGAATGGCAAAGATAATGTCAATCGTCGGTTGCTTTCCCGTGCTTCTTTCTGTGTGATACTCATATTCCAAATTCAATGCTTCAAAGGAACTTGTAGGCAACCATTTCGTATAGAAATATTGTTTTGCCTCTCCAATAGAAACACCCCACAAAAAGCCCATTTTAGGCTTTACTGTGATTTTGGCGTACTCGCTGGCCGGGAGGACATAGCTTTCTAAATCGCCTTTGTCAATCACACTGCCAATAAATAATTCAAAATCGCGGCTTTGCTCATTGTAATTTCTGGACAGGACAAAATAGGGTAGCACCTTTCCCTCTGGCATGGAAACCACGGCATGATACTGTTTGGAAAGAACCTTAATATCTTTGGAAATAGTTCTGTCATTTGACTTTTGCCACAATCCGTATACTGTTTGTTGTTCGATATATTCTATGTTCACTTCTAAACTTGACATTATCATTTTTCCTCCGAATTCTAATTTCCTCCACTACAGACTGGAAGTTTACTCAGACTTATCTTTAATTGGATCTCCATTTTCATCAATTTTTCCCTCAAGCCATGCCATAATACCATACATAGAAGTTTTTTCTTTTTATAATGCCCTATTCCCCAACCATATTTATTCCCATAGGGGAAAACCACTTTCTGCTCTGTATGAAAAGCAGTTCTTAACCACTCGTTTATTATGGTAAAGCGTTCTGCGATTTCTGCACGTTTCAGAAATAATATGTTTTACTTCCTCCTGCTTCAAAGCCCAATTACCAAACGCCTGACAAAAAGTATGCCAAAGGTAATTGGCTGGGTCTTTTTGAGCCTTTTCAACTTGTCCGCATACGATTTCACGAAACAAGCCCTCCATAGGTTCCGCCTTATATAAGCATAGTAGTTCCTCTTCAAGCTCTCTAATGTTATTCGTCCATAATTCAAGCTGCTCTGGGGTAAGTGCAATAATATTAAGTCGCTTTGTTTCGATTCTCATTATTCTATCCCTTCAATGAAATTAAGAGTTATCAAAATATGTAGTCTATCCTTTCAGATTTTGCAGAGCATCTGGATTATTTGAGATGATCATTCCAAGCGTTTCACACTTTTCCATATTCGGGCAGTCACCACATGTGGCCACACCTTTTTTCAATGCGCACTGACGAATATCGCAAAAACTATCGCAGTATACAGTTTTTGCCCCATCAGTACGACACCCCTCACAGTTGATATGTTCAGGCAGAATGGGTGCATTATTTAACTCAGCCCAGAGTTTTGCAGTTTTCTCACGCAACTCCTGGTCATCATTGATCGTTGCAATATATGCGTCACATTTTTCGCAGTTCAATCCACAGTATGCAATCTTATCCTTCATAGTTATGTACCTCCAACAATTTAATTTTTTAAACTAAGCTTTCTTCTACAGTTTGTATGATAGGATTAATTATACAGCATATCAAAATATAAGTATACCACTAAAGGGGGTATATCCAGTTGTTCATCATTTAGCATAGATCATCAGGTATCCTTCCATAGACAACGTATTGCAGATATACTTCCCTTTGTATTTAGGGTATAACTCTTTTCTGGTATAAAAAAAAGCAGTCACTCATATAGACTAACTGCTTTTGGCATTGAACATGAAATAAGTATTGGCCGTATGATCACCGAGGCGTTTACAATTTCATATCCTCTGCCTTAATTGAAATATTCCCGCGTTCTGTGGTTTCCCAGAATGGTATAGGATGAAAACCGCAAAGCCCTGCTATCACACTGGCGGGAAACATTTCGATAGCATTATTGTATTTAAATGCCGTATCGTTATAGAACTGTCTGGACAAAGCAATTTTATTCTCCGTTTCCGTTAGTTCTCGCTGGAGCTGCATAAAATTATTGTTTGCTTTCAAGTCCGGATATGCTTCCCCCAGGGCTAAAAACTGATGGAGTGCTGCCGACAGCTTTTGATTGGCAGCCGCTATCTTCTCAAAATCCGTGGCCCCTATGGCGCTTGCGCGGGCATTTACCACAGCTTCCAGGGTGGTCCTCTCGAAATCAGCATAGCCTTTGACTGTCTCCAACAGATTTGGAATTAAATTACTTGATTATCTCGAAAAGCCCTTGATTTACGGGCATTTTCAAAGGATTGTAGGCTGATTTTACTACCAATTTACTACTTGCGGAGCGAGCTTTGATATGCCGCCGAAATCCTTTTGAAGATAGACCCCATACCGCCGTTTGGAAATGGAGTGGCACATCAGCAATCAAATAGAGAAGTACGACACGCCACCAGACAGGCGGCGTTACCTATTCCCACACGGAAAAACAGGAACGCTGCTTTTTTTATGCCCTCATGTCGCGCAGTAGGGGCAAAGGAAGCCCTGTATCATGGGGCTTTGCGGGCGCGGTTCTGACCGAGCAAGGGAAATATACCTAATCCCTCAAAAACGACTTTCTACCGCGTGACACCCCCACAGCAAATGGCTTGTTGTCGCAAATGCTGTCCTTGCCGGAGGACTGGGACTATACCCTTGCGGAACTGTCCTACATCAACCGGGAAAGTATCGACGCTATCCGCACCGCCATATAGGAGCTTGAAAAAGCCGGGTATATCACAAGGCGGCAGGGACGCGACGACAAAGGCAAAATGACCGCTATCGAGTATACCATTTACGAGCAGCCGCAGCCCTCGCCGGAATTGGATTGTCTGATATTGGAAAATCCAACGCAATTAAATAAAGAGATACAAAGAACTGACTTACCCAAAACAGATTTATCTATTATGGGTTTACCAAGTACCTATTCCATTCCTATCCTTTCCCCTACCCCCTCACTTTTGGGCGCGGCAGAGCCGCAGGAACGGAAGCGTCCCAACAGAGCGCAATAGAGATATACCGGGAAATCATCAAGGACAGTATCAAGTATGACTTTCTCTTGCAGGACAGCAGTATTGACAGCGACTGTCTGAATGAGATTGTGGAAATCATGTTTGAAACGGTATGCACCGCACGAAAGACAGCCCTGTCTCGTTACCTTGTCTTTTTCATGGGCAGGGACGAAGACATGCTGAAGGCGAACCGGGAAAAGGTGAAGAACAAAGACAGGGGACGCAAATTAAGTGTGGCTACCACTTCCTATGCTTGCTACGAAACTTTCTTCTCACTACCTACAACAATGGAAACTTGCACTTTTCCAATCCTACGAAATCGAGTAGGAGGGAGTGACTAGCTCCCGTCCTCTCACAGCACCGTGCGTACCGTTCGGTACACGGCGCTTTCAATAGTTGACGTGCACTGACTGATAGGCTGTGGCTAAATCATAAAAACCACTGCTTATCAGTCTTTCTTTTGTTAGTGCTCTGTTGACCGCACCCATTCCCGATACATACCAGTGTTTCTTTCGGCTATTCGCCGCCTGATGTGCAAAGTATTCGGGTATTCCAAGTTTCATTAGATTTCTTTTCTTGGTTTTCGGTTTCTTCCATTGTTTCCATATACACATGCGTATTCTATGATATAGCCATGAGTTTAAATCATCTATCCGATTCTTCATATCCGCAATTCCATAATAATTCAGCCAGCCTCGCATAAAGACTTTTATCTTTTCCAATGCGGGACGAATACTCTGAACAGACCTTCGGGCACTAAGTCCTTTCAGCTTTGACTTCATCTTCTTCCATGACTTCCCATGAACTCGGATATAAATACCCTTTCCGTTCTTTCCCAATGTAAAGCCAAGAAACTTAAAATTTCGGATTGCAAATATACTGACTACACGGCTTTTCTCTTGGTTCACTTTTAGTTTTAGGGGCCCTTCGAGATATTTCGTGCTTGTTTCAAGCAATCGTTTTGCAGCTCTGTCACTCTTTGCCAACAGAACGATATCATCCGCATACCGGACAAACTTCACGCCGCGTTTCTCATACTCCTGGTCAAACTCATTCAGATAGATATTCGCCAGTAAGGGTGAGATATTTCCTCCCTGTGGCGAACCTTCTTCCGTTTCCATGACTACACCGTTCTCCATAACACCTCTTTTCAGATACCTCTTTATCCACTGTATCACTCTTTCATCCTTTACGTTTTTGCGTAAAAGATTTAATAACTTTTCATGATTCAAGGTATCGAAATATTTGGATAAATCTAAGGACACCGCATGGGTGTACCCCTGTTCTGCGTGCTCCTTTATCCGTTTCATGGCATCTTTTGCGCATCTTCCTGGACGGTAGCCGTAACTGTTGTCCGAGAACAACGGCTCATATATTGGCGTGAGCTGCTGCGTTATGGCTTGTTGGAATATACGGTCTTTGACTGTTGGAATACCAAGCTTTCGTACTCCACCGTCTGGTTTTGGAATTTCAACTCTTCTTACCGCGTCTGGGGTATATTTCCCTTTATAGATTCTTGCAATAATAGTCTGTTGATTTTCCTTGAGATATGCACCTATTTCCTCGACTGTAATTCCGTCGATTCCCGGTGCTCCCTTGTTTGCCTTCACTCTTTTATAAGCTCTGTTTAGATTGTCTTTGTACAGTATCTTCTCCAAGAGTTCCGGCTGTGCACTGTTTCTTTCTTTCCATATCGAATGAAATGACCGATGCGCTTTCGCATACCCTTCATGTTCCGCACTATCTCTTTGCAAACAGCCATTATCTTTCATGTTTTCTGCATTCACTGGTCATTCTCTCCTTTCTCGGTCATACTTGAAACTCCTATTGATTCGGTCCTTCACCTCTCGGCTACTATGACCTCGGCTGACTTCTGTATGTTCAGCACCGCCTCGTTTCCTTGTACGGTGGTTATTCCTTTCGGAGCATTTCATACAGACCTCCCCGGGTACCACACGTTTCTTTCTCTCCATCCATCTGCCACATTTACCATACATGATTCCGTGTAGTTATTGGGCTTCGGCTTGTCTTGTAGTCTTACCCTCATGCATAGCCTGATGTGATTTCTGTTCGTCAGACCAGAGATTTGCCCATGGGTTAGTATGTTCCCCACATCCGGCTTCCTTCAGATTCCACCTCACGATGGACACCCTTGCCTTCGGCTATATCCTTCCCACTACCGGGCGGATTCCGGACTTGCACCGGTTAGAAACGTGCGCCGCCGGGCGCACAAGAAAAACGCTGCAATCTTAAAAAGATTACAACGTTTCCTAATACCTGTTCTGTTTTGTAGAGGACATGGTTATTTGTCCTCACTTTCGACTTCCTTAACCTCTTTTGCCGTGGTGTTTACTATCCGCTGTTCTTAATAGACGCAATATAGCGGGGCGCAATGTTCAGCTCGTCTGCTAATTTATTTCTTGAATATCCCCGCGCCTTTCGTGCTGCCTACATTTTACTTTTCATTCTATTCGTTTGGATATGAGTGTACATTTCATAGTATGGATAGTAATAGAGTATATTATCAAAACAGTCAACACACACAATCTTGTGAATTTCAGATATACGAAGTATAATGGCTGTAGGAGGGAAACAAAATGGAATTTTTAACAGCCAATGAAATGTCACAAATATGGAATGTTTCAAGCCGCATGGTGGCTTACTACTGCAAGGCAGGAAAAATTGCAGGGGCAATGAAAAAGGGCAAAACATGGCTAATACCCGCACACGCTGAAAAACCTGTGGACAATCGGTTTTCTACAAACAAAGTTATAGTTGGTGATAACCCCGAATTGCAGGGGGAACTACATAAAATTAACCGCATGGATTCAGAGAACAATGCTGTTTATCGTGCCAATGATATTTATAAAAACCTCGGACTTACGAGGGAAACACTGCGCTATTACGAGGAAATCGGGCTGATAGAGCCACAAAGAAACAAAAACAGCCAATACCGCGAATTTACCTTTGAGGACGTTTCCTGCTTAATGTCCATTGATTTTTACAAGAAGCGCGGTTTTACGCCGCTTGAAATAAAAGAACTTATGGAATCCGGGGAGCGTGACGGTATCACCTCGTTAAGTAGAAAAATAAGCGAGGTAGAAAATAATATCCACATACAACAGCGTATTCTAAAACGTCTTGCCGAAACAAAGGTATTTTGTGAGTATGCTGCCCTTTCGTCTAAATTATTCACGGTGAAAGAGCTGCCGCTGTATTTGGCGCTTGAAACTTTTGATGCAGTATCGTCCCTTAATGATTACAAGGACAGAGTGCTTGCGTTCATAGATTTGCAGGAGGACGATATTTTATCAAGTCTTGTTCGTGCAGTTACCTTTGACCAAACCGGGTATAAAGGGACAAAGATGTGCCTTGTAAGGCGTGCTGCAAAAAAAGTGCAGGCTGGAGAAAAAACATATCTTGAAAGTGGTAAATGTCTGCATACTGTATTGGAAGCGGACAGTCACGATGATTCCGTTATGGAAAAAATGTTTTTTGCCGCCTATGGCTGGGCAGAAGAACATAAAGAAACTTTCAAAGGTGTTGTCTATATCTTCATTCGTTTTGTTGAGCTTTCAGGGCATACAGAGCACAATTTTTACGAGGTGTTTATCCCTTTGAAATAAAGAAAAAATCCCCTATTGACTTGGGGGTTACCCCCACCCTTAAACTTATTGGTAAAGGGAGGTGGCTATGATGAATAACACAAAAAAGTATGGCAAGGATTATACGCTTGTGGTTGTCGGTCAGATAGTATCGCTATTTGGCAATGCAATCCTGCGTTTTTCCTTGCCATTATATTTATTAAGAAAAACAGGTTCGCCAACTTTGTTTGGCATTGTGACAGCCTGTTCTTTTTTGCCCATGATTGTGTTGTCACTTTTGTGCGGGGTACTGGCTGACCGTGTGAACAAACGAAATATTATGGTCTGTTTAGATTTTCTGACGGCGGGTGTCATTACGGTATTTTCATGGCTCTTAGGAATACATTATCATCGGCGCAAGTATGATATCCTTGGTGATTGCCGTGCGCTCAAAAAAGATACTTATTAAATTAGGAGGAAGAAACCATTATGACGAATACAGCAGTAGAAATTCGTAATTTGACAAAGGTATTTGAAGGCAAGGAGGTTTTGCGGGGCTGTAATCTAACTGTGCAAAGCGGCACGATTTACGGACTTCTTGGTGCAAACGGCGCAGGCAAGACCACCATGTTTAAGTTAATCACAGGCTTGCTATCCCCGACCGCCGGAAACATAAAAGTGCAGGGGGAAACATTGTCGATTAACAAAAAAGACTTCCTGGGAAAAATGGGGATTTTGATTGAAACGCCCGTCTTTTATGACCATTTATCCGCAAGAGAGAACTTGGAAATTCATTTAAGTTACATGGAACACAGCTTTGGGAAAATCGAGCAAGTATTAGAAATGGTGGGGCTTGGCGATACAGGAAAGCAGCCTGTTTCTAAATTTTCTCTTGGAATGAAACAACGGCTTGCTATCGGACGGGCAATCAGCCACTCTCCCCAGATTTTGATTTTAGACGAGCCAATCAACGGGCTTGACCCTATGGGAATCCGGCAAATAAGAAATTTGTTCTTATCTCTGGCAAAAGACGGCATGACACTACTTATTTCAAGCCATGTTCTGAGCGAGGTTGAGCATATTGCGGATGTGGTTGGCGTTCTTACAAACGGAAACGTTGTGCAAGAGGTGGCTATATCCGAAATCAAGAAACAATACCCGAACGGCTTGGAGGAATATTTCTTTCAGATTATGAGCGGAGGTGCAGGAGCATGAACATACTAAAATTAGAGCTAAAAAAGACAAACATAAAGCCTTATTTTTTTTCTGCTATTGCCATATTCGTGTGCATTATGGGGCTGACATACATACTTGCATGGGTACCCCATTTGGATTCAGGAGACAAAAATGCAGCTATCCTATTCTCCACCTATCAAGGAATCGCGGCAATCTGTAATGCGGTTGCTTTGATATCTTTTTCGATATTGGCTTCTGCTATGGGTTATCGCTATTTGACAAAAGAATATTGTGGCGTGGGTGCAATCCTCTTATTCAGCTATCCCATAAATCGCAAATCTGTTGTATGGGCAAAAGCGGCGGTAATTTTGCTTTTCATCAGCACCACAATGTTCTTAACTGAATATGGCGGCTTTCTGATTTTTATCGGGACAGATTCAGTTCTCCAAATGGTAAATGATACCCTGGTACTGGGCGATTTTATGTTAGCGTTTAGAAACGCTTTGGTATTGGTGTGCCTTGCGGACGGTATAGCGTTATGCGCGATCAGAATCGGCTTCATCAAAAAGTCAAATTCTGTAACCATTATTTCCGCTGTTATACTAAGTATGCTTTTGATAAATCCTGTAGCGGCAATCAATGAGCAGTTTCTACCAGTTTTATTTCTCTCAACAGCGGCTCTGATTGGAGGTATTCTGCTCACCCTTAATGTCTCCCACAAAGTAAACCGCATGGAAATATAGTGGCAAAGGAGAGCTTATTATGAGTCAAAGAAAATTTATCTCAAAGAAGAATTGAGTATGATGTGGCGTTATTTGTTTTATACCTTTGCAATCGCATGGGGAACAGAACTTTAGCTAATTGCGTTGTATCGTTTCAATCTGTTAAGTGAAAACATTACTCTTTTTCTCTATTTTACAGTAATCGGCTTTGGGGCGGGGGCTTAGAGGAAATCGGTTGGCGGGGTGTTTTTCAGCCTTTGCTTGAAAAACGGTTTTCGTTTTTAGCAGCTGCACTCATCGAGGGGGTAATTTGGGGTGTTTGGCATTTACCATTGTGGTTCATACCAAACTCTACACAGGGAGATATGAACTTTATTGCCTTTACCCTGTATTGCACTACTTTGGGAATGACCCTTGCGGCTGCCTATCGGCTGACAAAGTGCATTTGGGTAACAATCTTAATCCATGCTTGGAGTAACACCGTTTTAGGTGGAATGTATACACTCACTTCCTTGAACAATTCTCCAAGCGTAAAAACACTTGTTGTCTATGCTTTGCAGATAGCAGCGATTATGCTGATATTGTTAATTGAGAAAAAACGCCGAAAGTGTTTGCTAAGGTAAATCCACACATATATATTTATTTTAACTATATAATTTCATTAAACTAATATACATCTGCCTAAATAAAACAGTTTATCAATAACGGGAATCCACAGCCTGCAGATCCATCTCCTGCTTTTCGGGACTGCCGGGTACATCATGATCAGCACCGGCAATCCCGTACAAGCTTTATTTCAACTGATATAAACGGCCGTTTTGAATTGCTTTTATGTTCTTTGCAATTCTTTCCTCCGAATAACGCTTTCTGATGGATTTTGCAGGAATACCTCCTACAATGGTATATGGTGATACGTCCTTTGTCACTACAGCGCGGGCACCGATAATTGCCCCGCATCCGATCGAGCAGAATCTGCCAATCATCAAACGGTCATGGTTTATGGGATAATGATACAGAACATTATTTTTCTCAAAATCTGTTGGGTCATTGACAAAATCATTGTACATTGTATAATCGCCTACCTGAATGCTCGGGTCAGTAATTGCATTTTTTAAGTAAATCGTCTGTTTATCCCCTGTTCTGGGATATAATTTCTTTGAATCCGCCATTTTAATAGTCCTCCTCTATATTATTAAAGCCATAATAGTATTCCAGCATTTCACGGGAATAATCCACGACTCTGCCGGCAGGTAAGATCAGCACCCGGTTGATGCCAATCTGCTCAACGAACCACGGGTTATGACTGACAACCATAATGGTACCTTCAAAAAGATCAAAGTTTTTGCCAATGATACTCTGTGTTTCAGGGTCCAAGTGATTCGTGGGCTCGTCAAGAAGCAGAAAGTTTGCCTTTTGCAGCAAAATCCTGCATAGTGCAATGCGGGCTTTTTCACCGGGAGACAGAACCTCTACTTTTTTATTGATATCATCTTCATAAAAAAGAAAATTGCTTAAAACAGATCGCAACTCCTTAACGGCATATCCTTCTGTCTGTACATTCTCAAAAACAGTTTTTTGCAGATCAAGTTGTTCCAGTTCCTGGGCATAATAAGCCACATCCGTTTTCGGATGAAACCGGACTTCCCCCGCATCAGGGGTAAGAATACCCATGACCAGCTTGAGCAGTGTGGATTTTCCCACACCGTTTTTGCCAACCACCAAAAAACGCTCTTTTCTTTTTATTTGAAACGACAAATCTTTGTAGAGATACGGCTGATCCGGATAACAAAATGACAGGTTTTTCACCTGTAATGGGATATCCCCGCTCTCCCGCACAGGGTGGATATCCATTTTAACACGCTTATAAACCCGTTCACGGCTGTGCTGCCTGCTCCGTTTTTTCTCCAGACGCAGCTCCCGTTCCTGTCCCATGCGTTTGATCGCATGATTGGTACGGCTTGCCTGGTTTGCCCGCCGTACAAAATCTTCCAGTTCCCTGATTTCTTTTTCCTCCTGAGCAATGATCCGTTCACGCAGACGCCGTTCCTCCGCATATTTCTTTTTGTAAGTTTTATAATCGCCGTCATAGATGGATATTTTATGCGTCACTTTATTGATGAACAGTATCTTATTTATGATCTCATCAAGAAAGGTCACATCATGGCTGATGATCAATACCAGCCCCTTATAATTTTTGAGAAAATCCGTCACAAACTCTTTTGAAGCTGCATCTAAATGATTTGTGGGTTCATCTAAAAGCAGGATTTCAGATTTTGAGTACAGAACACGCGCGAAAGCTATCTTTGATTTCTGCCCGCCGGACAGCCGGCTAAGCGGCGTTTCCAACAGATCAATGTCAATCTGCATACGGTCTATCATATCAAGCAGAATACTTTCCGCATTATAATAGTCGAAAAACTCTAAACGGGTCTGGATCTTCTCCATTCGTGTAAGCAATATCCCCTGCTCCGAAACATCCGCCTGTTCCAACTTCTGATAAATCCGGTCCAGCTCTGTCTCCAGCCTGCCAATGGGACGTCCCTCCTGCAGGTACTCAAGCACCGTACAGGATTCATCCTCCACCGCAATTTCCTGGGGCAGATAACCAATTCGTGCATTGTGCGTGTTAATACTTCCGCTGTCTAATTCCTGCTCCCGCAGTAGAACACGGAACAATGTGGTTTTCCCGGAGCCATTGACACCAACAATACCTACTTTATCATGATCATTCACTTGAAATTCTGCGTCCTCATAGATTACTTCCAAACCAAAGGCGAGATTCATATTACTGCCATTCATAGTCATAACCAAACCTTTCCATTTTAATTTTTATTTTATTATTTTTTATGGTATTCTGTATTGCCGATCAGTTTTTTTGTCTCCCAGGATTTACTCCTAAAGTAGACAATACCTGCCAGAGCAGGCAAAACGGGAGACAACGCCTGACCAATATATACACCTATAGCCCCATCTGCATGGTAAACGCCAGTAGCCAACAGACCGGCAGTCTCACGATCACGGCATCCCAAAAAGCATTACACATGGCAATATTCGCAGAGCCTGCGCCGATCGCAAAAGAATCCAGCGTGTACATTACTGCATAAACCAGACTGTTGATACTACAGCAGATACAAAGATACATGACTCCTTCTGTGATCACCTCTGTACCGGCAGGGTCAAAAAGCATAATAATGGCTTCTGCAAAAATTTGGACCAATACAACTGTAAGAAACGTGGCAAAAGTATTTATCAATAATCCGTACCGCGTGGTTTTCTTTACTCTTTCCGTATCATGTGCTCCCATATTTTGCCCCGCCATAGCAGTTACCGCCTGCCCGATGGCCCAGCACGGCATACCTGCAAAGGTATTTACCTTTAGTCCAATACCAGAAGCTGCCGCCACCGAAACACCAAAGGTATTCAGCACTCCCGTGATCAGCAGATATGAGATATTGACGATCACCATTTGAAGAGCTGTTGGTAAACCCACCTTCAAAATAATGATCAGCTTCTCTTTTTGAACGGCAAAACTTCTCAGCTTAAAATCAAATATAAATTTTTTTTGTTTCAAATGTATAACAGAGACAACTAAGGATATCCCCTGTGAAAAAACAGTTGCATAAGCTGCCCCCTTTGTCCCCATACCCATAGGACCAACAAATAAAAAATCAAAAAAAACATTTATCACTGCAGCTATGGTCACAAAGTACAGCGGACTTTTGGAATCTCCAAAACCCTTCATGAGCGAACACACCGCATTATAGCCAAAAACAAATATCGTTCCCACACAGATGACCTGCATATAAGCACAGGCATCTTCCATCGCCTCCGCAGGCACCTGGAGAAGGGAAAAAAGAGGGGAATATACCAGTAATCCTGCGATTGTAACAATGATGGAGACAATAAAAGACAGGCTGAATAAGGTTCCAATGGTCTCTTTTTGTCCCTGCTCATCATTTGCCCCTTTGTATTGAGCGGCCAAAACAGTCCTGCCCCACAACCAGCATATCCACCATACTATAAAGCGACTGCAGTATGTTTGCGCCCAATAGAGGTACTGCAAATCGTATCAGTTTCTTGGGAACACTCCCCACCGTCAAATCCTGTTCTATATTTTCCATTTTAATAGTCCTTTCAAAAAATAAAAGCAGAGGCAGCCATACCCAACGGCGTGGCCCTCTGCTTTTTCCATGCTACAATAAAGACATAGCGGAACTTAACAACAAAAGGCCGCAGACAAAACATTGTCCACGGCCAAATATCCAATCATCTGAGTTGTTCAAAAGGTAACACAAATAAGGCTCTTAAATCAGAATCCTCTGATCTATACAGCCCTACCTCTCAAATAAATCTGTTTATCTGATTGGGCTCCACACAATGTCCTGTCTTATATGATTGTGCAGAGCTGGATCCAATGCAGAACTTCCCAAACAACAGCATTGTGTTCACCCCTTTTCCTCTTTTTCATAACTTAATTATAAAAGAAATAAAACTTACTTGTCAAGTGTCTTACAAGAAGTCTTTCATTTCTAAATTAAATGCCTCACTGTTCATTCTGTAAACAGCAGCTTAAATCCTCTCATCTATATCGTAATAACATATTTTAAACACATTTACTTTTCAATAGAGATAAATGGCGGAAACGTATCTGGGCTGGCGGTGCAATTTTAGAAATCCATTGAACCGACCGGTCAAGAAATTCATGCTTTCGGGTTGCCGCATCCTCCTGCGGATTGAGATGTGCCGCCAGCATCCCTTTGGATATATGTGTGTCATTCCAGAACTCTCCAGTGCTAGAAGCATATATTTGCGGCTTTGTAAAAAAACCGCTTAATTGTCGAATCATAATATTCTCCTCCTGGTCTAAGTCAAACCACTTGTGCTATTTGGCTAAGACGCGTCCATGTGGTGTGTCTTTTACCAGAAAACCACTAACTACGCCTTCTCCGCCAAAGATGTACTTGATTGCTTACTTTAATTCGGTTTTTCCGTATCAACATATGGACAAAATGTCCAGAAGTAGCCAAACATTATTCTTCGGGTGAATTTTCTAATGCTATATCACGAAGAATATCAATAAACTTTTCCGGTTCTTCCATGTTAGGCGAATGAGCGGAATTTGCAAATGAAAAAAATTCTTTTTTAGGAGCCTCGATAACCTCTAAATATTTTTCTGCCAGGACTTGAGATACCATGTAATCATAATCACCTTGTATAATATAAAACGGAACTTCAAATTTTGTAGACGATATGAAAAGATTATCCTCTAATACGGTTGGAAACAGATGTACCATTGAAAAATCAGCACCAAGAAACCAGTTTACTTTTTCAATCAA
This sequence comes from Murimonas intestini, assembly GCF_024622195.1. Classification (NCBI taxonomy): domain Bacteria; kingdom Bacillati; phylum Bacillota; class Clostridia; order Lachnospirales; family Lachnospiraceae; genus Murimonas; species Murimonas intestini. The sequence continues at coordinate 206,393 of NZ_JANKBI010000001.1, forward strand.
TGTATATCCCTTAAATACAGAGAGTGATTTAGGTATGTCAGTAGAGGAAAGTCCTTGATGTAAATGCCCAATTCCGTATTTATTGAGCATATTTGTCCTGCCTTTCACAAGGTAATCAAGCTGTGGAAAACCGTCAGCATACGGATCATACTTTCCTAGCTGTTTCATCACCTCCTGGTCGTTTATTTCTTGTGCATGGTTTAACATAAATTCATATGCCAGTCGTTCCGATTCCACCTGATTTGTCACTTGACCAATACCAATATACGCAAGATAATTTTCGGGATATTTTTCTATGGTTTTAACACCAAGGTACGATCCCCAGGAGTGACCAATCAGGTATATTTTATTTTGTCCAAAGCGAGATTTAACGTACTCAGTTACTGCGCGTGTATCTTCCACCATTTGCGATACCGTCATCGTTGACGGATCAGTTGATTTATTGTATGTCATTCCCGAACCGCGCTGATCCCAGTAGCAAACCGTAAAATACTTTTCCAGGCGCTCCTCTTTTTCCAAATATGTGATGAATTGTAGCATTGGTGTACCGGGGCCGCCATGAAGATACAGTATTATTGGATTTTGGATATTCTCTCCTCGAATAAACATCCCCTGCTTAATCCCATTGACTTCAATCCATACTTTTTCGGAGATAGAATCTGAAATCAGATTTCCTTGTGTATCTTCTAACGGTGGGAGTTTACCTGGGCTATTGATAAAAATAATCAAAAAACCCATAAAAATAATGCCAATAACTAAATATACCATGATGACTATCTTCCTCCTTTTGTGAGGTGCCTTTTCGGTGTGCTCTTTTATTCTCCCATTTTTATACCTCCAAAAAGCCAATCACAGCCTTTGATAAACATGATGATGGAGCGGATTGGTTTTTTAGAGAAAATACACCCTTTCAATATTACTTAAGACATACTATAAAACCAGAATTTAACGTTCGCTCATATATTGTTTTATTTCACCAGAAGTTAATTTTCGTACTTCTGCATGTGGATATTCTTTATACTCTCCAACAGCAAACACAGGTGTCATTTGTTTGCATTTCTTATCTTTATTCTTTTTCAAAAATAGATGTAAATCCTCATTCCCTGCGAATATTTTATAAGCTACTCTTCCTTTACTGTTCTCTATCTCATAAATACCACATGATTTTTTCGTTGTATAGTCGGCTGTTCGTAAATAAAGTTTTGCAATTTCCAATGACTTAAAAGGAAAATTCCACCTCTGCAATCCTCTGTTTGGGTCGTGTTCAATACAAATGCAGCGCCCACAAGTTCCACAAATATATTGAGTATGGTTTTCTAAGCAATCCAAAGGATTTAGCAATGGCGTAATTCTATTTTCATCAGAGTAACATTCTTCACACATTTTTCTTTTAGCTCCTTATCAACTTTCGATTTTTCAAATCAATAGACAATTTCATTCTTCTACGTAAATATTTATATCTTTTGTATTATTGATACTTATGACAGGTTTCACTAATCCTGATTCAAACCTGTTGTGTTTAAGTATGTTCTGCGGATCATTTACTATACCGTCTTGAACCGTGTTTATATCCATTCTGACATTATCCGGTAATTTATCGAAATAAACAGAGACCTCTCGAAATGCATTTGCTTCGGAACCCTCGAGTGTAATATTGTGTTCCAATTGATCAGCATCCAGATCAAGAACTAAAACTGATTTGTTGGCGTGTACTAACACATCTGAATTTAATGTTTCAAAATGAATTTGACCAAATTCCCCTGTTGTTTCAATTTTTTCAAATTCTTTCCGAGGTATGTAAATGACGAAAGAGCCAAGAACATTATTATCGGCCTCAGGATTTTCCATCTTCCATTGGGAAATGTGTCCATATAAAGTCCGCAGATACCGCCAAACCCTTCTTCTCTTCATTTAGAACCGAACGCCGGCAGCTTTCGCCAATCAGAATTGGGCACTACCCCACACCAAACGCCTCCAAGACCTAAGCCGTGAATACAGAGCAGTATGTTTTGTGCAGCGGCGGCACAATCTGCATACAGGAACTCTTCGATCCCTTCCCTGTTTTTATCACCGCAAACTATAATTGCTCCTGCGGAGAACTCCAACATAGCGGCATTTGAATTTTGCTGGGCCAGCATGGATAGCACACATCTGTCTCTTATCACAATAAAATGGTTTCGTATGCTTTGCCGTGTTTTTATGGCGGTAAGCACATCCAGGCCGCATTTAACATCAGCAATTTTATCAGGCTCCCCTGTAACAGCTTCCAAATCTTCGGAGGCCATCGTGATATTCGCAGTCATTTCCTGCCCGTCAAATCCTATGGACTTTTGCATCGCTTTATCTGAAACCATAACAAATTTTCCGCTGCCGCGGGACAGCAATTTACTTCGGTATTCGATGCCATTGATTGTACCACTTACATAAACGGATCCCTTGGGTTTATGAAATACCTCTTTTGCATTGAATGGGATTTCAACGATAGTCAGCCTGCCTGAACCGTCCTTTTTACTTCTCCATGTATAATCAGACAGTCAATCATTCCAACTGGCTGCAGCCTGTGGCAGCGCCACATTATAATATCCAAGTTTATGAAGCTCAAACCATTCTGTAATGGCTTTTTCCGATGCCGCCTTTAATACGAGCATTACTTCTTTGGCAAATTCCAAAGGAGCCGTGCCGTTTGCCGTGATGATATTCCGGTCACTTACAGCCTGCCTCATAATATAGTTCTTTTCTCCTGTATATGCTTTACCAGCCCATTGCCTCAGGTCGTTCAAATCGTTGCTTGTGTGGAAGACTTCGTTCAAAGCGCCCACGGTTCCAAGAAATGCCGAAGCATCGCAGATACCGCCCAAAACCCTCCCGGCCGCCAGACATTCATCCACAAGTGGTTTGACTTTCCGTGCTTCGTCATTTCTCCAGGACATTCCGCCAATTAAAATCAATGCCTCATAATCGGCTGGAGTGGAAGCAATATCAAAATCAGGCAATACACAAAAACCGCCAATGGAAGAAACAGGTTCCCTGGTCAAAGATACTGTTTTAACTTCATACTTTCCGCATCCTAACATATAGAGAGCGGAGGATAGATACGCTGCTTCCCAGTCCGCATACTGCTCCAAGATTACAAACAAAATACATTTTTTCATATCGTTTTCTCCTAATTATTTTCAGTTCATTCATCTCCACCAACTCCAAAGGATTCAGAATAGAAGTTCGTGTTATAACGCCCACTCTCCGCATCAAATTTAAGAACACAGTAATCCGGATCAACCCCATCAGAAAAATACATGGTGTCACCTTCTCGCGATATCATTTCCTTTCTGGTGGCATCATCCAACATTTCCATACAGCCGGCCACAGTAATAAATTCAAATTTGATTAAATATATACTTAGATTTCGATAACATTACCGCAAGATATATAATTCATATTATCCATTTGTTGAGATAGATAATGATATGCCTTTTCACCAGTGCAATGACAAGTATAAAATTCAATATCTTTATACTTTTGTAATTCCATAGCAATACTGTTTAACAATTCTTTTGATACTGTTTTCTTTGTAAGTGGGTTGAACAAATGAAAACCACCAATACAAAAATGTGGTTGATACTTCTTTGCTTCTTCCATGATATTTACAACACCAGCATGCCCACACCCCATAATAACTACTACTTTGTTTTCTGAAATAATCAAGTTTTGTTCGTGTACAAAAGTATCTTTGCCCTTTTTATCATAAAGAGCATTATTGGCAGGGGAATAAAATTTATTTGTTTTACTTACTGTAAACAACGATAATTCTTCATCAATTTTATAATTACCATTTAATAGTTTGATTTGCCTATTAGATTTAAGCGTACTATCAATTCCAACTGGTATTTTAAGAAATAAGGTTTTACTGTAATGTGGTTCAAAGGCTTCTTTTTGCACATAGATATTTGCCAGAGAATTAATATCTAAAAACTTTTTCAATGCTCCTCCGTGGTCAAAATGCCCATGAGAAATAATAACAGTATCCACTTTTGAAATATCTATATTTCTTTTCATAGCATTTTCAAATAATGTGTTATCTGAACCTAAATCAAATAAAATTTTATGTGATTTCGTTTCAATATATAAGGAAAGTCCGTGTTTTGTTTTAAGTTCTGACTTAGTCGTATTTTCAACTAATGAAGTTATTCTCATAAAATCTCCTTTACAAATTCAGATTTAATTCCAGCTCCTGGTTATTACTGGTTTCCCATCAGCGTCAAGTAATGGTGTCAAACCACCCACACCTGCCTGTACAAAAATACAGTTTACCTCTGTTTCCTTATCAATAAAAATCTTTTCCCTTCCGTTCCAATTGAATTCCCGCAGAATTTCAATTTCTATGCAGTTACTTGATACTTGGAAAAAGCAGTCACACCATTCGTTTCATAGTTTCAATGTCCTTGAGCCAGCCATTGATATATGCGTCATATTCCTGCCTCTTCCCCGGTTCCTTAATGTATCCTTGCATCATTTTCAGCTGGTGCCGGTAAAATCCGGAAAGACTTGCCAGAAGAACAGACAACCCATCTAGCCTTTCAGCGTCTTTTTGGCTGTAAGCTATTTGGTATTGGTGCAAGGCATTTCCCTTTCATCGGCGGACTTTCCTACTCTTGCTATAAATATCATCTTATCATACCCATACAAACACTTCTTGAACGATATGACACAAACAATGGGGCATCTCATTTTTATAGGAGCATGGATGAAATCTGCAAAAGATAAAATCCTCATGCAAATTATATTTATTTATCAGTTTTTCTATTCCTTCTACTCATAATTGGATTTTTCCCATGCTTCTGCTTCGTGTAATAATAATGTCTGGATAGAGGGGTTGTTTTCTGGACAGACCATAAACAGAAAAGCACTATTACGGCACTTCTGGTAGTGCTCGCCCTTCAGCCAAAAGTCATACCCCTTTGAGCATTTTGGATTGCAAGCGTCCGGATCTGCCAAACGTTTACATATGGGTGCTTTCTGAATGGAGCGAACCATTTCATCCGGCAGTGTTTCCAGAATATTTTCATAGTCATTCACATGGACTCCATAAATCCGAACAAGCATTCCTTTTCTGCGGAACACATAATTGGCGACTGTCTTCTTATTATATATGTAAGAAACCATGTAACCACTTTTGGCAGTCTTAATCTCTATTTTACATCCATGCTCCAGCAATTTATCATGCATCTCTTTCACAAAATCCTGATTCTCCGCGGGAACCGTAGCAATAAAATCATGAAACTCTATCTTCTTATCCATAGTAATCAGTTCCTCCCTACTTTTCTTTGACTGCGATCCATACTTCAACCTGCCCGTCTTTTCCATAACATTCTATATCCGGTGCCCCAGATTTCATCCTGCCGGTAATATACCCTTTATTTAACGGTCTGTATTTCGATTTTGGAAGCCATTTTGTGATGGCCTGGGCCTCCGTTTTTCCTATGGTTTCCTGCGTACATGGGAACACTGCCCAGGTTCTGGCCGGCACAGTGTATTCTGAAAGACCATCATAAATATCACTATTGCTTGGAACCGCAACGAGATATTCAAATTTTCTGGAATCTTTTGGGTCAGTGTTATAAATATTTATGCCAAATAATCCATGAAACTCCTGATTAGCTGTCTCTATTAATTGTTTTTCAAGCCCATCTTCCTTTATATGGGTCCAGTGTAAGGGGATGGCCTTTCTCCCCTCTCCTTTCTGGTTTGTTGTTTGTATCGAATAACCGATAACACGAAAGCTGTTTCTTTTTTCTATACGAAATGGTAAATCCATGCTCCTGTCCTCCTATTTATATATATTCTTTCCTACATCCGGCTTGCCACCGGTATCCAGATCTGACTCAGATAATCCCTCTCATATGAGTTGCCAAAGCTGTACCATTCCAGTTCCGGACAATCTGCATGTTCAAATGGATATCTTACCAGCCATTCCTCCTGCAGGTATTTCCAGCCGCTCTGAATGGCTGGCGGCACTGCTCCCCGACAGTCAAATACTGCCCATGTGGATTCTGGGATTCTGACCTCACTGCATCCTTCAGGCAACCTTCCGTTCGCCGCCACCATAATAGAATACTCAATATCCTTTGAACTGCTTTCCCCATAGCGGTACAGGCCAAACAACCCCTTCGGATTTCCTGTGTCTGTCGAAATCAACTGGGAGAAAGTGCCGGCCTTTTGACATTCACTCCAAAATTCTGGTATTTTTGAAGACTGTTCTCCATTGGCACACCGAATACTCTTTCCAACTAAACGAAAAGCCGGTTTTTGTTCCAGCCTCCAGAAATATTGCTGCTTCACTGAGATCTGCATCTTCGGCACTACCCTTAACTTTCTATTCCCGCTTCTGGCTTCCTTTGGTGTCATCCCATGAAATTTCTGGAACGCCTTTGTAAAAGATGTAGGGGAATCATATCCATATTGATAACTGATTTCAACCACTCTCTTATCCGTGCTCTTTAAATCATATCCCGCTAAAGTGAGTTTTCTGGAACGGATATACTCCGAAAAGCTGGTACCATTCATGTAGGAAAATACCTTTTGGAAAAAATCAAAGGAACACTCTGCAAGTTCAGAAACTTCCTGCTGATTAAGCGGTTCCTGTTTCCGCTGCAGGTGATCTTCTACATAATCAATAATCGTCTGTAATCTCTCAGTCCACTCCACGCTTCTGCCCCTTTCATTATAATGGTATCATTATATCTTATTAGGAAGAGTATTTCCTCTCTTTTTGTGCACCGCTCGGATAGGTTGCATAAAGGCATGTTATCATCATTTCATACCCTTTTCAGCAGGAATATGTTTCCACATATTATTTCTCTCATTCCTCTATTTTGTCCGCATAAATGTGCGCGATTTTCTATTGACACTGACCAGCAAATACGATAAAATTTCCGGCTTGTCTACACAAGATCTCTTTAACCTGATTAGTTCTTCCATACTATCAGGTTTTTCTTATCAAATATTATTACGTACTTAAATAACAAAAGACTTCGGAATCAACATCCCGAAGTCTTTTGTGTATTGGGCAAACTAATAAATAACAGTTCCTTACTCCTGCTTTATTTCTTGGACGGTTTACCTAATATCTGAACTTTACTGTCTTCTATAAGTATTGCCTGGTTATCACAGATACTTTTCAATTCTAAGCTGTCAGAATATGTGTTGATAATATCCTCTGCCGCCTTTCCCAGTTCTTATAATGAGGGACTACATAAAAATCAATCAGATTTAACACCTCGTAACTTTTTAAACCAGGAGCTTTTTCTATACGATCCATTTTTGCAGAATATCCTATATCAGGATGACGAAAAAACCCAATTTTTCTGCCCTACTTGCCGTAGGTATATAAGTTACAGTCTTATTTATCAAATCCAGTCCAACTGTTTCCAAAATATCTGAAACATTTTGAAACATAGATACTAAAAACATTCTCTTCATTTTATCACCCCGTTATCATGACTTTAACACTGCTCTTCCTGTTTTATCATTTCAGATTAACAAGAGCTACTATTTCACGATTGTAAGTGATACTTTTGTCATCGTATGCAATAGCCCTTGCTATGCATTTATTCTCATACACATGAAAATACCTCCCTGTCTTCTTTATTATGATTCTATACTAACATATCAATCTGTCATTTTCCAGCATCGCGTTTTCTTTAAAGAACCATAACACTATTTTTCAATTTCCCCATTTATCTTAAAACTATCCAAAATCTGTAAGTTCCCTTTCCGCAGCCGCATTATAATATCCGCCTGTCCTGCCAGATCATTGGAGTGTGTAACAACGATAACGCATTTGCCCAGACTGTGAGCCGCCTCTTTGAGAATAGCAGTAATCTCAGAAGCTGTATCCTCATCCAGATTACCAGTTGGTTCATCCGCAAGTATTACCTTTGCGTCACTGGCCAGAGCCCGTGCAATGGCCACACGCTGCTGCTGGCCTCCTGACAGCTTCATCACATTCCGGCTGGCCTCCTCCGCTGTCAGACCCAGCTTCTCCAAAACAGGCAGAGCCGGACGCTTTGAAGTCAGTGCTACATTCTCAATGGGTGTCAGATAATCAATCAGATTGTAATTCTGGAAGATAAATGCCACATTTCTTTGCCGGTGCTTTGCGAGTCCTGTTTTTTCTATATCAATTCCCTGGTACAGTACCTGACCTCCGGCAGGACTGTCAAGGCCGCCCAGCAGAGAAAGCAGCGTAGTCTTGCCACACCCGGATGGTCCCAGGATGGCGTACATCCTGCCCTGTTCCATTTGCGCATTGATATTTCGGAGTACCTGCTTATTGTTTTTCGTCTCATATGCATATTGCAGGTTCCTCGCTTCCAGTAAAATGCTCATTCTCGTCTCCTCCTTAACTCATTTGGGATAAAATATTTCCGGGTTTCATCTTTACGACTGATCGGGATGCAAGTGTGACAGAAAACACGACGATACACATTCCCATCATATATACCAGAAGCAAATGGTTTCGTGTTACCTGAACTTCTATGTTGTCCGGACTCACCATTGCGGAAGTATCGTATGGAATAAATTCTCCTGTGAGATCCATATACTCTCTCCCATCATCCGGAATCTCAAATTCAATATCCGGCTGTGATTCTGCTGCCTGTGCGAACAACAGGTCACTTGATCCCTGCGCGATCAAGCTGCTGGAAAAGTAAGACAATCCGAATGCAGCCAGAGCAATGAACATAGTCTCAGCAATATGCTGCAAAATGATCCTGAATTTACCCACTCCCAGGGAAAGTAAGATACCTGTTTCCCGCACCCTCTGCCTGATCCACATATGAACAATCAATACCAGAACTCCAGCACTTACAACACCAATCCCTATGATCAGTCCCGTTACCATACTCTGCATGGCAGTCAAAGAAGACGCGACTGCTTCATATGCTGAATTATCCACTGTCAGCTTAAAGCAATTCCAGTCAAGATCCAGCTTCTGAATTTCCGCCGTAATCCTCTCAATTTCCTTTGGGTCGTCCACAAAAAACTCTATACCATTATCATATTGTATGGTGTCCGTCTGCATGATTTCCTTCATAGCCCGGTGGTCAATGATCAAACGGTTTCTCTTATCTGTGGAAGTCGTATTAAATTTCCCCTCCTCTATCGTACTTTTATAAATCCCAATGATCTTCAGTGACACATCCGGATATTCCCCTGCATCATTGGCGCATCGGACTGTGATTGAATCGTCCAGCTTCAAACCGTTTTTATCTGCAAGAGCAGTGCTGATCAAGACAACATGGTCATCCTCCGGAGTGATATGCCGCCCTTTTATTAGCCGAAAAGCCTTTCGCCGAAAATAATTGAAAGCTTCAGAGTGTGTTACAGAGGGCAGGCTGCTGTAATCGCTTCCGGCGCTGAATTGGATCCCTGAAATAAACGAAAAATCCCGTGCATAGACGCTTCCATATCCTATACCGTTATAGCTTTTTATCCCTTTTACCTGCATGATCTTCTCTATTTCATTATCCGTAATGGGCGTACCAGTGTAACCGACCATCGTACCGCCTATTCCCTGTTCATAAGTCCAATTCTGGGTTTTCTCCTCATCCCGGATCAGTTTGATGCTGCCGCCCACAGACTTCCGCAGCTCTCCTGCAGACCGGTCGGCTGCTGACCGGATAGCAAGTCCGGTGAGGACAAAGGTGGACATAACAAACAAAACAAGAAACAGAATCACGGTTTTTCCTTTCTTTCGCATTGTATAGAGCAATGCCCGTTTCCATAAATTCATAAATTTTCTCCTTAACTCATTTGGGATAAAATCTCTTTTGGTTTCCGTTTGATAATGGGATAAGAGGCTGCTGCCACGCCAAATAAGATAATGGCTGTCTCAGCGGCATATTGAAGCAAGAGTCTGTGGACAGGAACAGCTATGCTGATCACCCCTATCCTGTTCTGCAGGAAAGTCTCAATCTGCACTGCTGCCCCATAACTGATCGGACAGGAAACAAGGATTGCCAGAAACAGTAGCACTATTGCCTCTGTCATAAACTGCATGATGACTGCGCCTTTTGACCCCCCAACCGCAAGCAATATGCCAATCTCATGGATACGGCTCTTTATCCGCATAGAAAGAATCAGAAACAGGATAACCGCACTGACAACAACCGATGAGACAATCAAGAGTGTGGTAAGCCGTTTCATGGATGTCAGCTGACTGGCTATACCCTTATATTCCGTGTCATCTGCCTGCAGTATGTAGTCATCCCACCTGACAGATGCCTCTTTCCGGATCTGCTCGATAACCAGCTCGAGCCTGGCGGGATCAGTCACGAAAAAGTCCACACTGCCGGAATAAGTACCTGGGGTATCCCCGGTTAATTCCCAATAACTATCATGTCCTGTAAAAATAGTGTCCAAGTCAAACTCCATATCCGGATCGCTCACATAGATACCTGCAATCTGTAATGTCACTGCATTTGCAACGAAATCATCTTTTGATAAAGAAAGAGAGATACTGTCACCCACATCCAGATCATTTTCCTTTGCCAGCTCCCGGCTGATCAGAGCCATCCCATGCCCTTCTCCAGCAAGATGCTTCCCCCTATCCAGAGTCAGAGTTCCGTTGTTGAAAGTACGGTTCCACTCTGTCGCCGTATTTGCAGCTATTGTCCCGTATGACGCACCGGATGTGAAGTACAAGTCACTGCTATACACTGGAGCCGTTTGACAGGCATTATAGCCTTTTATCTCCTTTTTATTTGTGATCGCATCAATCATCTGCTGAGATACAGGAGCGAGCTGTGTGCTGTAATGGTCCCCGTCTCTGCTGAAATCAAAGTCCACAGGCTTCCCCTGAAGCGTAAAGGATGCCCCTACGGTTTCCCGAAGCCTGGCCGCTGCCGTCTGTGCGGCGGTCAGCACAGAAAAGCCAACTGTGGTAAATAACGTAATCAAAGCCAATAATAAAAACAAGGTAAGGCTTTTGTCCCTTTTCCGTATGCTAAAAAGAATGGCCCGCTTTAAAATGTCCAAAAAGAATACCTCCTATCGTGTGATGGAGGTATCTTAACAACTGTATATGGAAACTATATGGGCGGTATGTGGAGCCAGTATGAAATCTGAAGCTTAAAATAATATGAAGCTAGAATAAAATCTGAAAGGACATCCCATTGAGCACCTCAGAGGGAACAAATCTGTATTTGATGCCGAGAGACTTGAGAATAGACGACACAATATACAACCCCAGCCCATTTCCGCCTGTCGCCCTGCTGCGTCCATAGTCCGTCCGGTAAAATGGCTCAAAAATATGGGAAAGATGATCAGGCGATATAGCGTCGCACTCATTTTCTATAATAATCCGGCCCTCCCCTAAATAAATAGAAATGACACCCCCTTCTCTTGTATAAGAAACCGCATTTGCTACAATGTTAGAAAGCGCCTTCTCGATCATACCTCCTGGAAGCTGCAAAACAACAGACTCATCAAGCTGCATGTGAAACTTGATTTCCTTTGTCTTTGCTATGATTTCATACGGCTCTGCAACACCTTTGAGGGTATTTGCAAGATCAATTTTTATAAGCTCCTGCCCACCGGAAAACTGCGGCCTGGTTGTGTCAAGGATATCCCGTATCATATCTGCCAGCCCTTCCATCAGCTTCTTACATCTGGCAAGATATGTATCCCTGTCTTTATACCTGCCCACGCCTAATATCATATTCTCCAGCATGGCATTCACGGCTGTAACCGGAGTTTTCAGTTCATGGGACGCTGCACGGAGAAAATTTGTTTTCTGCTGGTCCGCCTCTTCCACTTTCCTGATCTCCCGCTCTAATTCATGGATCGTCGTCAGAAGATTATGGTATAAGCCATTTACATTATCCGCCAACGCACCAATCTCATCCTGTGTTTCATTCATGCAATGAGCCTCTGGTTCTAACCGCTGCATTTTTTCCGTGGCACTGCTGATCTGACAGATAGGCCTGGTAAGCATTCTGGAATAAAAAAATGCAAACAGAGCAGATATTACAGTACATATCACAGCAGTCAATGGAAGTATAGCTAAAACTGCACTGACCGCTTCCTCTATCTGCTGACGGGACACAACCGCCTGAACATATCCTTTTCCATCTGAGAACTTCTGTGAGACCCTAAAAAAGTCAGCACCGCCGTTAGCATTTTCAGCCAGGGATATTTTCGAGCCATGCTCATCTTTACTAAATATGACAATAGTATCTTCCTTACCGGCGCCCGGGGCGTCAAATGTGTCACTCTCCTCTCCGAGCAGGTTTACCTCATAGGTAAGGCCCTCATAGTATACAGAAATATTTGCTTTCCACCCGGCGGCAAAGGATGTCACCGCAGAAAGCCTGTCCTCCGGCACTGTCTCTGTGATTTCCTGCTCCAGCAAAGAAATATCCGTTTCTAATGCTTTTTGTTTCTGATGATGGTATGCCTTCGGCATCAGGAAGTAGATTAACACATGGGAAAGCAGAACGATGATCAGCATCAGGCCCAGGGTATATAAAAAAGTCTTAGGAAATACTTTTAACTTTTTCATTTCTCTTCCTCAAGTTTATAGCCAACGCCTTTTATTGTTTTGATACAATCCAAACTCAGCTTTTTACGCAGATTTTTAACATATGTATCCACCAGACGGTCAATGACATAGGAACTTTCCCCCCATACCGCATCCAGAATCTGAGTACGCGTCAGCACCAGCCCCCTGTGTTCCACCATAAACCTGAGCAGTTCCAGTTCCTTGGCAGTGATCTCAATCACTCCTCTGGAATCCTGAGCGGAGTAGGCAGAGAAATTAACCTTCAGTGTGCCGTAGTTCCATATGGCCGCGTTTTCTTTCCTGCAGCTCCGGCGCAGCAGGGCCTCTATCCTCTTGCCCAGAATGACCAAAGAAAAAGGCTTTGTTATATAGTCGTCCGCCAATCCGTCAAAGCTTGCGATCTGCGTGTATTCATCTTCCATTGCCGTCAGCATAAGAACAGGTGTCTGGTCTTTTTTGCGAATGGTATTCAAGACAACCAGGCCGCTGATCTTAGGCAGCATAATGTCCAGAACAACAAGCTCAATTTTATGGCAGGAAAAAAGACGGATCGCCTCTTCCCCATCCAAAGCAGATATTGTATGATGCCCCACTTCCTGCAGGTAATCGCATACTGCCTCATTCGTGTCCTTATCGTCCTCAACTATCAGTAATGTAGCCATGTGTACACCTCCTTTGATTGGATTTTATCACAGTATTATGGAGCTAATATGAAATTTCACTTTGAATTGATTATTGGTCAAATGAAAGATGAATGATTTCGTTTATGAAAATCTGTATATAATCCTCTCTTTGAGATACGCTTTGAGCACAAAGTATATCTTTAGCAACTTGACCGGTGATAACATAGATCATTCTCGCTCTGGTATAGAAATCATCCTGCCTGTTCGGATATCTCTTTTTCAAAAACATTTCCAATACATACAACAGCAATTCTGTAAATGCGCTACCACTTATCATAATGAACCTTTGCAGTTTCCCATCGGGGACATAATTCCTTTTCTTCATCCGGCCAACCAAATGCAATCACGGAAATGGGTTCCAGCTTATTGGGGAGTGCTAATTGCCCAATGAGCAGCTTTCTCCAATCAGAATTGGGCACTACCCCACACCAAACGCCTCCAAGACCTAAGCCGTGAATACAGAGCAGTATGTTTTGTGCAGCAGCGGCACAATCTGCATACAGGAACTCTTTGATCCCCTCTCTGCTTTTATCGCCGCAAACTATAATTGCCCCTGCGGAGGACTCCAACATAGCGGCATTTGAATTTTGCTGGGCCAGCATGGATAGCACACATCTGTCTCTTATCACAATAAAATGGTATGGGCGCTTATCTTTTGCCGTAGGAGCACACATGCCCGCATAAAGAATAGCGGATACCATATCCTCACTAACTGGTTTGGCAGTGAATTTTCGTATGCTTTGCCGTGTTTTTATGGCAGTAAGCACATCCAGACCGCATGTAACATCAACAATTTTATCAGGCTCCCCTGCAACAGCTTCCAAATCTTCGGAGGCCATCGTGATATTCACAGTCATTTCCTGCCCGTCAAATCCTATGGACTTTTGCATCGCTTTATCTAGAACCATAACAAATTTTCCGCTGCCGCGGGAAAGCAATTTACTTCGGTATTCGATACCATTGATTGTACCGCTTACATAAATGGCTCCCCTGGATTTATGGAATACCTCTTTTGCATTGAACGGGATTTCTATGATAGTCAGTCTGCCTGAACCGTCCTTTTTGATCAGCGCATTAAATCGTTCCATTTCACTCCTCCTTATATAAATATCATCTTATCATACCCATATAAACATTTCTAGAAGGATATGACACAGACAATAGTTTTGTCTGTTCTTTTCTTTGAATAGGATCGACACTGTCCAGGTTCTGGCCGATACTAAGAAATCATGGCGAATAATGAGCTATTTGACATTTACACAAGCGGATATTAAAATAAAAGATATTATGATTGTCTGATTTCGGTAAAGAAGATTTATCAGATGAAAGGAGAAAGCAAATGCCCGCATTAATGAAAGACAAATATTATAATGGCAATTCAATTCATGAATTGGCTTTACGCATTAAGGCTGTATATCCTTCGTTTCAGGACAGTGATTTTGTAAGTGACATTATGGATAAGACCTGGGATACATTAGCGCTGAAAGGCCGTATGCGGCAAATCTCAACAAATTTAGGAAAATATTTGCCTTCTGATTACGAACAGGCACTTGCTATCCTTGACCAGGTTGTTGCAGGGTATCCTGCGGGATTTCATGACAATGCTTTCATTTACTTGCCTGATTTTGTTGAAGTCTATGGGCAGGATGAGTGCCATTGGAATTTGTCGATTGCTGCATTGGAGAGGTATACCCAATACTCAACTGCTGAGTTTGCCGTAAGGCCATTTATTATAAACCATGAAAAGCGTATGATGGCACAGATGTCCATATGGGCGGAACATGACAATGAGCATGTCAGGCGGCTTGCCAGTGAGGGCTGCCGTCCTGCGCTGCCGTGGGGCCAAGTACTGCCCAGCTTTAAAAAAGACCCCACGTTAGTGCTTGGTATTTTAGAACAACTGAAAGCAGACCCGTCGCTGTATGTCCGTAAAAGTGTGGCCAATAATCTGAATGATATTTCCAAAACCCATCCTCACCTTGTTGTACAAACCGCCATAGATTGGTATGGGAAAAACGAGTTTACTGATTGGATCATAAAACATGGATGCAGAACACTTCTAAAAATGGGCAACAGGGATGTGCTGGCTATCTTTGGAGTTGCTGATGCCAGTTGTGTGGATGTTTACGACTTCGCGCTGGGAGCCGTATCCGTTTCCATCGGTGAGGATATGACCTTTTCCTTTAAAGTCAGAGCAAAAAAAGCAGCTAAAGTACGGTTAGAGTATGGCGTTCATTACGTGAAAGCAAACGGTGGGCAAAGCCGAAAAATATTTCAAATAACTGAAACTTCATTTATGGAAAATCAAGAAAAAACCTATGTAAAAACACTGTCTTTTAAAGATTTAAGTTCAAGAAAACATTACCCGGGAATCCATTCCCTTACAATTGTTGTAAATGGCACTGAAAAAGGTAAATTGGATTTTGAAGTACTGATTACTTAGGTAATAGGATAAAGAATTGAGCAATCCTGCTCCGTCTTTTATCCTATTTTCAAGTAAATCCTTACTGATTATGAAATTTACTATATTCATCCCACTTCTTCTGTACCAGCCCAGTCTTGAATTAGATACTTCGACCACACCTTCCGGCGCGTGATAGGGTCTCCCGAGGTAAGACACTAATCTTTCGTCCCACAACCTCTTGATTTACAACTTCGGTTTACGTTTACAATTAGGGCTTTGATTTGCAATCTTACCCACCTTATCGCCTTATCAAGTTTCTGTTCGTAGGATCGAGAACTTTGCTACACCACTTCCTCCATGCATACCATTACTGATACCGACTTGTGGTTCACTACACTTGGCGGTAAATACCCGTGGCTGGACTTTCACCAGCAAGATGAGTGCCATGCTCAGCACACAAACTAAAAGATGCTATCCCCTCTTGCAAAGAAATAGCATCTTCTTAGTCTTAATAAAATTCTTGTTATACTTTTTCTTCTTTTTTACAATACTCCAGCACAGGAATATCACTCATGCCATATCCGTACCATACTTTCTGCATTGATATAAACCAATCTTTTCCGCCGCTTGCAGCCTTTACCTTTTGTTCCATAGTAGAAGTCACTTCAATACGCAAAAGGTTCTTTCCCTTCTTCCATGCATGAGTCAGTTCAAAACAAAATGGTGCGGCTATCGCATTTCCCACATATTTCCCATTACACCATACTTCTGCTGTCTCTCTGACTTGCGGGAGCTTTAGCATAATATAGTCTGCATCTCCCGGAAGCGTTCCCCCCGGAATCTGATACTCATAACAGATGGTTCCTGACCATCCGTCCTTCATGATACCGTCCAGACGTTCCGTAACCTCATAGGGAACAAATTCTCCGTTTTCTTTAAGGGAAATCGTCCATTTTCCGTTCAGCAAAGCAGTTCCTGTCATCTCTGGAAGTTCTTCTGTTGCCTCTATTTCTGCATCTGTCACTATAAACAGCGCACTCTCCATCGGATTTAATCGTACCGGTATACTGCCTCCCGCCAGTTTACGTCGGAAGATTCTGTTTTCCATAGGATCGTATCTATAGCATTTTCCATCAGCTTTGACTTTTAATCTTCCTTCAAAGGACGACCATGTAGACTCATTGAACAAAAAATAGACATGTCCTTCTCCTTTTTTAATCCCGCGATAAATCCGGATATCCGTATGGAACGGAGTAAGTGTTACATCTGTCATATCGGCTAGTATATCTGCCAAATCCAAAAGTCCTACTGTCGTTCCCTGAACATTCTTTGGAGCAAAATCCGAAAAATATACTGGGAAATCAACTGCTTTTGCCTTTTTACAGAATGCAGCTGCTTTCTCTCCCAAATATTCGCATCCCGGAATCACAAGAGCTTTATACTGCCTTCCATTCACTGTTAAAATCTTGTCTTTCAATACTAACACTTCTGATGGAAGAATATCAAAATCAATCTGGTGTTCCCGTAGAATCCGTGCACACTTCTGCATCTTCATCCAACGCTGTCCGCTCCATGCAGCTTCCGCATGATAGAGGACGGCAACAGGGGCAGTATGCTGATAAGCAGACAAAATATGCGCGGTACGGTTCATATACGCCATCAGTTTTCCAAAAGCAGGGAACAGGATATCCTCTCCTCCCGCATAGAAGTGGGGCGGACAGTCAAAATCTGGAAACGCCTTTGCGGAAAAAGCATGAGGTACAAAATGATTCACACCGTCAGCAAGAAGGTGATCCGCAATATACTTCATGGTCTGAGTTCCTTCTGTCCAGCCATACGCGCCAAAACACTCGCATACACAGCGGTCCTTCTTCTTAGGGTCAATATGCGCCAGGGACGAACCGAGTTTCCCCAGAACATGATGATAAAATTCTCCGTCTCCGGAACCGGCAATAGATATATGCTCCACATTTGCGCCGCCAACGGTAATCTGCGCACCGATATCGTCGATTCCCGCCATATCCTGCCCCCAGAGTCCCCGGAAGTAATGTCCTACGCTGGCGCCTAATCCTTCGGAAGCATTATTATCTTCGATAATGTGACCGATATATTCCACACCGTGATCTCTGCACCAGTTTCCGATCTGCTCGCTGAAACTTTTCTTTACCAGATCTGTAAGTGCGTTCATAAATGTATTCCGGATATCTGCGGTTTCCTCTGCGGTTCCCATCTCTCCCCAAAGTGCGGGAAGATTTACTGGATAGTTTTCTCCCCAGAGTTCTTTTAATGCTGTTTCCATTTCTTTACTCCACGGAAGCGGCATTCTTGTTTTTCCTACGATACATCCCAGCGCATTTCCAGAAGGATTTCCGAGGAAAGGCTCATCTGAGAAAAATCCGGCGATTGTTTTTCCGAATTCATCCGCATAGCGCGCGTAATGAGCTTCGTATACCGTATCCAAAAGTATTTTACAAGAATCCGGAGCTACAAGATTGATGGAATCAGGAGATGCGCCGTTGTGGGTAACATAGAACGCAAATACTCTCCACATTCCCGCCGGCACGTCCCAGATGAGATATCCCTCTTCAATCTTGCCTGTCAGGACGACTGCCTCTTCCACATGATCTGGACCGTTGCCTATACCGCCGTCCAGACGGGCGGCAACAATTGCCAGCAGACAATCATCATCATAGTCCAGCGGCTGAGGTGCGATCGGATTTTGCGGCGTCGATGCCAGTTTACCTATATCAAGCCGAACCCTTCGCTGAGGTCCGAAAATATCCGTCCTGTTACAGGCAAGATATTGTTTGTGAAGTTCTGCCGGTGCTGTCTTTACTGCTCCGGCAGCTGCTCCTGTTGGGTAATGCTGGTCGTCCAATATCCACACCTTCATATTCCGTTTTTTTGCCTCATCCAGAATGATATCAAGATCCTGCCACCACTTTGGCCCCAGAAAATCAGGATGAGGTCTGGATTCTAAGCAAACTGCCCTGATATTGGCTTCATGGATTGCTGTCATATAGGATCTTAATGTGGCTTCGTCTTCTCCATGGAGCCATAGAAATGGAAGAATATAGTTTTCTTCCATTCCATTTAAACACTCATTGATTGTTTTTAACATGCTTCTCCTCCTTTTTAACAGTACAAATCCGCATCCGAAGTTCCCTGCGCTTTTGCCATTAATTCAAAAGTTGCGTCGTTTGTCATTTTCAAAATCTCCTTCCGCATGTCTTATTTTTCAGACTACAGGTATCTCTACAACGACACTGTCCATTCCTTCTGCCGATACAGTCAGTCTTGCAGTTCCCTTTTCCTCTCCTGCACGTACCACTGCCAGTACGCGTCCATAAAAGGTCTTATGAGTCGTGTCATAATAATTTTCCCCGGTTCTCGGATCTGCCGAGCCGCTGGCCTGCAGGATGCCTGCCCCTGTCAGTGAAACTGTAACATCTTTCTGGACAGCAGTATTCAAGATACCATTTTCATCGGCCAGTTCAATATTAATAAAGCACAGGTCATTCGTGCCGGCACGGAGGCTCTCGCTTTCTTTTTTAACCCACAAGCGCGGTGTACCGGCCGTTTTCAGATGGAAGCGTCCAACCTCTTTCCCTGCGATATAAGTTACCGCCTCGACTTCGCCTGTTTCATACACGGTATCCCACTTGCAATAGAACTTTTTAAACTCGTCTCCGACAGGTTTTCTTCCCTGAGAGATACCGTTGATAAAAAGTTCCGCCTCCTCGGCGTCCGAATAGACTTCAGCTATGATCGGATGCCCCTCATATCCGGGCCATGTCCATGAAGAGATAGAATCCGTCCAGATATGATTGCCGTCAGCCGGCTTCTGACCATAACGCCCCGGCCGCTGTACCGCGATATACGGCGTATGATTTCTTCCTCCCCATATGATTTCCCTCCAATAAGATATAGGACGCCTGAAACCTGTCAGATCGAAATCTCCGCTATATGCAGCAATCCACGGATAATCCCCGTAAAATCTGTCTATCTTATCATCTTCGTATCCGAAATGACCAATTCCTACTTCACCCAGATAATCCCATGAAGTCCAGCTGAAATCTCCAATGAGATATCCATGCTTTTCCACCAGTTCCCAGTTTTCTGCCAAAGCCGCCGGAGAAGTCTCCGAACCTACCACGATCCGGTTCGGGGATAGTTTCGGTTCGTTTTCATATCGCTCTGTCGTATAATTATATCCTATCACATCCAACACGCCGCAGGATTCTTCAATCCGCTCCTGCAGGATATCGCTGTTTAAAATCCATGAGCGCATATCCTGCTGCATATCTTTGGATACCTGATTGATCTCGCCGCTCTTCGCACCTGCGCTTTCCGGTTTCTGCGCTCTCATCATAGGCACAACTACATCCAGTATTGCTCCCGGAAGATTGAGCGCATTGGTAATATACCGGGTCTTGTCGATGGACCGTATTTTTTCCGCGATTTTTCTCCCCCATGACGCATCTGTAGGAGAGCCGGCTTCCGGTATCTCGTTGCCAATGGAATACAGTACTACGCAGGGATGGTTATAATCCTTGTACACCATCTGTTCTACATCCCGCTCCCACCACTCAGCAAAGCTGAAACCGTAGTCAAAATCACATTTACAGCTCGTCCATACATCTGTAAACTCATCCATGACCAACAGTCCTGTCCGGTCGCAGGCGTCCAGCATTGCTTTCGACATCGGATAGTGGGCGGAGCGCAGGGCATTGTAGCCTGCCTTTTTATGCAGCCTTGCCCGGCGCAGTTCCGCATCTTCAAACGCAGCGGCCCCCAACATCCCATTGTCGTGATGGATACAGCCGCCTTTCAGTTTGACTGTTCTTCCATTGAGCTGCAGTCCCCGTTCCGGGTCCAGAGTCAACGAACGGATTCCAAACGAGACCGCTGTCTTATCTCTGATTTCCTCCGATTCCAGAATGCTCTCACAGGTATACAGATACGGGGCGTCAAGGTTCCACAGCTTAGGATTCTTTACATAGATTCGCTGCTGTACCGTGAGTGTTCCCTCAGAAAAAATATGAAATTTCGTGCGCTCTTTCGCCACTTCCGCACCATCTTCATCCCGGATCACGGTTTTCAGCCATCCGCATCGAAATCCGAGATTCTCATTTTCTATCTTTGTCCGAACCTCCACAACTGCCCGATCGGATTCAGCAATCGGGGTAGATATCATCACTCCATCCATGGAGATATGCAGAGGTTCTCCCTTTATAATTTTCACATTGCGGTAGATCCCGCCGCCGGAATACCATCTGGAATTAGGCTGTGCTCCATTTTTGGCGATTACTTTGACCGTATTCTCTTCTCCAAAACGGAGAAAATCTGTGATGTTCACATAAAAATTTGAATAGGCATAGGGGTGCTGCCCCGCGAATCCTCCGTTTACCCAGACGAATGCATACTGCATCACGCCCTCGAATTCCAGATAGATGACTTTGCCCTGATCTTCTTTCGGGACAAAGAAAGTTTTGGTATATTCCAGATTTTCTGCTTTAAAAAAGGCGCCTCCTCCTGCCGTTGGATATTCCGGACTCCGCCCTGAGCATATCATGGCGTCATGTGGCAGTGTCACGGACTGAGGTTCCTGCACTTTCTCCGGATAAAAAAGCGCGTCCAGAGCGGCAACACTCCTGCAGACCTTCCAGTTATCATTAAAATTTTCTCTAAGCATGATATAATTCCTCCTTATCCGCCGAATATATTGGATAGTTCAACCTATTTTCCTAACTTTCCTAACACGGCATCTATAAATCTTATCATCTTTTCATTTCCTGCTTTGCCTGCCGTAGTTTCAGCCTGAGAAAGAAAGCCATGACCAAACTCCCCCATGGAAAGGGGCGGATAATACAGATCACATCGAACGCCAATCTCGTCCAATTTGACTTTCAATTTCAAAGCAGACTGGATAAAGAAATGATCCGCAGTGCTTCCGGTAACAAAAGTCGGAATATAACTGTCCGCAATATGTTCCGGCACATCACAGAGGATGGAATTCGGACCATGTAGGAAATCTTCCTCTCCCACCCAGCATCCCAACATCGTATCCATCCCCTTTGGGTTTTTAAATGTATGAAAGCACAGGGCAGCTTCATCGATAATAAGACCTTTTATCTGCTCACGCCGGACTGTCGGTACAAAAGGAAATTGGGCAGCATAGGAACTGTCGGAAATCACCAGTCCATATATTTCAGTCATGTCCGCCCCAGCACTTCCGCCTCCCAGTAGCATCTGGTCAGAATCCAATCCATACTCTTTCCCATGCCCGCCTAAAAATCCCAATACCTGATCTACCTGTTCAATCTGAACAGGGAATCTGTATTCCGGAGCAAAGGCGTAGCTTGCACTGACTACTCCGATCCCTTTGTCTAAAAAATATCCGAACCATTCCCTCATGCCGGTGGGGTCCTTAGTCAGCGGATCTCCCATGCGGCGGTTCCCAAAAAGGAATCCGCCGCCGTGAAAGTAGACGAACACAGGTACTCCGTTTTCTCCTGCGCTCTCCATCCATTCTTTCTTCGGGAGATAAATATCCAAAAAACTATTCGGGTACTTCGTTCCATAAGGAATATCCGTAATCACACGCACGCCATCCTCTCTTACAATATCCACGGCTTCCGACTGTGCGTCAAAAGAATTCGGTTTGCGCTTAAAATACTTCCTACAGGCTGTATTCTGGATAAATCTTGCTCTTCGATCAAATTTAGTTTTCATAATGTTTGTCACCTTTTTCCTCATCCGCAGTTACAGCGGCTTCCTTTTGAACACCGGGAGCATATTTTCCCTCTTTCAGATCTGCCTCAATTTGTGGATAAATCTTATCCAAGGTATAAAACAGCATTATAATAATGCAGGTAATCGCCATAAGCGCCGGCATCCAGATATATCCGAAGCTAATCATATTCAACGTTTGCTGAGACTGAACCAGTGACTGCTCCACAAAGCCCGATATGCTGAGCATAAAACCAACAATAATCGTCCCAAGACTTCCGCTCGCTTTCATAGCAAAAGAATTTGCCGCGTTACCCATCCCCATATTACTGAAGCCGTTCTTCCACTCACCGTAAGTAAGCGTATCCTGGATAATACTGCCCGTGGGACCTGCTGTAATTCCGTATCCTAAACCTTTAATAATACTGCCCATGTAGATAACCATAGTATTCATTGAGAACACAGGCAACAGGCAGCCGATCAGGTTTATTCCCAGCCCTACAAGTATAACGTTTCGTTTTCCCAGTCTGGTCATAAGGGGAAGACTGATAAGCGTACCAGGAATCGCCGTCAGACTTATAAGAGATACAATTATGCCCTGAGCATCCAGATCATTCATAATATACTGAGAAAAATATACCGCCATAGTAATATTTATCGTCAGTAATACGGAAATAAATACGCACACAACCAAAGTAGTTACCCAGAATTTATTTTTAATAAGAGACAGCAGTGATTTACCCGCGCTAATTTTCTCCCCTGTCACGGAGCGGAGTGTTTTATCTGCGATCTCATTTTCATTTCTCACCTGATTTACACGTTCATGTGTAAAAAAGTGATGAATCAATGTCAGGCAGACAAAGATAACCGCGTAAACAATCATAGCCATACTCCATCCTTTCTGACTATATTCATCTCCGCCGCCAAAGAACCTTGCAAAACGGAAAATCGTGTTGCTGGTAAAAATACCAGTTGCCAGACTGAATATTCTTGCCACAACGCCGTTTCTTCCTCTTGAGCTCTGGTTAGTAGTCATCAGACCATTTAATGACGTAAAGGAAATCCCAAGGGCTGTACCGCAGATTGTTGTCACCAAATTATAGGTGAGAAACATATAAATCACCTGACCTGCCATCCCGATGCTATGAGGCACATTAAAGACGAGAAGCATGGAGATCACCGTAGGCAGAATGAATCGAAAATACCATGGTTTCGCTTTTCCAATCTTGGTCTGCGTGCGGTCAATAATGCGTCCCATGATCAGATCAGATAATCCATCCATCATTCTGGATGCAGCCAGTACACTGGTGGCAAGCAGCACATCCATCCCCAGAACCATCGTATAATAGATTAAAATGTAGTTTCCGATCATAGTTCCGGATACGTCGTTTGCTGCATTTCCGACGCCATAGGCGAGATGCTCGCCCCATCCTACCTTTGCATCTGACGCCATATTGATTTCTTTTTTCCCAAATAATTTTTTCATCATAATCTCCTTTCTCGCTTGTTATTTATCTATTTGATTTGGAACTTGTCTGAGCAGCTTGTCTAAATCTTCAATCTCTTCCTTTGTCCTGCCAAGCGCCTCCATAAGAAATCCCAAATTAAATTGATCTGCTATCACTTTCCCAGACTCTTTAAAGATGCCGCTGGAATAAGCGTCAATAGCATTGAGTACGGGAGTAAGCTCCTTGACCTCTGTAACAAACTTCCTGAGATGGCGGATCGAACACCTCACTGACAGAACCGGTTCAGCGTCTCCATTTATCTTGGTCTGACAAGCAGGGGCTCCCATTCCTTTCGGAGTAAGCCGTCCGAAGATATCCCAGAGAAACCCGACGGAATTCGGAACCCACTGAGGGATCCGGCTGCAGCCCTGTCCCAGTCCGATGTCTGACACTTCTCCGGTTGAAAAACCGTGTTCACCAAATGGATAGATGTGGCACTCATAGGTGATGGAATATTTATCCAGCGCCGTCATGAAATCCACTGTGTTAGAAATCGGAACCACACTGTCATCTCGGCAAGCTGTCAAAAAGCAAGGCGGAGTCTCTGCATCGACATGATCTATTGGAGCAGGCGCGATTCCACCCGGCTGACATGCATCCGTAATCTCCTGCTTCAGCGCGGCGTATCCAAGGATTGCAGCAGCCGGACGATGCTTCGCCATCGTTGCGGCACATGCCGCCAGGTGACCTCCTGCGGAAAATCCGATAACAGCGATCTTGTCTGTGAGTACGCCCCACTCTTCTGCATGAGTTTCAATATACTCCATCGCCTGCTCATAGTCATCCAGAGGATTCGGCCATGCTCTGTGCTCTCCTACGGAATAGCGCAGAACGAACGCATGAAATCCGGCTGCCAGATAGGGATATGCTACGATTTCCGCTTCCCCGTCAGAACACATGGCATAACCGCCGCCCGGAATGACCATAACGGCCGGACGTTCTGTAAATCCCCACGCTCCGCCTACTGTCTGTACCATAGCGGAAAGCGTAACATTTCGTTCTTGATTCAGGATGATTTTCTCAGTATTTATGGTCATTTTACTTCCTCCAAAAGTTCACTTTTTAAAACCTTTATAAGCCACTGCTCGCAATCTCTTGCATAAGCGCCTTGTTCCGCATTGATACGTCCGTCTGTGGATGGCTCGTAGTCCGGCCGGTTTACTTCTAAAAATCCATGCTCCGCATGTTCGTATTCTCTGAAATATACATTTACTCCATTGTCAATCAGCCGTTTCGCATAATTAAACGCATGAGGTTTTAAATCATCCCTGCCGCATGCCACGATAACAGCCGGACAAAGTGCTTTTATCTGCTCATCCTCCGCCGCCATCGGTGAGATATGGCACTCTTCCAGATGTCCTTCCGGTACGACACTGCTGATAACCATGTTCATCCATCCGCAATTTGCCTCAGGACGAAGATCGACACAGGGATATACGAGAATCTGTAGTTTCATATCAATCCCGCATTCCTTTAATCGAAGTACTGTCCCTGCCGCGATATTCGCTCCGGCGCTGTGTCCGCCAATCGCCATTCTGCTGTTGTCAATTCCGTATTCTTTGGCATGTCCGGCAAAATATCTGACACAATCACAGGCTTCCGCCGACATTTCCGGAAGGGGAATCACATCTGCCTTATGATAATTGATATTGACAACGACTGCCGGTACACTCTCTGCAAGAAGCTGGCAAAAGCTTTCCATCATCATGGCATCGCCGGCGACCCATGCTCCGCCGTGCATATTAAAGAACACCGGCAGCTTTTCTGCGTTCTTTTTCTCAGGTCTGTAGATCAGCACGGGGACATTCTCTTTACTGTCTCCGCGCGGCACCGAAAACCGCTCCCCCACAGATGTTCTTTCTGCATAACTGGCTCTCATTTTTGCAAGGGAAGCTATCCCCACACCGGTCTTTTTGTCCGCCACTTCAATCCTTCCAATTTTCACTTTCGTATTCCTCCGTCTTATTATATTCGTTGTGCTTTTCATATCATTTCATGTTCTTTTTCATCTCTTTCCATGCACTGGATTTAAGCAGATACCGAAGGACGTGCATTGCACATCTCTGCAGATCGCCCAGTGCCAGATGACGTCCCCGGCGTATTCCTTTATAGGAAATTTCCTTTGATCCGTCCGGATTTTCACGGACAGAGGCGATGCCACTGTCTATGTATTTCTGAACTTCTTCTCCCACTTCTGTTCCTGCCAAAACGGTTGTCCTGCATATATCAGCGCCTTCTGCACACGGCAGGAATGAGCCCCATTCTTCGACAATATCCTGCTTAATCCCATCATATGAGATTACTGTCCGCTGCTTTACAGAACCATCCGTTTCAAATTCCGGTTCCCATCCTTCCAGTGCCTCTTCGATTGCTTCAACCTGGATTCCTCCCATGATGATGTCATTCCCTGCATGGATATCTGCCGGTTTGTAGGATTCGGAATGCCAGTCAGTCATAAACATACCCTGAAATCCCCATTCTCCGCGCACAATATCTTCCAGAAGCTCCCGATTTTCCGAAGAGTGTACTCCATTGACCTTATTATAGGATGTCATGATTGTCCCCGGATTCGCCTCTTTTACCACTATTTCAAATCCTTTCAGATAAATCTCACGAAGCGCCCGCTCGCTCAGGTTTGAGCTGGAAAATCCACGGTCTGTCTCCTGACTGTTGCATGCGAAATGCTTCAGTGCAACCATACATCCTTCATGACTTTGAACTCCTTTCGTAAAAGCCGCTGCCATCTTTCCGTTCAAAAACGGATCTTCTGTATAGTACTCAAAACTGCGTCCGCCCATAGGATCTCTGTGGATATTCATGCCGGGGCCAAGGATAACGGACTGATGATATGCCTCCATCTCTGTTCCGAACCCGTCTCCGGTCTTTTCCATCAGTTCTGTGTTCCATGTCTGTGCAAGGACCGTTCCCACCGCCCAGGCTGCCGTCGGTTTTCCGATCACGCGCACGCCTGCCGGACCGTCTGCGAGATAGGAATTAGGAATACCGAG
The DNA here is from genome assembly GCF_024622195.1 of Murimonas intestini. Lineage (NCBI taxonomy): Bacteria > Bacillati > Bacillota > Clostridia > Lachnospirales > Lachnospiraceae > Murimonas > Murimonas intestini. The sequence goes on from NZ_JANKBI010000001.1 coordinate 233,287, forward strand.
CGTCTCCACATACTGTGCGGTAGTCCTTCCGGAAGAAGGAATCGCTTTTAACGGTTCTGCTTTCTTCTTCATCCGGTTGGGAACAGGATAGGGCGTTTCGTGGGAAACTCCGGTAACAAGACGAAGGAGTACTCCCTGATCCAGTGAGGCTACAAATTCTTCCATCGTCACCTTTCCTTCCGCCACATCCGGGAAGGTCGCATCCGGAACATTTCTGACAATTTTAACCTTTTCTTTCGTCTCATACTTTAATCTGTACGGATTTTTCTCCACATACGGCTCATACTCCGCACCTTCCGGAATATAAGTCACGGTACATTCTGTGCCTGCGGCCGTGTGATCTTCTGCGTGAAATTTTGAAGCGTTGAGCATGAGCACAGGCGCGTCCGTCTGCTCATAGGTGATGGCAGGCGCTTTATAAAGTTTCAATTCCTTTGGACACCGTACCTTTTTACTCAGCTTTTCAGTAATCACCTCATCGTCAAGCGACAATACTGCCGCAATTTCCGTCTCACGGCTGTTCTTTCCTACACGGATCAAATACTGACCTTTCTCCAGAACATAAGATGAACGTTCTGTATCAAAAGAGGCAAGCGATACCGTCGGAAAACTGATTTGCACAATTTCTTCCTCTCCCGGATTCAATTTCTTTGTTTTTACGAAGCCCCTCAGCTCCTGATACGGTTTCGGAAGCCGTTCGCTCTGCGGCGCGGACACATAGACCTGTACTACTTCTTTTCCTGAACGATTTCCTGTGTTCTTTACACGAACAGCCACTGTAACCTTCTGCTCGTCTGCATTCACATTCTCTGTTTCCATAGAAAATTCAGTATAGCTTAAACCGTACCCAAAGCACCAATGCGGAGTTACGTTAAAGCTGTCAAAATAGCGGTATCCCACGTAAATATCTTCCAGATAATCTTCCTCGTCCGTAATTCCGTCACTTGTAGAAAAAATCGCAGAAGCCGGATAGTCTTCGTACCTCCGCGCCCATGTATCTGTCAGGCGACCGGACGGATTCGCTTTCCCATACAAAATATCTGACAGAGCCTTCCCTGCCATCATTCCAGGCAGGTTCATCAGAATTACTGCGTCGATACCCGGGATCTCTTCTATAAACCGCGGATCCATAACGGAAGTATTAAGAACTACCACGGTGTGTTCAAATCCTTCCGCAATCTTTGACAGATTCTCGTATTCCATATCAGATAAAAGGAAATCTCCTTTTTCATTCTTCCTGTCATAGCCTTCCCCGGTATTTCTTCGAATTACATATACAGCAGTCTTCGCTGCCTTTGCCTCTACAATTTCTTCCTCTGTGATCTCCGGCTCATCAATAAGGACCGTAATCCCACACCAGAGTCTCGTAAAGTCATCAATATCCAGTTCGTCATTGGCTTTCTTACTGGCCGCGGCAAATTTTTGCAGCCATCTTTCGGAGGTCAATTCACATCCGCTCTCTTTAAGTCCCTTTTCCACATTAATTTTATAGGGAGGCTCTGTGGAACCGCTTCCAATTCCTCCAATAATCGTATCCACGGCGCCTGCTCCAAAAAGCGCCAGCTTTTTGTCAGAGAGCGGGAGTATTCCATCATTTTTTAAAAGAACCATCCCCTCTTCTGCTCCCTGCATGCAAACCGCCTCTTCATTCTCTCCGGGCAGCGGTCCGATATTTCCCGGCCATCTTTTGATCCATTCATCTACAAAACTCATTTTTTACCTCCAACTCATCTTCCTCTTTTTGTTATATTTACTGTATTACTTTATCGCTTCATCCACAATATCATCCGGCGGTAACTCACTTTTACTTTTGTATCATATTTCGATTTATTCGTAGTCCTCAATGCACCACTCATCTTTCCATTCAATCAGCACCTGTCCCTGCGGATGTGTCTTGTCAGGTTCCGTAAATTTCAGCGGAAGCCATACATAGTCCGCGACAGAAGTATCAACGCCAATTCCGAGAGATTCCCGGAACGGGATTTTTTCTGCAAGCGCCTTTAATTCTTTCTGCTTTTCAGCATTTGTTGCAGTATCCGGATCAGCGTAAAGCGAACAGGCTCTTTCACAGTCCTTATACAAAACATCCATTCTGTTTGGCAGCCACCGATCCGCGCACGCTATATAGAGATCTTTTTTCCCCGGAACCTTAAATACCGAAGAAATCTGCGAATGGAATGAAGTCTCACTCGAATCGTCTACATGCGGATTTCCTAATACCGTATATGGACCATGCCATGAGTCACCGACAGCAATCTCTGACGGATTCGGGTAATACCCGGTCGTTCCGCTGGTGATTATATAATGTCTTCCCTTCCGGACAAAATGCGCGGTCGCCTCACGGACATAAGGCGGAAGCGGATGCGGAAAGTGAGTACTGTAATAGCCTGTCACATCCGTATAGTCCTCTGTCAGATCCGCACAGATTGTCTCGCTGTGTACCCGTTCAAAATAGTAATATGCCTTCTCATCCGGCGCCACTGCCAGATCAAAGTCACCCGCGCTCATTCCCAACGGCTTTAGACCTTCGCGGACGATTTTATAAGGCCCTAACAAGTGATCTGCCGTCAATACGGTTTCTGTCTGCGGTCCATCTATCGTCATGATTTTCAGCCAGCAGACATATTTCTTTGTTACTTGATTATAAATAATATGCGGCCGGTCCATACATGCAGTCGGATGCAGGGAAGATCTTTTATCCTCTGTATTTGGCTCGATGATCACTCCCATATCTTCCCAGTTATACAAATCCGATGAGCGGTAGCATCGGACTCCCCAATGCCAGATAGAATCTTTTCCCGTTGTCTTTTCTTTGTTTTCACCATACCAATAATAATATCCGTCTTCATATAGCAGAGAACCGCCATGCGCCTGAATCCTCTTCCCTTCTGTATCCAGCCAGACCTGCCCCGGTCTTATACTATTATATACCATTTTTATATCCTCCTTTTTAATCTGCAAATGAGTAGTAAAGTCTGATTTATATATCTGACATAATTTCCGCTGACACACTTTCCATTCCTTCCGCAGAAGCCGTCACTTTTATCCTGCCTGCTTCTTTTTCGCTTCTTATAATCGCAATCACACGCCCATGCCAGGAAGTATAAACTCCGTCTGTAAACTTCTCTTCTGTCTCCGGATTTCCGCTTCCCACTGCCAGAAGTCTTCCCGGTCCCTCAACGGTTACAGAGATTTTCCTGTTTGTCATCATTTTCAGATTGCCTTTCTCATCCGTGATATACACCGTGACATATGCAAGATCCTCCCCATCAGCGCGAATCACATCGTCCTCTTTGAGAATCGTAAGCCTTGTCTCTTCACCTGCTGTGACAAGGCTGTCTCTTGCGATTTCTTTTCCATCGCTGTCATAGCATACAGCCTCCAATACACCCGGTCTGTACGCTGTATGAAAATCGCATTTATACGCTTCCAGAGGTTTTCTGCCCATAGACTGTCCGTCCTGAAAAAGTTCCACACTGTCTCCTATACTGTATACCTCTATCTCCGCTTCTCTCCCTTCCTGTCCCGGCCATGTCCAGCAGTTCAGAGAATCTGTCAGACGCCAACGGCCAAGGGTATATTCTTCCCCACTGTGATTCACCGGGCGTACACCGATATAAGGCTTGTCATATGCTCCCCACATCACAGCCGAATAGTATGCCTGACTCTCCGGGAATCCGGTCAGGTCAAAAGAGCCGCAGGCCGCAGTCAGGCAAGGATAATCTTTAGAAAAAGGAGCCTGAGTCGTTCCGTAGACCGGTAGTCCCACACCTGCTTCTCCCAGATAGTCCCATGCAGTCCACATAAAATCTCCGATCACATAGTCATTCTGCTCTACGGCAGCCCAGTTTGTATCCATTGTTTTCGGAAATGTCTCGGTACTAAGGATGAGACGCTTTGGCGCCAGTTTATGAGTCCCTTCATAGAGGTTGTGTCCGTAATTGTATCCCGGGATATCTACATAACTGATACATTCTCCGATCAAAGTTTCCAGATTTTCTGGTGTGATAGACGCCATGATCTTCGGAAGAAGAGTCAGGATGTCGTTCACATCTTCACTTCCTACATTCTTTTCTCCTGCTTTTCTTTTCTCAGCCTGCTTTGCAGCTAATACGGACAGCATACTGTTGACGGCGATCGTTGTAGGTCTTGTGGAATCCAACTGATGGAAGGCCTCATTCAGCATTCTGGATATCTCCGCTCCGGAAGGAAGTCCCGTATCCGTGATTTCATTGCCAATGCAGTACATCACTACGCAAGGATGGTTATAATCTTTTGAGACCAATGCCGTCACATCTTTCTTCCATTCCTTTGCAAAATACTGTGAGTAATCATAGGGGGACTGAGACAACTCCCATTGGTCAAATGTCTCGTCTAATACATACATTCCCAGCTCATCACAGACGTCCAAAAAATTTTTCCCCGCCGGATTGTGAGAATAACGGATGGCGTTAAAGCCTGCTTCCTTTAATTTCTTTACACGCCGGTATTCCGCTTTGTCATAGGCACATGCGCCAAGGGGTCCATGGTCGTGGTGGACACAGCCGCCTCTTAGCTTGACCGTATTTCCGTTAATCTGAAATCCTTTTTCTGTTCCCCATGTGATCATGCGGATTCCAAACCGGGTCTGCGCTTCATCTACTATTCCATCCCCATTTTTCAGGACTGCTTTCAATGTATACAATTCCGGATGTTCCGCATCCCAAAGTTTTCCGTTCGGAATTTGAACTGTTGAGTACTCTCCAGCAAAAGATGCGGCAATCTTTCCATCTTTGAGTACCTCGCACAGGATTGTCATATCTTCTGTTTTCTCTGCTTCTATACTGACTTCCACCTCCGCCGGATTTATAGAGACTGTCTTTATTTTGATTCCCTCCGGCTTAATATGATGTTTTTCGCCGGTCCACAGATTCACACTGCGGTAGATGCCGCTTCCGGAATACCATCTGGAATTTGGAGTCTCAGAATTATCAACGATCACTTTTAGCTCATTATCTTCTCCTATCTTAAGTCTGTCTGTCAGATCCACATAGAAATTCGTATAGCCATAAATCCAACCGCCCACTTCTTCCTCATTAAGAAAAACTTTGGAATTCATATATACTCCCTCGAATTCTACCGAAACCGACTTTTCCCGAAGAGCTTCGGTCCCAAACAGATTTTTCGTATATATGTATTTCCCGCCCGGATAAAATCCAGTGGCATTCCCATTGGGAAGATCCGGCACCCTTTCCTCCGTCAGCATAGCATCATGAGGGAGATTGATAAGTTGCTTCTCTGTTTCATGTCCGTCCTTCCAAAACAGCCAGTTGTCATTGATTCGTTCTTTTTTCATTTCTTTATTAGCTCTCCTTTATGTGAAATATCTCCTGTGATTATCTTTCATTAGTTTCCATCCACACTGTTAAATGATTGCCCTCTTAAAAAGCTGTACAGGCTGGACAAAATATCATAATCCCTACATGTTTTCCCGCCAGAATCCCCTTTTTTACCAGCTCATAATGTGTCGGCGCAGGAGTCATTATCAAGACCATTTCTATAGACGGATCTTCCAGTATCCCGTCATAAGTACAAGCGTGTATCCCATACTTTGCCGCAGCCTTCTGTGCGCTTTCAAAATGTGCCGCACAGCATGCCGTAATCTCAAGGTTTGTAAATCTTTTCTGTATATTATTGAAATAGACTTCACTGATCTGTCCACATCCTACCAGAGCAGCTTTCATTTTTCTCCTATGTTTTTCCAACCCTTTCCCTCCTTGTATTTTTCTGCCTGTATGATCTTTGCAACTTTGTTATATTTATTGTACCGTCCTGTGGTTGTATAAACAATGTCAGTAATCGTTCATTATTCTCCCATTTTATAACATATTTCAATCAAATTACTTTTTAGCTTTTTAAAATCGGAAGTTCAAGTCTTAAATCGTGTCATATTTTGATTGTTTTCCCCTTGTTATGTATCATAATTCGGTATATAATACTTTTATCCTTTCCTAAATGTGTTACATTAGTGATATAATCTGATTACAAAGGAGGTACTGACTTATGACTGTTATTTCTGATTCATCCGTTTTACAAAAAATAAAGGTTCTGGAGGAGGTCATCTCATTTCACGAAGTAGATGAATCTGCTCCCTTTTATCAGGAAATGAACACTCCCTTTACGATCTCACTCTCGGCATTCCATCCTGACTCCATAACTGACAGCGCTTTCTCTATTTTTACCCCGGATGTTCAGCTGAATCTTCCCGCTCTTGCACTCCAAAGGCATGATCGTATGCATCGGCACAACTGTTTTGAATTTACTTATATATTGTCGGGAAATATGTATCAGATTGTGGAGGGGAAACGTTATCTTTACACTTCGGGAAGCTGCTGCCTGATGAATAGAAACACACTCCATACCGAGGAGCTTTCATCAGACTATACGTGTATTTTCTTTTCTGTTTCTTCTGAATTTATAGAGCGGCTGACAAACTATGGAAATGATATGCTCTTTCCCATGGAGCAGAAACGTTTTGATAATCTGATTTTTCATTTTCTGGAACAGAATATGGAAGCAGACCATCCAGACTGCAAAGACTTTTTAGACTTTGTCCCGCGCATCACGGAAAAAGAACAGAAAATCATAGTACATGATATTTTTGAAAAAATGCTCAGCACAATCCTGAATCCATACTACGGAGCGACTTATAGACTGCAGGACCTTTTTTTCCAGCTTATTGATATTCTGTGTGATTCTCGGTACTATCATGCTGAACATGTGACCGCAAAAAGCAATATGGAATCCCTGCTCTTCTCCCGTATTGACCAGATACTTGATGAACATCATGGCCGCATCAGCAATAAAGAACTGTCGAAGCTGCTGAATTACAACGGCACATATCTCGGAAAAATCGTTAAAAAATGTACCGGACAGAGTCTCTTTGACTATAGCATGAATTTTACAATGAAACATGCCGCCCATCTGCTCAAAAGCACGAAAAAAAGTGTATCCGAGATTGCCAGTGAACTTAAGTTCAACAACCGGACACACTTTTATCAAATCTTTGAAAAATATTATCAGACCACGCCCCGGGAGTATCGTGCTCAGCAGGCTAAATAGTCACAAGTGCGCTTCAGTGATTTAGGGAAATCTCCGTCGTCATCCACAACGAATTCCATGGTCATCCCGCCGTTGTAGCCTGCTTTTTCCAACTCTGCCGCAATGCCTTTTATGTCGATGATCCCAGTGCCAACCGGCGCAGTTGACATTTTCGTCCCGTCTTCTGCGTATTCCACCAGAAGACCTCCCGGCGGAGTCGGGCGGTAGTCTTTCATATGGACATAGCCGATTCTCCCTTCAAATGCTTTTAAGTATTCCAAAGGATCTTCTCCAACCAGAGTCATGTTGGCGCTGTCGTAGACCAGTTCCAGACCGGGAACCTTATCTAATACTTCCATCACATCCGCCGCTTTGCAAAGATGAAGTTTCAGATCCGGGGTATCTTCTATCACGACATGGCCGACTTTCTCTTTTGCATATTCCACAATGGGCCGCCAATGCTCTGTCAGACGCGTCCGAATCACTTCGGGCGCATACTCTCCGATGCCCTCCTGCGCCTGCGGGACAAGCATAAGAACGTCTGTCCCAAGCTCTGCCGCTGTATCTGCATCGTGCTTTCCCTGCTCGATTCGTCCTGCAAAACCTTCTTCATCCATCCGGGCATATTCGCCGAAGGCAATATAACTGTTCACAGACAGACCATGATCGGCAAGCATCCTCTTCACCCGCTCCAGACCAAGAAACTTTACCTCCCACGTAATCACATCCACTGCCTGAAAACCTGCTTCCTGGACCAAATCCAACATTTCCTGATATCCATCGACCAGATCTTCTTCATCCTGATCCGCCTGAAATTTAAAGAAAAGCCTGAAAAACATTGACATCGTCATTAAACCGGGTTTCTTCATCTCAGCATTCCTCCCTCTTAATTCCTGCACATAATCTGTCTGCGCTCTTTTTTAAATCTTCCATCATATCACCCAGACTTGAATCCTGATCCATGATATGTCCTGTCTCCATCAGATGAAGTGTTTTTGACTCTTTTAAAATCTCCTCAAGAGGAAGTATCCCATCTCCAAGGGCTGTAAAGTTATAGCCGCCATTTTCCTCCTGCCCGCTCTCAACCATATCTTTAAAATGCAGGATCGCAATACGCTCCCCATAGGAACGCATCATCTCTGTCACATTCTCTCCCGCTGCTTTCACCCACCCTACATCTAACTGCAGGCGGATATCCGGGATCTGCTCCATAATATAATCAAGCGTATTTCTGCCATTCTCTCTCTTTATCTCAGCATCGTGATTGTGTAGCAGCAGTTCGATTCCTGCATCCTCAAATACTTTCACAGTTTCTTTTAACTCTTCACAGAACTTTTCCGCTTCATCGGGCGTTTTTGTCTGGGGGCTGAACACGCAGTAGCTGAGATTATTTTCCAGTGCGAACTGCTTTATCTGCTCTGCGACAGGCGACAGCGCTACCGGAAATGTTCCCGCATGGATTCCCGGAACTTCCACTCCCATCTCCCTGATATGCCGAATCTTTTCTGCCGCCGTATCAGCCATCCACATACTGCCGTCCGCATTCCATTTTCTGATTAACTCTTCTGCACAATCTGACAGTTCCACATCCTTATTTTCAAATATTACAAGCGGTTCTGCGGAGGAATATCCCATCTCTTTAAGTTTAAGTATAGTGCTGTCAAAATCTTCTTTTAACTGTTTATTCAGTCCAAACAGATTTACTCCTATTTTCATACGCTTACTCCCCTTCTATTAGTTTTATTCCCATTCTGATTCCTTGCCGGGCACGCAAGATCCAGATATGCCGCTTCCTCTTCGCTCAGGCTGATATCCAGCGCATGGATGTTCTCTTTCATCCTTTCCGGTCTTGAAGTACTCACGACCGCGAAGGTATTCATGTTCTGGCGGAAAATCCATGCCATGGCGATCTGCGGTACGGAAACTCCCTTTTCCGCGGCCAGTTCCTCACACCGTTTCAGCCGCTCAAAATTTTCCGGATATGCGTATCCTTTCATTGCGGCGCTGTCCAGTATCTTCGAGGCACAGTCCTCATCCGCGCTTTTTAGCTTGCCAGAGAAAAACCCTCTTCCCAAACTGGAGTAAGCGATGACCGGCATCTGAGTCTCCTTGTACCATTCTCTCGCCCCTTTGTTCGCCGGACCTGAGATCGTAATGCATCCTCCGCCCCATGGATCTTTGACCTGATCTGCAAGACTGAAATTCGGACTCGATACACTAAACGGAGTCATACTGTGCTTATAAGCATATTCATTTGCCTCCGCAATCCGCTCATGCGTCCAATTAGAGCCCCCAAACGCTCCAATCTTCCCTTCCGCGTGCATGGCATTAAAAATTTCTACGACCTCTCCTGCCTCTACTTCCGGATCATCCCGGTGCAGCATATAAATGTCGATATAGTCTGTCCTCAGATTGGAAAGAGATTTTTTTAAATCCTTGCGCATCTCTGTCTCATTGACGCGTTTTCTCCCAAAAACACTCGGATGTCCGCATTTAGAAAGGATTACGATCTCATTCCGGTTTTCTCTCGTTTCTAGCCAGTTTCCAAAGGACCGCTCCGCCAGACCGTAATTTCTGGCGGCGTCAAATGTATTGACGCCCAGTCCGTACATGGCGTCCAGTAGCTCATTTCCGTCTCCTCCGGCTGTAAAAGGCGCCATTGCCGTTCCAAACAGGATACGGGAGACTGGCTTTTTCACATAAGGAATCTTCTGATACTGCATATAGTTACCTTCTTTCTGCTCTTTTTTCTATTGTTCCAACCTCAGTCCTTATGACTTTTTTGAATATCTTATACCGATGAATACAGTATACTTTCTTTAAAGTACAGAGGCAATCACATAAAGCGTTATTTCCAGCATTTATATGTATCATATACCGGTTTGAACAGCTTCAACATTCCACACTCACTCTATATCAATCTTTACTTCATATGTAGCCGCTTCTCCCGGCTCCAGATATTTCAGCATGCCTGTTTTTCTCATCACATCCCTGTCGTCAGGATAACAGTTGCCGCATTCCAGTCCCAACACATAATCTCTGACTCCCATCATCTTCCACTCTACGAACCCGTCCAGACGGAGTTTGCGCCCGAATATCACTTCGTCTCTCACCTGTGCTTTCACCACAAGGGCATCTTTTTCCTCATACTAATATACATGTTCGGACGGTGTATTGGCGATAGAACCATGCAGGGGAAATTCCTCTCCCGCATCTGTGCACGGGCTGCCTACCGCCTGCAGCCCGCAGGTGATAAGGAATCCCGTGGTAAAAGATTTCAGCCAGTCTGATCCGGCAGGCTGATAATAAGCCGGAGCCACATAACCACAGGGTGAAAAGTAAGAAGATCCCATCTCCCTTTCCTCCTCCTTATATAAATATCATCTTATCATACCCATATAAACATTTCTAGAAGGATATGACACAGACAATAGTTTTGTCTGTTCCTTCTACTCATAATTGGACTTTTTCCATGCTTCGTATGGAACATGACAATGAGCATGTCAGGCGGCTTGCCTGTGAGGGCTGCCGTCCTCGCTGCCGTGGGGCCAAGCACTGCCCAGCTTTAAAAAAGACCCCACGTTAGTGCTTGGTATTTTGAACAACTGAAACTTCATTTATGAAAATCAAGAAAAAACCTATGTAAAAACACTGTCTTTTACAGATTTAAGTTCAAGAAAACATTACCCGGGAATCCATTCCCTTACAATTGTTGTAAATGGCAGCCTCCTTCTCACAGGAGGAACTCCCTTTTATGACCCCAAAGCAAAAAGACACAGCCACACCCTGTGTGCAGGATGCAGCTATGCCTTTATCTATACTCTTATACTTTCGTTTTTTACAACTGTGGTAAGGGGCAGCGTCGCTATCAGCGTTGTCCTTCATATATTCAGTTGTCCGGTGGCCATGGCACACCCTCAATCCTCTGATCCGTCTAATAAATTTTGATAACGCATAATTTTTTGTTCCATTCTGCCCATCTTCTTTTTCAGCAGAAACAGGGATATGAGCTGTGATAAAATAATAAGAAGGCTGATTTCTTCTTGTGTCCACAACCGCAGTCCCGTACATTCGTCAAATCCAATCATTCCGGTAAATGTTTTATTCTCAAGTATTGCACACTGCAGTGTGGAACGGATTCCCTGTGCTGCTAAAATCTCTGCCTGCCCGCGCTTCAGTGTGCGGATATCCCTGCAGTAGAATACAGTATTATCTTCAAATAGCTCTTTATAATTTCCGTGCTCACTAAAACTGAGATTCTGCAGATTTGCAATTTCTGATGTTATTCCCTCACTGCACCATTCATATGTATTCGAGGTATAGAGGTTATCCTCTGAATTTTCAAATATGTATGCCCGGCTGACATCAAATTTTTTCCCAATAATTTCTAATACGTCGTTTACCGATTTATCAAGATCTTCTGAATCATACAGCATTTCAAAAACATACCCCAGCAAATCACCGGAAACATTTGCAAAATTATTTTCCGATTCTATTTTTGTTCTTGGAGTAAAGTATTTATTATCCAACATTTTTTCTGCTGAAATATCATCATATAGCATATAACTGTTCTTACCTAATTTTTTTACCTGATAGAGCGCTCTGTCCGCATTTGAATACAGATTTTTGAACGTCTCACCATTATCCGGAAAAATCGATATACCGATACTGCTGCTGACAGAAACAGAGTTTTTATCATCCTCAAATAAATGGCGGAACATTTCTGTTAATTCTTTTGCTTTTCTGGCAGCATCGTCAGCACCTGAAATATTTTTCATGAAAATCATAAATTCGTCACCGCCGATTCTGCCAACGATGTCATTCTTACTCATGATCGTCTTCATTCCTTCTGCCATTTCAGTCAGTACCATATCTCCAACTATATGGCCATAATTATCGTTTACCATCTTGAAATTATCTGTATCCACCATAAATAAAGCAGCCTGGCTGCCACTGTTGTTCAGGATATAATCCTTGATCTGCTTTTCAGTTTCTGCCCGGTTTAATATACCAGTCAAAGAATCAATACCAATAATATTTGTATTTTTTTCATTTCTTTTTCTTTCTTCAGTCAGGTCTATGCCCATACTGTAGATTGAAGAGATGCCATCCCTGCTGTCCTCGCTGTTTACTTTATATAGAGTAATAGCCCAAATTTTTTCCTCTTTTGAACGAGTATAAACACGCACTTCAAGTACTGCATTATCACCTGTTTCTTTTAAATCAGCTGCCATCATACTTGCCCGTTCAAAATCATCAGGATGCATATATGCACAGCGGTTAAGACTCTCCTCCTCAAATTGTTCTTTTGTATATTCCAGCATTTCCAGGAATTTTTCGTTATACCAGAGTATAGACCGGTGGTCTTCTGTATCCAGCCTTATCAGTCCGACTGACATTGTCTTTAATTCAACTGTGATATCCGGACAATTTCTATTATTTCTATTCGTACTGTCAAGAGCCGTGGACAGTCCCATATGCGCTCTGCGGCCATTCCACTGAAGCATTTTATCTTTTTCCCGAAAAGCCTGTTTTAACTGAGAATTATAAAATTCCCAATTGTATATTTTATCTTTTGAGAGAAAGGAGTTCGTACAGAAGGGACAGGGGCTGTCTCTGCCCTGAATTACCTTGTAGCATTTTTGACCAACTGCCTGTTTAGCAGAAATCTGAAGTATATTACTATAACTCTCATTTATATATAAAAGGTCATATGTCTCCATATCACTGACATAAATATTTCCTTTATATTCTGACATCATCCATTCCAGATTCTTCTTATACTCTTTTTCACTGATATAATACTCTTTTTCCTTTTTCCTGAAATCATCAATATCTGTATAAAGAATATACACCATGGGAATGCCATTGTTTTTGGGGGCAACAAAAGTACAGTCTAATTTCATCCAGACTGGCTTCTTATGATTGACCGGCATACATATTTCGTACTCTGTACAACTTTTACCGGCTTCATATTCCTTTTGGAGATAAGCGATCATGGGAAGAAAGTCATAAGATTTCAGAAATCCGAACCTTTTCAGACTTGGAAATCTAAACAAAAACTCTTTTTCTGAGTAACCTGTTTTTTCATAGAATGCATTATTGCCCCAAATCATCGTTAAAGAATCATCCAGGTAATGTTTGCTGAATCCCATATTTAATTTTACTGCAAATTCCAATAAATCCCGATTCTCTTCCAATGATGATTGTATTGTATTCTCATCTGTGCTATTCTGCATGTCATCCTCCTATGCTCAGAACTCTTAACAGGCTGCATATACAGTATAACATTCACGATCTTTTATGACAATCTTCAAAAGATTTTCTCCAGTTAAATTCTAAGATAAATTGGCACTGTTCTGTCCCATGATCCCTGCCAGTTTATGGGGTACAGCCTGGCGTAATCATAATTTCTCCTACACCATGCGGGCTTTTCGCATGGAGCTGCACCGTTTTTTCTTTCTGAGGCCGGATGACTGCCATTGCCTCACCATAATAGGTATCTGTACAATCTGTCAGATAACAGCGCGGATTTAACGGCCGTGCACTGCCTAGCGCAAGGAGTTCTCCGCCTTCCACGCTTACCTGGATTTCTCCTTGGACAAGTGGCTTTAAGATTCCTTTGGAATCTGTATATCGTAAATGAATGAAATACAGTTCTTTCGTTCCTTTTTCTGTCTCAATAGATAACTTTGTGTCATCTCCCGCACTATAAAGGCCAGTCTCTGCCAGAATCTGTCCCGACTTTGTATAAGCCACCGCCTTTAATTCTCCCGGCTCATAGACTGCCGTAAATACAGCCCTGCAGCGCTTTAGCTTTCTCCTTCCCAAACTTTTTCCGTTTAGGAACAGTTCGGCTGCGTAAGCTCCTGCATATACCTCAACTTTAGTCTTTTTTCCCTCACAGCCGTTCCACGACCAGCTTCCCAATGCGCAGGTCAGGTCCCATGCAGAAACATCAAATGTTTCATCTGCCAGATTCGCCGGGACTACTCCGATCGCAATCGGCTTCTGCCCAAATACTACTTTCGTATAATCCGCCTCAGACCATTCGCGGCCATTCATATCTACCCGCCCGCTTCCGGCTGCTGCCCACGCAGGGCTTCCGGTAAAAACCTGCTTTCCGTCTTTTCTCTCCCATCCCCGATAAGGAACCTCTCCATGATATGTGATCCCCGGCCAGACAAAGTCTCCGATCACTGCCGGATATTGATTAGCCAGCTCCCAGAACAACGCTGCATCTGCACAAAATGTTTCAGTCCCAAGTATTACTCTATTCGGATATTTTTTGGTATCCTTCTTATATCTCCAGATTCCGTAATTGTAACCCGCAATATCCATTTTTTCATAGGCATCCCTTGTTTTCATATCAGATACGGGGAGCGCGGCTCCGAATTTCATAAAAGAGTCTCCCAGAATCGTAGCCAGTTTATTATAAAATGCACTGCCAACCTCCTTTTCCGGCTCTTTCTCTGCTTTTTCATCTGAATACACTCCAAATCCTGCGGAATACAGAAAATTAAAAAACAAGTTTACCCCGCAGGTCACCGGCCGCGTCCTGTCAAGTTCATGGAGATAATCTGTCATCTCTTTGCACAGCCTGATTCCCTTCTTTTCACTCGTTTCCGCAACTTCATTTCCGAGAGAATACATGACCACAGAGGGATGATTGAAGTCTTTTCTGACAAGTCCCCCCAGATCATTCCTGTAATTATGCTCCACATTACCTGCATAGTCATACATTGTCTTGTGAATATACCAGACATCCACATACTCATCCATAACCAGCATGCCTTCCTTGTCACACGCTTTCAAAAAAGCTTTTGAACAGGGATTATGTGCGCTCCGCAACGCATTATATCCTGCTTTTTTCATAATCCGTACCTTCCGTGCTTCCGCATCCTCATAAGCACAGGCCCCCAGAATTCCGTTATCGTGATGTACACATGCACCCCGGAGGATCACCCGCTCCCCATTGATACAAAAGCCTTCCCGGCTGTTCACCGTCACGGTACGGATGCCAAAAGAAACCTCCTGAATATCATCGCCAAAAACTGCTCTTAATTTATACAACTTCGGAGAATCACAGCTCCATAACTGTGCACTTTCAACCTCCATTTCTGTTGAGAGCAGCCCTTCTCCTGTCAAACACTCTGTCTTTAAGCACTCTCCCTGATCCATGATCTGAAATTCTGCCTCACCCAGGCAGTTCAGTTCTGCTTCAATGCGTATTTTCCTTTTCTTCCAGTCCACCGTCGTGATCCTGATACTTTCCGGCACAAAATGTTTCTTTGGAAGCACATGGATATAGACCGGACGATAGATTCCCGTTCCTGTATACCATCTGCTGTTCGGCTGGTCACTGTTACGTGCAGTAACTGAAATGAGATTTTTTCCCCCTTTCAGCAGACCATCCGCAGAGACAGAAAATCCGCTGTATCCATATCCGAAGCTTCCTGCCTGTTTTCCATTCAGGGTCACCTCTGCATTATGATATACCCCTTCAAATTCCAGAATGACTGTCTGTTCTTCATAGAGGTGCGGAACCTGAAACTCTTTCTCATAAATATAATCTCCGCCCTCATACCAGCCGATATTCTTTCCGCCTCTGCTGTCAAGGGTCCTTTCTTCTGTGAGCATTGCATCATGCGGAAGTGAAATATGATATTTCATTTCCGGCCTGTCTGCCCGGCAATATGTCCATCCGCTGCAAAAATTTATTTTCATTCTGTCACCTCCGTTTTTTCCGTCTTCTTCCTGGATGCGATCACTGCCTGCTCTTTCGGCAGATTTTTCTCAACGGTAAAAAAACAGATCAGAATTGCGCACGCCAGATATGCTGCTGTCTCTATTCCAATATAGCTTACCGTAATTATATTCTGCACGCCCGCGCTCTGAGCTGCAATGCCCAGAGATATATCTGCAGACTGATTATATCCGCCGGCATTTAAAAGGCTACTGAATACGGCGTTACATATAGGGGTTCCCGCCACCATAACAGAACTGTAGATCGACATGGTCAAACCGTCCGTCCTTATCCTCGTTTTATATTCGATATGGTCGATCACATCCGCAAGCATCGCAAGAATCATATAACATGCCGGCGCTGACCCGAGACATTTCAGAGCTACCCCTGTAGCAACAGGAACGATCTGTCCGTTTCCCAGAAGAGCGATCACACCTCCCGCAAATCCAATCAGCATTCCAATCATGCATACGATTCTTTTACCGAATC
This sequence comes from Murimonas intestini, assembly GCF_024622195.1. Taxonomy (NCBI): domain Bacteria; kingdom Bacillati; phylum Bacillota; class Clostridia; order Lachnospirales; family Lachnospiraceae; genus Murimonas; species Murimonas intestini. The sequence goes on from NZ_JANKBI010000001.1 coordinate 249,602, forward strand.
TGCTGCAGAGCGGAACAACAAAAATCACAGCTACAGCCATAGGTATCGCTCCCATGATACTTAAAATGGACTGTGATACGCCCCATGCATCCGCTGTTCCGAAAATTGTATTATCCAGAACCCATTTGCAGAAATATGACATGGAGCCATTCTTCAGTGAGCCGCTCCACTGAAATCCCACATAGAATAACATCGCGATCCACCACATCTTCTCGCTTGTGATGGCTTTCAGCTGTTTTCTGACAGAAACATTCCCATGCTCTTTGCCTGCTGTTTTTTTCTCCTCCGACAGTTCCTCTGTCACACGCTCCCTTGTAAAGCGGTATTGAAGATAGATGGTAAGAGCTGAAAAGACGGCAAGCGCAAGCATCGTCAGGAACCACATGTTCTGGTTGTCTTTTAAGGCAAATGACACCAAAACCGGAAATACCATTGAGCCAGCCCCCATCACTGCCAGCCCTGACACATTTGCAAGTGAAGCCAGAACGCCTCTCTTCCCGCTGTCTCTTGTGGAAACAGGTACCAGCGTAGAATTTGCTGTATTATAGATCGGATATGCAACGGCATAATACAGATTATATGCAATTGCAATCCAGACATATCTCACCGTTCCCCGGAAAGGAACAATGAACATCAAAACAGAGGCGGCCGACAATGTCAGCGCCGAGAGAAGAATCCACGGTCTTGCTTTTCCCGCAAGGCATCTGGTCCTCTCGATCAGCTGTCCCACAATCAGATTTGCCGCAATGATAAATATTGTGGACACTAGCTGCAGCGTCGTTAAAAATGTCAAATCTAATTTTAGTACATCTGTAAAATAATTTTGTAAAATGCTCGTAAAGATCCCAGATGATAAAAGCGCGCCAAATGGTCCTATAAAGTAACCAAATAACATTTCAGGCACTGTAACCTTTTCACTCCTGATATTTGACTTTGTAAACCTGCTTTCCCAAAATTTATTATTTGTTTTCATTCTATCATCCACCCATTCATCCAACAGCGATTCAGATCCCACCCATTTTTCCAGATTTCATCAAAAGGTGCTTCCCTATCCCGGTATAACTGGTAATTCCAATAGATATGTCCCGCTGTTTCATCCCATACCTTTTTCTGCATACTTGCAGCTTCCCGGAAAGTCTGACGGCACTTCTCCTTGTCTCCCGGACCCTTTAAAAACTTCTGGGAACGGCGGTTTGCAATACACCATTCCCCTACCACAACCGGGATATGGCGGCCGGCACGCTTCAGCAGCCGTCTGTTTGCAGCCATATAGAGACGATACACCCACTTGGCATGGAACGGAACAAAGTTTTCCATAGCAAAAATATAAATATGCGTATCAAGTATCACATTCTGCATTTCTTTTTTACGGAAAAAATCCCCCCATCTTCCCAGGCGGAAGCCGTCATGAAATACAATGGCCTTCTCTTCACTCAGATGTTTCCGCAGCACAAGATATGCTTCCTCATAAAATGTTTTCAAAAATGACATAGGGACATATCCTGACCCTTTAGCCTCTTCCCTGTCTCTTGCTTTTCCGGTCGACGGAGCAGTCATATAAACGCTGAAGCTGATCGGCTCATTGAGTACCTCAATCCCGTATAATGCAGGGTGCTGTGCATATCGCTTTGCCAGACGTTCCAGAACCGTCAGGACAAAATGAACTTCTTCCTTGTTCTTATACCATTTGCACACGCCGGTCAGTCCGCCATTATCGTACCCGTTCTGACTCCCCGGAACTGTATGCAGATCGATCAGTACCTTCAGTTTATGTTTCTGTGCCCACTCAAAAGCTTTATCGAGATACTCCACACAGCCGATGAACGGCGGCCTGTCTCCGAAAATGAAATAAGGAACCGGTATCCTGACCAGATTCATCCCATGAGATGCAATTGTTGCAAAATCTTCTTCTGTCACATATGTATCTCTGTGCCTTTTCATTCTTTTTTTCAACTCTTCTTGGGGAAGAAGCCGCGTAAGCCACACTTCATCTTCCGCATCTGTCCCCTCAAAAATGTACGGGGACATCCATTTTTCTAATACCAGCCAATTTCCAAGATTTGTACCAATAATTTTTTCCATGCAGCCTCCTTAAACAAAACCGCTCATTGATTTTTATCCTCACTGCCCAGCCATTCTGCCAGGTCGGCAATCAGTCTGTCAGTGCGGAGAACGACTCCTTCATCGCTCAAATGATTGTCAATTTCATAAAAATAGATTCCTGAATATAAGGACTCTTCTATATGTGAAATAACCGGAACAGACAGGCTCTGCTTTAAAAGTGTTTCTGTCTCCCGGATACGCTCCGGTGTGCTTTTTTCTGTCAAAGAACTCCTGTTGCGGGGTGTATAGGTAAATAAAACCGTAACCCCTTTTTCTGTAAAATGCGCAAGCTGCCAATCCAGAGCCTTTATCCGCCGGGCCGTAATCGTGTCCGTTGTATAATCTGCCGGGATCATTCTGTGCATTTCATCCCTTTCACTATTTGGACGCTTTAGAATGTAATCTCCATACTCATTATAAGTGGGATAGTCGATTCTGTTCCCATCATCATCATATTCCGCCGGCAGATAAGAATAATCCCTCTCCTCCATTCTGCCGTGTTCATAAAGATACTCGTTAAGTGCATCAAACACCCCTGTATAGGTACGCAGATCAAGAAATGTAATTAATTTATAATCTGTTTCCGTGAGACTGAAGAAGAACCTGTCCAGTTCATCGGACTCACAAAATTGCTGTGCCGCCGCATCAAATTCCGGTGCTTCTATCAGAATATCTCCTGCATTCATTGCCCGCCGGATGATGTCCAGCTGAGGCCTAGCATTTGTATAGGCATATGTTCCCATATTGACTACGTCATATTCTGTGAATGCCTTATCAATTGCCTGGCTGTCATAGCCATATCGTCCTGAAGAGCCTGAAAAAAGCACAATTTTTTTCCCTGTCCGGGAAAATAGCCGCTCACATTTATCCGGGAAGGCAGAAAAATAACTTCCTGCATAAACCGGGGCCCGGCGTGCATTTAAATACAATGTTCTGACCGGACATGCCCGAAAGCTCTCGTCAGAAATCTGCAGAAGATTGTCAAACAATGTCACAGCCTCCACTCTGGAGTTTTCAAATGCACCTGCTTCGATCGTCTGCACCGTATCACTGCACACAAATTCTGTAAACTCTGCATTTGCAAAAGCTCCCTGCCTGATTACCCGTACAGTCTTTCCGCCCAGAGTATCAGGAAGGACACAGCGCACTGCCTGTCCATGATATCCTGTAACAATCGCGCTTTCTTCTGTGCAGATAAAGGCGAAGTCTGACTCCTCTGTTTCTTTCTCCCACTGTGCATATAATTCTTTCTCTTCACAGCGGCTTCCAAATCCGATATATTCCCCGCTTCCGTCAGGCTTTGTATTCCAGCCGCTCTGCAGATACCCTTCCCTTATAAATGGTTCAGTCAATGTATTACTGATTTGTTCAGAAAATGATACCCTGACCGGATCTCCTTCCCCTCCGTTTGGAAAGTAAGTGCGGCACTCATAGGTGGTATAAAGCCTTACGATTGTGGAATAACGGACATCCTTCAGCATTAATACAGCTTTCCCGTTTTTTATGGCAAGATCATACTCCCCATAATCCGTTCCGGTTATCACGCATCCGTTCTTTAAAGTCAATGTAAAAGATATATCATTTCCCCTGTCTGCTTCAGCACTTTTCCTGTCCGGTACTGCATCCTCACAGTCTTCCAGAACCACGATACAGGAGGCTTTCTTTCTTCCCTGCCTGCCGCAGCCAAAAAGACATACCGCGATCAGAACCAGAAATAAGATGTACTTTATGAAAGACAGGACGGGAGTGTCCTCCCGCCCTCTGAAAATATTACCTTTTCTGCTCATTGAAAGCATTAGCTGCCGCCGCGGCGATGATTGCAGCAACAGAAAGTACCATTCCTGCTGCTGCCTGTTTGCAAGCTGCCGGCATAAAGTTAGCTTTCGCTGTCCCCTTATTAAAATCTGACAGGAATGTATATGCAAACTCTGTCGCGATTGCTCCCAGCACCAGTCCGAAGATGACTCCCGCGCAGGCACAGGCCCCGGCTGAAAGAAACATTTTCAGCAGTGAAACACCTTTACTCTCTGCTCCTGCCCCTGTAATATTTAATACTACAATCGCCAGAAAAAAAGCGATTCCAAGAACTGCAAGAACTATTATGAGCTCATTATTACCAGTATCAAACCATCCCTGTGCCGTTTTGAAGGAGATCTGTACAATGATCAGCGAAATCAACATCAAAACAGCTGCTACTATATTAACGATTGTATTTCCGGACAATTTTTTCATTGTATCAGCCTCCTTATGCTTCATCCTTTTTTCGTTTTTTCATTTCCACTACAACACTGCCGCCCAGAAGAAGCAGGGTTCCGGCCGCACTTAATGCGATCACCGCAATAAACAGATTGTCATACCACGTATTTACTTTTTCCATCCTTGTTGTCTTGTCGATTCCGTTCATGTAATTTGAATTTGCAATAATCCATGTGATATGTTTCAGTGCTCCCTGTACCTGTGTAAGGAAATATGTATCTTTCTCCACAATCTCATTTACAGTACCTGTCGCATATTGAACATCTCCTGACCAGTTCTTCAGCAATTCATCTCTGGAGGGTGCTGCTTTGTCTGCTGTAATTGCATGGAGCATGGAGTCCACACCTGCCGCCAGGGAATCCCTGTTGTTATCATAGGTGCCTACCGTCATATCTGTTTCAATAAATCCGGTAAATGCCCATTCATTACGGATAATGTTCATAAGTCCCGGATTGGCGCCCACAAAATAGCCCCCGGCTCTATTCATTCCCATCATGATACCTGTTACATTATCCTCTTCAATCCCTACCTGAAATGCACGCAGCTCATTCTCTCTTGCTCGCTGTTCGCTCATAAATGCACTTACACCCATTCGGTTCAGTTCTGTGTCATTGAATGCGAAATGTTTTACCGTACAGATCAGACCGTAATCCCACGCGCCGCCGCAGAAAGTATTCATCATTATACCTGTCAGCATTCCGTCTTCTGAATAATATTCATGATTTCTCGCATTATACGCATTTCTATGGGTATTGGAACCCGGACCCTGAATTGCTGCCACACCATTCCAAAGTGCAAGATTTGCTATCATTTCTCCCGCTTCGTGGTTCAATTCTGTATTCCATGTTGCTCCGATATTAACGCCTGTAGGGAGTATCCTCATTGCAGTATCTTTATAGGTCTCATAATCCGGATCGTTCTTCGCATTGTACGGATCATTCTCCGCTTTGATCTCAGCGCCTTTTCCCGCATTATATGAATCGAATCCCATCGGTCCGTCATCCAAAATGGCAATTGTCTGCGCTTTTTCTTTGCCTGCCACCGTTGTAGGTCCGAATGAATAACTGTCCCCGTTGATCAGAGCTGCAACTGCATCTCCCAGATCATACTGTTCTACATACATCTGAAGAAGCGGATCATCATAGCTTAATTTCTCACCCTTTTCCGGTTTCAGGTCTGCTAAAGTCAGTCCGTTATCCTGGCCAAATTTCACGCTGGACGGGTCCCCGTTTTCATTTAATGTATAGACTTGATTCTCCAGCGCATCCTTCATAGATTCTGCCGGAGTAAGGTCGCTGTAAACTTTCGGCCAGTTATTTTTCCAGTCACTTCTTGAAAAGTTTTCCACGCCTTCGATCTGAAGGGCAAGATCCATGTTATCAAGCTGATTCTGATACATTTCCCCTGAATTGCTCTTTGTGATCTCGATTCTGTCGAACGCATCTGCAACAACCTTATCTTTATCACCGTCAGATGTCATATATCCATCTGTATTTTCTGTGGTGTATCCCTGTACAGCAAGAATATTGTTCAGTGCATCGTTTACGCCGTTTCCGGTTGTAAAGTAATAATCTCCGCTGTCAAGAATATAACCGCCCTGTACGCCGTTATGTTCTAATGTTCTGTCCCAGGATGCAAAGTATTCATAATCACAGTTGATTTCTACTGTCTGTTCCCCGCCCGGCTCCAGCACATCTGTCTTGGCAAATCCCGCCAGCTGGATGGCACTCTTCTCCACACCGTCACTAACATAAGGCACCTGCACATAGAGCTGTACAATGTGTTTTCCAGCCATATCTCCTGTGTTTTTTACAGTAACCTTTGCGCGGAGCATCTGAGCTTCATCATCCGCATTCACTTTCAGGCCGGTCTCATCAAATTTGGTATAAGAAAGCCCATACCCAAACGGCCACACAACCTCCTGATTATAGTTCCACGTATCAGCACCGCCGGTCGCTCCGACTGCGTCCCTTGCATTTCTCTCATTGATCACGGAGTCGTAATACCGGGATTCATAGTATTTATATCCCGTGTAAATGGATTCCATCTCCGGTTCATAATACTCATTTGTATAAACCTCGTTATCAATTGTGATTCCGTTTCCTGACTGGAAGGAATACTGCTGATTGACCATCGCAATCGAATTGGCAGCCTGTGCAGCGAATGTATCTGTGAGTGCTCCGGATGGGGAAACTGCTCCATTTAAAACTCTGGCAATCCCCTCAAATCCATATGCCCCCGGTAGTCCGACCCACATGATTGAATCTGCATATTCATCCAGCTCCGGAAGATCCATCTGGACTGCGTTGATCAGGACGACTACCTTTTCAAAATTATCTCTTGCATACTGCAAAGTAGCCAATTCATCCTTGGAAAGGCCGAGTACATCTTTGTCCTTATGGAATTCATCCGGATTCGCTTTCCCCTCTTCACCCGGAAGATAATATTTCGATTCTGAAGCCGGACGTCCCACTGTCACAATCGCCACTTTTCCAAAAGAATCCTTAAGAGAGTCCAGACCAATATCGGACGGATTAGATTCATTCGGGCTATATGACTCAGAAAACTCTATATCTACCTGATTTTCTGTTTCTTCCAGATAAGCAGTATATGCATCCGCCACTTTCTGATTCACAGTAAATCCCTGGCCTTCCAACGCGTCAGCGATGGAAACAGAAAGTTCTGCCGGTGCAACGGAGCCCATCTTTCCGCCAAAAGATGTTCCGGAAATTGTCTTGCGGAGCATTCCCCACATTTCAATCTCACCCAGCACTGCATAAGAACGGGAACCAAGCAGCGTAACGTTCTGCATATCTTCCCTTTCCATTGGCAGAACATTGTTTTCGTTTTTCAGAAGGACAGCGCTCTCTGCCGCCTGACGCACGGCCACGTCTTTCTCGTACTCAAACAAACCTTCCAATGTAGTGCAGTCAACTTCGACTTCCTCACCATCCACATTGATGACTTTTCCCTGTTTCGCCGTGATACCGTAAAGGTTATCATCCGATGCACTTGTATCCGTTACAACCTTATAACTGGATGTACCTAAATTGGCATCTAGCGTCGAACGCTGCGCATTCACTACAGCATACGTTGAAGACGAGATACCCAGAATTCCGGCAAGCAGACCGGCACAAACACGAGCCGCCTTTTTCCTGCTGTCAATTTTCATATCCTTTTCCTCCTTCAAGCAGGTTCTTACAATCAGCACCTGCTTTTTATTTTTTCTAAGAGAATTGTAGCACTTTTCATTATGTTTCTTTCCATTTCAACCTAAATTATAAAAAATGGGACATAATCTAAAATGCAGTGCTATTGTGTCTCATGCAGAAGGACTTTTCTCAGAAACAGGGATCAGAATATTAATATTAAATATGTGGTCCTTCAGCACCACGGAGAGCGTCCCATTATATTTTTCAGCGATCAGATTCATGCTCCTCATTCCAAATCCATGATTCAAGGGGTCTCCTTTGGCCGAAACAGGAAGCCCGTTTTGCATCATGATGTCTCCCACATACTCATTGTCCACATGGATCAGTACCATATTCATGCTTTTTCTCACAGACAATGAAATGATGCGCTTCTCTGGATTTTCTATTTTCCTGACAGCTTCCACTGCATTATCTATCGCATTTCCCACTAATGTATAAAGGTCAGCCGGACGTATAAAATCTACGCATTTTCCATCTACGATACAATCCATCCTGATCTGTTCCCGTTCACATTGCAGCAGTTTTTCCTGAAGAAATATATCCAGCACTTCATTTTCTGTTTTAAAAGTCGTATCATATACATGGATAATGGATTTAATCTCCTGAAGGGCCTCACGGTCGATCCGGTTTTCAAACATTGATATCTGCTGCTTCATGTCATGGCATTTTATGTTGACATGGTCTATATTTTCCTTCATCAGCTGATACTGGAATTTCTGCCGGTCTATCACCTCTTCCAGCATTGCCATCTCATCTGTCATTTTCCTGCTTTGAAATACTCCATATAACAGCGCCAGTAAAAAAGCCGCCGCCAGTATCGCATATGACGCAAAAAGAAGATTCAGCTCCGGATTTGTCTGCATAAACTCATACTTTTCCTCGAATTGAAAAATCAAAAATGCTACTGCAAAAACTGCCATTCCTAAAATAATATTTGCCCTGCCGGCATATACATGCTCTTTTATATCCACCAGCTGCTTTCGGAAAATCATAAATACTGTCAAATATACAATTGCAATGATGCAGGCATTTAAAAGAGCTGACCAGATCCCTTCGTACCCTATTCCCATAAAAGATAAAATAACAGAATATATCCGAAATGCCATATGCTGTGTCGCATCTGCCCCGATCAATACAAACAGCCTGCTCCAGCCCGATTCACAAAAGCAGACTTTCAAGACCAGGTAAAGAATCAGGTTCATCAGTATGTAAAAAAGCAGCTCCATCCATACATCCTGATGTCCTGCTGTTTTGTGAAATAAGATAGTATATGCTAAAACCATACAATAACTGCCTGCCAGCCGGATCATAAACCTTTCTTTTCTTTCCATATAACATGCAAACAATAAGATTGCTAAAAACATCTCTAATGTATAGCCGTAATCTACAAAAAACGATTCAATATTTTGATATAATGTCAACATTTCCCCTGCCCCATATAATTTGCTAATTTTCCCATGAATTCCTTTTTCTTTGGCTGGCTAATACGAAGGTTATCCCCGTTTCTCATCTCAAGATAATAGCCGTTCACAGCAAAAATATGCTTGAGATTTACCAGATAGCAGGCATTACAGCGGGCAAAATTGTGCTTTTCCAGAATTTCTGCTTTCTGGCTCAGAGTACCTTTTTCATAAAAACTTCCTTTTTCTGTACAATATCTCAGCTTGTGCCCTGTCACTTCTATATAGTAAATCTGCCCGGACGATATCCTGACCAGCCTTCCGTCCAGATCATGGATTACCAGTGAGGTCTCTCCTCTTGACCGGATCATGCTGATGGCTTTCGTCAGTTTAAATTCTACCCGTTCATAGCTTATCGGCTTTAAAATATAATCCAGGGCATCGACTTCATAGCTTTTTATCGCAAAAGATGACATATTCGTGACAAAGATAATAATGATGTCATTGTCATATTTACGAAGCTTCTGGGCAGCTTCCATACCGTTCATACCTGGAAGCATGATATCAAAAAATACCATGTCAAAATACTCTTTGCTCTCAAGAAAATCAAACGCACTGTCAAAGCAGATCCACTTAATATTTTCATTTTTTTGTGCCTTGTACCTTTCCAGACAGGAGATCAGTGCATTTCTTTCTTCCTGGCTGTCTTCTACTACTGCGATTCGTTCCATTTTAGTTTCTCCTTTCTATTTTACTATTCTGTCTGCATAAACGCTCCATGTATAATCCAGCCTGTATTCCTCATCATATTCTGTATATAGAAGCGCTTTGCAGCCTTTGAGCAGCTCTCTTCCTGCTGTAATCTCAGATGGCTTTCCCAAAAGCCGGATTTCCTGCAGGCTTGGACATCCGGAAAAACATCCGTCATGCAGGGCCATACCTGCATATACCTTGACTGTTTTAAGGCTTACGCACGCTTTTAGACTCCCTACCCGTATCGCTGACACTTTTATTCCTTTGTGTTCCTGGGGAAATTTCAATTCTTTCTTTTGCCTGCCTTTTTCGTTCACACCTGTAATCACAAAGCTGCCGCCTTCTTTTTCATAAATAAAGCAGTCCTCATCCGAATTGTCTCCTTTTACTATTTGATCCGTCTTCCCCGGCATCCGGGGAAGTTCTATGTCTGTCACCGTGGAATCCCGCAGCTGAGCTTTGATGTCACGTATAAAATAATATGTGTTGACAATTGCTCCGGCTTCATTCAGATGAAAATTCGTATCAAAGAACCAGCCGCTTTCCATCACACATGTATGTGGATTCCCGAGGATCGTAAAATCAGCCGATTCCGCCAGCCTCTCATACCATCCATCTATTGATTCTTCGTTCAGAACTGCCTCCTGATTCATAGGGCAGAACCGATAGCAGAACACAGCACCTTTGTCTTCTACGCGGGCTGCATATTCATTTAAATACCGGATAAACTTATCTTCCGGGAAGAAAGAAAAATCAATCAGCTGGGTCGTGTCATATCCTTCAGGCATTTGATTACTCTTTCTGTCATCGGATGAAATATCGCCGTATTTATTAAAGCTGCTTTTCCGGTAAATACCGCTTACTTTCGGCTTTCCTTCTAATACATACTTTAGCTTTGAAACAGCAAATTCCGGAAATGCCCCTAAAAGCTGCTTTTGCTCTGATTCCTGAAACACACAAAGTTTTGAATAATCGCCGTCCATTGCCTGCCATACTGATTCTGCCTGAAAAGAAAAAGACAATGTTTCCTGATTTTGTTCAGGGGAAAACACAATGATATCTCCTGCCTCAATCTCATCAAAACAAGTCTCAAGCATGATCCTGCTCCCCAGCGGTGCATAAAGTCCCATATTGACAACCTGTATTTTCAGATGCTTTTCTATAAGATCACTGCAGATTCCAAAGGCAGCTGAACTGCCCCCCGCAATAATTAGTTTTTTCCCTTCTGTTTTCTCTAAGCGCTCCTGTTTTTCCATGAATTCTCCCAGATATGTATCGTCATACTGCGGCGGAAGTAAAAATACCGACACTGTGAATATAATGGGCAGTACCATAAGAATTCCGGCAAAAAACACGATCCATTTAATCCCTCTTCTATTCATACACATCAAAACCGAAAATAAATAAAACTGCTTTCACTTCCTGTATTATACAAGAATATTATACATACAGTAATCAAAAATGTCATAATCGTAACAATATAGCAGAATCTTCCCGGTTCCTCTCCCCCCTTTTCTCCTGTCTGCAGAATTCCCGGAAGCAGTGCGAGTATACCTATCCGCACTGCCGCTCCCCATATTTCTGTTTCGCTTAAAACGAACGGGGCAGTTTCTTTTAAAGTAAAAATACGCCGCAGTACCTCTGCTGCTTCTGAAACACTCTGGCTTCGAAAAAATACCCAGGATAAACATACCATCGCAAAAGTTCCTGCTCTTTTCAAAAAAGTCCCCGGGCAGATTTTCTTTTTCTGTAATGTTCTGCCAGCCGTCTTTTTCATGACAATTTCCTCTGTAATTCTCCAAATACCAAAAAAAGCTCCCCAGCAGAGAAATGTCAGGTCCGCGCCATGCCATAGTCCGCTCAGAAGAAATACGATCATAATATTTATATACTTTTTTATCTCTCCGCGTCTGCTTCCTCCGAGAGGAATATAGACATATTTTGTAAACCATCTTGTCAGTGTAATATGCCAGCGTTTCCAAAAGTCCCTGCATCCCACAGCCAGATAAGGCCTGTCAAAATTTTCTGTCAGCTGTATTCCTAAAAGCCGTGCAGAGCCTGCCGCAATATGTGTATACCCTGAAAAATCCCCATAGATCTGTATAGAAAAAAGGACTGTTGCAAACAGCAGGTTCACACCGCTTTGCCCCATAACATTTCCATATACTTCATCCACAAATACTGCCATGTAATCTGCAATCACAAATTTTCTGACACAGCCGCTTAAAATACAGCTGATACCGGCTAAGACATCTTCCTTCGAGGCCTCAGACCATCTAAGCTGCGGAATCAGATTTTCTGCCTGTTCAATCGGTCCTGCCACAAGCTGCGGAAAAAAGCTGAGATACAATGCATATCTGACAAAGTTTCTTTCGTACCCTTCTCCTCTATACACATCAATTAAATAAGAAAGAGACTGAAAGGTGTAGAAAGAAATCCCTGCCGGAAGTACAATATAACGCTCCGGAAACGTCAGTTCATGTCCAAATATCCCCGCGGCAGTCCCCATCCAGGAAAGAAACATATCCAGATATTTCATGAAGAAAAGAACACTCACAATGATGATGATTCCCCCGGCCAGTACAAACCGTTTACGCTTTTCATGTTCAGCTATCCATCTTCCGGAAAAGTAACTGATTCCCGTAACAAACAAGAGGAGCAGGAAATGTTGAATACCGAACAACGCATAAATGTACCACGACACCGCAAGCAGAAACCAGTGTCTGTACCGCGGACTGAGAAAATGATTAAACCATGCCGCAGCACCCAGAACAGGAAAGTAACACAAAGATGTAAAACTCATTTTCTCTCCTTCCTCAGACCATACAGGACCCAAAAGGCAGTCAGACAAAAGCACAATGAAATATCTGATAGCCCGATCCTGCACCAAAGAGCTGTAAACAGTAATACCGGCAGCATGACTGCCGAAATGATCAAAATGCTCATCTTTCTTTTTCTGACTCCGTACATACCCATAAATCCGGCCACAACCGCCCAGGCAAAAAATATCCATCTTACTTCCGGCATTTTTATCTTACACCTCTTCAAAAATCTTCAGATCCCAATCCGTGATCACTATGGTGTCGCCCTCCTGGCATAATTCACCAGTCAGCAGATCTTTCACCTTTTTCCAGACACATCTGATCTTCTGTTCCTCCTCACTGTAGTTTAAAACATAATGAATCTGTTTTCCATACTTGTTTTTTCCCTGACGAACGATGACAGGCCATTCATATTCCATCGATTTTTCCCGTATGCCTGCGTCTGCCGCCGCTCTTTTTAAGATTTCTTTCAGGACTGTTTTTTCTGTATAGCAGCCAATATAATAAGCAGTGCCGCATCCATATGCATTTCTGGTGATACCGGCATATTTTCCCCAGTATTTATGCTCGTAATCAGCAAGACTTTCTGCGCCCTTCACTGTCAAAAGCTCTGCAAAATATTTCAGCGGGGTATTCTTAATCTTCGCTTTTCCGGGTTCCGTAAACTGGTTATAACTCATGCCAAAGCATTCATGCAGCCTGTGAGGCTGTGTGTCTGCATAAACACTGAAATACTCATCTGCAACAAATGATTTAAAAGAACTTACCAAAACACCTCCGCGCTTTACAAACATGTCCAGTTTTTCCAAAAATTCTTCCGTAGCGCAGTACAAAGCCGGTGTCACGATTATTTTATATTTATTCGGATCAAGGCCATTGACATCCACCACATCGCACTCTATATTCATTTCGTATAGGCTGTCATACATCCAGCGTACCACATCGTTATAGCTTAAGTCTTTATCGACAGGAAACCATTGAAACGATGTCATTGAATGATTATCAACCAAAAGCGCCGTCTGATTCGTTTTCTCCAGATGGATCAGATGAGCTCCTATTTCTGACCACTCCCTTCCGATTCTGCACGCCTCATCATAAGTCGGGTTTTCTTCCAGATCATGGCTCAAAAGACCTTTCCAGTATGTCTCAAAACCATTATGTATAGAGTGCCAGTTCCAATAAGAAATACCGTCCGCCCCGCTTGCCAGATGGCTGTAAGCCTGCAGTCTCAGCTGCCCCGGATAGGGAGTCCAATATTTGAATGCCTGTGCCTGGCATTCCAGAATCAGATAATTCTCATACTTAAGACTACGGATTGAGTCTCCGCCAAATCCAATCTCTGCCCCGGTCAGTTCATCCTGTGTTGGATGATAAATATCTGCTCCCAGCTTTGTCAGACACTTTGCTGCCTCGTAATGATTGATTCCCGGCTGTACCCCGTAGGAATAACCGTCCTGTGCAATGTCTGCCCCGAATTTTCTCCATTCGAAATCAAGATTATGTGTAATAAACTGTTCTTCCTTCTTGTATTCCCTTACTATATCCGCCTGCCATTTAAGATACTCTGATGCAGTCTGTCTCTGGAACTTTTCAAATTCTCCTGCCAGCCCTCCGTTAATGCATCCTGTTATGTCCGGAAACTGCTCCCAATCCGCAATCGAATTACTCCAATACGGAAGACAAAACGCTGCATTCAATCGTTCTGGCGTCTCAAATTTTTCTTTCAGATATTCTATGAACAGACGCTGTATTTCTTTTCCCTTATTATCATAATGCTTTGTCTCATTATCAATCTGGAAACCTATTACACTGCTATGCTGTGCCGTATGTGAAATAAGTTCTCTGATGACACGTTCTGCATGAAATCGGAACGTTGGGTTAAGCAGATCAAAAATCTGTCTGCGCCCGTACTTCTCTCTCCCTTTCGAATTGATCACCATCACATCCGGATCTTTTTGAGCCAGCCAGGAGGGCACCGCATAGGTAGGGGTTCCCACAATGACCCATAATCCCGCTTTTTCTGCCTCTTTTAATATACTGTCAATAAACGTGAAATCAAATTCACCATCTCTTGGCTCCAGTGTGCTCCATGTGGATTCTGCTACGCGGATCGTATTGATTCCAGCCTTTTTCATCATTAAAAAGTCTTTTTCTATTCTGTCACAAGGCATATATTCCGGATAATATGCCGTTCCAAACATGAGCTGATCTTTTTTCATTTTTGTTTTCCTTTCATTTATATCATATTTTTCAGATCTCTTACACTTTTTTCCGAGGAATGTGGTATGATTATTGCATCTTATCCTGCAGCTTTTTCATCTGCCGTTTAAAAAGGAGTGACTTATGAACACGCATTACCTGATGGAACACGTTTCCCGCCATCTTCATACACTAATCCGGCGGTACTCTGCCTCATGGGACCTGTTAGATGCCTTTTGCGCGCGTGCCGATCTTCAGGATGATCATATGGGACATGTGCTGACAGACTATTTTTCCTTACCCGATAACTCACGCAGTATTCCTGTTTTTGTGTCACTGGACCAGCAGGCGGTATATGCTTCCATTCCTGCCGGCAAAGAAATATTTCTGCTGGGCCCGGTTACTTTTTCCGTTCCGGTAAACATTCGCAGGCAGCACAGTGCTCACCAAATTGACAGCGGATTAATTCCTCTCATCCCGGTCTGCGATTTTCAGGAGTTTATATCTGATGTCCTGCTCATTAGCAACCTTCTTTGCACAAGAACTATAAGTGAAGAAGACCTGCTTAGAGAGAATTGTATACAGCCCCTGGTCAAGTATTATCTGGAAAAAGATCATACAGCGTATATATTTGAAAATCGAGAAATTTGTAAATTACATAATCCGTATGACCAGGAATTTAGAGAATTTACCAGCATTGAAAATGGAAATATTGAAGAACTCCAAAACAGCCTCTCTGAAGACTATCCCGGAGAAATCGGCCTGCTGGCAAAAACACCACTCCGTCACATGAAGAACCGCGGAATCGTAGTGATTGCACTTGCCAGCCGGGCCGCCATCCGGGGCGGAATCCTTCCTGAAACGGCCTATTCCCTTTCTGATTCCTATATCCAAAAGATAGAAGAATGCTGTGACATTCCTACAGTCCTTCATTTGTTTCACTCTGCGGAGTATCATTATGCCCGCATGGTTCGCGACCATAAAAAAGAAATCTCTGACCTCCAGGTTCTCCGGCCCAATAAATACACTGAAGAATGCAAAACATATATTTTCTCACATCTGCATGAAAAAATCTGTGTGAAGGACATCGCCGGCAAGCTGAACATACATGCCAACTATCTCTCAGAATTATTTCATGAGCATGAGGGGATTACAATTACAGCATATATTCAGAGAGAAAAGATAAGACTGGCAAAAAATCTGCTGACCTATTCAAAGTATACCTACAGCGAAATTGCCGCCTACCTTGGTTACTCCTCACAAAGCCATCTGGGAAAACAATTTAAGCAGCTTGCCGGGATGACCATGTACCAGTACCGGAATAAATACGGTGCAAAGTACTTTTAATTGCAGCTATTCTGTAAGTATTGCACTTGTGATACTCCTTCTTTTCTTTCAGAGACCAATATCCTTTATTCCTGTCATGTATTACAAGTATATTCTACATATTTTTACATATATATCATATTTCTCAGATTTATATCACGTTTCTCTTTATTTTGTCACTGCCGCAAAATTATACAGAACAAAGTTTATTATAAGAAAAAAACGGCCAGACTAAGCTGGCCGCTATCTACTTAATTAACGGAAGCACTCTTTTTACGGAGCACCCCTGCATTTAAAATCATTTTATTCTATTATCTCGTTTCAAAGTCTCTGTTTTGCACAGGTTTTACATTCTGCTTTCATCTTACACTCTGTTCTTTATACTTCAATTACATAATTAGCTTTTCGCTCTTTTGCAACAGGTCTTTCACTTTCACCATATCCTAAAATGCAATTCGCAACTCCAACATAGTTTGTATCAAGTCCCCATTCTTTCAAAAGAGCTAGTCCTTCTTCTGATTCAAACACTTCTTTAGCCCTGTAGATATAACAAGAATCTACGCCAACTGCATGTGCTGCATTAAGCAAATTACCGGCAACGAGATTTGCATCCTCAAACCAAGTAGGTACAGATGCCTTATTTCCAAATACAATAGCAACCACCGGCGCTCCATAAAATGGATCCATGTCTCTGCCTATTACCTTCGCATTCAATTTTGATATCTTATCTCTAACTTCTTTTGTCTTTACCAGTACAATAACAGGCGATTGCTGCCCCATTCCCGTAGGCGCATAAGTTGCAGCTTCCATAATCGCATCAAGCTTTTCCTGTTCTACTGCTCTGTCACTGTATCTTCTTACACTCCTTCTCGTCTTTAATGCCTCTAACACCTGATTATCCATTGTTTTTTCCTCCTTGCATTGGTTCATATTTTTCAAAGTATCCGTTACTGCTAAATGCAAAACGTTTGCTTTGTACTCGTCTTGAAATTATGAATGGAATCAAAATCAATCCTATCACCACAAATAAAATAATACCTACTCCTGCAAATACTTCACTGGCTGCAATATTCTGCTTTGTAAGCCATACCAGTCCATATGTACTCAACTGTATCAAGCCTGCATAGGATGTTATTGTTCCTGGTCCATATATTGTTCTTTTCCCTTTACCTGCATATCTTCTATACATCCGTATTCCATCCATCGTATGATGAATACATTCCGCATATCCAAATAAGATCACTACTACGACAGTTGTATTCGGGATATAGTCTGCAAATATAAGTACTACAATAAACAATATTTCTGCGCCAAGATTTGTAATCATGTTGGTTAGCATATTCTGTGGATACACCATTGGCCTATCCGACTTCTGGCCGAGATTGTTCATAAAGAAAAATCCACCTGGAAAAGTGTTTTCTTCGAATACATGTAATGGAACCATAATTGTAAGCATATACATCAATTTGCTTGGCATTGATATGTCAGACCATCTGGAAACAAGTAAGCAACTCATAACGATTCCTATTCCATATAAGACATGTAACCATATCTGATCACACCACTGATATAATTTATCATTTTTCATAGATTATTAACCTTCCCTTGTTTTTATGCGACATATGTTGTATGATTCAATTATAGTTACATGATGAAAAATCATCAAGCAACAATAATAAACATGTGTCGCATGATGCAGAAAGGAACTCATGAATAAACAGCCTGAAATCACAGATGCTACGAGAGAGGCATTTATTACTGCCTTTTTCCGTCTTGCAGAAATAAAAAACATATATAAAATCACAATCAAAGAAATCACAAATCTTGCAGGTTATAATCGTACTACGTTCTATCGATATTTTGAAGATGTCTTTAATTTAATCGAGTACGCAGAAGATCAGTTTATAGACGGGATGCTTTCTGTTCTTCTACCACAAATTCAGATGTCTCCTGTTTTAGATAATCATTTTTTTCAGCTGTTTCTTGAGCATTTTTATGCCTCAAAAGATCGTCTTGGCATTCTCCTCCGCGATTCCAACCGAGCTGCATTTATAAGAAGATTACAGCAACGGCTGCAGGAATCACTGAACGCTCCCATAAATACTTCAACCCATAATCGTGTTATCATGGATATTTACTTTAATGGGATTTTTTCTGCCATCATTCATCAAATACAGCATCCTGATGAGATGAGCGATGAAGAATTGTTGTCTATAATTAGCAGTTTATTTACAAAGTGGTATTGGCCTGCGGTAAACGGTAAAAAGATGTAGCGATTATCTGGTTTTTCTTTTAGACTGCACCAGCATAAAAATGGAAATAGATAGCGCAGCCATGCATACTGCTGTTCCCGTCAGAGCATTCGCCAATCGGCGGGAAAAATCTCCCTCTGTTCCAAACTGCGTCAGCATAGCGGTTTGAAGCGAAATTACAGAAACCAGCGCGGCCGTCATCCCGATTGCCTTGGATGCGGATAAGAGGGGGCTGTGAAACCTTCTGTATTTTACCATGTTATAAATAGATGAGCAAAAACTATAAAAGGTATATCCCGCATAGACGTAAATAATATATCCAGGATAGGAATATGTTTCACCATCCTGCACCACTTTATAAACAATCGCCGCCAATGCAAGGTTCACAAAAAACAGGAAAACCGCCGTATTCCGATAAGAAATCCTTTCTTTCTCCTCATCCTTCTCTTTTGCATTGATAAATTTCTTCATTAAATAAAACCGGACTGCACAAAGGGCAATATAATAAGCTGCAATTGCCCCAGTCCATGCCGAAGCGTAGAGAACAGCACCAGTTGCCTTTAGTACTGCATATCCGAGATTTACCACTAATGCTACACACAAGCTCACGGAAACACGGAAATAATGGTCCGTCACATAACGGTTTGCAAGCGCATTCTCCTGTACCAGCCTGTTTTTTATTTCTTTCATTTTTCCGCAGATTTTGATTGCCCCTACAACGGCCACCAGCATAGCATAAGCAGACAGTATGTATGAAATATAGGCAAAAGGAGTATCAGCAAGAGGCGAAAAAAATGCCGGAATCAGAGAGCCGAAGCCAACCACCATTAAAATAACCCTAAGTACAACCGGCGGATAAAATACTGCCCTCAATACTCTCTCAAATTTTTCCATGCCACTCACCTCGCACTTCCTTATTTGGATTATAGCATAGCTCTCTTATATTTGTGTATTATTGGAGAATTGTTTCAAAATTATTAATTTATTATCTCGCTAATCATCATTTACCACACGCACGGAGGGCTTTTATTTCATCGGATGTAAATCAAGGCCGGTCCCCTTGTGTAGTAATATTTTAGAGTTTCATTTCCCTTCTCCTTGATTTTTTTGCCATCATCAATTTCTCATAGATATCTGCTTTCAAAATTTAGCACTCATAACATCTGAATAGTTTACAACCAGAGAGCACTGGATTTTCAATCACCCCCGGTGCTCTCTGGTTATTTAAATAAACATACTTCTATTTTTTGATGTAATGAAGCATGGCGATATCACCATGAGATTTTGCTTTAGCAAGTCTGTACTCCAGGACTTTTCCTTGTGCTGTTTCCATACTGCCGCCTCCATTTATAACAACTGGGAATAAATTAAAGAATAGTTCATCGGCAAGTCCTGATTCAAGAAATAAATTATATGTCATTGTTCCACCGTCAACACAAGCCTTTTCAAATCCTTTTTTCTCAAGATAACTGACTGCATCTCCTGCATTTTTTGCTGTGTATACGTCGGCATCCATATCCTCTGAACTTATGACCACCACTTCAAGATTTTTAAGAACATCCTTCATCATGGGGGCAAACATCTGATAGGTAGTCCGTCCCATAATAATATTGCCGCATTCAAGTGCTTTGGCAAATCCCATGCCAGCAACCTCCTGAGGCGCCTGATAGGCATCAGATTGAGCAGCTAAAATGAGTTCACCATTTGCTGATAAATTCGCTATTAATTGTACCTTCATAGTTTTGTCTCCTTTTCATCTCAAATACTTATTTTATTCTATTCTTCGTTTTTTCCCGGCCCTCGCTGGTAAGCATCGCCTTTCTCGCATTATTTATAAATTCCCCATACTTGTGTCCATTTGATTTCACAATAATGGCCTGCAGGCCAAATAATGGAATCAGTAGAAAAATAAATGCGTATATCCAGTAAATCCCTTTCACCATCTGATTAGAAAATAAATAGTAAAATCCATACACGGCTACAGGAAACTGTACGACAATGGCCGTTAGCATTCCGGGAGAATAGAACTTCTTTGGATTGACTCTTGCCGCAGCTAAATGGGCAAAAATCTCAATAATACCAATAAACAACGTTGCCATAACGGGCCAGACATATCCGCTGATAAAGGCAGGAATAATGGTTGCGTATAAAGTAAACATTAGTAAGCCAAACTTGGCCAGCCCCAATTTCTTCAGCTTCAGCCCCGTCATGGCCGTCACCAGTTCCACAAAACCCCCCGGGAACTTTAGCTCCTCAATTTCATGAACAGCTAATGCCACGATATAAATAATTGGGAGCTTTCTTAACATATAAATAAATTAATAATTTTCTGTCAGTCACTTCATTTTGTCCCATGCCATTGCGTAATATGGAGGATCTGGCTGCCCTGTTTTCCAAAGAGTATAGAAAAACCACTGATAATTTTTCCTGAAATACTTGACAAGTATCCGGTTTCGGACTATTCTTAAAATATCTTTATACTCAGAGAGGGGACACAAGATGCAGCAGGAAAACAAAAAATTATTTGAAATATTCAATCAGCAATTTAAAGAGCTGACTGCAATCTATCACAGAGCAGCCAGCCAGCACGATATTTCTGATAACGAGTTTTGGGTATGGTATGCACTTTTCGCTTTGGATGGGGAACAGTCACAGCAGAGTATTTGTGAAATGTGGTCGCTGCCTAAACAGACAGTCAATTCTGTGGTATCGGGAATGATAAAAAAAGGGCTTGTCTATCTGGAGACAATACCGGGCACACGTAATAAAAAAGTCATCCGTCTGACAGAAGCAGGACAGAAATTCGGCGAAAAAGTTATTTTAAATGTCTATGAAGCAGAGCAGAGAGCTATCGGCCAGATATCTCCCCAGCAGCTGCAGCTTTGTACAGAACTGCTGGCAAAATACATTTCTTTGTTAGACGAGGAAATCTAACAGACAAACAAAATACAATCATGAAACTATAAACAAAGAATTGTTTTGACTATCTAATGAGCTGTAATACCAGTTTGGTATTCAGCTTTTTTTATTTCACAGAGAACGAAGATATTAACACTTGACAAGTATCCGATTTCGGACTATAATATAAGAATCCGAAATCGGATACTTATACAACAGAATTCTGCAATATCCGTTATTTAGAATGGAGGAACTAACTTGATCAAAATACTGAAAAATTTAACAAAAAAAGAATGGGGGCTTACTGCTGTAAGCCTTGGGCTCATTGTTATACAGGTATGGCTTGACTTAACCCTGCCTGAATACATGGGTAAGATCACGGAACTTGTCCAGACACCAGGCAGTGAAATGAAGGAAATTTTACTTGCCGGCGGCAGAATGCTGCTGCTTGCCCTCGGAAGCCTTGCAATTTCCATCATCATCGCCGGGCTTGCTGCACGGATCACGACTAATCTGGCCTCCCGTTTGAGGACCGGCTTATTTCAAAAAGTTCAGTCGTTCACCATGCAGGAGATCAATAACTTTTCTATCCCCAGCCTTATAACAAGAACCACAAATGATATTACACAGGTCCAGATGCTGGTAGTCATAGGGCTGCAGATTCTGATCAAATCGCCCATTCTGGCGGTATGGTCTATTATAAAGATTTTAGACAAAGGCTGGCAGTGGTCTCTTGCTACAGGTATTGCCGTGGCGGCACTGCTTGTAGTATCTGTGGTAATGATCGCTCTTGCAATTCCCAAATTCAAACTGCTCCAGCAGCAGACCGATGACCTGAGCCGTGTCTCCAGAGAAAACCTGACCGGGCTGCGGGTTGTCCGTGCCTACAACGCAGAGGGATATCAGGAGAATAAATTTGCAAAAGCCAATGACGCCTTCACTGACACTAATCTGTTTTCCTACCGCCTTATGGCAGCGCTGATGCCCTCGGTGGAACTGATCATGAATGGTCTGACCTTATCAGTGTACTGGATTGGCGCTGTGCTGATCTCTTCCGCAGCTGTAATGGAACGTCTGTCCATCTTTTCGGATATGATGGTATTTTCCTCTTATGCTATTCAATTGCTCATGGCATTTATGATGCTCGTGATGGTTTTGATCTTGATTCCCCGTGCCAGCGTATCTGCAAACCGTATCTGTGAAGTCCTTGAGACAGACCCTGCCCTTCGTGACGGAACAATCAACGATCTGCATACTGCGGAACCAGGGCGGGTTGAGTTTAAACATGTGAGTTTCAGGTATCCGGACGCAGAGGACTATGTGCTTCAGGACATCAGTTTCCAGGCCAATAAGGGGGAGACTGTCGCTTTTATCGGTGCGACAGGCTGCGGTAAGAGTACAGTCGTCAATCTGATACCAAGATTTTATGACGCCACGGAAGGCGGAGTTTATGTAGACGGCATCAATGTGAAAGATTTTACACAAGCCACGCTGCGCAATAAGATCGGGTATGTTTCCCAGAAAGCCATTCTTTTTAAAGGAGATGTTTCTTCGAATGTGTCTTTTGGCTCAAATGGAACCGGCAGTGTCAGCAGGGAAGCTATTGTTTCCGCCATTTCTACTGCCCAGAGCAGGGATTTTGTAGAGAAAATGGAGGACTCCTATCAAAGCTATATCGCTCCCGGCGGCACCAATCTCTCCGGCGGTCAGAAGCAGCGTCTTTCCATTGCAAGAGCTATCGCAAGAGATCCTGAGATTCTTATTTTTGACGACAGCTTTTCCGCTCTTGATTATAAAACCGATAAGCTGCTGCGCAGTGAACTGCGGCGCCGGGCAGCAGACGCTACCATCATTATTGTGGCGCAGCGGATCGGGACCATTAAAGATGCTGACAGGATCATTGTTCTGGATGAAGGCAGAATTGCCGGAATGGGAACCCACCGGGAATTGATGAAATCCTGCGGCTTATATAAGGAAATCGCCTATTCCCAGCTTTCAAAGGAGGAACTGGAAAATGAATAATGAAAAATTTAAGGAAAACCAAACTTCACCGGAGATGGATCTCTCTGATCTTTCCGGACTGGGAGGAACCTTCCATAAGGCAAAAGATACACAAAAAACAGTGAAGGCCCTGCTCTCCTACTCCAAGAAGCATTTGGCCGTTATCATTATGGCGGTGATATCCGCCATTGCAGGAACTGTGATCGCTCTTATCAGTCCTGAAAAGCTCAAGGATATGACTAATCTTATAACAGAAGGAATTATGACAAACCTTGATATGTCCGGCATTGCCAAAATCGGAGGGCTTCTTGTTGTCCTGTATCTGTTAAGTTCACTCTTAAACACTATACAGGGATGGATCATGGCAACAGTCACCCAAAGGATTTCCCAGAAAATGCGGACGGATATCAGTCAGAAGATCAACCGCCTGCCCATGTGGTTTTATCATAAAAACACCACAGGGGATATCCTTTCCCGTATTACCAACGATGTGGACTCTCTGGGGCAGAATCTGAACAACAGTCTGACCACCCTGGTATCATCTGTTACTATGCTGGCCGGCTCCCTGATCATGATGTTTGCCACCAACTGGATCATGACCGTCACAGCTATTGCATCAGTGATCCTTGGCTTTGTAGTCATGATGATCATCATGAGCAAATCCCAGAAGCATTTTGATAACCAGCAGAAATATCTGGGGAAAATTAACGGCCACATTGAAGAAACGTATACAGGACATACAATTGTAAAAGCATATAATGCTGAACAGCAGATGTATGAGCCATTCAAGAGTCTTAATAAAAAGCTGAACAAGAGCACATATATGGCTCAATTCCTCTCCGGGCTGATGATGCCCATCATGACTTTTGTAGATAACCTGGGCTATGTGGCTGTTATTGTCGTAGGCGCTGCTTTAGCTCTGAACGGACATATTTCTTTTGGGGTAATCGTAGCCTTCCTGGTTTATGTGCGTTATTTCACCCAGCCTCTCACACAGATCGCCCAGCTGGCTCAGGGCCTGCAGATGGCGGTTGCTGCCGGTGAACGTGTATTTGAGTTTCTGGATGCGGAAGAAATGGCGGATGAAAGCCATAAGACATTAAAGCCCCAGACAGTTACCGGCCACGTAGAATTCAAGAATGTAACATTCGGATATGAAGGCACGGACAAAATCATTATCCATAACTTTTCTGCCAAAGCCCGTCCCGGACAGAAAATTGCCATTGTAGGACCTACCGGTGCGGGAAAAACAACACTAGTCAACCTCCTGATGCGATTCAACGAAGTAAACAGCGGAGAAATCCTGATCGACGGCGTTCCAATCCGCCTGATGACCAGGGAACAGGTCCATTCCCTCTTCTGCATGGTACTACAGGATACCTGGCTTTTTGAAGGGACCATCAGGGAAAACATTGTGTATAATAAGAAAAATATCTCAGATGAGATGCTCAGACAGGCGTGCAAGGCTGTGGGACTTCACCACTTCATACGGACACTTCCAAAAGGATATGACACTGTGATCAATGATAAGATCAGCCTCTCAGCGGGTCAGCGTCAGCAGATCACCATTGCCCGGGCCATGATCGATAATGCCCCTATGCTGATTTTAGATGAAGCCACAAGCTCCATTGATACAAGAACAGAAGTGCTGATACAAAATGCCATGGATAAGCTGATGCAGGGACGCACCTCTTTTGTCATCGCCCATCGCCTGTCAACTATCAAAAATGCGGATATCATTTTAGTATTAAAAGACGGCGATATTATTGAAAGCGGCAGCCATACAGAGCTGATGGAAAAAGGTGGTTTTTATGCAGAACTTTACAACAGCCAGTTTGAGGTTGCTTAAGCCGGATAACGTATCTTATCACTAATATCTCTTAACTTTCATTAAGGAGGTTTTTATGCCAAACGATATAATCAATCTGTTGGTTACTTTTGACGAAAATTACTTGGAACCTTTTTGGACCATGCTCAACTCCGTTTCCATCAACAATCCTGCTGAACGTTTTCAGGTATTTCTTCTGCACAGTTCAATTTCACAGGAAAAAACAAATTGGCTGATTGAGAAATGCGCCGGGCTGAACATCAGGCTGATCCTGCTGCCTGTGGACCGAAGTCTTTTTCAGTCCGCCCCCTTAACTGAACGCTATCCTCAGGAGATGTATTACCGCCTGCTGGCCCCGTGTCTTCTTCCGGAGGGGCTGGAAAGAGTGATCTATCTGGACCCGGATATTTTGGTTATAAATCCGCTCCGCCCATTATGGGAAATGGATTTGAAGGGCAGCATTTTTGCCGCTGCGTCCCATGTGGGAGTTATCGACATTATGAACGGAATCAACCGGATCAGACTGGACACCGGACACGACTATTACAACACCGGTGTTATGCTGATAGATTTGAATAAGGCCCGGACATTAGTAAATCCGGATGTTATTTTTAACAGTGTGCGTGAACACGCTGCGGAACTGCTGCTCCCCGACCAGGATATTTTCAATTATCTATATGGCGAACTGACTATGCCGCTGAAGGATGAGATCTGGAATTATGATACAAGATATTTCTCCGGATATTTGCTCCGGAGCTGGGGCGCGTACACAATGTCGTGGGTCATGCAGAACACGGTCATTCTGCATTTCTGCGGAAAAAGGAAACCCTGGATCGATGATTATACAAAGCCGTTTGATTCCTTATATAAGCATTATATGCGGTTGGCAAAAAGGGAGTATTACAATTCTATATCATAGATTTCTTCAATTGGAATCTGCCGTCCGTCTCCCATGATAAGCGAGTGTCCGTATAGATCAATCTTCCTGACCTGGCCGGAAACCGTCACATAAGCCCCCCCTGCTTTTCTTTCATCCGGGCAGAAATATGTTACAGTAATCTGAGGCTGATCTTCATGCAGCATTTCCTGCACCATCCTCAATTTTTCATCCAGGATTTCCCTGATCCCCTCATCCAGCTCTCTCCGCTCCTGTGTCAGACGGGCTGTTTCCTTAACTGCAGCGTCATGTCCTGACAAGGCGGCAAACGGTGCAAACTGTGCTGCCCTGTCAGGAATTGGCATATTCGGACGGGAAGCCGACACGTGGTGGGGAAGGCTGATAATATCCTCATATCTGCTAATATCTGTATCCTCCATTGCAGTCTCCTTTCCGGGCAGCCGCATTATGCCTTGTGCCCGCCGATCTGTTTATTGCGTTCCTTTGCCATTGCGCCGTCCAAAAGGTTCATACCTTTCAGGATCGCATTCTTGCCATGCTTTTTCTTAATGCTGAGCATCGCCTGCTGCATCTTTTTCTCACGTTCTAATTTCGCCTGCTCTGTTTCCTTTTCTTTCTCCAGTGCCGCATAATCGGTAAACAAATCCATCTGTTCAAATGACTGAGCTTTCTCTGCCGTCCCCTCCTCCGCTAAATGGTTTGCGGAGAGATACACTCTTCTTACCATGAGGTTTTGGTCTGTGATCCTGTCATATAGTTCTGTGACAGCATCTGTTATCAGCCTTGCTGAGGAGGTCATACGTCCAATATTTGCCGTGCCGTGTGCATGTTTGGGTATACTTCTGCCATAGTGGTCAGTGGTGATCTCACCCCGGTATCTTTTTTTCCTGTCAGGATCTGTGAGGTTTTCAATATCGTAACCAACCGTCAGGACGATCTGGTCCGTCACCAGTCCTCTCTCAACCAGATCAAGCGCCAGCAAGTCAGCCATTTCATTAACAACAATCCTTGCTTTTTCAAAGTCGTAGGGCTGCTGAAGGACCTGCCCCGAACAACTGCTGCTGGACGCTGGCTTGTAGGATTTGATATCACGCATCGTACACGGTTCCCATCCCCAGGCATGGTCAATGAGAAGTTCCGCATTTACACCAAATAACCGGTAAAGTAAATCTTCGTTGTGATACTCATTTAGTCCGCCCAGGGAACACCTTGCCACATCTCCCATGGTAAACATCCCATTAGCTTCCAGCTTCCTTGCATATCCCCTGCCGATCCGCCAGAAATCAGTCAGAGGGCGGTGAGACCAGAGCTGTCTGCGGTAAGACATTTCATCCAGTTGTGCGATCCTGACTCCGTCTTTGTCCGGCTCGATGCGTTTGGCAACAATATCCATTGCGATTTTACACAGATATAAATTTGTCCCTATCCCCGCTGTTGCCGTTATTCCGGTATTTTGCAGCACATCCTGTATGATTTTCATTGCCAGCTCACGGGGCGTCATCTGATAAGCAGCCAGATAATGTGTCACATCCATAAATACCTCATCGATCGAGTAGACATGGATATCCTCAGGAGCTACATATTTCAGGTAAATATCATAAATCCTGGTGCTGTACTCCATGTAAAATGCCATCCTGGGCTGGGCGACAATATAGCCGGCCTCCGCGTCTGCTGATTCTTTAAGCTCGTCTGTATCATAAGAAGATCTGGAAAATACATGTCCCGGCGCTTTTAAGAGGCGCCCGGCATTTACCTCCCGAATCTTCTGCACAACCTCGAACAGCCGCGGTCTTCCGTGTATTCCGTAAGCTCTCAGGGATGGAGAGACAGCAAGGCAGATAGTCTTCTCTGTGCGGCCTTCATCTGCCACCACAAGATTTGTCGTCAGCGGATTGAGGTTCCTCTCCCTGCACTCCACAGATGCGTAAAAAGCCTTCAGATCGATTGCTATATAAACAGGACATTCTTTAGACATTTCTCCATCCTCCTCTCATTTAGCTTCCGGCTTTATAACAGCCTTAGTAACAGCATAATATATTTCGTTACTAAAATCAAGCCTTTTTCGAATGCATGTTCTGCATTTTATTTAACATTTTCTTCACTCTGTGCCCGTACAATGATCTGTTCCAGTAATTCTCCCACCTGTTTTGCGATTTCTTCAATCCCTGCATGGAACTGATCTAATACATAGGACTCTATCACACCTAGGACAGCCATCCCCATAAATTTACGCAGAACTTCTGTATTCCTTTGGGCGGATACCCCTTCCAGCTTATAATTAAGCTGTTCCATGATAAAATCCAGCAGGCGGTGCCGGAAAGTGATCGTACTCTCTGTAGAAAACAAAGCTGTAAAAAAGGGCTTATGATCTTCAAAATAGTAAAACCACAGGACAGTGCCCTCCACAAATCCCATTTCTTTCTTTTTTTCACAGAGATCTGTAAGCTCTCTTATCATCTCGTCCACTATCCCGTTCAGCAGATCATATTTATCCAAATAATGCAGATAAAAGGTTTTCCGGCTGATATCAGCTTTTTCAGTCATTTCCTTCACAGTAATAGCATCAAAGCCAACATCCAGCAGCATTTCCAGAAATGCAGTCTGGATCGCTTTTTCTGATTTGGCGATTCTCCTGTCTGTTATTTTACTCATAATGTCCTCCTTAATTACACACATTTAAAAAAATGAGTATTACTACATAGATTCCCGAATCTGGTCATTGATAATCAGAGAATCATGTTTTATAGTTATTATACACGAGAGTAATAATATACACAAGTATCAACCAAGGAGGTTTTCATATGAAAATAACAAAAAAGGTAATTCAGTTTCCTGCAAGCGGACATAAAGTTGCCGCTGTCCTAAACATACCGGAAGAGGCGGAGGGGAAAAAGAACCCTGCCCTTGTCTGTGTACATCCGGGAAGCAGCTGTAAAGAGCAGACGGCCGGTATCTATGCTGAAAAAATGGCTGAAAACGGCTATGTAACGATTGTTTTTGATGCATCCTGCCAGGGAGAAAGTGAAGGAGAACCACGGTTTGCAGAGATTCCTGCACAGCGTACAGAAGACATTCACTGTGCCGTAGATTATCTGACAACTCTTGACCTTATAGACAAGGACAGGATCGGCGTTCTGGGTGTATGCGCAGGCGGGGGCTACGCTGTCAATGCAGCAATGAGCGACCACCGAATTAAAGCTGTAGGTACCGTGGTGGGAGCTAATATCGGACGTGTCCAGCGTGAGAGCTGTGAGAATATTGCCATGACTATGGAGGCAGCAGGAAAACAGCGCACTGCAGAGATTAACGGTGCAGAGCCAATGATTGTCGGATGGATTCCCGGCAGTAAAGAGGAACTGGAAAAGTCAGGGATCACTGATATAGATATTGTGGAGGCAGTAGATTATTACACTACCCCAAGAGGCAAGAGCCCTAATTCACCGAACAAGCTGCTGTTTTCCAGCATGAATGCCATGCTCAGCTTTGATGCCTTCCATCTGGCTGAGGTGCTGCTCACCCAGCCGCTGCAGATAATCGTGGGGGACAAACAAGGCGCATTTGGCTCCTATCGGGACGGCCAGGAACTGTATAAGCGTGCTGCCTCACAGAAAAAAGATATTTTAGTGCTGGAGGGAGTCAGCCATTATGACCTGTATGACCAGCCGGAACCTGTGGCAAAAGCCGTAGCAAAACTTACCTCATTCTATCAGGAAAATCTGTAACAGGAACTGAAAGGAGAGGCAGCAGTGAGAAACCATATAATCAAGGAACATTTTAATAAAATACTTCACAAGGACGCAAATGGAATCCTTTCCGATTTCGACAAAAATCTTGTTTCTATTGTCTATGCAGACGGTAAAGCAAAAACAATGTCCTGCCACGCTGCCATACAATTTTTGCAACAGCTTGTGAGGGAAATCCCTTTTGACTGTGCCAACGACGTGCGTGTCTACGTGAACCGCTGCACATCAGATTATGGTGTATTATCTGTTCGCAGTAAGTCTTTTTCACCTTTTTTGTCGTATACCTGTATTGTGAAAAACGGGAAAATATCTTATGTCACACTTTATATTTTTGAACCAAAGCGAAGGGTACTTCCCATTACTGGAACAAAAATGGAAAAAGGCAGAGAGGTAAAAAGAATTTTTCACAGACACTTAAGGGCTATGTTTACCATGAATGCCAATGTCATCACAAGAGATTACGAAGACAGCGCCGTTGTTATTACAAATATGTCTAAAAATACATGCAATGGAAAAAACGAGATCCATACGTTCTGCAGCAGACTTATGAAATCCAGCTGGAGTATTATAAAGCATATCCGGATTCATGGATTTCCAAAGATCAAGTGGAAAACAAAATCAGTACCTGACGGCGTAATGCTTTTGGTATGTGAAGCCAGGGCAATGGGAACTGTCATGACAGAAACGTATTATGTAAAAAATGGGAAGATCCAGTTTGAGTCATCCATATGCGGCGGACGGATGCTGAAACCGATACATGAAATACTGAAATAAAATTTAATATTATAATTATCAGGCATTCAAAGGAGGAAGCTTAAATGTCAAGAACTGCGGATGAACTAATGACACATCATATTGAGTCCATGATGAATATGAAAAAGAATTCAAATCTGGACGAGGCATTGTCCGATTATTCTGAGGAACTGGTTGCAATTACCCGCCTGGACGGCCGCACCCGTACCATGGGACACGATACACTTACCGGCATAATGCGCAACTCTTTATCATTTGCAGTCAAACTGGGAATGGATATAGAACATGCCGTTGATAAACTGAATTTTCTATACCGTCAAAGTACAGAAAACTATATAACCCTTGTGGCCTCCATGCCGCCATTTTCTAACTTCGCTTCTTTCACCTATATGGTGGAAAACGGAAAGGCTGTTTATGTGAGCGGCTATGCGAAAACGGTTGTCAGAATGCCCTCCCTGGGTGTAAAAGCACATCCATTTCCAACCAATACAGAGGCAAAGGCGATTACAGACAGGCACATTGCCAATTTAAAAGATCATAATATCGAGGCGTTGATTTCCGGCTATGCTCACGATGCAGTCATACTGACCAATCTGTGTGACCATCCCCTGGAAGGAAAAGAGGCGATCCGCCATTACTGTGAGGGGCTGGTCCAAAACGCCGGTGCTGAAATTGATGCTTTTACCGATCCTGCCGCTAAGATTACTGTGAAGGAAGCCGTTGCAGAACTGAGCTGCACTGCCTTTCAGCACAGAGGCAAAAAGCAGTGTGGTGTGCTTACACAGCGGATTCGTGATGGAAAGATCATTTTTGAATCACTTACGTTTCAGAATGCCGTTCCAGTATTATAAATGAAAAATGGGCAGCGGTCTTTATGCACCGCTGCCCTGATTCTGCAGTATTCAGGCTAATTTCTCCGCAATCAAAAGATACGATAATGGAAATCCCTTTTTATCATACACCTCTGATAAACCGATATCGTAATCATACTCATTCATTTTGAGAATATGCAGCTTTACGCCGCTGACAGCATTAATAATGGATGAGAGTGTATGTGAAAAACTGGTAAATGTTTTTGAAGGATATTGCACAGACATATATCCCATTCCCTCGTTCTCGATCCACGGTTCTTTTCTAAAATAAGAATACGCAATCTGATTAAGATGCTGTTCGTCAAATTCAGGTTCCCCCGGCATGGGCAGCATGTTCATAACCGGATGAAAGTCATGTATGAACAAAATGCCGCCGGGTTTTAAGCAGTCAGACACTTTCTGAAAGAGTTCATTTAAATCTTCAAACCAGGTAATCGCTCCGATGGTGAACAGAACAAAATCAAAAGAGTGATAATATTCCTCCGGAATATCCAAGATGTTGCATGATACAAATTCGCAATTTTCAATGCTTGCCTTTTTTGCTGTATCTGCGGCCTGCATGATTATATTTTCTGCAATATCAAAACCGACTCCTTTTTTCGCACCAAGCCCCATTAAGGATAATAATTCACGCCCATTATTGCAGCAAAATTGGGCTATGGTCTTACCCTGAAAATCAATTGACCGTAATTCCTTTGCTATATCCGGGCAGAAAAAGGGAAGTTCTTCATTTGCCAGTCTCTCATGGTTTGCCTCTCCCCAGCCGGGATGACGGTGCTCAAACGCTTCTTCCCACGCCTCTTTATTTTTTTGAAAATAACTCATTTATATTTCCTCCTTGAGATAAGTATGAAATCATCTTACCAGACCAATACAAATTTTTCTTGTAACATATGACACCCGGTATTATGTCATAAAACTACATCCCTAAACATATTAAATTTCAAAATCTTCTGAATGAAAATTACTATAATATCTTCCTCTGACAGCAGTAAATTTCAGTACACAGTAATCGGGGTCTGTTACTCCTTCCCTGTAATACATGGTATCGCCTTCCTGCCACAACATTTCCTTAGCTTCCTTTGTTTCTAACACTTCTACTGTTCCGATCAAACTAACTCCGCGAAAGAAACGCTTATCTACAAAATAAATACTGGCTTTTGGGTTTTCCCGAAAGAATTTAACTTTGTTTGATGATGTATTCGTATGAAACCAAAATACTTTTATCCCTTCCCGTATCCTCGGCTTCAGCATTGCCTTTGTGATGGGGAACCCCTCATTATCAACATAACTGATAAAAACGGTACTGTATTTATCTGCAATATTACCTATAGTCTGCTCCGGATTTTTCATCATAATAAATGTCTCTCCTGTTTTTCGTTTTATTCTAACAGTAAAAGGCTTGTTTGTACATTACACACTTTTTTGTGTGCTTCTATATCAATCCTTTATTTTTCAGAAATTCTTCCTTCCCATCCTCTTTCATCAATTCAATTCCAATCTCCTGCATGGCAGAGATAATGCTTAACATCCGTCTGCCTTTATCTGTAAGGGAATATTCCACTTTAAGAGGATAGCCCTCTTGCAGTTCTTTTTGCACCATCCCAAAAGTCTGTAATTCCCCCAGGTGCTGCAGCAGCATTTTCTGCCCTATTCCCTCTATATCGTTCTGCAGAGCTGACAGGGAGGCGGCTCCCTTCCCTAACTGCCACAGTATAATGGGCTTCCATTTTCCACGAATAATATCATGTGTCAATTCCAGTGGGCATGTATAAGTATCCCGCACTTTCATGTGATTACCTCCAAAACTTCTGAATGCATTGCGTCAAAAAAGCAAGGCGATATGATACACTGCAAACGCAGCGATCCAGGCAATTGCCAGCTGGCCAAAGACAACTGCCAGCGCCCACTTTCCTCCCAACTCCCGCTTTATAGAGGCCACCGCTGCCACACACGGAGTATACAGTAAGCAGAAAACAAGAAGAGAGGCCGCGCTTGCTGTAGTCAGTGTTCCCAGCAGGGCTTCTGTTGTTCCAAACAGTACCGTCAGTGAAGAAACAACGCTTTCCTTTGCCATAAACCCTGTTACCAGCGCTGTGGATATCCGCCAGTCACCAAAACCGGCCGGTGTAAAGACCGGGGAGATAAATCCTGCCACAGCAGCCAGTATACTGTCCTTAGAATCTGTTACAAGATGAAATCTTAGGTCAAAGCTCTGCAGAAACCAGATTACAAGGACTGCTATGAAAATGATCGTGCAGGCTCTTTGCAGGAAATCTCTGGCTTTATCCCAAAGCAGCCGGACTACGTTTTTGGCGCCTGGCATCCTGTAATTTGGCAGTTCCAGTACAAAGGGGACAGGCTCGCCCCGAAACATCGTCTTCTTGAAAATGAGAGCCATCAGGATTCCAGCCGCAATTCCAAACAAATACAGTCCGATCATGACTAATGCCCCGTGTTTTGGAAAAAACAGGGCTGTAAAAAATGCATAGATCGGAAGTTTTGCAGTACAGCTCATAAATGGGGTCAGCAAAATCGTCATTTTCCGATCCCGCTCAGACGGCAGTGTCCTGCTAGCCATCACACCAGGAACTGTACATCCGAATCCGATCAGCATTGGGACAATACTGCGCCCTGATAATCCTAATTTACGCAGCAGCTTGTCCATAATAAAAGCTACCCTGGCCAGATAGCCGCTGTCTTCTAAAATCGATAAAAAGAAAAATAAAGTGACAATGATCGGCAGAAAGCTGATCACTCCGCCCACACCTGTAAATATTCCGTCCACTACAAGGGAACGCAGTACATCATTCACTCCTGCTGCTGTCATTGCCCTGTCCGTAAGATCAGTCAGAGATACGATCCCTGCCTCCAGCAGGTTTTTAAGGCCCTCACCTATCACACTGAAGGTCAGCCAGAACACTAATGCCATGATCCCGATAAATGCTGGAATTCCTGTATATTTTCCTGTCAGTATACGGTCCATTTTTCTGCTCCGTGCACGTTCTCTGCTCTCCCCCGGCTTTACAATAGTGGCGTCACAGACCTTCTGTATGTACTCAAAACGCATGGAAGCTATAGCTGATGCCCTGTCAAGTCCTGTCTCTTCTTCTGTCTGACGGGAGATGTGTTCCAGGGTTTCCATTTCATTCCTGGTGAGGTCCAGTTTTTTCAGAATCTGGCTGTCGCCTTCAAGGATTTTGCTTGCTGCAAAACGCACCGGAATATCCACAGCTCTGGCATGATCCTCAATGAGATGCATTACCGCATGGATCCCCCTGTGGATACCTCCTGTGGATTCATCGCAGTAATCTGTGTCTGTGGGGCACTCCTGATACTTGGCAATATGTATTGCATGCTTTACAAGCTCATCGATCCCTTCCCCCTTTGCCGCGGAGATGGGAACAACCGGCACGCCTAAGCGTTCCTCCAGCTCATTTACCAGCACAGAACCGCCATTTTCCCTCAGCTCATCCATCATATTCAGCGCGACTACCATGGGCATATGCAGCTCCAGCAGCTGCATGGTCAAGTACAGGTTTCGCTCAATATTAGTTGCATCAACAATATTGATAATCCCCTTTGGTTTTTCCTCCAGCAGAAATTCACGTGTTACAAGCTCCTCACTGCTGTATGGGGACATGGAATAGATTCCCGGCAGGTCCGTTATCTGAGTATTGTTATATCCCCGTATCGCCCCGTCTTTGCGGTCAACTGTCACACCCGGGAAATTGCCCACATGCTGGTTTGAGCCTGTCAGCTGGTTAAACAGTGTAGTTTTGCCGCAGTTCTGATTTCCTGCCAGAGCAAATGTGAGGACTGTCCCCTCCGGAAGCGGGTTTTCCGTCTTGCGTTTATGATACTTCCCGCCCTCCCCGTATCCCGGATGAGGGACTATAGCTTTTTTTCGCCGTGATTTATTTTCAGGCTTACTCTCATGGGGATCGCCTATTTGGATCTTCTCTGCGTCCTCCAGGCGGATGGTCAGCTCATACCCATGGATCCGAAGCTCTATGGGATCTCCCATAGGCGCATATTTCATTACGGTTACTTCAGCCCCCTGGATCAATCCCATATCCAGGAAGTGCTGACGCAGGGCGCCGCTCCCTCCAACGGAAAGGATCGTTGCCGTATTTCCGATTTTTAAATCTTTTAATGTCATTTGTATCACCCTTTCATTCAGTTAGCATCATCTAACTTCTGTCCATTCTTATAATAGCCGTTCTTCATGAAAGAGTCAACCTGTTATAACCGCTTGTTTCTATTTGGGCCAAAAAACTTTCTAATTGGATTGAAAGCTCATGATTTTTTCACCTTTTGTATCAAGTTTTCCATTAAATTGAAAACCTGTCTGCTGGTAGAGGTTAACAGCTGCCTCATTATTTTCGTATACACTCAAATAAATCTGTTTATTGCCATATTCAAGCTGAAGCCTTTTTAACAGGGCCAGTACAGCCGCTTTCCCATACCCTTTTTTCTGGTATCTCCTGTCGATCAGGATACGGTCCAGCCACACCTCTCCCTCCGTCTGTGAGTCGCTGAAATATCCATACATAGCAAATCCCACAAGTAAATCACCATCATATATCCCCACCGGTTTCCACTCCTGAAACTCATCAGCCTCAGCCATACATTCCCTGACACTTTCAATAAAACCAGCCTGCTCCGGTAATATCTGCAATTCTTCCACTTTAGTTCTATTTTCCGGACTAACCGGTTCAAAATGTAAATTCATAATCTTTGCTCCAATCTTTAATACGTTAATCTGAATGATCGATTTCTGATTATACTTAAATACTTGTTTAATTGTGATGACCGAAGTATAATGCATATAAATATACAAGTCAATGCTTCACCATCACACTCTGCCAAATGGGCTAAAATCATTTCTATTTAGAGCAAAAGGAGAATTAAAATGAAGTACAATTTAGAAGAGATTGAGCAGAGGCTTGCCCGGCTCCATGATGGAAGCCAAATGGAGACATGCTGTCTCTGCCGCGGAATAGAACTTTCTTACCTGATCCTCAAAACCGATCAGCTTACACTGCCTCATGATCCTCTGAAACATATTCTGGAAATCAATTATTGCAGGGCTGGACGTATGGGATGGAAAATGGAAAACGGAAACAATGTATACCTGGGTCCAGGTAATTACAGCCTGCATACAATGGATGTTTGTGCACATTCTGTCATAACACTGCCAAATAAGTATTATGAAGGATTCACACTCTGTATTGACCTGGATATGCTTTCACATGAACCTCCTGAACTGCTGTCAGGCACAGGAATCACCGGAGAATTTTTGATTCAGAAATTTTGCAAAAACGGCATCCTCACTTCTTTTGCCGGAAATGCTCAGACTGAATCTATTTTCTCAGGTTTCTACGAACAGCCGCAAGCCTTTCTTCCGGCTTACCAGAAATTAAAAACAATGGAACTTCTGCTGTACCTGGGCAAATGCAGCGTCTCAGCCAATGAGCATTTAGCTGATTATCAGTCCAGTCAGGTTGAGATCATCCGCAATATCCATGAACAGCTCACCTGTCATATGGACCAACATTTTACTATCGATTCTTTAGCCAAACAGTATCTGATGAATCCTACTACCTTAAAGAATGTATTCAAAGCAGTTTATGGAAATTCCATTGCTGCCCATACAAGAGAACACCGGATGGAACGGGCTGCCAGACTGCTTCTCGAAACCCAGGATAGTATTGCCAGAATCGCACATGCTGTGGGTTACGGAAATCAAAGTAAATTTACAGCAGTGTTTAAAGAATACTATCACGTATTGCCTACAGAATACCGAAAATATCACCGGGCGTAAGAATCTGCTGCTATGTTTATACTTATACTCTCTCAGAACAATACTGGTTTTTGCCATTTCGTTTTGCCTGATACATAAGCGCATCCGCTTTTGAGAAGAACTTCTCGATGTTGTCTCCTTCCGCAGAAGGCAGTCCCTCATATATGCCAAAGCTCAGTGTTACATCAATGTTTCCTGGCTTTTGGGGGAATATCTTCAGCTTCTCCTGTATCATTTCCACCACATGAATGCCATCCTTCAGGTCTTCACCAGGAAGGAGCATTATAAATTCCTCGCCCCCATAGCGGAAACACAGATCATCGTGCACAGATTGTTTCATAATCTCCGCCACGGTCTTGATCCACTCATCTCCTACAAAGTGACCATAATTGTCATTTATCTGCTTAAAATCATCAATATCACATAAAATACAAGTCAGAGTCATCTCCTTCTCCACACAGCGCTTCCATATCACAGGTGACATCCGTCCCAGTTTTTGTCTGTTATAGAGTCCGGAAAGAACATCTCTTTCGGCTGCATCCTCCAACATGACCTGCCTTTTATATGAACTGATCCTGACTCCATAATATGTAAGGCTTGAGATCAGGGAAATAATGGCAAACACTGAAAAATTAATAATATTTGCCCAAACGTCATCCTTTATATAGACACTGATTATAGCAAGTACCAATCCGCAGCCAACTACATGAAAGATAACATAAAAGACTGGTTTCACAAATGAAACAACCGGCACAATAACAAGGATCGTGATAAAAACAATGCCGGAAAAACTACCGTTGTAATGGGCATCAATAGCTGTGATATAGACAGACCATATCACCATAAATGCATCATATACCACGCTCAAATCCTGAAGTAATCGATATCTGTGCTCAATATCCCTGCCCACGGCTATTAGTATAATATAAGCTGCCACACTGCACAGCAAAAGAGAAGTATACGCTATAAAATAAGCTATATGCTCCATACTGCTAAAAAATCCGCCCTGCAGAAACCACATCCCCAGCATTATGATCTCAAAAAAAATTATTGTTGGAACCGCTCTCTTACCACTGGCTAAACTGTCTGCTGCCGCATGTTTTAGTACTCTTTCCCGTTCAGCTTCCGTTTCAAACTGGCGGTTAAAATTCAACTTTTTTAGGAATTCTAAATTCATCTGCTTTTATTCCTTTATACTTTTTATACCGGATAGGGCTTTACGCTTTCTTTCACCATAGATAACTATTTCAGGCGCTGCTGCACTCCGGACAGAACCTCTGCTATGATTATAGCAGATATCTGTTCCAAATCATACCTCATTTTTCATATGAAATATTTAAAATGTATTATAGTGTTACTGTTCACTCCGTGACCAGTAACACGCTCCGCGATGCACAGAAACGGCAAAAAACGCCGTTTCGCGCTGCAAAACTCGGGATATTCGTGCAAAATACGCACGAAAACACCTCGCGGAACGGTAACGTGTGAATAGTAACATTATAGTCACTTGATTTTTAACTCCAGAAATTTCTTCAGTTCAAATACTGATTCAAAAGTATAAGGATTATGGGCTTTTAATCTGGCGGGATCCGCAAGTTCGGCCCATGCAGCTAAAAGACATGTCACTCCAATGCTGCTGCAGGCGTCAGCATCTTGAACAGTGTCTCCGATATATATAAATTCCTCTTTTTTAACTGCGTATTTTTCTAATAAATAAAGTATATTCTCTCTTTTATTGAATCGTTCCTCCGATCCATACAGGACTTCATCAAATATTTGTTCAAGCCCCAGTTTTTTTAGTGTGATCTTACAGCTCTTTTCCCCTTTCCCTGTAATCAGCGGCACAATAATCTGATTCTGCTTCAGACAGGCAATCAGTTCGCAGATGCCATCGAAAGGTGCAGAACACATCTCATGCAAATTTTTGTAATTCTCATAAAAACTGTTCAGAGCTTCTTCCCAACCATTTTTAACGACTGCCTTTATCATTCCTGTTTCATTCAGTCCGAATGTACTGATGATCTCTTTTTCTGTAAGCTCATGGCCCGCATATGGAGCTGCCGCTTCCGCGAATGCTTCTATACACATTGGGATGGAATCGCATATGGTGCCGTCAAGATCAAAACCAACCATTTTAATCATGATCATCTTCTCCATTGATTTTTCTTATCACCTTACACGGATTTCCAACTGCAACAGAATTAGCCGGTATATTCTTCGTAACAACACTTCCCGCACCGATCACACTGCCCTCACCGATTTTTATTCCGGGAAGAATGATCACGCCTCCGCCTATCCAGCAGCCGTCACCAATAGTCACCGGGAGAGCATACGTCTGACAGAAATGTTTCCCGCTTTCAGGTGTCCAATCCGGCGTCAGACGCTGTTCCAGTTCTACCGGGTGCGCTGCTGTGTAGATTTGAACGTTAGATGCGATCATTACATTATTGCCGATCCTGATCCTGTTGCAGTCTACAAACGTACAGTTCATATTTATGGATACGTTATTTCCAATAAAAATATTGCCTCCATAATCACATAGAAATGGAGTGCCTACAGAGACATTTCTTCCCACACTGCCGAAAAGTTTAAGTAAAATTTCACGCTTCTGATCTTTTTGACTGTAGGGCAGGCCATTATAAACTGACAGCAGCTGCCTTGACTTTTCCTTAAATCCCAGGAACACTTCGTCGTGGCAATTATAAAGTTCTCCGGCCATACATTTTTCTAATTCTGTCATATGAATACCTCCTATAACATAACTATAAAAAACATCCTGTTTTAATTCAAGTAACAGGATGTTTTTTTCTCCGCGCTTCACAGCAAAAACGCTTTGGGGATCTTAAAGTGTATCAGAAGATCCTTCTGGCCAATGCTTCCATCAGAAAAAGCACCGGGACCTGAGATGTTGCATTAAATCCGCCGTTTACAGTCTCTGATTCTAAGCAGTATGATATGTTCCAGTCAGATATCCTTGCAATTGTTGAGTTTGGGTGATTGGTGATGCTGAGTATATTGCAGCCATGCGCCCGGAATTTCTGAATTGTCTCTATAAGTTCTGTTGTCTCTCCGCTGACAGACAATGCGATCACAGATGTTTTCGGAAATGAAGTTTCCATAAGAGGATATAAGACATCCTCCAGGCCAACAGAAAATTTCCCAAAGTTTGAAAAGTATCTGGCACCATATCTGGCCAGGGCCCCGGATGAGCCCAGACCGGCAAAGATAACCATCTCTGCTTCCCGTATCAGCCTGACTCCTTCCTGTATTTTATTTTCGAATGCACATGTTGTAGTTCCCTGGAAGTAATGCAATAATTGTTTAAGATCAAAACCCGGAGTGATACCGGCACTTTCTTTTATATATCTGCCAAATTGTTCCTTGAAATCATTATAGCTCGCGCAATCCAGTCTGTTACAAAATCTTATAATGGTAGAAGTTGACATATTAACATCTGCCGCAAGCTCCCTGATCGTCATATATGGTATTTTTTCTGCATTAGAAATCATATATTTATAGAGCATGATCTCAGTCTCATTAAACTTTTGAATTATGTCATACCTGAATAATTCTGTATTTACCATTGCCCGAAACCTCCTGTCCTGAAAATACGATACACTCTCCCACCGCTTTGAGATTTAAATAAACATCGTTATCGCCTTACATGCCGGTATTTTATATATCAGTATATCATATTTTTCCTTACTGTAAATCAGACAAACAATGTGGCACCCGCAAAACATACTGGTTACTTTAATATCCCGCCTTCCAGTTTTAACACCACATCTGCCTGATTGGCCACATCCGCTGAATGAGTGACAATGATCACGCATTTATCCTCTAAATTGTGCGCATAGTTGACTAATAATTTCGTGACGGCGTCTGCGTTTGCCACATCCAGATTCCCCGTAGGTTCATCTGCCAGCAAGACAGAGGCATCGGAAATCAACGCTCTGGCAACAGCTACACGCTGCTGTTGGCCTCCGGAGAGCTTTAAAGCATTCTGTTTCGCCAGCTTCTTATCGATCCCTACCTTTTCCAATACAGGAAGTGCATCCAATGTAGAAATGAGATTTAAATTTTCTTCGGCAGTCAGGTAATCGATAAGGTTGAAATTTTGAAAAATAAAAGCCACTTCTTTCCGCCTGTAGTCAGGGAGCTCTTTTTCATTTATTGGTCTGCCATTTAAGAGAACAGAGCCCTCATCTGGAATGTCCAGCCCGCCCAGAATAGAGAGCAGTGTAGTCTTTCCACAGCCTGAAGCGCCTAAAATAGCATAAACTTTTCCGGGCAAAAAGGCTGCATTTAAATTCTTTAACACGAAAGAATTTCGATTATATGAGAAATTAATATTTTTAAGCTCTAACATAGAGATAACCTCCAAATTTAAATTTTAATGAGTTCATTTGGTTTCTTGCGCATAAATGGAACACTTACCGCGATAGCTGATATAGTCACTAAAGCGGTTTCTAAAAGGGCTGCACTGTAAATTGTTGTACTGGCGAGTGTGAACACGGGGTTTGTTTTCAAAATACCAGGATCATTATGGGATGCATCGCCGTTTTCATTTGCTTGATTTACAGTTGTATTTATCAGGTAATCACTCCCGCTCTTTACGATGCCTCCGCTTAAAATTATGGACAAGAGGATGGCCGTAACCGTGGAAAGCAGAGCCTCGATGATATGCTGTAATACGATGGAATTAGGGGTAATGCCAAGAGCTAATAAAATACCTGTTTCCTTCTTTCTCCTCTTCACCCCATAAGAAATGATAATAATTAAAATCAACAGGCAGACAAGCAGAATTAACAAAAGTCCTGTTTCTAATAAATCATTTAAAGAAGAAAGTGCATCAATGGCCGGGCCATAAACATCAATATCGGACCAGATACTGCAGGCGGACCAATCGATCCAATCCAGGTTCTGGATGGTGTTTACAGCATTTTCTAATTCTGCGGAGTTAGAAATTGTAAAAGTCACTTTATGAAAAAAAGTGCTCCCATCTGATCTAAAAAAAGAAGAATATGTGTTCATATCGATAAAGCAGCTATTCTCACAGAGTAAATGGGATAATTCCAGTCCGGAAGCTTCTTCCGCAGGCTGCGCTGTCTGAAAAATTCCAACGATCTGCACATTGCTCCCCTTTAAATCCATATTTTCCGTGTCATAATCTCCGGAAAGATCCTCAACGATTTCCCCCGGAAAATCCAGTCCGATAATATCACCCACAGATAAGCCGTTAGCTTCTGCCAAATTTCTATGGATCAATGCCTTCCCTCCGTCATTTTTATTAAGATGTCTTCCTTCGGTCAGCTCAAACGTACCATCAGCGAACAATTCGTCCTGTTCAGAGGAAGAGTTGCTTCGTACCGTTCCTGCATGTTCAAAGCCTGCACTCACCAGAATATCCTTTTTTAAGTAAACGTCCAGTGGTTTTCCAGCCTCATTTAACAGCTCCGCCGGCAGAGTGTTAGAAAGACACTTATAATTAACAGCGCCGAGAGTGTCAGCAATCTTTTTAATATTTTCACAGGTGAGAACATCAGTTGAACGGTAGGAGGACAGGGTTATATTTTTGCTGAAACTTAATTTTATCTGATGAATATAATTTTTCCCAGCGGCGGTGGCCGAGAGCACTGTCAAAATTAAAATAAATATTGCTGTCAATGTAAGGACCATTATTATACTGTGAGTTATTTTGCGTGTGAAATAGTGAAATGCTCGTTTGACCGGGCTCATAATAATTCCCCTCCTACTAACTCAATTTGACGAATATGTCCCCCGGCTTCATGTTAAGTAGCTGGAAGCAGGATACATAAGTGGCAGTTATGATCAAACACAAATTTATCAAAAGAACGGCTGCGATAACGGAAACCTGGGGTTGAAGTGAATTGGCTCCTATTTGTATATAATCCTGGGCCTTCAAAATAAAAGAACTGATGAAGGGTGACAAAAGCAGGGATAGTAATGCAGGCAGCAGGATTTCCACGAAATGCTGCAACATGATCCGCCGTTTGCTCACTCCCAGGGACAAGAAAATTCCCACCTCGGAAATGCGTTCTCTTGCCTGCAGTATTAAGATCATTGTGATGACGAATAAGCTGATCAGTATGGTGAATCCAGTCAGCAGTAAAAATAAGCCGGCGATCTTTTTAATGGAATCACTGTCCACCACGGTTTCATTAAAACCATCAATTAAACTATAGTGGTCCCAATTGATTTCCAGGTTTTTCACGCTCTTTATAACATCACTGCGTACACCGGAACCGGACACATAAAATTTGGCGTATGTCATGCCAAAATCATAGGGATCTAAAACAGAAGCTGTATGAAAATCTATAAAGATATCATTTGAGGCCA
Source organism: Murimonas intestini (assembly GCF_024622195.1). Lineage (NCBI taxonomy): Bacteria > Bacillati > Bacillota > Clostridia > Lachnospirales > Lachnospiraceae > Murimonas > Murimonas intestini. The sequence goes on from NZ_JANKBI010000001.1 coordinate 293,084, forward strand.
GTTCATACGGCTGCACTTTGTCTCCGCTGTTTAAAAATTTAGGTTCAAATAACCCAATAATTGTTACATCAGCACTGTCTGGCGCCACGGCATCATCAACGGAACTGCCTTCCGCAGTTAACCGCAGTTTATCGCCAACGCTTAGGTGGTTCAGATCAGCGTATTCTGTGCTGATGAGGGCCGACAGCCGTGAGCTGCTTTCTATATGCTCCCCTTCCCTAAGCGTTATAGTGTCATCATACAGCAGCTTAGAATCCGAGACACCGCGGACATAAGAAAACCAGCTGGAATCTTCAATGTCTTTTGTTCCTTCAGGGCTGACCATTTTGAGCGGGGTTCCATTTAAATCTGAAACTGCAGGTGTTATTACTTGATATTGGTATGCGTATTCTTCGATGTATTCCGTTTCTCTGATTTTTTCCAATACCTCCTGGGTGATAGGAAATGGTGCTGTCAGCATACTGATGGTACTGCCCTCTGATATCACCACTGCAGAATCGTAATCATATTCTGAAGAAATGGAAAAATAATTTTGTTCCTCCGGGGCCATTTGAGAAATCGCATTGTTTGCCGAATGGTAAATGGATATCATTGAAAAAATCAATGTATTCACGATCAAGAAGGTGAATATTATAAGAAACATCCGGTTTGTCTTGTGTAACAGGTATTTCATTGAGAGTGTAAAGAGATTCATAAAAATCAGCTCCTTTATCTTTGATAAGATAAGGATAGCAGTAAAAAGTATGGAAAAAGTATGGATTCCAAAAAAAATTACCGGCATTGAAGCGCCGGTAAAAAATAATGAAGTCTTACTTGGTCAAAGACAGGGCATAGGAAGAATTGTCCCACGGAAATACAGCTTTGAGATTTTTACAACTTAAGAGGGCTCTGCTTCTTCTGTGAGCGGCATGATGATGGTAAACACCACACTGTTTTCCCTATTGACGATGTCATATTCAAATCCCAGTTCATCGAGAAATGTTTTCACGATGTATAAGCCGATTCCGTTTCCCGTGCCGGAGTGTGACTTATCAATCTGATAAAACGGCTGAAAGATATGAGGGATCTCATCCTCGGGGATATGGGCATTTGTATTTTCAATGGTGAGAATGCAATTATTTCCAGAACGGCACATCTCAATAAAAACACTGGAATTCTCTTTAGAATGCACAATGCCGTTATTTATTAAATTGATAACGATCTTGGTAAATAGCTCTCTGTCTAATGTAACACAGAGATTCTCAGCGAGCTTATACTGCAGGTTTATTTTCCTGATTTCAATGAAATCCCTCTCCTTTTCAATAGCATCTAAGACTAAGCTTTGAATATCGCAGACAGAGAGATGGAGCAGTTTTTTATGAGTTTGAAGCTGGGCAGTTGTTAAAATATCCTGCACTAATTTTTCCATGGTCTCAATCACCTGTAAGGAATGGAGCAGATACCTATCTCTGTTATCGAAAGGCTCCAGATTCATCAACATTCCTTCTGTTTCCCCTTTTAATATGGTGAGCGGTGTTTTTAATTCATGGGAAATCGCCATGAATAAATCAGAGCGCTGCTGAATCTGTTCCCGCTCTTTATTCATTTTATCCTGCAGTATAGTATTCGATGTTTTCAAATCTTCAAGGGTGGATGAAAGCTGTCTGGACATTTTATTTAAGCTGTCAGCGAGCATACCGATCTCATCCGTTCTCCTGACCCTGCATTGCCATGTCATGTCAAGGGTAGTCATGCGTTTCGCTATTTTACTGATATCTACAATGGGTTTCGCAATAAACCTCGAATAAATGAGAGCTATCACCATTGACGCTGCGAATATGACACTGAGAATCAACGGATACAAACTTTTGATCGTGTTTACAATATCAGCCCCTCCCGTGTGGGAAATGGAGATATCCAGGCGGTAGAGCTTATTTGAATTCATGAAATCCCAGGAGATCACCTGTCCGATGGTGGCGTCTTTAATCAGAAGACTCTTCGATAAGTCCACACAGTAAATATCATTCTGCTTATCATCATAAAGCTGCGCTTCAGTACCGTTTTCCAGACAGAACGCCATTATATAATCTTCTATCTCCGATTCAGGTACACCTTCTAAAGTCATGATTAATTTATCTGTTTCAGTGCTTAAATCAGCGGATATTTTTTCAATATAACGGAGTGGTAAATAGTGTTGGACCACCCCCACAATGGCAACACTTGTGAGCGATAAAATACAAAAAAGCTGGAGGAATAATTTAACGCTTAGGTGCTTCCTGATTTCGACCGGCAATCTTATAACCCATGCCCCAGACTGTTTCAATAAGTTCCATATCCAATTTTTTCCTGATGTTTTTGATATGGTTGTCGACAACTTTCTCATTCCCATAATAGTCCTCTCCCCATAGGATATCCAGCAGATGTGTGCGTGTGAACACCTGATTTTTATGTTCCAGCATAAATTTGATCAGTTCATATTCTTTCGGTGTAAACTTTATCTGTTCCTCTTTATAATAAATTTCAGCTCTTGCTGTCTCCACCCTCAGATCGCCGAAGATCAAAGCCGTATTTTTATCTACTGTGTTTATCTTCTTATTTCTTCTAAAGATTGCTTCAATTCTTTTCATAAGTATGGGATAGGAAAAAGGCTTTATGATATAATCATCCGCCTCCAGATCAAAGCCGTGAGACTGGTCCTTTTCTTTTCCCAGGGCTGTTAACAGTATGACAGGGACATCGGACGAGCCTCTGATTTTACTCAATAAGTCGTAACCATTCATTCTCGGCATCATGATGTCTAAAATCACCAGATCCGGAGAAGCTTCCCTGAATTTATGATATCCGTCAATCCCATCATTAGCAGTTATTATATTATATCCGTGTTGTTTAATAAAGGATTTCAATATATTCCTGATGCTTTCATCATCCTCAACAATTAGTATAGTTAATTCGCAATTCCCCATAAAAACCTCCTCATATAATTAAAAGCATATAAAAAGTATATCATGGATCACATATATATTCGACTGGAAACTGCTTTAAAGAATAGAAAAGCCGGGGAACAATCTGTCGATCGGACAAATTGTTCCCCGGCTCATTACCACATCAAGTTTTCTTTAACGTAAACCTATCTTACTGACTGCCATTACAATGCTGTCGATTCCGGACAAGATAAAGTAGATACCGATCAGAAATCCTGCCGTAAAAAGAGATATAACAGGATTAATGATCATCATGCACCCCACAATAATTCCTATTATGTTCATGATAAGAGTAAAATAGTAAAAGAAACTTCCTGCCATAATCCGGATGATACTCAAATGTGACAGTCTGGAGATACAGTGTGCTATAAACCAGATAGGCAGGAGAAGTACCAGGATCCATTTCCCTGCACTGGGATATACCAGAAGCATAATACCTGCCATGACGCTGAAAATACCGGAAATCAGAGAGACAGCAGGGCCAAATCCTGTATACCGTTCCATTTTTACATAGAACATAATATCAGTGATTCCCATGACAACAGCTATTATGCCGTAGAGGATCACAATCCCCGTCAATGCTGTTTCCGGACGAACAAAGATAAAAACTCCAAGAAAGACCATTATAATCCCAATTATCAGCTCTAGCCAGCCAAAAGCAGAACGTTTTCTCATTGGTTTGCACCTCCCTGGTTTAAGATTTCCATAAATTCTTCGCCGTTTATTGTTTCTCTCTCGTAAAGGAACTGAGCCAGTTCATCCAGCTTTTCTCTGTTCTCTGAAAGAATCTTCCTTGCTTTTTCATGCTGTTTTTTTACCAGCTCCACAACCTTTTTATCTATCTCTTTTTGCGTGTTCGCGGAACATGTCAGAGAAGTGTCCCCGCCTAAATACTGGTTAGTTACCGTTTCCATCGCCACCATATCGAATTCTTCACTCATGCCGTAACGGGTGATCATGGCCCTTGCCAGCTTAGTCGCCTGTTCTATGTCATTGGAAGCGCCGGTAGTAATCTCACCAAACACGATCTCTTCCGCTGCACGCCCTCCTGTAAAGGTAACGATCTTGTTCTCTATTTCCTTCTGGGTCATCAGATACTTGTCACCTTCTTCTACCTGCATAGTGTACCCCAATGCGCCGGAAGTCCGGGGGATGATGGTGATTTTCTGAACCGGAGCCGAATGGCTCTGCATGGCAGCTGCCAAGGCATGGCCGATTTCATGATATGCCACAACCTTTTTCTCATGGTCGGAAAGGACTGAATTTTTCTTTTGGTATCCGGCAATAACTGTCTCAATACTCTCCTCTAAATCCGCCTGGTTTACTATTGTCCGGCCAGCACGCACGGCGCTGAGCGCTGCCTCATTAATAATATTGGCCAATTCGGCGCCGGAAGCCCCTGATGCCATGCGGGCGATAGTATGGAAGTTGACATCATCAGCAACCTTGATCTTCTTTGCATGGACTTTTAAGATTGCCTCACGGCCCAGCAGATCCGGCAATTCCACGGGAACACGCCTGTCGAAACGTCCGGGACGCGTCAGTGCAGGGTCCAGAGATTCCGGCCTGTTAGTAGCGGCCAGAATGATCACTCCGTTATTTCCTTCAAAGCCGTCCATTTCAGTGAGAAGCTGGTTTAATGTCTGCTCCCTCTCATCGTTTCCGCCTATCTGTCCGTCACGCTTTTTTCCAATGGCATCTATCTCATCAATAAATACAATACAAGGCGCTTTTTCTTTGGCCTGTTTAAACAAATCACGCACTTTTGAAGCACCCATGCCTACAAACATCTCAACAAATTCAGAACCTGAGATTGCAAAAAACGGGACGCCAGCTTCACCGGCCACGGCTTTCGCCAACATGGTTTTACCTGTACCCGGAGGTCCTACAAGAAGGAGGCCCTTAGGCATGGAAGCGCCTGCATCTGTGTATTTCTTTGTATTATGCAGGTAATCCACGATCTCGGCCAGGCTCTCTTTGGCCTCATCCTCTCCTGCCACATCACTAAAATGTATACCTTGTGTGGACTGCACATAAACTTTTGCATTGCTCTTCCCCATTCCAAAAGCCATGGAGTCCTTGCCGCCCATCTGCTGCAGCATTTTCTTGCTCATATACTGTCCAAGGCCAATAAAAATCACCATTGGAAGAATAAATGTCAACAGGAAACTTAAGACAGGCGACATTTTCTGTTCAATATTTTTTTCAAACTTTGCCCCGGATTCATACAGCCGTTCTGCCAGGGTAGGGTCGTTCATAACGCCGGTTTTGTAGATCACCGTGTTTTCTTTATCCGTAAAAATAATTTGCGAATCGTCAATTTCTACCTGCCCGATATTTTTACTCTCTATCATCCCCATAAAAGTTCCGTAATCAATTTCCTGCACCTGCTTCTGCATAAGAAGCGGGGACACAATAACATTAAAGAGGAACAAGATCAGCAGGACGATTCCATAGTAATAAATGAGCGGCTTCTTTGGGGTTTTTACTTCTTTCATAGTATTCTTTCTCCTTCCTTTTCCAGCAGCGTCATCTGTGCGTCCATGGCCTTCAGCGAGATCAGCAGAGCATTATCAGCAGCCTGCATGGCAAAATCCAGTGCATATTCCGCAAGAAGGACTTTTTCTTCAGCCGAAAATGTGTCACCCCAATGATCTGAAGCAGGATTTTCAAAATTTTTCTCCTGAAAAAACTCTTCCACCCTATCACAGGACTCCGCAAGACTGCCTACAACATGAGCTTTTGAAAAACGCAGCTTATTGCGGAGAGCAATTTCATTTTTGACACACTCCTTTTGAAGGGCTTCTACTTCTGCCAGTATTTGGGCATGATCTGCAGATTCACTTAAGTGGATCCGGTTATGTACCTGGCCAATCTTATTATCCAGTTCACAAAGCTTTACAGACAAAAATTCTTGTGTCATATCAGGGGCTCCTTTCTTTATTTTATTAGATTTATCAGATGCCGGTCCGTCATCCAAACCCTGATTTTATTTTATCCACACTGCTGGTCTGCATCAACTGCCAAAAGTAAAGCCGTGTATAGACAAAAAATCCAGAGTGTAAAGTATCTTTACACTCTGGAAAAAATGTCAAACATAAATATCCAATATATTACTTTTCTGCATCTGCTGTTTTAGTTGGGGAGATACCGCCCGTCATCAGAAGATACACACCATGGACAATCTGATCCAGATTTTTCGTGTCTTCCTCCGTCCACTCCCTGAGGATCCCGATAATGGCCTGACTGTGATACCGTATAACCAGCTTCAGCTCAAATCTGCTGCAGCCCTGGTATAAATTATTTTCCTCTATAAGCTGTTCAAACAATCGGTAGGTCTGCTGTTCCATAAGCCGTTCAATCTCGTCACCATAATTGGACTGAACCGTCTTTTTAATATATGGCAGTGCATTGATCGCCATAAGGAAAAAATATCTGAGAGCCGACTCCGCCTCTCTCTGGTTCCTGGCTTCCCGCATGAATTCTTCTTTACTCTGTTCCAGAATCCAGCGAAGCAGGTCCGGTATGTCCTCAAAATGATAATAGAAGGACTGCCTGGTAATATGGCACTCCTCTACAATATCTTTTACAGTCAGTTTCTTGACTTTCTTTTCGATCAGAAGCGTATGAACCGCCTCTGCGATCAGCTTTTTCATGTCCACGGGCATATACAGTCTCCTAAGATAATGATGCCCGGGGGCAAAAGATCTTTTGTCCCCAGCACCATAATTATGTAGTCAATAAAAAATACAGATTAACCGTTCCAAAGTGTGATTTTATAAATATCTGAATGAAAGAGATCATACTCCATCAGAAATAGAGAATTCCACTTAGGAATTATATCACATTTAGGATAATATAAATATACCTGTTCCTTCGAAATGATAGTAAATTGTTTATGTTATTAGTCCGTCACTCACTGTAATGATACGGTTGCTGCTTTTTGCCGCCTCCGATGAATGAGTAACCATGATAATCGTCTGTCTCCGTTCCCTGTTGATCCGCTGCAGCAGACTCATGATTTCTGTTCCGGTGCGGCTGTCAAGATTTCCCGTCGGCTCGTCCGCAAATAGAATTTCAGGGTTTCCAATCAATGCTCGGGCGATCGCAACACGTTGTTGCTGTCCTCCTGACAGTTCACGGGGGGTATGTTTTCGTTTATCAGATAAACCGACTACCTCTAAAATATCTTTCAGCGGTTTTTTATAGTCACGCATTTTCTTTTCGTCCAATAAAAGCGGAAGCATGATATTTTCCTCTACATTCAAATTGGGGATAAGATTGTAAAACTGGAAAACAAATCCTATGTTCTGCCGTCTTATCCGGCTCATTTTTTCATCATTGAATTTTGAAATATCCATGCCGTTCATAAAGACAGAGCCGCTTGTAGGCATATCAAGCCCGCCAAGAATATAAAGCAGCGTACTTTTTCCAGAGCCGGACTGTCCCATGATAGAAACAAATTCACCCTGAGCAACTTTCAGTGATATGCTTTTCAACACTCTTGTTTTAGTGCCGCCAAGTTGAAAATCCTTGACTATATTTTTGCCCTCAATGGCAACTTTTTCTGCTAATCCGTTCATTTAGCAATCCCTCCCTATTCAAATTTGATTTCTTCTACCAGTTTCATGCTGCGGCTTTTGATAATCGGTACTATGGAACCAAGCAGGGTGACGAGAATTCCTAAAAGCCCCGCTTTCAGAAATGTCCAGGCATCCAGTTCTGGAACCATTGAAATTTTGGGGCCCGCCACAAGAAAAATCGTCTGTATTTCCATATAAGAAACAAAAATAGAAATCATTGCGCCAATAAGCCCCGAAGAAAATCCCTCTATCAATGTCATTTTCCCGTTCTGACGGTTACTTAATCCAATGGATTTGTACATGGCAATGGTGCGCCGCTTTTGGATATAATTAATCAAAAGATTATTGATAACGCCGACAGCCGCAAGCAACAGGATAAAATAAGTCATGCTGTGCATAGGTTCTAAAAATGCGCCAACAGTAGATAATGCGTCAGCATTAAATTCATCTACGGTACGGCTCCAATTTGAGGTGTCCCCGAACAAAGCCCGTATCTGTACCATGATTGCGTCGGGGTCTGCGGCCGTATAAGCTAAAAAGTCATAGGCTTCCGCCCCAAAATCAGAAGTTGCATAGGCAGCAGGAATAATGGTTTCCACATCGGTTGCCCTTGATTTGAAGCTGCCGATAATCACATAATTATTTTCGCTCTCCCCATTTGACAGGCTGATTTCGTCCCCAACGGAAAATCCAGTTTGTTTCAAGCTGTCCTCACTCAAAACGATTGCACGTTCTCCTGCTTGAAAGGCGGCTACGGCTTGCTCCTGCATACTCAGATCTGCATAGCTAAGAGCCAGCATGGAATTATAGAGCTCTAAATCTTTGGTACCCTCTAAACGTGAAAAAGTCACACCCTCTGTCTGTATTTTGCCGTTAATCACATAGAGGGGCAGCACTTTTTCAATGCCCTCCATTTCTTCTACCTGTTCCACAAATTCTGGCTGCATACGTCCATCTGCAAAACCTTGAAGCTTGGCGCCATGAAAAACGTCGCTGATATAGGTCGTCACAAAATTTCCGACAACGCTGATTGCAATGATTGCGGATATGCTGATAAACAGCAGTGTAATGTTTTGTGTGATGTTCCGATTGTCTTTCATGTTGCGGGCAGCAATCTTACCCTCATTTCCGGCTATCACACCGTAGAAACGCTCTAATACTGCGCTTGCTATATTTGTGAAAATCGGTATCACAAAGATAGTGGCGGCAATCAGACCTAACAGGGAAAAGCCACCTGCAAGATAAAGCATCGTGCCGGACGCAAAATGCGGCAATAGTACAGACACGATAAACAGCACAACTCCTGTTCCGACAATTAAAGGGCGGGGGACACGCTTTTCTTCCACTGTACCTAAGACAACATCTTTTATCGGCAGCCGGCTCGCCTTGCGGACAGGCAGCCATGCGGAAAGCAAAGATACAATTACAGCAACAGCAAAAGATAGGAAAACGCCGGGGACAGAAATTACAACGGGGATTTCTATTCCCTGCGATAATGATTTGCCCATTCCCTGCAAAATGACTTTTAATACGATCATACCCATAGGAATACCAATCAGCCCGCCTGTGCAGCCGTAAAACAGACTTTCCAAAAGCAGAATACGGGTTACGGTCTTTTCCGTCGCGCCAATACTGCGGAAAGTGCCGATGATCGGTAAGCGGTCTAACGTAATGACTTTGTAACTGCTGTAAATGATAAAAATGCTCATAGTCAGCGAAAAGAAGCTGATAAGGAAAAACGGCATGGATTTCTGTCTTGCGTCGGCAGCTATCTGCGCTTCATTGACAACCTCTGATACCCTGTATTGCCCGTTATCAAGCGTACTTTGTAATTCAGAAATTAAATTACCTGTGGCGGTGGGTTCGGCAGGTTCAATCAGAATTTTGCTATAACCGTCGTCCCAGTCTAAAATTTCTTTTAAGGTTTCCAAAGGCAAAAGTGCTGTCGCGCCTCTTGTGTGGCGCAGGAAAACCGTATCATAAGCTGCAATTTCCGCCACTTCAAAATCCACCGATGAGCCGTTTATCTGTAAGGTAACAGTGTCGCCTTTTTCTATACCGTATTTTGATGTAAACCTATCCGGCAAGATAACCTGATTGCCGGAAAAAGCGGTAACTTCGCCGCCAAGCAGACGTGGTTTATTGATTTGATTTAACGCTTCCATATCAGCCGCCAATAGGTCAACTGTTTCATAGTATCCGTTTTCATGGTAAAGGGAAGTTCCTTCTACAATTCCCGCTTTTGTCTTTATGTCAGGCAGTTCAGGAATATCGTCTGCATGGACACCAGCCTCCACACTTTGAACTGAAACAGTTGCACTCCCCGCCATTCCGCGCGCCATTTTCTGTTGTGCGCTTTCATAGGACACGCCGATTGAAAAAGACACGAACAGCAGCATAGCAGACAACAGAATTGAAAGAAGCATAACGAAAGTTCTTGCTTTGCGCTCTTTTACGTTTGTTAAGATATACTTTAGAATAATTTTCAAATTCACACCTACTTTCCATGCGTCATTTCAACGCATTTTCAATTGCTTTCAGAACGGTATCACTGGTAAGCGTCGCGCCCGATACAGCGTCAACCTCTAATGTTTGTTCGGCGCATACTTTTCCGGCGATTGTTTCAGCCTGCCCCCTGTAAGAAGCCTTATGTTCCAAAATTTCAATACCCGTTATTTCATGGTTTTCTACGCAGACCCTGACAACGGCTATTAAAATCTTGTTTTGACAAACGCCGATATATTCGCCGTCTGTAACCGTATTTAAGTCCACCATGCCAATTTCCAACGTCTGCGGGCGCAGCAGTATTGCAAAGACCGCGAAGCACACAAGGGCGGTAGTCAATATCGTTGCTAAGAATGAAAGCACCTTTTTCTTTTTCATGTTCCACCTCCTCTTCTGCAAACAGAAAAAAGGCTGACCGTCACTACCTTTAACATAGTAAACAGTCAACCTTAATCTAATTTTTATTCTGCCTTAATTAACCTTAATTGCCGGGAAAATGGATAAAAAAAGAAGTCCCAACGCCGGGGGTACTGGAAACAGAAATTGTACCGCCGTGTAGCTCTACAATGCTTTTTGCAATCGCAAGACCTAAGCCTGTCCCCTCGGTTCTGCTCTCTGTATCTGTCCCCCTGTAATATCGCTCAAATAATCGTTCTGTTTCTGCCTCGCTCATTCCATTTCCATTGTCTGATATGGTTATGCCAACTTCGCTTTCAGAAGTTGAAATTTGTACAGTTACTTCTGTATTTTTTTCGCCATGTACAAAAGCATTAATAATTAAATTTTGAAACACCCTTGTGAAAAGTTTTTCGTCAAATGATAAAAGTGCTGTTTCTTCCATACACTCAAATAATATGGTGCGGTTTTCATATTCGGGACGGTTTAGAATATCTATAGACAGCTCCCGCAAGAAGCGGACAATGTTCTGTTCCTTTCTGTTTACTGGAAGCATACCGTTTTCTAATTGCCATGTTAATTTTAAGTCGTCGATCAGATTTTCCATGTATTCCGCATTTTTCAGCATAATACCCGCATACCGTTTACATTGCACCGGTGTTTTCTCTGTTTCATCATGCAAGATTTCTGCGTAACCTTTAATGGGGGATAACGGGGTCTTTAGGTCATGTGTAATGTTAGAAATCCATTCCCGGCGCAGACTTTCCGTTTCTTCACGCAGTTTGTCACTAGCCTTTACTTCCGCGTCCAATTCATTCAGGCTGTTATACAGGTCGCTAAATGCACCTTTCGCCTTGAAAGGAAAATAACAGCGTCCCGAAATATCCCCAATGGACATCATTAATCTGCGGATAGTTTTTGTCATGAAAAATCCATAAGCCAATCCTATAAAAATAACTGCTGTTAATAAAATGCCAGTCGTTAAGAAAACAAGCCGTTTCCCGCCTGTAAAACGTTCACCATTCAAGTACATGGTTACTTTTTGAATATTCAAAGGGAAGTAAAGAATATAAGCATAGTCCTTTTCACCCTCCGTTACTATGCCAACAAATGAGGTCATTTCTTCTGTAGCAATGTGTCCTATCTGATTAAGCTGTAAAAGGTCAGTATTGGAGTAATAGTCCTGTGCATTGTCCGGCCTTTGGCACGCGTATACTTCATTTCCGGCGGTATCCAGGATTTGCAGTCCGATGTGGTTATCCCGCAGTTGTTCTATGCCTGTCTGTTTTACTGTGGGGCTTCCGTCCACAAAGATAATGCAGTCCGAAAAATCCAAAGTAAAATTTTTAGCCCAATCGCTGCGGACATTTTTACCATTTGGGGTTGATATAGTGATGAGCATGGCAAAAAGGCAGCACGCTGCAAGGAGCGTCCCCAACAGCGACACGAAAAATATCGAGTATATATGAAAAGTAGTGCGGTAGCCGGATTGCTTCATTTAATCAGTCCTTTTCTTTAGCTTATAGCCCAAACCTTTTATTGTAATCAGCTGTTTCGGGCTTGACGGGGTATCCTCAATTTTTTCCCGAATATGGCGGATATGCACCATGATTGTATTGTCACAAATGCTGCTGTATTCACCCCACACCTGTTCATATAACCGGTCCTTGCTGATAATCTTATCTGCGTTTTCCATAAGATAAGACAACAAAAGGAATTCCCGCCCAGTCAAGTCGATTTCCTTTCCACTTTTATAAATCCGGCTGCTTTCTTTATCAAGCACAAGCCCTCCAACAGTCAGCAGTCCTTTTGCGTCTGTCCGTATGGCAGACTGATATTGTTGGCGGCGCAGCTGCGCCTTGATACGATAGACGATCTCCCGTGGGCTAAATGGTTTTGTGATATAATCGTCGCCGCCGCAGGACAATCCCAGTATCTTGTCAATATCATCATTCTTTGAGGAAAGGAATAGGATTGAGCAAAAAGAGAACTCCCGTATTTGCTTGCAAACCTCAATACCGTCAATGTCCGGCAGCATGATATCCAAAACAATCACATCTGGCTGATACTCGCGGCATACCTGAACAGCGTCCATGCCTGTGTACACTTTCTTGATATTTTCAAAACTATCTTGACGCAAAACTTCTTCTATTAATTCAACAATGTCTTTTTCATCATCTACTAACAATATTTTACTATCCATTGACCGCACCGCCTTTTCTTTTTCCTGTAATATATTATATACGGGCTTACGAATGATAGCAACAGACAGACTGCAAATAATATGCTCTATTACTATCAATACTATGATAAAGGCAAATGACATATCGCCAGCCAGATAGCGCGCCGGGTTAACGCCACGGGCAGCGTATACCGACAGGATTTAGAGGAAATCAAGTTTTTTCGAGAAATTTAGTGAAATGCTTTTAAATATTTAAAGTTTTTGATAATTATATCAGTCTTCCACCAATTTTTACTGATTGGCCATTCTTCCGGATATTCATTCCAATTCCATGTCACACTCCATGTCCCGTCCTCATTTTGTGTCTGCTGTATGAATTTACATTCAAAGTCACAGAGTTCCTTCATTTCATAGTAGAAATCACTCTCCTTTCTATGAATGAATAGAGAGGGCTTGCAGCTATAAGTTATATTCCAAAGAGAAGTATCATAAGTCAGTAATTTCCCGATTGCCTGCTGCAGCGTATCTTTAAATATATTTAAATCAACAACCTTTAATTCATCAACATCCTTCAAATAATCATACAATTCCACAAAACAAGAGACTTCATGCATGGACTCAAGGGATGCGCTGCTTATTAAATAGTCATACGCTTCTCTCAGCAGCCGGATTCCTAAAGTATATGCAGACGAGGTCCTGTCTGCATATTTCAGCATAAATCCTGTTAAACTGGCTGTAGGATTGTAACCTGACTCTTCCTGGACATTGAATGACCACCAGGGTGCATGTGGATATTCATTGTTAGAGGGAACAGTATTTAATCCGCTCCAGAAATTCCCATTAAAATCAGGAGTTGTTTCTAAATAATTCAAAATTTTAACAATCATAGGATGCTTTTTATCTTCTAAACCTATCTCTTCTACTATTCTGGTGGCAACCCATGTCTGCACCGGCGTTGACTGCCGGTTCCAGCAATCTGGTTCAAGAGCATGTGCAAATCCGCCATCTGGATTTTGGTAAGCCATTAGATATTTAATAACCTCCTGTTTGTCACCGTTTTCAAACAGATAATTCCATCTGGCAATATCAAGCGGCCGTGCATTTCTATATACAAAAGCTTTCGATTTTTTTAATATATCCATAGTTAGTCTCCTTTGCAGCTTCCAATTTTTCCGGACAAGCCGTAAATTATTAATATCCCATTGCTGTTTTTACATCTGTAAAATTTTCATTTTTATCCTCCACTCATGAAAATCTGCGGTAAATGGTATCCATCAGAAATTAATATTTGCTTTTTTTGCCTGGCTGCACAGGTCCCGTACATTGAGGGTATAATTCTTCCCATCTTTTATAAAATGGGTTCCGCACTGCCTGAATTCAAAATGAACATTATGGGCAATGCATTGTTCCCTGATATCAAGAACCCAGCCATAGTCCAGAGGACGGGCCATCTTATCAGACTCCCCGCCAACCACCACCAGCTCAACATCTTCCAGATACGGTTCCAGATCTACTCTTTCAATCAAAGGCTGGCATATAATGTTTTTATGCTTAACAGGAAGTTCCCTGAATATAGATAACCTGTAATCTGCACGGTCCTGGTTTTCTATCGTGCATCCAACCGTTACATTTTCATATCCATCATTCCAATCATCAGGAATGCAGTCCGGGAACCGCTCAATCCTTTTTGTCAGAAAAATGAAGTGAAGATCCGAGCGCTCCCGGATCATCTGCCAGCATTCACTGCGCCATGCATCCGCCTCTTCAATCAAAAAATCCGTGGAAAAGCAGAGGTAAACTACCTGCCCGGATTTCATTTTATATACACCTAACTTATTCTTTGCAACAGGGGCATAAAAGTTGTCCGTTTTTATGATTTTGCCGGTATCAACTCCTCTTCTGGAATCGCCCTTATGAATATAACAATATCTGCATCCCTCACTGTATTTATGACAGCCACGCCAGGGACTCCACATAGCCATAATACCACCTCTCATTCTGTCTCTATATTTTAACAGATATTTTAAAAGATGTCCTCTTATTTTATGCACCAAAAAGGCTGATTTGATTGCGGAATCCCTGTTATTTTTCCTGATCTGCAAATAAGCATCCGCCATTTCACTTCATGCCACCACTTCTCCTGATATTTCTCTATATTTTCAAAGCTGACTGTTTCTCCATCACTTTCTTTCTCATAAAGAATTCCTCCTATTCTCCCGCACGGAAGGTAACTTCCACAGTACCGTCTGCCAGTGCATCTGCAAACCCCTGTGAATCTTCAATATGACCGATTCTGGTATAACTGTAAGAGGTGTTAAAATCATCAAAAAACAGGACAAGGCAGTCCGAACCAAACAGCATGATATCTCCTGTCTGAATATTCCCTACATGTTCCGAGTCCGTGGGCAGCCCATCCTCCAGATAATAGAATTTTTCATTTCCATTCAGTTCCTCCATAAGAAGTGTCAGGGGAAGCCGTTCCTTTAATGTCTTTGCTGTCTCATTATCATATAAGATTGCCTGAAAGCTCTGTCCGCCTACATTGATCATTATTCCCTGCATCTGTGTGCCTCCTGATTCTTCACTATTCTGTGTCACTTTATCAGCCTGCGAACGTACAGACCCACTATTTTCTTGGCTGCTGTCACCGCTGTTTCCACAGGCAGCCAGCAGAATTACAGATAGTACTGCCATTAATATACAGAAGTATCTTTTTTTCACGTCATCTTCCTCCTATCACATACTTAAGTACTTAAAAAGCCAGCCTCCCTGAAGAAGACTGACCTTTTACTATCTAAATCTAAAGGAAAATATAGAGCCATTTTTCTGGAGCACCCCATATACTTTCTATGAACCATAATAGTCATTCATGGACTGGTGACTCACTTAATCATCCCATACTTCCTTCGCCATATTAAATACCGCCCAGCCCTTTGGCCAGCCTACATAAAATGCACAATGGGTAATAATCGCTGCAATTTCTTTCTGGGTAACACCTGCTGTCTTTGCATTTATGAGATGGTACTTGAGGGATGAATCCGTAATACCGGAGGACATCAGTGCTACAACGGTAATGATACATCTTATCTTATGATCAATATCCTGGTTATTCCAGTTCTCACCGAAAAGCACATCATCGTTAAAATGTGCAAATTCAGGAGCAAAATCTCCTAATGCTGTCCTGCCTGCTGTTTGGACAATCTTTTCCATATTCTTTATTCTCCTTTTGTTAATGCGTTATATTTGTGTTCACTACAATGATATATGAATTCCTTCTTCCAAAGAAGAATAATTTTGTTTATATTGTATTAACTTTTAGTTTATTCAATCAACATGACAAACGCATACCCCTTTCTTTCCTAATACCAATCGTGCTTCTCATCACGATTGAGTGCTTTCATCTGCTCCATTTCATCATCTGTAAGCTCAAAACCGAAAATATCCAGATTTTCTTTGATATGTTCCGGATTCGAGGAACCCGGCATAACGATGACTCCATTCTGGATATCCCATCTAAGAATCAACTGGGCCGACGATACGCCATGGCATCGGCTCAGTCGGAAAAACCAACTGACTTTATCTTTCCATCTGCCACATACTGCTCCATGACCTTATACGCCTCAACATCTCTGGCACCCGGATGATGTAATAACATGAAATCAATATATCCGATGTCTAATTTCTCCAGCGCCTCCTCATACTTGAAAAGCATAGTTAATCATGATAGTATGACGATAGAGTTACTATTCACAGCCCCGCAAAAAACGCAGTTCTGCGAAAGGAGTTTTTTATGGATATCCGGGTACTACAATATTTCCTTGCCGTTGCAAGAGAAGAAAATATCACTGCCGCTGCTGAGTCTCTGCATATGACACAGCCTCCGCTGTCGAGGCAGTTAAGAGAACTGGAAGAAGAACTGGGCAAGACATTATTTATACGTGGAAAGCGGAAAATAACTTTGACGCAAGAGGGACTAATTTTACGAAAAAGAGCTGAAGAGATGATAGAATTGATGGAAAAAACAACCTCTGAAATTCGATCATCCAGCAAACACATAAGCGGTGATATCTATATCGGAAGTGCAGAGACCGACGCCATGCGCCTGGTGATAAGAACCATTAAGTCCATACAGCAGGATTACCCTGAGATCCGCTTCCATATCTCCAGTGGACATGCAGAGGATATCGAGGAAAAACTGGATCGGGGCCTGTTGGATTTTGGTATATTTATTGAACCTGCCGCTATGCAAAAATATGACTTTATCAAACTTCCTGCTGCGGATACTTGGGGTGTGCTCATGCGAAAAGACTCTCCCCTGGCTGCCAAAGCATCCATCCGGCCGGAGGATTTATTTGACCTGCCGCTAATCTTTACCAACCAGGAACTGGCAAGCAACGAATTTGCCGGATGGAGCGGTGGGGAATATGACCGGTTAAATATCATCGCCACCTACAATTTGCCTTACATGGCTTCTCTCATGGTAGAGGAAAACGTCGGATACGCCCTGGTCCTTGATAAGATCATTCAGACCGCTGAAGGCTGTCCGCTGTGCTTTCGGCCGCTTGAACCTAAACTTGAAGTGAGCATTATCGTCGGCTGGAAACGTTATCAGGTATTTTCAAGAGCTTCCGAAGTTTTCCTAAACCTCTTGCAGCAGGATATTACACTAAATATTTCTTAAAAAATTCAGTCATCTTGTCAAATGGAATCACATCTGTCCTGTCATATAAATCCGTATGGACTGCCCCCGGGATGATCATAAGCTCCTTGTTATCACCTTCCAGCTTTTTAAAGGCATCTCTGCTGAAATAACAGGAATGTGCTTTTTCTCCGTGAATTAACAGCACTGCATTTCTGATCTCCTGGCTGTACTGCAAAATCGGCATGTTAAGGAATGACAGGGATGATGTGATATTCCAGCCGCCGTTTGAGTTCAGTGACCTTGCATGATACCCTCTGTCTGTCTTGTAATAATCATAATAGTCTTTTACAAAGAACGGAGCATCCTCAGGAAGGGGGTCCGCCACGCCCCCGGCAAGGGCATATTCACCGTTTTTATAGTCCGTAATTCTCTGGGCATTTAGAGCCTTACGCTTCTCATACCGGGCTTTTTCAGTGTCCTCGGAATCAAAATATCCTTTTGCGTTGACCCTGCTCATGTCGTACATGGTGGAAGCCACCGTTGCTTTGATCCTCGTATCAATGGACGCTGCGTTCAGCGCCATCCCGCCCCATCCGCAGATACCAATGATACCGATCTTATCAGGATCAGCCATGTCCTGGACGGACAGGAAATCTACTGCCGCCTGAAAATCTTCTGTATTAATATCCGGTGAAGCGACATACCTTGGAGTTCCTCCGCTTTCTCCTGTGAAGGACGGATCAAAGGCAATGGTTAAAAATCCTCTTTCAGCCATTGTCTGTGCATACAGTCCTGAAGCCTGCTCCTTTACCGCGCCGAATGGCCCGCTTACCGCGATAGCTGCCAGTTTTCCCTCTGCGTTCTTCGGCACATACATATCTGCCGCAAGTGTAATGCCATAACGGTTGTGGAAAGTCACCTTGCTGTGGTTCACTTTTTCACTCTGCGGAAATGTCTTATCCCAATCTTTTGTTAAATTTAACTGTTCTTTCATCATCATAGATTCCTTCCATTTATAAATATTTAGTTAAATCAGAAATTTGCAATCCACGTTACTGCCTGCTAAAATAATCTGCAATCTCTTCCATCCGCTTCTCCTGTTTTACATGAAAAGGACAGCGCGACTCGCAATGTCCGCATTTAATGCAGGCATCTGCCTGGATGGGGAGCTTTCTGTAATGCCCCGCCGCCATTTCATCCCCTGCAAGGGCAAGGTCATAATATTTGTTGATTAATCCGATATCAAGTCCACCGGGACATGGCTGACAGTGATTACAATAGACACAGACCCCTTTTGCATCTTGGGGAGTAAATTCCCCGATGACAGAATAATCCTTTTCTTCCGGGGACGCAGTTACATATTCAAGCGTTGTCTCAAGATCCTGCATATTGCGGACACCGGGCAGCACGGTCAAAACTGCCGGGCGGTCCAGAGCATACTGAAAACATTGTTCATGGGTCAATGCTCTTTTAAAAAGGGAAGTTTTTGCATCCAGGAGCTGTCCGCCTGCAAAGGGCTTCATAACCGAAATCCCCACGCCCATCTGTTCACATTCCCGGTACAAGCTGGCACGTTCCTCTACCTCCCCGATGGCATACTCCCCCCTCCGGTAATCATAGGCCGGATTGATGCTGAACATCATCATATCCACAAGTCCTGTGTCCAGTATACGGCGGGCTATGTCCGGATTGTGGGAGGAAAATCCCAGATGGCGTATGGTGCCCTCTTTTTTTAAAGCTTTCATATACTCCCAGATACCGCCGTTCATCACCTCATCCAGATCTGTCCTGTCATCAATACAGTGGATGAACCCCACATCTGTGTAGCAGGTATCCAAAAGCTTCAGTTCCCAGGAAAACTGCTCCCTGATGTCGTTTAAATTTCGTGTCCACCCATAATTTCCGTCTTTATAGACTGCTCCAAAATGCATCTGTGTCATTATTTCTTCCCTGCATCCGGCAAACGCCTTTGCATATGCATAAAAGGGCGCCTGCCTGGATGGAGCCATGTCAAAATAATTGATTCCGTTTTGAATGGCTGCACATATCACATCCGTCATTTCCTGTTCTGTGCCGGAAAGACTTCCGCTGCCCAGTCCGATCACACTGATTTTCTCTCCTCCATGAGGCAAAGTACGATACTCCATAATTCTCTCCTATCCAGGCTAACAGCCTTAAAATTTGTAACGGTCAAACTAGCCTTTTTCCATCATAACCTTCATCTCTTCCATATACTTTGGAATATCAAATCCCTGGGGACAATGCCTCCTGCAGGAGCCACAGTTCACACAGGCAGATGTTATCCTGAATGCCGTGAAGCAGATAAAAGTCAATGTATTCCATTTTAAGCCGCCTAAGCTGTTCGGCAAATTGTGCCCTGAAGTCCGGATCTGCCTGCAGATTGAATTTATCTGCCACATAAAAGCTGTCACGGGGATACTCTGCCAATGCCTGCCCCAGAAACTTTTCGGAATTGCCTCCATGGTAGATATAGGCAGTGTCATAATAATTGATTCCTTTCTTCATACAGTCATCAATGACCGCTTTAGCCCCTTCATAATTGATCCTGAAGTCGTCCTGATTCTCTATGGGCAGTCTCATGACTCCCATACCCAGTCTGGAAAGCCTGATACCGTCTTTATATGCTTTATACTGCATTTTTCTTCCCCCTTAAATATAAAATCACTATCCGCTTATTTTTTATCTGATATACTAAATAATCAAGACAGTAAATCTTCTTTTCTTCTTTATGTATAACGTTTAATAATTCATTTCTGTGTTTTTCCAACAACGCCAGCTGCTCTTCCTTCTTGTTCCTGTCAAAGTATAAAAGAAAATCTTTAATGGTGTCCGGACTGCATCCCGCATCTTTTAAGTTCTGAACTACAGCTTCTCTGGATTCTGAATACATCATTTATTTCACAGCAGCCTCCTGTATTTTCATGCTTCTTTATCTAAAAGTTCATCTGCCATGATACTGCACTTTGCATCCTTATCATCCATAATAATGCTGCCCACAGCCGGAACACGGATCAATCCTGACCGCGGGTTTTTAATACTGATCACAGGTGTTAAGATCGTCGCTTCCACATCTGATTTTTCAAAAGCCAGGTCTGTGTCTGTCATTTCACAGTTGATCAGCTTTAAGTTCCTGCAGTAACAGAAAGGCTGCGTGCCGGTGATCTTGCAGTTGACCAGTGTCAGACCATCTGAATACCATGCAAGATATTCCCCTTTTATGACGCTGTCCTTTACCACTACATTCTTCGCATGCCAGAAAGCATCCTTTGTCTCAAATTGGCATTGGTCAAAAACCGCATCTTCAATATACTGGAAAGAGTATTTTCCTTTCAATGTCACCTGTGAAAAATCCAGATTTTGGGAACGCATGAAAAAATATTCGCTTTCTGCACTGCTCTTACGCATCACAGTATTTTTTACAGACCAGCCAAATTCCGGGGAAATGATATCACAGTCCTCCATCAGAACATCGCTGCATTCCCTGAGTGCCTTTATTCCATGCAGTTTAGACTCTGTAATTTCAATATGGTCAGAATACCATAAAGCTGCCCTTGACAGCTCTGTCAGTTCTGTATGATCGATTTTCAGTCCGTGATCATGCCAGAATGGATACCGCAGATTCCAGAAACAATTCTCCACTTTAATATTACTGCATTCTTTTAAGGCGCTTTCCCCATCTTCCGGCCCATCAAAGCTGCAGTTTCTTACAAGGATATCACTCCTTCCATAAAGAGCCCGCTCCATATCAAATCTCTGGTTTTCAATCACTTTCATCCTTATTTCCTCCTATGTTTTTTATCTGAAGGCTTTTTATACATTTTACAGGTTTTCAAAGCTTCGTTTCTCTCTGGAAACAGTATAAATCCGGCCTCCAAAAATAGCAAATACTTATATTTGATTCATTTGTATAATTGAAACCTATTCTGCTTTATGATAAACTAAAGCTGAATAAGTTCTAAACAGAAATCCATTGAACAATAAGTGTTTAACAGATATGAACATATATTTCAGATAAGGGGGTAATCAAATGGAATTACGGGTTCTCCAGTATTTTCTTGCGGTTGCGAGAGAACAGAGTATTATACGGGCCGCGGAATCACTGCATCTTTCCCAGCCCACACTTTCCACACAGATCAGGCACATGGAAGAAGAGCTGGGCAAACAGCTGCTGATCCGAGGCACGAAAGGCTCACGGAAGGTGACGCTGACTGAAGAAGGGATGATACTGCGAAAACGTGCAGAAGAGATTCTTGAACTTGTAAAGAAAGCAGAAAAGGAAGTCACCCTTGCCAATGACATTATTATTGGAGATGTCTATATCGGAACAGGTGAGACTGACGCAGTGCGTATTCTGGCAAAAGCTGCAAAAAGTCTCCAGAATACATGTCCCGGAATACAATACCATATTTCCAGCGGAAACTCATCCTATGTAAAAGAATGCCTTGATAAAGGCCTGCTGGACTTTGGGATTGTATTTGGGCCTGTAGATTTAACGAAATACAATGCACTTAAAATGCCGGTTAAAGATACCTGGGGAGTCCTGATGCGGAAAGATTCCCCACTTGCAAAAAAGGAGGCAGTTTCACCGGAAGACTTATGGGATAAACCCCTCATCATATCCCAGCAGGAGGACAAAGGCGGCGCATTGACCCAATGGCTGAAACGCCGGGTATCAGACTTAAACATAGCCGCCACCTATAACCTTATTTTTAATGCTTCCCTCCTGGTAGATGAAGGCCTGGGATATGCCATCTGTTTTGATAAGATCATCAATACAACGGGGAACAGCAGCCTCTGTTTCCGTCCGCTGGCTCCAAAGCTGGAGGATGAGATGAGCATTATCTGGAAAAAATATCAGATGTTTTCTAAACCTGCCGAAAAATTTATTGCCATACTGCAGGAAAGTTTAGAAAGCCAAAATTGACATGCTGATATTGACGGCTCATCCACTCTATTTCCCTGGAATTTCAGAATCTTCCTGGTCATCCTGCCTGCACAGTAATATAAAAGCTGTCAGAGATAAAATGGCGCCAATGCCCGAAAACACAATTGCAGGCATTAACTCCCCGGCCACATCTGTATATGATGCGGAAGAAAGTACTGTCCATCCGCTGTCAAGACCGATATTTTGAAATGCATAGCAGGTGGGCACAATCCCCTCAAAATACCAGATCGTACCGCTCTCTTCGTTTTTGACGCGAAGTAAAGCCTCTTCCAGGCTTTCGCCAAGGATCTTCTTCCCCTTCAGCCTGGATTCCAGGGTGGTGCCCAGGAGTGATTCATCGTTGCCCGACATGCACTGCTGGTTTTTACCAAGCAGAACCGTATGCACCGGCTGAGATGCCAAAACTGCACGCACATCGCTATCATAGATTGCGGCAAATACAGCGCCGTTGTTCTTGGCATCGCCGCCGACTGCAAATGCAACTGTATAATTAAGTGTGGTACCGTCAGCGCCGGCCAGGAAAACATCTGTGATCTGCGGCTCGTTAGTGACCCAAAGAGTCTGGATATATTCCCGGCTGTTCAGATTGGATACCGCCTCCTCCTTGTCTGCCCTGTAGACGCCTCCGTATGTGTCCACAGCCCGGATCATCTGATAACCCCATATCTCATTGTATTGATCCAGGCGTCCGGCCTTCTCCTGGTATGGAATATCTTCCGGCATCATCCACGGCTCCCCGGATATCATCTCAAGAAGCTTTAAAGTAGATTCCAGATTGTTCCTGATCTGGCCGTGTGCGCTGAGACAGCTGGTTCTCGCTGCCATGCTGCAATACCCTGCAACGCCCGTACACGGTACTATAATGAAAAAAGCGCTGGCAGCGAGACAGCAGATCCTGCTTATTTTCTTCCGTCCTGTTCTCTTCATACTTTTCCTTCATTCCCCTTTACATATGATTGAATACTGTCGTACAGCAGCTGAACCATAAGAGGCTTGGAAAGCCGCTGGTTCATCCCTGCCTCCAGTATCTCCCTATTATCTTCCTCCAGGCCGTTGGCCGTAAGCGCCAGAATGGGAATACTTTTGGCCAGCGGATGATTGGAGGCTCGTATACGGCGGGCTGCTTCCAGCCCGTCCATCACCGGCATACGGATGTCCATTAGGATCAGATCAACAGGTGCGGCTGACGGATCCAGAAAATATTCCACAGCCATCTGGCCGTTCTCCACTGCTTTTACCTCTGCGCCCGCCTGTGTCAGCAGTTCCTGGGCGATCATGGAATTGATGGCATTATCCTCTGCCATGAGAATACGGATCCCTTTCAGGGAAACCTCCTGCTGTATGGGTTCAGCTTCCGGCACTGTCTGGTCAACGTCTGCCTGAAGCGGAAGAACAACTGTAAAAACAGTACCTTTATCTGGTTCACTCTCAACTGAGATACTGCCGTTTAAAACCTTTACAAGTTCCCACATTATAGCCATCCCCAGCCCTGTACCGGTCTGTGTCCTGCCATACGTGGTGTCCTCCTGGGTAAAAGGCTGGAATAAGATCTCCTGAAATTCCTTCTTCATACCGCAGCCGGAATCACTTACAATGATACATATCCCTCCGCTTAAGTCCTCGGCCAGGGAAAGGTCTACAGCTCCATGCTCTGTAAATTTAACTGCATTGGAAAGCAGATTTGTCATGATCTGCTGAATCTTTTTTGCGTCCCCCACATAAAAACGTTTTTTCAGACCCGCAAGGTCCACGCACAGCTCAATCCCTTTTTCCTGTACGGCCGGGTCAAATACATGGGCCGTTTTTTCACTCAGCTCATACAGGTCAAAACGTTCTGTCCTGACCTCCACACTTCCGCTTTCAATTTTTGCCATATCCAGTACATCGTTTACAATATCTGTAAGCTGTTTTACTGAATCCTCCATACGCCGCAGATACTCACCCTGCTTTTCAGTGTCCGGGCCGCTTGTTTTCAGCAGCTGAAGTGTCCCGGAAATCCCGTTAAGAGGTGTCCTGATCTCATGGGAGACGTTGGAGAGGAATTTCCCTTTGAAGCTGCTTTCTTTTTGTGCAATTGTAAGGGCCAGCTGCATTTTCCTGTTTTTTAATAGAAACCCGACTGCTGCTGCCGCAATAGCCAGGATCCCTGCACTTAAAACCAGGATCATATTGATCTCGTTCCTGGTATTAAGTACAGAGGTGCGGGGCGTAATAGTTAAAAGAGTCCAGTAATTATAACCCAGCGGCTCGTAAAACAGCACCCTTTCTTCTCCATATGCAGTGTAGGTCACAAGGCCGGAAAGCTGCAGATTAAGCCTTGTGGCCACTTCTTCCACCGTAGCCCCGTCATTCAGGTCATAAACCTCCAGATCCTTAATGACATTGTGCCCTTCTTTATCTTCTAAAGTGTCAGAACTGTTCCACAGATGGTTTCCCTCATGATCCACAATAGCCACAAAAGCCCCCGCATTCCCATATGTTGTATCCATGAGCAGATCTGAGATAGTGCTGAGGGGCAGATAACTATAAATAGCAACTGCAGAGGAGTCACCCTGTCCGTCCCACAAAATGCGGAATAAAAGCTCATCCGCCCCATTTACGGCATTTTGTGACAGAGTTACCGTATATGGATAATTGTGCACATCCAAAACATCGATGGGTTCGTCGAACACCTCAATCTCTCCTGTGTAAGAACGTGCGGTGCCGTCCTTTAAAACAAAGCCTATCCCCTCCAGAGAGGAGTTATCCAGATAGCGCTGAAAGGTATGCTGTATCTCATCCAGATCCGTAATCTGCCGGTCTATAAGTTCACTTTTTAATAGGATCATCTGCTCTGTATATTTGCTCAGGTGGTCGGAGACCCGGTAGGTGATCTGTTCAGAAAACCGCTCAAATGCAAGCAGGCCGCGCTTGGTGGAATTATTCATAAAGTAAGAGACTGCATAAGTGATGCTGACTGTAACAGCCGCTACATAGATCAATAACAGCACAATGGTACGCCACTGTTTTTTGTTAGTCTGTTTCATGTACTTCTCCCCCTTTCCAGCGTCCTGCCGCTGACTGTCCCAGGCGTTATTGTTCCAAAAACTGCCTGGAAGGGTTCCTGTTCCCGGATCTATTTCCACAATGCTGTTCCGTCGTAGACCTTCATGGCAGCTTCATAGTATCCCAGTCTTCTGCACTCCTCCACCACAAGGCGGTAGACCTCTTCAAACATCTGCACAGATATTTCAGAAAACATCTTATGATCTCCTGCACAAAGCGCATGGACTGCCCTGGCGGACTTCTCATGAACCTCACAGTTCACAGACGTTTTCTCTGTGTTCAGCAGTCCCGGAATACTGCGCCCGATACGGAAATTTCTTTGCAGCAGGGCAAAAATAGAGCCCAGCGCCTTTATCCCGATGTTCCTGGTGATCAAGTCCAGAAGAATGGCCGGGGTGCGTTCGTACAGATAATCCTCATTCCACAAGCGGTCGATTTCTGCCTTCACTGACTGCAGCTCTGCCCGGGAAATGTTTCCGGCTGCGCATATGGAAGCTCCCTCTATGATCAGTGTCAATAACTCCAGTGTATCCAGATAGCGCCGGACATGGCAGGCTATCAAATGCCCCGGCACATGCACCTTCCTGATATCATCTTTGTCCATCTCCACAAAAATGCCATTCCCCCGTACAGTCTTCACAACACCCCACTCCTGCAGTATCTGTATTGCTCTGATCGTTGTATCCACACTGACTCCATATATCCTCTGAAGTTCTTTGTGGGGCGGAAGCTGGTCTCCCCGCTGGTACCGGCCGGCTGCTATTAGTCCCATGATATCCATATACACAGCAGAATATCTCACCTCAGAAACCGCCAGCAGCTTCTCCATCTGTTTACTGCCAAGAAGGACTGCCGAATCAGGAGCCACGTTAAAAGAAGGCGAAGCTCCGTCATTCATCCCGTACATACCGGACATATCATCAAAATATACGCTTTCAGGCGCTCCTCCTGTTTCAAGCGCACCCATAAATGCCTGCACCTGTTTATAATACCGTGTTCTCATCACAATATCATCCTGCAAAGGCCTCAGCTCAGAAAGTCCCAGGCTGTCAACAGCCTCTAAAATCAGGGAATTTTCATTTCTTGCCACAAAAAACCTGTAAAACTGTTTAGATAATCTCCAGAATTCCGGTGCATTTTCAACCTTCATATTATCCAGGATCCTGCGGGGAATTTCCAGGTCTGCCTTTCTGCAAAGTGAGATCCCCTTTTTTATCACCGGATAGCACAAGAGCACACCTGTTTTCAGCACATCGCTTGTAACGGCTTTATCTATTTTCTCAAGGGCAAGCATAGTCGTCCTGTGACCTGCCTTCCTGTCTCCACATACCACAGGGCGCTTCCTCTGTGAGGTTTTGATAAATCCTTTTTCCTCCAGCATAGCCAAAGCCCGGCGGATCGTTTTTTCTGATGTTCCAAACTCCTGGCACAGATCCGCCCTGGAAGGAAGGCTTGTCCCCTCCGGCAGCAATCCGCATTCAATTTTATTTTTAAGTATTTGAAAAATTCTTTCGTACATCAGCATATCCGTCTGTCTTCACCTTTCACAAATTCTGTTTTCATGTTGTCAATTTCTGCCATGCCGGCCGGCGGCCTGTTTTTTTTCCTGTTCACGGTATGCCATGGCATATGTGCCGATGATATCATCCATGACAAAGGGCTTTGCAATATGCGCATTCATGCCGCTGTCCAGACACTTTTGAACATCCTCACGGAAAGAGTTCGCTGTCATTGCTATGATTATAACACTTTTCGCATCAGTACGGGGAAGTGAACGGATAGCCTGCGCTGCGCTGCAGCCGTCCATCACTGGCATCTGCACATCCATCAGTATCAGATGGTAAAAGCCTTCAGGTGATTCAGAAAACCGCGCCACAGCCTCCCGTCCATTTTCAGCTGTGGTAACACTGGCTCCCGCATCCTGCAGCAGAGCCCCTGCGATATCCAGATTGATCTCATTATCTTCCACTACCAGAACACGTGCCCCGTCCAGTACGGCAGGCTCTTCTCTTTCCTGCCCGGAATGCTTCGGATCTGCCAGCGCTTTCATAAGCGCTTCTATATCGGAATGGAATACAGGCCAGCACAGGGTCGCATCAGCGCAGCACTGCACGGCCATGTCATCCAGCTCATCCTGATCCTGTCCTGTTAAAATAATTTTAAGATCTGGATTTTTGCCAGCTTTTCGAATCTTTTCCGCAAACAGCTGCATATTTTTAGAAACATTCCACTTTATCAGATATAATTCATAGGGAGTCCCCCTTTGTGCTGCAGCCTGAAGCATACCCAGGGCATTCTCCTCATCGTATGACGAATCAACACTGAAATTCTCCTTTTCAAGCACTTCAGCAAGATGCGTATTCAGTTCAGCCACCGGGTTCACCACAAGGACCATCTGGCCCTTTCCGCAGCGCTCCATGTTTTCTTCTTCATCCACCGGCGCACATTCAAAGGGCAGATCCACTGTAAAGGTACTTCCCGCTCCTAACTCACTGCTGACGGTGACTGAGCCGCCCATCAACTCCACAAAATTTTTCGTAATAGGCAGGCCAAGCCCGGTACCGCCGTACTGCCGGACAATTCCGCTGTTTTCCTGTATAAATGGCTCAAAAACGCGGTCTATATTCTCCGGAGCGATTCCCCGGCCGGTATCCCGGACTTCAAAGCGCATCCAAATCTTACTCTCTTCACGCTTCAATTGCCTCACACTCAAACTTACATGTCCCTGGGCAGGTGTAAACTTCACTGCATTTGAAAGCAGATTAGTCAATATCTGGTTTATGCGGAGCGCGTCGCCTATCAGGTACTCTGAGATCTCACCGCACAGAAAAATCTGGAAATCGATCTGCTTGCTTACAGCCTGCACATGGAACACAGTCATAAGCGCCTGAAGAAGACGCCCCAGGTCAAACCTCTCAGGATTCAGTTCGATTTTCCCGCTCTCAATTTTTGACATATCCAGAATATCATTGATCAGGGAGAGGAGGTGTGTTGACGAAAGTGTGATCTTATCAAGACAATTGCGCATCCGTCCGGGTTCGCCTACATGGTTTTTTCCAAGCTCTGCCATCCCCATAATTCCATTGAGCGGCGTGCGGATCTCGTGGGACATCTGAGAAAGGAAATCACTTTTTGCCCGGTTTGCAGTCTCCGCCCTCTCCTTTTCCATTAACAGCAGCGCATTGCTGCGTTTTTCATTGCGCCTCAGCAGCAAAAAGAAAGTAAGCACTGTGACAAACACGATACAGAAGATTCCCACACCCACAAGTACCATGAACTGACTAAGGAATACGATCTGGTCGTTGACAGTTTCGTATGCCATACTTGTAACCATATACCAGTTCGTTCCACGGATGGGCAGATAATAAAGATAGACATGATGGGTGCCTACAGTCAGAAGGGTCAGTCCGCTTTCCCCAGCGCCTATCGCAGCCCGGAAGGACTGATAATCATAGCCTTCATCAAAGCTGGCCTGCTGTTCATAGATGGTAAACAGGTTTGTCCCCTGTAATGCATCTTCCGCAAAGGTGCTCTTGATCACAAAGTCACCATCCAGAGTTACGATATTTGTGTATGAATTTGTATCTGTCTCGCTGTCCAGCCCCAGCTTCACTCCAATGTCGGAAGTATGTATCCCGACAATAACGGCAACAAGACGGCTGTCCTTAAACTGCACAGGGGGCATGCTGGTGCCAAGCAGGATAGTCCCGCTTTCCCAGATTGTTTCATTAACAGAGATAAGTTCGCCGGAACCCGTCAGCAGTCTGTCAAGGTCTGAAATTTTCGACATGGCAGGAACTGCCCCTTCAGGAGAATAGGCAATTCCTCTGTCACTTATGAATGCAATATGCGTGAAATCATTATCTGTCTGTACCTGTGCCAGGAAAAGCTTCAGGCTTTCCTCATTTTCCAGATCGTTCTCAGATATTGCTTTCATAACTGTGCGGATCTGGGAAAACTGGCTGTCCAGGTTTGTCTGAAAATGGCTGTTAAGCTGCGTTGTCATTTCCCGCAGATAGACCCCGCTGATGTTTGTCACCGTTCGTTCTGATACTTTCTGGTATACTGCCGCCGCAAGAAAGCAAAGGATAGCGACCATCAGAAGCAGCGCGGGAATAAAAACAAACATTATGCGCATATCATTCATTTTTTTGTTATTTTTCAATGCCTCTCCATCCTTTCCGCCTGCGGGGCCCCTTTATTTATCCCTGGCCAAATCGGTTATCCTTCCTTCCAGCCCGGCATCCACAGCACTGTCCTGATGCTTTTCAAAATACTGTGCCAAAGCATCTCGGTATAACAGTCCTGTTTCCTTTATCAGTTTTACATTGCCCTTAGGAACTGTATCGTCATAATAATTGAGCATTGTAAACCCATCCCCGTTGTCTTCGGCATATGTTTTAGATCCGGCCATATAGTCCGTCACTGCCACCTGATAACCTGCATTTGGATCCAGGTCCGTCCCGTCCGGCAATGTCACGCTTACAAGGCGGCTGCCGGCCGGTTTGCTGCTGTCAAAAGTATAGCAAAGCCCGGAGACCTGTAAAAAACGTCCATCGGGAAACTCATCCGTACAGGTTGCCAGACTGTTTTCCAGCATATCCCACATGGTCTGTCCCTTCATTTCCAGTACTATGATTTGATTGTCAAACGGGCACGCAACAGCGAGATCTCCGCCATAGACCACTCCCTCATAAAAGCTGGCCCTGATTCCCCCGCCGTTGACAACTGCTATAGGCGCTCCGGAGGCCTCTGCAACACAGTCTGCTATAAAATTTCCCAGCTCCGTCTCATTGCGTCGGACGTTAAAGTTCTCCAGAAGCAGATCATGGCTTACCGAGCCAACGATTGAAAAATCATAAGCTGATTCGTCTGTCCCCTCATAATATAATCTGTCAATAGCCTGGAGGGCTTCTTCTACCGAGCATTTGCCGGCCATGACATTCCGCACATAACCGCCCAGGTATTCCACAGTTCTGCTTGGAAATAAAACATTGTAAACATATCCCGATTCCACATACTCATCCACGCCCTGGGGAATCAGATCCTCCTGCTGCTGATATTCAGTAAGGCAGGACATGCCTCCGCCCAGATCCTCAATTAAAGCCGCCTGTCCCTCAGGTGTGGAAAGCAGTTCCAGAATGCGTTTGCAGG
This sequence comes from Murimonas intestini, assembly GCF_024622195.1. Classification (NCBI taxonomy): domain Bacteria; kingdom Bacillati; phylum Bacillota; class Clostridia; order Lachnospirales; family Lachnospiraceae; genus Murimonas; species Murimonas intestini. Next base: position 323,517 of record NZ_JANKBI010000001.1, read on the forward strand.
CGTCCTGCTTTTCCTCGCTGATGGAGTTATTTATGCCCACAAGAGCAGACGGAGAAAACAGAAACCATGGTTCATTGCCTTCATCGCTGAAGAGAGGAAGCATCCTGTAGGTATATGCCTCTGACGTACCGCTCTTTACCTCTTCCTTATTGCCTTCAACACACTCATAATAGAGGGCTGAATCTCCAAAAACAGCTGCAAGAGTTCCGTCACTCATACGTTTCTTGTAGTGGACAGAATTGCGCTGACGCGCAATATCGGCGGGATCCATGACACCTGCGGCCACAAGAGCATCTAACAGTTCAAAGCTCTCTTCCCAGACACCTGTAAGTGACGCTTCTTTATTTCTAAAATCAGCCAGCCACTTTACACCCTCGACCGTCCCCAGAAAATCCGGTACCATGTTTCCCACATTAAACAGGCCCACTCCCGTATTGTAGTCGCTCATGACGGAAAAACTCACCCCGTCTTCTCCCACTCCAAGTCCTTTTTCCTTTAGCTGTGAAAGCGAGTCTACCAGCTCTGCATTATTTCCGGGCAGAGACAGGCCTGCCTGTTCAAACAACGTCTCATTGACCACATAACCGCTGTATACACCGGGCAGAGGGATCACATATGTCTTTCCCTCCAGTTTCGCAGCATTCATAATAGTGCCGTCATAGGCGGCGCTGGCCTTTGTATCGCTGATATCCAGCAAGTATTGCTGCTCCAGATTTGAATCAGGCTGAGCCGTGATAACCAGCTCAGGCCCTATACCCTTGTTCAGACGCCTAAGCTGCTCACTGGGATAAAGCGATAATTCTGCCTGCAGATCAATATCCTCACAGGCAGACTCCACCAGTTCCTCCACCTTTTTAAAATTATTGGAATAGAGAATTTTGACCACAGTTTTTTCTGGTGTCTGCCGGCCGCAGCCTGCCAAAGCCAAAAGCAGAAACAAAGCGCCCGATATAAAAGCAGTCCTCCTGGTTATACTACGTTTCATTTGGTGTTCTCCTCTTTTTTTCATTTAAAGGATTCCGTAAATCGGACGATAACATATCCTTCATAGATTCGTCATAAAACTTCCACTGGTTTTTTCCGGCATGTTTGCTGGCATACAGCGCCTGATCCGCACACAAAAACAGTTCTTCATAGGTAACTCCGTTTTCAGGCGCCAGAGCGGCCCCTATACTTACTGAGACCTCAAAGCCATCATAATTTCCGGATACTGTACTGAAAATACGTTCCACCAGTTTTTCAATATTTTCCCTGTATTCCATATACACCAGAAACTCATCGCCGCCGATGCGTGCTACGATATCTGTATTGCGGACACGTTTTCTCAGCTTTTCGGCAAAGGCTCTCAGCATTTTATCTCCATAAGAATGTCCGTAGCTGTCATTCACACTCTTAAATGTATCCAGGTCCAAAACCAGCAGGGCCGCTTTATTTTCCTTCAAGTTTACAAGCCGCTCCTCAATCTCTTCGTGTGCATGGTTTCTGCTCAGCAGCGCAGTCAGATCATCGTGCTGGGCCTGCAGTGTGAGCTTTTCCAGGGTACTCTGCTCTTCCTCGTTATCCACTAATTTGCCGATGGCCTTAGTAGGCGGGGCGTCCTCATCCAGTCCCCAGATCGGACGGGCTATCCATTTATACCACCGGGGTTTTCCATGGACAGTCAGACGGTATATCTGACTGACAATAGGATTCTGGGGCGTAGCGCTCTGCAGCCGTTCGCGGAGGTCACAGAAGTCTTCTTTCGAAAAGATCGCAAGCAGTGTGGCATCACTCAGCGGATGTTGTATGCTCTCTTTTACTCCCGCCTGGGCGGCTCCCCATTCTGAGATGATCAGCGTATCCGACTCATAGCTGTATTCAAACTGGATCTCTTTTGTCATGGAGGCATAAAACTGATACTTGGTGCGCTCCTGCTCCAGCAGATCAAGCGTCCTGTCAGAAACGTTGTAGCTGTGGATCGCGTCATATGCCAGCGTATGGATGGAATCACGTGTTATCTTTCCCGCTGACCGGATCTTGACTTCGTTTTCCAGATAATCTCCAACTTCTTTCAGGCACTCGAGCAGCAGGGGATTAAATACCCCGCATTCCCCATTTAATATCATTTCCATGGCCTGCTCATGGGAGCAGGCCGGCTTATAGACACGTTTGCTGGTCAGGGCATCGTATACGTCCGCTATGGCGACGACCTGTGCAGAAACAGGGATCTCATCGCCTTTTAATCCGTCAGGATAGCCGCCTCCGTCATACCGTTCGTGATGCCACCTGCAAATCTCTCTTGCCACCTGCACCAGCTCTTCGTTCTGATAATGTGTAAGGCCTTCCAGCATCTGCGCTCCTATGGCGCTGTGCGTTTTGATGATCTCAAATTCTTCCTTTGTCAATTTTCCTGGCTTATTAAGGATCTCCTCAGGAATCGAGATCTTCCCAATATCGTGAAGGCTGGAAGCATTTGTGATCAGGGCAGTCCTGGCCGGAGTCAGATCATACTGGCTGCAGGTGCTGCGTAGCTGCTTGAGCAGTACTTCCGTTATGGTACGAATATGTAATACATGAAGGCCGCTCTCTCCATTGCGGAATTCTACAATGTGGCTGAGAATATCCACCATGACCATATTACTTTTTTCTTTTTCCAGGATCTGCTCCGCAACAATATTTTCCAGATGCTTTTGTTTTGTGTGCAGCTTTACTGTATTTTCTATGCGGTGGCGTATAGCCACTTTGTAAAAGGGCCTGTTGATATACTCTGAGGCTCCCAGCTGGTAGGCATGATCAATGTAGGAGGGTGAAGTTTCCGAGGAGACGATAATGACCGGGATACTGTTGATCCATCCCTTCCGGTTCATGATTGCCAGCACTTCAAAGCCATCCAGTTTGGGCATCACAATATCCAATATGACAAGAGCGATTTCTGTATGCTGCTGTTCCATGCAGGCCACAGCCGCTTCCCCGTCGGCAGCCTCCAAAACCTCATAGTCCGGCGCCAATATATCAGATAACATTGCCCTGTTGATCTCTGAATCATCTGCAATTAGAATCTTTGCTTTTCTGTTCATTATGCATCACCTCCAGATGAGGCAAGCAACTGCAAAAAGACTGCCTGCATATCCTGATATGCCTGTTCAAATTCCTCAAATGCAGGTTTGATACTGCCGTTATCCTGCCGGCTGCGCAGGGTTTCTGTCAGTCTCCCCGCCTTTTCAGCCAGAGAAGTGAGGCTTAGATTAAGTGCAACGCCCTTCAGTGTATGTGCCCCACGAAAAGCAGTTTCATAATCGCTCTTATCCAGCGCCTCACAGATATCTCTGTAGTTTTGATCCTTCAACAGCATGCCTATCAGCCGCAGAAGCATCTTTTCATTGATCCTGTAACTCACATCTTCATAATTCCCACACAGTTTCCCATAGGCTTCCCTGACTGTCATAGCCCTGCTCCTTTCAATACAGAACATATCAATCCGCCGGCTCAGAGCATGATATGCCTGACATAGCTTCAAATCAAGAGAAATTCTCTCTTGGAACCTTATCCAAATTATTATAATGCAAACCTCCTTCTTTTGCAACAGGAAACAATAATTTGACCCCATACCACAACCCGCAAAAAAATAACCACGGTTCTGTTACCAGAACCATGGCTGTTTTATTATCACTGTATAGGCAGTGCTCAATTGACCCATTTCTTTAAAATTTCTGTCAGACGGTCCACCTCAATGGGCTTTGCCACATGATCGTTCATCCCCGCACTGCGCGCTTTTGTGATATCTACAGCAAATGCGTTGGCTGTGAGGGCGATTATGGGAATAGCCTGTGCATCCTCCCTGGGCAGGGCCCTTATAGCCGAGGTCGCTTCATATCCGTTCATTACCGGCATTTGTATGTCCATCAGGATACCGGCATATGTTCCCGGAGCAGAAGCCTGAAACTTCTCAACTGCCTTTTTCCCGTTTTCTGCGGAATCAATAGCAAAATTCTGCATTTCAAGCAGCTCTGCCGCAACCTCCCTGTTAAGTTCGTTATCTTCTACCAGCAGCAGCCTCTTCCCCTGTATATGATCCGGCTTTGACGGGATTTCAGCATGCGCCTTGACATTTCTCCCCTCAGTGATAAAGGTCTGAAGAATATGGAGGATCTTAGATTTAAAAAGCGGTTTTGTAATAAAAGCATCTGCTCCTGCATCTAAAAAACCGTCTTTGATATCCGAGTAATCGTATGCCGAGATAATAATGATAGGAATGTTCTGCTTCAGTTTTTGACGTATATTTCTGACAATCTGAAGTCCATCCATATCGGGCATTTTCCAGTCCAGTATTACAGCAAAAAAATCATCTGCCTGCTCATTTGCCGCCAGGATCTTATCAATCGCTTCCCTGCCTGACAGCACCCAGGAACCTCTCATACCCAGCTCTTCTAAAATAGCAGTCGTATTCTCACACACCATCTGATCATCGTCCACCACCAAAACAGGAAGTCCTGTGAGCTTATTATCAACGGCATCATCCTGCTGTGCACGCCACTCAAGAGGGACCGACACAGTAAACCTGCTTCCATTGCCCGGGCTGCTTTGTACATCTATCGTCCCATTCATCATCTGGACTATATTCTCGCTTATCGTCATGCCAAGTCCTGTACCCTGTATTTTGCTGATACGGGAATCTTCCGCCCTGGAAAACGGTTCGAAGATATGGCCGAGAAAATCTTCTGACATTCCAATGCCGTTGTCCGTAACACAGAATTCATATTGGCTTTTATTTATAAGCGGTGAGTATAATTCATTTATACGAAGACTTATCTTCCCCCCCTCAGGAGTATATTTGATTGCATTTGACAGCAAATTCATCAATACCTGCTTCAAACGCTCCCCGTCTGTAATGATCTTTTCATGCCTTACTCCATTTGCACTGATATGGAACTCCTGGTTTTTAGCATAAAAAAGAGGCTGGCACATGTCCATTATCTCCTGAAATAATTTGGGCAGGTCCACTTCTTCATACATCAGGTCAATTTTGCCGCTTTCAATCTTGGACATATCCAATATCTCGTTGATCAGCCCAAGCAGATGGGTACTGGAAGAACTGATTTTGTTCAGACAGTTTTCTACTTTCCCGGGAGAATTTAAGTTTGCCGCTGCGATAGATGTCATGCCTATGATGGCATTCATAGGAGTGCGTATGTCGTGAGACATGCTGGAAAGGAAATTTGTTTTAGCTTCACTTGCAATTTTAGTCATCTGGTAAGCTTCTTCCAGGATTTTACGCTGACGCTGCTGCTCCAGACGCTCTTTCGTAATATCCAGGCCCACACTGTAAAAGGAAGGTATGCCGTCCCAGCTCTCCTCTGCCCTGACATAGCTGAAAGTAACGGTTACAAATCTCGTTTCACCGGAATGGGTTATAAAACGAGTATCCATAATTGCATATTCATCTGTCTCCTTCAATTTTTTCATTATTTTCACAGCGCGTTCCCTGTCTTCCGGATATACATAATTCCGTTTGCTGTGAAGCTCGTTTTCAAATTGTTCCTTCGTATAACCTATCACATCCAAAAATTTGGCCCCGTACCACAGAACCGTATCCATATCCCGCGCGTCTATCCTCGCCAGTGCCCCCGGGATCGTCCTGAAAATAGCATCCCTCTCACGGTCTTTTTTAGCAAGCCTGTATTCCAGGCTGTAATTATCGTGTGACAGCTCCAGGCGCACCTTTTTCCCTTCCCACTCTATGATCCTGTCTTTTATCATAAAAGCCCTGTCAAGATTCTGGTTATAAAATTCCCATTCATAGACCTCATCTTCCCTGAGCTTGTCATTAGTGCAATAGGGACATGGTGATGTTCTCCCCTGAATGACTTCATAGCATTTTTCTCCAAGCACCTCATTAAGCTTACGGCCTACAGATTCACATGCCGTGGGATTAAAATACAAAAGTTCATATGTTTCCATATCGCTTATGTATATATTCCCCTCATACTCGTCCATCATCCACTTAAAATACTGGATCTTATCGTTTGGACACTGCCTGCATTTATCAGCAGCATTTTTCTGAACGGCATCCGTATATGTAATATAACAAACCGGATATTTATTTACAATTTCACTGGAAATGCTGGCAGATATATTTTTCCATACAAAACCGCCTCCCTTTACCGGCATCCGGACTTCCATTTCAATTCCGGACCCTCCGTTTTTTAAGGCGCCTGCCAGTGAATCTTCTATAAACTCATAATCACCAGGATACCCTGCATAATGCTGCCGCAGATTTTTAAAATTATCTTTATATTCCTGTTCAGAATATCCTGTCTGCCGGTAATATCCATCGTCAGCCCACAGAAGGCTCAAATCAGCATCCAACATGAATTTGGTGATCCCCACCGTGTTTGTATTTAAAATTCGACCATACTGTCCGGCGTCTGCCGGCTCTTTGTCGATATAGCAATCATGCATGATTTATCCTCCTCAAGCATAAATAAGCCCTCCATTATAATCGGGCACAGTCACATCAGCATTATATCAATTCTGCCATTAAAAAGCAAGCTGCCCTCATCTCAGTATGTTTTTATAGATGCAGGCTGTAAGTGTTTTACAGAGCTGTGCAGCATCCAGCGGCTTGGCCACATGCGCATTCATCCCTGCTGCCAGAGCGGCAGAGATATCATCATTGAAGGCATTTGCCGTTGTGGCGATGATGGGGATCCTGCGGGCCAGCGGATGATTGGAGGCACGTATGCACCTGGTGGCTTTATACCCATCCATGACCGGCATCTGCACATCCATCAGGATGGCGTCATAGTCTCCGGGCTTTGAGGCAAGAAATACATCCAGCGCCTGCTGTCCGTCCTCCACACATTCTACCTGCGCCCCATTCATACGCAGAAGTTCAGCCGCTATCTCCTGGTTAAGTTCATTGTCCTCAGCCATCAGCAGGCGCAGTCCCTCCAAAGGCCTGCCTGCCGGTTTTTCTGCGCCTTCAGAGGGCAGATGCCCTTTATGCTCCAAAGCCTCCCTGACAACGGCATAGACAGAAGACCTGTAAAGAGGCTTGGGAAGGAATCCGTTAACTCCCGCGGCACGCGCTTCTTCCTCCACCTCTGAGACATCATAGGCAGATATCATCACAATGGGGACATCATTTCCCACCTCTCTCCTGATCCGGCGTGTAACCTCCACACCATCCATATCCGGCATTTTCCAGTCGATGAGACACATATCTATATCCTGACCCGCCCTGTGCCTCTCCTTCACCCGCAGCACAGCTTCGTCCCCGGACAGACACCACTCTGCGCTGATCCTGATCTTTTCCAGCAGGACTGCTGTCTGTTCACACACCTGCCGTTCATCGTCCACAACCAGCGCACACAGCCCCTGCTGTGCAAATTCTGGTTCCGGAAGACAGCTTTCTTTTCCTTTTTCAAAGGGCAGGTCTACAATACAGGTGGTTCCCCGGCCTGGTTCGCTCTCTATTCTGATCTGTCCCCCCATCAGCGTGATCAGATTACTGGTGATGGACATCCCAAGACCTGTTCCTCCATAACGCTTTGCAATAGATGCATCAGCCTGCTCAAATGGCTGAAAGATCCTGCCCAGAGCATCTTTTGTCATGCCTATCCCTGTGTCAGAGAGAATAAAGCGGAGAATGTCAGATGTATTTCCGCTTTTGTGGCGGGTAACCTCCAGCCGGATGCTGCCCCCGGGCGAAGTGAACTTTACAGCATTGGAGCTGAGATTTAAAAGTATCTGGTTTAACCGCAGGGAATCTCCTATGAAAATATTATCTTCCCCAAAGCCTTCCATCGTTTCTTTAAATTCAATCCCCTTTGCTTTGGCCTGGGCATAAACAGTCGATACAAACCCGTTAACGATCTCAAAGATATCAAAAGGTTCATTCTGCAGTACCATTTTACTGCTCTCAATCTTTGACATATCCAGCACATCATTGATCAGCATGAGTAAATGCTTTGAAGAAAAGGTGATTTTGGAAAGGCAGTCCTCTACTCTTGCAGGGTCTTTAACTGCGGCCGCCGCTATTGTGGTCATTCCGATAATTGCATTTAACGGAGTGCGTATCTCATGGCTCATGCGGGACAGAAATTCGCTCTTTGCCCTGTTGGCGCGTTCCGCAGTCATCATAGCCTCCTGCAGCGCCTGGCGGGAGCGAACCTCCTCCGTGCGGTCTGAAAACACAATAATAAGCTGAGGCGTATTCAGATCATCCACCCTGTAGACCCTGATCAGCATCCAGTATTTCTCCTTATCAGGTCTTGTATATTCAACCAGCTTTTCAAATGGCGCAGCTGAGCCGGCCCTCTTTATCTCCGCCTGAAGCAAATGAGCATCCTCTTCGCTCATCCCCTTATAGAGTTCCTCCATATCCGGCATGCCGGCCCCCAGTATCCGTTCCAGGTTAAGCCCGCGGTAGCCGATGAGTCCTGTATCGGCATCCAGGATAATGAACGCATCATCGATGCTTAATGACAGATTGTCAAAAAGCCTGCTGCGGTAAACCAGCTCTTTCCGCTGGCGGTACAGGACATACTGGGAAACCAGCAGCACAATAAGCATCAGTCCCATCAGCACGGCTGAGGCGGCCATGCTTGTAACACGCAGTTTTTCAGCGGTGACGCCATAGCCCACCTTTTTTTCCTGGGCAGATGCAATAATGTTTTCTGTCTGCTGAAGCGCCAGATCATAGAGAGGCTGCAGATGTTCCTGGGTATAATCCTCGATCTCCTCCTCTGTCAGGTCCTGCTGTCCGCAAAACGTCAGGTAACTGTCCTGCTCCGTCCTTAAAAGCGCCAGAGTACTCTTAAGCGCCTGCACATCCTCAGTATCACCCAGATACAGATCCTCTATCTGTGTGACTGGTTCTTCCAGAAAGACAGCCAGCTCTTTAAGCTTGCCCCCGGCAATCTTCACATCTTCGCTGTTATGATGGCGCTTCAGGCGCTCGGTGCGCAGGCTCATTTCGGACACATAGAGCTTCACATTGCCTGCAGAGATCACTACCTCAAAAGGATGGTTTGAAATGATCTCTGTCTGTGCCGCCAGTTTCGCGGAGCTGCTGATCGTCATGACCAGATAAGAAAACATCAGCAGGATGAGGATTACCGTACTGATAATACTCATCCGCTGGCTGCGCTCCACAGAACGCTCCTTTTTATTTGCACCTGTCTGCATCTGCCTCAAATCCTCACCTTTCCGGCCGCACCTTAACCACTCCCGGTAATTTGGCAGCTCCATTGTTCACATACCCATTTATTTGTTGAGTATAGCAAATAATAACAAAAATAGCAACCATCCTTCAAAAACTGAAAGAGATTGTAGAAACGCGGCTTTAAAAATGATATACTAAAATTCAACATATTCTGCTTTACTATTGATAATGGAGGTAACAATTGGAAAACAGTACAGAATTACGGCAGGTCGCCTACAGTGTTCTGCTTACCCAGATACAATTTGGCGCCTATCACTGTCAGGATAAGCTTCCTACCATAGAGGAAACAAGCACACAGCTTTGCGTGTCTGTGGATACGGCACGAGCCGCATACCTGAAGCTTAAAGAAGAAGGATATATTACCCTTACAAAAAATATAGGCGCCTCAGTAAAAGTCAACTATGACGCCAAAAAGACTGAAGATTTTATACAGACTTTTTTTTCTATGAGAAAAACAGCCATGACTGACCTGGCAAACTCCATGCATCCTTTATTGAGCAACGCACAGTGGGTCGGGCTGAAAAATGCCCGTCCTGAGACGCTGGCTGCCCTTGAAAGGCTTTTTCGCAAGGAAAATGCAGTGGCGCCTTACGCCATGCTGGAGCACCTTAATCTAAAATACAGTTCCTTTGGGAACAGCCTGCTTATGCGTTTCGTCTGGCAGGCTTTCATGTTTTTGTATGATCCGTTTTTTGCTATTAAAGATAACCTGCAGTACTTTGACAGTTCCGCCGGTTATCTCCCCCATATCCTGTCACTGTGCCAAAGCAAAGACTGGCCCGGGCTTCGTACCGCACTGGATACGTCTGTAGAGCGGCTTTCCCTGGCTATCTCCCACTTTTACGAATCCAGGATCACTATGCCTCTCCCGGAAAAGGAAATTCCTTTTACATGGAGTTCCTACAAAAAAAGCCGTCAGCTGTGCTATTCCTTTGCCATGGAACTTCTCATCTCAATCAGCCATGGCGTATATCCTGCCGGAAGCCTCCTCCCATCTCAGAAGGAGCTTGCAGAACAAAAGGGCGTTTCCCTGAGCACGGCCCGCAGGGCCCTTGAGCTTCTTGGAAGCGTGGGCGCAATAAAGTCTGCCAGATATGTGGGCACAAAGGTCCTTCCGCTCCATCAGGCCACGGAAAACAGTGATTTTACAAATCCTGTTTTTCAACGGCGGCTTTTAGATATGGAGGAAAGTCTCCAGATGCTGGCCCTGTCCTGCAAAGATGTCTCTCTGTTTATCCTCTCTTCTTCCGGGCCATATCTGGCAGACACACTGTCCCGGCAGCTAAAAGGGCACAGGCAGCGCCAGCGTGGTGAGACTTTATCTCATTTTATATTGGATTTACTTGCAAAAGCAGCCCCCTGTCAGGCCATCCGGACTGTTTACAGCGAGCTGCTCCTGCAGTTCTTTTGGGCTTACGCGCTCCGGGGCATGAAAGGAAGCCAGAATCATATCAATGCCATATACGCTCCATATTCTGACGCTTTGATCGAATCTTTAGAAAAAATGGATTTTTCCGGATTCTCCGCTGTACTTGAGGAGCTTATTATCTATGAACTTTGCTGCACCGTGAGTTTTTTATCCCAGCTGGGTATTCCGGGGGCTGACAGCATTCTGATCCCGGACAAAAGCACAAGCTGATAAAAACAGCAAAAAAAATCAAGATTTTATTTGCCGCTGCTGTTATAATCAAATACACTTTAAAACAGAAGGCGGAGGAAGAATATGTCCGGACACGATAAAATCATTATTAAAGGATTAACACAGAACAATTTAAAGAACATTTCACTGGAAATACCAAAAGAAAAAATAGTTGTATTCACCGGAGTGTCTGGTTCAGGCAAATCCAGCATTGTGTTTGACACGATCGCTGCTGAGAGCAGCCGGCAGATGAATGAGACATATCCGGCATTTATCCGGGGAAGGCTGCCCAAATATAAGAAGCCAAAAGCTGACCTCATTGATAACCTTACGGCCTCCGTTATCATTGACCAGTCACGTCTGGGCGGAAACGCCCGCTCCACGGTCGGCACCATAAGCGATATGTACTCTGCACTGCGGCTGCTCTATTCCCGCATAGGTGAACCTTATACCGGCACTGCATCATATTTCTCATTTAATGACCCAAACGGCATGTGTCCAAAATGTTCAGGCATCGGCAAGATCCTGGAGCTGGATTATGACCAGGTTATCAGAGCGGACTTAAGCCTGAATGAAGGTATGGTGGACCTGCCGGCGTTTCATCCCGGCAGCTGGTACTGGAAACAGTATACACAGAGCGGATTGTTTGATCTGGATAAGAAGTGGCGTGATTACTCTGACAAGGAGCGCAGCATTCTGCTGTACGGGGCGTATGAGCGCGGCGGAAAACAGATAGACAAAAAAGTGGAGGGCATTTATAATCATCTGAACCGCCTGCTTATTAAACGGGACCTGTCAGCTTCCGGCGACCGTTCTATTCTCCGCCTGAATAAGCTGTTAAAAGAGCAGGAGTGTCCCCACTGCCGCGGCAAACGTCTCAATGCTGCCGCCCTCTCCTGCCGCATTAACGGATACAATATTGCCGAGATGTGTGAGATGGAATTTACAAGGCTGTCCGCTGTTCTGCGTAAGATCACAGACCCCCGGAGCGAAACAATTGTAAACAGCCTTATTGCCTCCCTGACACGCCTGATCGATATAGGGCTTCCCTATCTCAGCATGAACCGGGAATCCACTACCCTGTCCGGAGGGGAGGCACAGCGTCTGAAGCTGGTGCGCTATATGGGAAGTTCCCTGACAGGAATGACCTACATCTTTGATGAGCCCAGCACAGGCATGCACCCGCGTGATGTCCACCGTATGACGAAGCTGCTGCAGAGTCTGCGCAATAAGGGCAATACAGTCCTTGTTGTGGAGCATGACAAAGATGTGATCTCCATAGCAGACGAAGTGATCGACGTGGGGCCTCTGGCCGGCAGAAAAGGCGGACAGATCTTATACCAGGGCAGCTATGAAGATCTCTTAAATTCCGGTACTCTTACAGGAAATGCTCTGAGGGAACAGCTCCCCCTCAAGCCCAATCCCCGAAAGCCCCTGCATTTTCTGCCTGTCCGCAGCGCAAACCTTCATAATCTGAAAAACGTATCCGTGGATGTTCCTGAGAATGTACTGACTGTAGTGACTGGTGTCGCAGGCTCCGGTAAGTCCAGCCTTTTCAGGGACGTGTTTGCCCGCAAATATGCAGACAGGGTAATTCTTGTGGACCAGTCGCCCATAACAGCCACAGGCCGCTCCACCCCAGCCACTTATCTGGGATTCTTTGATGAGATCCGGAAACTTATGGCCGCTGAAAATAATGAAGACATTTCACTTTTTTCTTTTAACAGCAAGGGGGCCTGTCCTGTATGTAAAGGCAGGGGCGTCATACTCACTGAATTAGTTTTTATGGACCCTGTAACAACCACCTGTGAAGCATGCGACGGCAACCGCTACAGCAGCGAGGCATTATCCTGCCGGTACCGCGGAAAAAATATTATGGAGATCCTGGATATGACTGCTGAAGAAGCTGCTGATTTCTTCCATGATAACAGAAAAATCCGCAACCAGCTCAATGCAATGCTGGAAACAGGGCTCTCCTATCTTTCTCTGGGGCAGCCGCTCTCCACGCTCTCGGGAGGGGAACGCCAGAGGCTCAAGCTCGCAAAGTATCTTGACAAAAAGGGAAACATCTATCTGCTGGATGAACCCACCACAGGCCTACATGCCTCAGATGTAAAAAATATAATGAGGCTTCTGGATGGGTTTGTAAACCGAGGAAATACAGTCATTGTAATTGAGCATAATCTGGATGTGATGAAACAGGCTGACTATATAATTGATATCGGACCTGACGGAGGTACTGAAGGCGGCAATGTGGTATTTACAGGTACACCCCAGGAAATGGTCCATGTATCTGATACTATCACCGCCAGGTATCTCAGGAAGTCTCTGTCTGAGAGCTGACCTGTTTAATGTGCCTTGATCGTCTCCAGAATAGTCTGATAAAGCAGCTTAGGATCAATAGGCTTTGCCAGATGGCCGTCCATCCCTGCCTCTGACGCCCGTGCCACATCCTCATGGAAGGCATCGGCCGTCATGGCTATGATGGGGATCACCGCGGCACGCGGATGGCCCGACTTCCTGATTGCTTCAGTGGCCTGGTATCCATCCATCACCGGCATCTGTACATCCATTAAAATCATATCATAGATATCACCGCATTCTAAAAATTTATCCAGAGCCTCTTTTCCATTCACAGCGTAATCCACTGTGATGCCAGTCATCTTAAGCAGCTCTATGGCGATTTCCCTGTTTAGCTCATTATCCTCTACCAGGAGCAGACGGTGTCCTGACAGCTGGGTCAGATTCAAATCCTGCCCTGCTTCCGGGATCATGATCACTTTTTCAATTCCCGTCACAGAGAGAAGGGTATTATACAGCGTGGAAGCAAAAACAGGCTTGGTAAGAAAAGCATCAGCGCCGGCATCTCTTGCACTTTTCTCAATACTGCTCCAGTCATACGCCGTGACGACTATAATGGTTGTAGCAGGTCCCACAATATCCCTGATGCGCCTGATCACCTCCAGCCCGTCTATATCCGGCATCTTCCAGTCAACAAAACACACATCATAGTCCCCGCCTGTACTGTGGGCCTCCCTGACTTTTTCTACACATTCTTCGCCGGTCTGTACCCAGTCAGATATAATGCCCATGTTCTTAAGCATCAGTGATGTATGGATACAGTTGTCCCTGTCATCATCAGAGATCAGGACCTTCAGATTTTCCAGCGCCTGCTGTTTTTGCGGCCTTGTACCGTTTCCATCTTCAGGAACGTCAAAATCAATCTCCACTGTGAATGTGGTGCCCTGACCCGCCTTGCTCCTGACTGAAATCACTCCGCCCATCAGGATCACAAGATTCTTGGTAATAGGCATACCAAGACCCGTACCTCCGAATTTCTGTCCTGTAGCCGCACTCTCCTGTTCAAAGGGCGTAAATATATGGTTCAGAAAGCTTTCACTCATTCCTATCCCTGTATCACTGACAGTAAAACGCAGCCGCGCTCTCCTCTCCATCCGCTGCGTCTGCCGTATTTCCAGACTCACGGCCCCTCCCTCAGGCGTAAACTTGAGGGCATTTGACAGCAGATTTATGAGAACCTGGTTCAGCCTCAGAAGGTCACCGATCAGAGAAGTGTCCGTGATATCTATGAGGGGCACAGTAAAAGTCAGCCCCTTGGCAGCAGCCTGCGGATAGATCATTGAGGTGATGGCTTCCACTACTGTTTCCAGGTTAAACGTCTCATGGGAGATCTTCATCATTCCTTCTTCAATTTTAGACATATCCAGCACATCATTGATCAGTGTCATCAGGTGCTTTGAAGAATATCCTATCTTTTCCAGGCAGTCCGCCACCCGTTTCCTGTCATCAATATACGCCGCTGCAATAGTGGTCATACCGATGATTGCATTCATGGGAGTACGTATTTCATGGCTCATCCGTGATAAAAAGTCGGACTTTGCCCTGTTAGCATGCTCCGCTACAGCCAGGGCATCTTTAAGCGCGTTTGTCTGGTCTGTCAGCTTTTTCTGCATTGCCCTTAGCTCCGTCACATCTGTGATATTTATAAATATAGCCAGATAAATGGGACAGCCATTCTGCCAGTCTACACAGGAGGCATTGACCTGCAGCCACAGAGTCTTATCCTGCCTGCTTTTTACCTTCATAATAAAATTAACAGGCTCCCCCTTCAGCAGTTTATCACGGTTTGGAAGGATAGCCTCCATATTATCCTCAAGATTTTGGCGGTGCAGAACACTCTCAGACCCGTTTCTGCCATCCCCGAAATATTCCATAAATCTGGAATTCCCTTCCAGCATCTCCATATGAAGATTCTTGTCGATCCGGTATTTTGCCACAAAACCCGGCAGGCTTTCATATGTAATAGACTGTTCCTTCTGCATCAGCAGTAAATGATTTACATTTGTGAGCACTGAATAGGCCACCTGGAACCCATCTATATATTCATCAGCAAACTGGGTTGAAAATTGTACCCAGATGTAATCGCCGTTCTTTCTCCTGAATCTTGAAACCAGCTGGTATCCGCTCTTTTTTTCTTTGAGGGCGCCAAGGACTGCATCCGTGAGTTCGTTCCACTCTTTTGGATCATCCTTGTAGTAGAGATCAGGGCGGTTGTGAAACACTGCCTCATACTCCTCCTTAGACCAGCCTGTAAATTCATAATAAAATTCATTAGCCCAAATGAGTGTAAAATGCTCATCCAGCAAGTGCTTACTTACGCTCACCCCCAGAAGCTTCATCAATGTACTGTATTCATAATCGGCAGGCGTGAACTCTTCACTGCCTGATTTTATTTCTTTTTTTAATTCACTCATTTCTATGCTTCCTCTCAACTGCTGCTGCCCTATTATCATATGAACCGGTATGTCCATTTACTCCTGTATCCGTCACCTTGTTCACAATAGTTTCTTTTGAGTATACCACAAAGGAGATAAATCCTCAATGGCTTCTGGAAATTTGCTTATGAAAATGATAGAATATAGCAAGATAATAAATAAGCGCAGAGGTGAAGGGCATTTGAAGAATGATAGCCAGTTTTCTAAATTGATATATGAATATTTCCTTATACGGTTCCGTTTTAACTACTATAAATACGGAGATATCCTGCCGACTATCGATAAACTGTGTCAGGAATTTGGCGTGGGCGCTCAGACTGTGAAGGCAGCGCTGCGCCGTTTACGTGATGAGGGCTACATTTCCATGCAGAGCGGACAGTTTACAAAAGTTCTGTTCCGGCAGACGAAAGAGGAACTGGCTGCTTTTATAAGACTCTATTATTCCGGGCGCCGGGCCGCTTTTTCAGATTTGTATAAGTCAAGCGAACTTGTTTTTGTTCCAATGCTGACAGAAGGACTGCGCAGAATGGATGAAAAGGACCTTGCCTATTTAGAGCAGCTGTCAATATGTGCTGATATGGATGACCTTTTCCATTTTTACAGCTACACACTGCAAAAAGTAGAAAATCCACTTACAATTAATTTGTTCCTGGAGGTCTCACTCTTTCTTGGCTTTCCTTTTGGAAAAATGGAGACGGACCTGCTCTTCTATGACAATACTATTGTAAGCCAAAGGCTGCAGACCCTTCTTGCCCAGGTACGCGCACAAGACTGGGACTCTGTGCATCAGTCACTTCTCAGTTACCAGAGGAGTGATGTCAGCCTGGCCTCCACATACCTGGACCAGTTAGCCCGCCGTTTTCCGGCGCCAGAGCAGACTCCGTTTGTCTGGAGGGTCTACCGGGACCGTCCCCAGCTCTGCTACAGCCTGGCAGTACGTATTATGCATGAAATATATATGGGAGAATACAGAGAAACAGAATTTCTTCCGTCTTATGAAAAAATGGCTGAAAAATATGATGTCTCAGTCAGCACTATGCGAAGGACAGTCCGGGTACTAAACCAGGCCGGAGTGGCCGAATCCGTCAATGGGATCGGTACCCGCATCTTTACTGTGGGTAAACGCTGCAATGAGCCTGATTTTGATTGTCCAGCTGTAAGGAGGAACCTTGCGCTCTTTGCCCAGTCCTTTGAAATGATTATCTATTCCTGCAGGGAGGCCTCATATTCTATGTTTTCCTCATTGTCTAAAGAGGTATTGTCTGATCTTATCAGGCAGCTGGAAGAATACAAAAATACAGGCAAATACGAGCTTTCCACATGGCAGGTGCTGATCTGTATTGCAAAATACAGTCCCTTTAAAGGCGTAAGGGAGATCTATTCAAAGGTATACGGACTCTTTCTCTGGGGGTATCCTCTAAAAGGGTCTTTTAAAGAGACTTCCAGACTGGACAGGATATCTGAGCAGTTTAATGAGAATTTGACTGAAGGGCTGAAGAGAAAAGATTACTGCCGGTGCTCTGCCATTGTGGAGGACCTGTTTAAAAAACAATTTCCTGTATCCGAAGATTATCTGCAAAAATGCGGCCTCCGGCCTGAAGAACTGTGGCTGTCCCACCCTATCTGCCTGTTTTGACGGTATTCTTTCAAAAAAACAAAGTAAATACCATGCCCTGCGGTTCCCGGGATGGAAGGAATTCATAGTGCAGACCCAGGGCCTTCGCCAGCTTATCCACAATAAAGAGCCCCAGGCCGTTCCCTCCCCCCTCTCTGCTTCTTGAAAAATCAGGGCGGTAAAAGGGTTCAAAAAGGGACTTGATAATATCTGCGGGAACCGGCACACATTCATTTAATATCCTCAGCTCTTTGCCCCTGATAGAAACTGTGACTTTTTTCCCGGGTTCTGTGTAAGCCACTGCGTTTGACAGCACATTGGATATGATTTTCCCAAAGGCCTGCTTAGGCAGTGTTATCTGCCGTGACTCACCCGCTTCCACATAAAAATCAATCCCTTTAGCCTTTGCTATCAGAGAATAAGGGTCACACAGGCCAGAAATAAATTCTGATACATCAAATGTCTCTTCTTCTGTGCCTGACCCTGCAAAATCTGTCCTTGATGCATCCAGAACTTCCTTTATCATGACTGAAAGGCGGTCTGCCATCTCCATACATTGGGGCAGAAATACATCTCTGTCCCTGTATTTTCCTATACCCAGGATTATATTTTCCAGCATAGCCTTCAGCGCCGTAACAGGAGTTTTCAGTTCGTGGGAAGCAGCCCTTAAAAAGTCCACCTGGGACCTCTCAGCAGCGCTGACTTTCTGCTTCTCCTCCTCCAGACTCTCAATGGATGACAGCAGGTCAGCATACAGTCCGTTGATATTTGACGCCAGGATGCCGATCTCGTCCCGGGCTGACACATGGCACCGGGCTGATCTGTCCAGGCGGGCCATGCGCCCTGTAGTTTCAGAAATATGTTTCAGGGGGACAGTAATGGCTCTTGAAAACAACAGAGAACATAAAAAGGATATCAGCACACAGCATAGAAGGGACACCGGCAGCGCTTTTATGATGGCGGCCTTCACAAGCGAGCTTGATACCTGTACATAATTCTCAATCTCCTCCCCCGCTGGAGACGCAGCATTAAATGAAAAGATCATCTGAGGCGCGAACTGACAGATCAGGAAATGGGCAATAGCAATTATAAAAAGCATGACTGCAAACGTATAGAGAAAGGTCTTAGGAAATATCTTTAATCTTTTCATACAGTTTCCTCAAATTTATAGCCGACGCCTTTCACTGTAACGATACAGTCCAGCTTCAGCTTTTTGCGCAGATTTTTAACATATGTATCTATGATTCTGTCTATAATGGGATAGTCATATCCCCACAGCTCATCCAGCATCTGAGTGCGGGTCAGCACCATGCCTTTATGCTCCGCAAGCATTTTCAGCAGTTCTATCTCCTTAGGAGTGATATCTATCCTTCCCGCTTTATCCCATGCAGTATATCCGCAGAAATCCACAGTAACTTCCCCAAACTGCATTTTCCGCAGTTCAGGGAAGTTGCCGCTCCTGCGCAGAAGAGCCGTGACCCGTTTTCCCAGCAATATCATAGAAAAGGGTTTAGCCACGAAATCATCTGCCTGTCCGTCAAAACTCTTTATCTGTGTGTATTCATCTTCCATTGCTGTGAGCATCAATACAGGGATACTGCTTGTCTTTCTGATCTCATGGAGGACCTCAAGCCCTGTGATCTTTGGGAGCATTATATCCAGCACTGCCATGTCTATATGACCTCCAGAAAAAATATCCAATGCCTGAGCTCCGTCCAGGGCAGGCACAGCTTCATGCCCGGCAGCCTGCAGGTACTCACAAATTGCTTCATTTGTTTTTATATCATCCTCAACTATAAGTAATCTGGCCATTATTGCAACCTCCTTACAGGAAGTATAACAGAAATATGTGAAAGCAATATGAAATTTCTGATTCCTTCTCAGCTCATCAGTGATAATATCTTTTTAGGAGACAGGCACAGAATCTGCAGGGAAGCCAGGAAAACAGATAACAAGATCACCAGAGTTACCACCACACACATCTGAATAAAATCAACCGGCTGCACAGACATATCCAGTTCCTGGGGAAGCTTATAGAAACTGCTTATCTCCTCCGTATCTCCCACCACTGCAGCGCCTGCTGATACTGCACTGCCGCCTTCCCCGGATGCCTGCCCGTCCTGACTTTCCCATGCAGTATTCATAAGGGTATCTCCCGCCTTTTTGGCGGCAGCATTCCCGATCAAATAAGACAGACAAAATGCGGCTGCGGCGATCAGCAGCGCCTCTGTCATAAACTGTCTGAAAACAGCTGTTTTTCCAATTCCGGCAGCTATAAATACCCCTGCTTCATGTACCCTTCCCCTGACCCAGAGCGTCAGCACAAGGGAGAGGATCACCACACTGACAATGATTGATATAAGCAGCATCATACCGACAGCGCTATTAAGGCTTTCAACCGGTTTTATGGCATTGTCATACTCTTCTGTATCAATCACTACCTCAAACTGTTTCCAGTCAAGAGTATCCAGTGACCGCACCCTTTCCGCAATCTGCCTGATCTGTCCGGGATCTGCGGCGTAAAATGTAGCCTGATAAAAATCACCAGTCTGGCCATACATGGATGCATGTGTAGACATATCAGTGAAATACAGGTTTTCTGCCAGATTGATGGGCTGGGACATGGCGCCTGCATCTGCAACTGCATCCTTCACTCTTGAAAATATGCCAATTATCTTAACCGGAGTCCTGATTCCTGCCTGGATCCCGCTGAATGCTGCAGCTTCATCTGAAATTTCAAAGTACATTGTGTCCCCCAGCTTCAGATTATTTTTTTCTGCAAATTCATTGCTGATAAGCACACTTTCCGTATCCCCCGGCACAATATGTCTCCCTTCTGCAAGCGAGAGCATGCCGGAAACAAAGTAATCGCTTGACTCACTTCCTGATACTGCATATCCGCGGATGAGATGTCCAAATCCCTCCGTAGGAGGCAGACTCCCTTCTACAAGCTCAAGGTCCGGAACAACCGCATCTGTGGGCATGCCCGCATTATATCTCCTGATATCCCCCAGTGACATTACCTCATCAATATTCTCCTGGGTAAGCCGCGGACCAATATTTGTGATAGCATACCTGCCCTCCCCGATCTCCTCCTGAACATTATATGGATTGTCCCGTCCATTTCCGATCGTGATCGTAAACTTTCCTCCGATAGCTTCCAGTATTGACCGGCGGCTGCTCTCTGCTGTCCTCCCTATTGTCAGCGCGGAAAGAATAAATACTCCGATAACAAGAAGGATCCCCATAAGAAGCAAAGTCTTTCCCCTTTTTCGTGTAATATAAAGCCACGCACGTTTTAATACGCCCATAAGCGCCTCCTTTCTGATATGCCTCCGCGAATGGCGGCATCTTTCCATCTGCTCTGCTATTCTATAAAAGCAGTATGGAACCTGTATGAAATCAGACAGGAGAATTTATCAGGGCGCTTATCTTACACTATTAAATATCATCTTTGATCTTAAATCTTCCAACCATATTTTTCAAAAGCAGTGCCTGGGCTGACAGCTCCTGGCATGCGGCTGCGCTTTCTTCCGCAGTGGCAGAATTATCCTGGACTACCCGGGAGATCTGGTCAATTCCGTTTGTCACCTGTTCTACAGAGAGGGCCTGCCTGTCAGAAGCCTGGGAGATTTCATCTATTGCTCCCACCACATTCTTGATTCCCGCCACTACATTCTGGAGGGATCCAGCTGTCTCATCTGCGATCTTTGTTCCATTTCTCACCGCTTTCAAAGAATTCTCAATCAGGGCGGCTGTATTTTTTGATGCCTCAGTACTTCTTGCGGATAGATTTCTCACCTCCCTGGCTACCACTCCGAATCCCCTTCCGGCTTCCCCTGCCCTGGCTGCTTCCATGGATGCATTGAGAGCCAGCAGATTTGTCTGGAATGCAATATCCTCAATTGTTTCAATTATTTTAGCTATTTCATGGGAGCTGGCGCGGATATCGTCCATCGCCGCAAGCATATCCTGCATCCTGCTGTTGCTTTCCGACACCTCATAGCCCAATTCGGCAGCCCTTCTGCTGGCTTCTGCCGCACCTGCCGCATTGGAAGTGACCTGCCGGGATATTTCCCCGATACTCACCGCCAGCTCTTCTACAGTTCCAGCCTGCTCAGATGCTCCCTGTGCCAGCGCCTGTGCTCCTTCTGACAGCTGTTCAGAGCCATATGATACCTGCTCAGCTGAAGTATTGATCTGTCCCAGAGTCAGATTGAGGGACTGGATAATATTCACAAGTGCATCACGGATAAACTTAAAATCCCCGATATATTTATCCTTTACCTGCACGTTTAGATTTCCTTCCGATATCTCACCAAGTATAGCTGAAATATCGTCTATCATTTCTCTCAAGGAGCCTGTAGCAAAACGGACGCTGTCAGCCAGCCTTCCAATCTCATCACCGCCTGTAACGTCAATATTAACGTACAGGTTTCCTCCGGCAAACTCTTCCATGCCGCTGCTGATCTTAGCCAGCGGTTTCATCCGTCTTCGGATTATCACTACAATAACAGCGATCAGAGCTGTCAGTATTATAAATGAAAGAAAAACCAGCAAAGCTATCATCGTATTTCTCGTTGCATTCACTTCAGCCAGAGGCAGCGTGGCGATCGCCAGCCAGCCTGTTATCTCACTGTTTCTGAACATGGAAGTATATTTTATCCCCTCATAGGAAAAATTAAATACCCCATTATATCTGTTTCTTACTTTATCCTTATACTCCTGTATTATATTCAGTTCGTCAACATTTTTCCCCATGGCCTTTATATCATCACTGTATATATATTCGGAATCATCCGAAAGCAGCTCCATATAGCCATTTTCACCTACTTTAATAGCTGAGAGGAGATCAGAAAGGCTGTCTAAGGAAACATCAAAGCCCATAAACCCTGATATCCCGCCGTCATCCGCATCAAAAACAGGCGCTGCAACTGAAATTACTGTTTTATCCGTGGCCGGATCCAGGTATGGCTCA
The DNA here is from genome assembly GCF_024622195.1 of Murimonas intestini. Classification (NCBI taxonomy): domain Bacteria; kingdom Bacillati; phylum Bacillota; class Clostridia; order Lachnospirales; family Lachnospiraceae; genus Murimonas; species Murimonas intestini. The sequence goes on from NZ_JANKBI010000001.1 coordinate 345,750, forward strand.
GATATCACAGTATCTCCGCTGGAAACCACATCATGATACCATTCAGTATTCTGCAGATCAGCCTCCACGATCTCACCTGTAGAGAACAGGTAGCAGTCAGTTCTCTCATCTGCAGCCCACACCTGCAGCACCTGCTCATCCTCCATCCTTTTCATGGCATCTGAAAGGCTCTTGAGAACTACATTTTTATCCTTATATGTATTTATATCCTGGCGGTCTGATACAGCTTTAAAATAAGCCTGGAGGTCATCATTCTCTTCAAACATCCTGACAGCTGTAACTTTGCCGCTGAAAAAGTCATTAATTATAGAAAGTGCATAGTCAGTCTGGGCATCCAGAATTTTTTTACTCTGGGCCGATATACTGTTCGACGCCACCATACATGATGTGACGATCAGAATAGCCAGCGAGGGGACCAGCACAGCCAGCACACTCAAAATGATCTTCGATGAAACTGATTCCCTGCGCGATTTCCCCCCTGATGTCTTTCACGGTCCGCTGCCCCTTTTTCCGCCTGTATATGACTTTCTGCCTGTACCTGATTCTTTTCTGCCCTTAAACATTTTATACCTCCGCTCACCTCTGATATTTCAACTCTTCTTAAAATCAATATTCTTAATATTTACATTAAACATTGATATGGCCTGCTTTAATCATAACATATACGAGGGGCGTTTGCATCAGATCTTTCTTTATCTTTTAACTTTATCGCGTCAGCCTGTTTTCTCCGTCACTTTTCCATCCTCAATATACAGTATCCTGTCTGCTGCCCGCAGCGTGGATTCTTTATGCGAAATTATCAGGATGCACCTGCCTTCCTGCTTCAGGGATGTGATGGTATCCAGAAGCTTTGCTTCTGATACAGCATCAAGGGCCGCTGTGGGCTCGTCCAGAATAATTACCGGCGCATTTTTCAGTATGGCGCGTGCTATTGATACCCTCTGTTTTTGGCCGCCCGACAGCTGGCTCCCGTTTTCACCTGCATTACGCTGCATAAATGACATTTCGCCGGTAATTGCTGCTTTCCTGGCTGCCAGGTCTATCTCCTGTTCCGTAGCCGACAGGTTTCCAAATTGTATATTCTCATACACAGTAGTATTAAACAGATCACCGTGTTCGGGTGACAGAGAAATGTGGCCCCGCAGTATATCTATTGGCATATCTGCGCAATCTCTGTCTCCGATACAAATCCTGCCCTGATAATCAACCATCTGGAGAAGTGCTTTTACCAGAGAAGATTTACCGCTTCCGCTCTCACCCGCCAGACATGTGATCTCGCCCGGCCTTATGGTAAACGAAACATCATTCAGAATCCTGCGTTCTTTGTAATATACACTTACTCTTTCAAACGACACACTGTTATCCGCTGGAAAATCCTTATCCTCTGCTCTTCCTCTCTCTGCCTCCTCATCTGTCATAGACAAAACTTCTTTGAACCTGTCATAAGACAGCTCATGTGTCTTATAATTGATGTAGGAGGTTCCCAGATTCTGAGTATACATAATAAAATATCTGCAGATCTGATGGATAAACAAAACAGCCGGTATGCTGATATATCCGTATACGGCAAATATACAGGCCAGTGGGGTCAAAAGGTAAGTGCATATATTAGCCAGACTGTCTGAGGTGAGTATTTTTAAAGTCTGCAGCCATACATACCGGTATTCTTTCTGACAAGCCAGTCTGGAAGATGCCTCTATTTTATTTGTCATCATACCTCCGGCTGAGTACTGGCGGATACTCATCTTTCCCTGTATGACGTTACTGCAGTTTAATGTATACTCTTCATTTGCCTTTATAATCTCTGTCTGAGCCACAATTATCCTGCGAAGAAGCAGATAATTCATCAGTATAACGCCAAAGCCCAGCGCCAGCATAATGAATCCTATCCATAGGTCATATACCATGACAGCAATCAGGTATCCCATCCCCACAGACACCTGATAAATCATGCCATGGACATCATAAGAAACAATGCCTGTGCACTGCCCTGCATCAGTATTATACCTTGTAATCAGCTCACCCCTGTTAAACTGCTGAAGCTCTTTTAAAGATGCATGTATCATGCTGCTGTAAAAATCCTGTCTTAATTCGTTTTCAGTAGTAATCGCAAATAAAGAAAATAAATATATGCCAATATCATCAATGACTGATAAAAGCAGCAGGATCAATAATGCGGCTGAAAGCATAACTACTGTTTCCGCAAATGACATCTGTGAATCTAACAGCAGAGCCGAGAACTTCTGCAGCCGTTCTGCAAAAAATATATTAGTGGCAAGACTTGCAAAGACGGGGATAAACAAACCTGCTATCCACAATTTTAGATTTCTCCTGATATATTTTGACATAGAGAACATAGTCTGCATATTATACCTCTCTCTCCTGGTCGTTCACCATTTTGCTATTGTACAGTCTCCTGTAAACTGCACATAGTTCCATAAGTTCTTCATGTGTCCCGAATCCTGCCACTGCTTTGCCGTCCAGCACAAGTACTTTGTCAAACCGTTTGATCTCCTGCATATTATGCAGAATCATCAAGATAGTGCTGTCTCTATATTCAAATAACAGATTATCCAGAACCATCTTAGCTGTATCTTGATCAAGTGCAGATACAGGCTCATCCAACAGCAGCACATTGCCATGTTTGAAAAAAGCCCTTGCCAGGTTGATTCTCTGCATCTGGCCGTTAGAAATTGACTGAACTGCCGTATTTATCACGGTATCATATCCCTTCTCAAACGACTGGATAAAATCATCAATCAGGGCATTTTTGCCTGCAGCAGCAACGTTTTCTTCCCTGCAGTCCTTATCTGTCATTTTAATGTTATCTTTAAATGTTCCATGAAAGAGAAAAGTCTCCTGTGCAACTGCCGTTATTTTCTCTCTAATGTACTCCGGAGACATTTCCGCAATATCTTTTCCCTGAAAATAAATCTGCCCTTTCTCAGGCATATACAATCCGCCAAGCAGTTTGAATAAGGTAGTTTTACCGCATCCGCTTGTACCGGCAACTGCAATCTTTTCACCCATGTAAATACAAAAACTAATATCGTGAAGTATGACTCTGCTGCCATACATAAAACTAAGTGAACGTACATCATAGACAGGCAGAAGCTTCTGTTCACTCACATGCTGTAAGTTTTCACTCATTTCAGACTCATTCTGCATCATAAAAAGTTTCTGTATATGAGCAGTGCTTGCTCTCGCCCCCTGCAGACTAACAGGTACTTCATTCAGTATTTTAATACCCTCCCCTACAAAATTCGCAAGCAGAATGACGCTGGTCAGCATTCCCAGGGACATCTCCCCCTCCAGAATAAAATATGCACCCAGTACCAAGAGCAGTATGTTTGTAAAATGCCCAAAGGCCCGTCCATAATTGTCGACCATCTGTTCACGCAGAATACGTTTCATCCGAGCTTTCTTATAGAGTTTTAACCCGGCTTTATTCTTTTCTCCGAACAGCTCTTCCAAACAAAAGGACTTGATTACCAGGAGCAATCCAATTGTCCCTGTAAAAAAAGACAGTATACTGCCATATGTCTTTTTTTCATTGGCATGATATACTCCCAGCCTTTTCGCTATCATCATCTCTGGAATGGCAATAAGCGGTATCAGCCCAATTGTGCACAATGCGAATTTCCAATTTAAATGTGCCAGAAAAAAGATTGTCAGCCCCAGCTGTGCTGGCAGACACCCTATCTTCAATATTGTAGACAGCCAGTTTTTTAGACCTTCTATATCTTTTGCAGCAATTGAGAGTAATTCTCCATCATTAATCTGTTCAATCTCCCGAAACTGTGCTGAACATATTTTTTCTCCAATCATGACCTGCAGGCGGTATGAAAATTCCGCTTTCATTTTGCCGCCCCAAAAAGCCAGTAAAGCAGAACTAATAGTAGAGGCGAGCAGCGAAAATAGAATTGCAAAAAAATAATGCACTGTTTCGCTGTATCCGATTGAGACCGCATCAATAATCAACCCCAGATAGTAGGTAACAATAAACAATGCACTCGCTGAACCAAAGGCCAGCAGAATCATAAGCGCTGTCTGGGTGTAAAGTTTTTTACCATATATAGTTCTCATAAATTTATTTAGATCCATATTTACCGCCTTTCTTACAAATATCATTTAGTATATATTTGCGCTATTGAATTGAACCATTCATTCTAATTCATATGCAAAAGTTAAAGCGCATTTTGCGCTTCAGACTTTTAATTTTCGTTTTATTTAAAGCTGGTACATTTTCCTGACAACTCCTATACATATCTCTTTAGCAGTATCACGCTGAACAGTAACCTGCGGGAAAGACAGAACAGAGTTCAGCGCCCACCATGTGATTGCATTAATCAGAAAAGGTACATGAAGCGGGAGATATTCCAGTTGCCTGATCTGTCCCGCGTCTATATACACCTTCAGATACTTTTCAAGTTCTCCGAAAAAAGCCCATTTTCTAGGCATATATTCTTTATTCATTTCAGCCAGTGCTTCCGGATTATGTTCGATCACATCCAACGCAAGAAGATAATCTGCAAATAAGTCAAATAACTCTTCTACCAGGGTCAGAAAATCTTTACAAATTTCCCCCTTTTCATCCGTAATATTCAAAATAGAACCAAAAGAATAATCCATCACCCTTCTCAGCATGGATAAAAGTTCTGAGTCATCAGCCGGTTTTATAGGCAGAGTGAATTCCTGTAACAGATAGTCTTTATCGAAGGTTGCTTTAATCACAAAAGAAAGGACGGCATCTTTTCCGGTAAACGTGGAGTACATTGTACCAACGGCGACACCGGATGCTTTGGCTATTTCCGCCATTTTTGTGTTTGCATAACCATTCAGGTTGAAAAGCCGGCCAGCCTCCTGATATATTTTTTGCAGTCTTGGATTCTCCATAATATTATCCTTTCATAAAATTATTATTTGCATCTCGAAATGAATCATTCATTCTAATTCTAGCAGGTATTTATTTTCTTGTCAAGATGATAAGGCCAAAAGATATTTTGTATCCAACATTATCAGTATCTCATTAAGTTCTGAAAGCCCATAAAATAAAGTTTTTATATAATTGATTAAATGCTCAACTGTACATTCTATTTCTTTAAGTGCTATATTGACAATTGATTATATATTCAACTATACTATTTACAGCAGTATAAACTTTACAGACATACCCCAAAGGAGGAACAAGCTTATGAATACAAAGAAATCCGACTGTGATCCGGTTAATATAAAAGCACTTGGCAGGATTCGTCCCAATATGCTTCACCCTGATGTGCTAAGTGACCTTTCTGAATTTTTTAAAGTGATGGGGGATAATACAAGAATCAATCTGCTCTGGGCATTAGAGGAAGAAGAATTGTGTGTTGGAGATCTGGCTGTCCTTCTGGACATGACAAAATCTGCCGTATCACATCAGCTCAGGGCGCTGCGCCAGTCAAAGCTGATCCGCGCCCGGAGAGATGGGAAAAATATATACTACTCTTTAAATGATGATCACGTAAAAGATATTCTGGAGATGGCGCTTGAGCATATCAGCGAGTAAAGGCATCCGTGCCCGCATATACAGCGCTTCCCCCAAGCATCTCTTCTATCCTCAGAAGCTGATTGTATTTGGCTACTCTCTCACTTCTGCTGGGCGCTCCCGTCTTTATCTGGCATGTATTAAGTGCAACAGCCAGGTCAGCGATGGTAGTGTCCTCTGTCTCTCCTGAGCGGTGTGACGCGATGGCTGTATATCCGGCTTTATGCGCCATTTTAATGGCCTCCAGTGTCTCAGATACAGAGCCTATCTGGTTGAGCTTAATAAGGATGGAATTACCGCAGCCTTCCCGGATGCCTCTTGCCAGACGTTCAGTATTTGTAACGAACAAGTCGTCTCCCACCAGCTGGACTCTGTCTCCCAGCACTTTTGTGATTTCCTTCCAGCCGTCCCAGTCCTCCTCATCAAGCGGGTCTTCTATAGAACGGATGGGATATTTATCGCATAGCTGTTTCCAGTGTGCGATCAGTTCCTCTGAGGTAAATGTCTTTTTGCACTTAGGAAGAAGATATTTTCCTTTTTTGCCGCTCTTCCATTCACTGGCTGCGGCGTCCATAGCCAGCACAAAATCTTTTCCCGGCTCATATCCGGCTTTTTTTACCGCCTCCAGGATGTATTCTATAGCTTCTTCATCGCTTTTAAGGTCCGGGGCAAAGCCCCCTTCATCTCCCACTGATGTTGCCATGCCTTTATCCTTCAGTATGGATGCCAGGACATGGAATACTTCTGTGCACCAGCGCAGCCCTTCTCTGAAACTGGTTGCTCCTGCAGGCATGATCATGAATTCCTGCACATCGACTGTATTTGCCGCATGGGCTCCCCCATTTAATATATTCATCATTGGAACAGGCAGTCTGTTTCCTGAAATGCCTCCAAAAAACCTGTAGAGGGGTATGCCCATAGAGCAGGCTGCAGCCCTGGAACAGGCAATGGAAACTGCCAGGATGGCATTTGCCCCAAGCTTCGATTTATCGGACGTACCGTCCGCCTTTATCATTGCACTGTCGATCGCATAAATGTCGGAGGCATCCATATCCTGAAGTTTTTCATTTATCGTCTTGTTGATGTTCTCTACTGCTTTTTGGACACCTTTGCCCCCATATCTTTTTTTATCCTGATCCCTCAGCTCCAGGGCCTCAAATTCACCGGTGGATGCACCGCTGGGCGCTGCTCCCATCCCGCACGTGCCGTCCTTTAATATGACCTGGGCCTCCACGGTGGGATTTCCCCTGGAATCAATGATCTCTCTCCCTCTTACTTCTTTAATCTTCATATTTCTCATAGCTGCTCCTTTCATGCCGCAAATAACTAAAAAATCCTCATCATACATATATATGATAAGGATTTTACAAAAATTTATACAGCTGAAGCCAAATTCTCTTCACTCTCCGTCTCATCCTTAGCCGGATATGGAGAGAGTTTTTCTGCAGTTTTTATTTTCTTCTTGTCTTTGACAATAAATTTAACTATCTTGACCATCAGCGGAATGAGCGGAAGCCATATCAGGGTATTGATCACATTAAACATCATATGGCCATTTGCAATCTGCCTTGATATCACCTCGGCCTCATTCCCCTTAGGCGATATCCACTGAATAAAACGGGCGAACTGGGGGATAAACCAGATAAAGAGCATACTTCCCGTTATATTAAATACACTGTGGGCAACAGCAGTCCTCTTTGCATTTTTAGACTGTCCGATGCTTGCAAGCAGGGCTGTGATCGTCGTTCCAATATTGTCCCCCAGCAGGATGGGGATAGCACCGGCCAGCCCCAGAATACTGCTCACCCCGTCGGGTCCGGCCTGTGATGCAAAGTTCTGCAGTACAGCGATGGTGGCGCTGGAGCTCTGCACTACCAGGGTCATCACAGTGCCGAGGAGCACGCCAAGCACCGGGATATGTGAGACCTGGGCGATCAGGTCAGTGAAAACAGGGCTGGAAGCCAGCGGCTTCATGACTGAACCCATAGTCTCAATTCCCACAAACAGCAGCCCGAATGCAAAGATCGTCTGCCCAATATATTTTGTCTTTTCTTTTTTTGTTATAAAGGAGATCAAAAAGCCTGTAAATACGATTGGCCAGATGTAGTCACTGATCTTAAACGCAATCAGCTGTGCAGTCATCGTCGTTCCTATATTTGCTCCCAGGATGATGGAAATCGCCTGTGGAAGACTCATCAGCCCCGCCCCCACAAACCCAATGGCCATGACTGTGGTAGCGCTGGAGCTCTGGAGCACAGCCGTTGCCAGTGCGCCTGCCAGAACACCCATCAGAGGATTCTTTGTGAGTACAGCAAGGACACTTTTCATTTTCTCGCCTGCAACCTTCTGCAGACAATCACTCATCATATTCATGCCAAAAATAAAAATTGCCAGACCTCCAAGAAGTCCAAAAACGGTATCGAATACTTCACCCATACTTTTACACTCTCCATTCGTGCGTACTTTAGCGGACCAGCCGCAATATCTTCTTCTCTATTATGAAGAATTATCAGCTGCTTTTCCACCTGCACAACGTCAAATCTGTGTAAAATCTATGTAAAGTGTTTTTGTACATTATTTCGATGAGTTCTCATATTCCTGAGCCGCCGGGTCTTTAAACTGGTATACACGAGACCACTCCTTCGTGCTGTCATCACGCACTGTCTCTGACTGATTCTTATATAAGAACCTGACCAGCTGATAACAGTCCACCCATATCTCATGTACTCCTTCTCTCTGTGATTCATCAAAAATCAGCTGAAGGCCAAAATGAAGATGGTACGTATCTATATTATTTACGTTTTCCTTCGTGCTGTATCCTGTCCTGCCCATGTAGCCGATCACATCACCTGCCTGGACGATGCTTCCCTCCTCAAGCGTCCTGCAGAACGGAAAATTCTGTCTTAAGTGAGCATAGTAATAATATCTTCTGCCGTCAAAGCTGCTGATACCTATACGCCATCCTCCATACTGGTTCCATCCCATCACTTTCACGTATCCCGACTCCACGGCCACAACAGGCGTTCCAACCTGCCCCATCATATCATGCCCCAGATGATTACGTTTATATCCATAGCTTCTGGAAGCTCCGAAATCATCATAATCGCTGTATGGGAATCCCTTTGCTATAGGCGAAAAGCCTTTCAGGCCATACTTCTTCACCCACTCAGTTTTTCCCTCCCCATCCGTTTCTTCAATCTCGTATTCTCCCACCAGGCCTCCAAGAACAGCCTCATACGCCTCTTTATAGTATGAATAATATTTCATATCCTTTGTGAGTTCTTCCATCTTGGCCCCCTCTTCCAGCTTCTGTGCCAGCGCCGTCATGTCAGAATCCTTGTACTGCTTAAAATCCCCGCCATACCTGGCGCCCAGATAAGCAAGCAGCTCGATCCAGTTCAGATGCACTTCCTGGCCGTATGTCTCTGTATCGAGAGAATATGCCTTGCTGAGAGCTTCACATGTTACATTAAACTCCACCCATTTTATGTAATCTTTCTTCTCCGACTCTTCTGTCACCTGCGTCTCTGCGCCGGCGGCAGTCTCCTGTAAAGGGTTCAGACCTAAGAATACAAGTATGGCTGTAAGCACCGCGGCCTCGGCCAGAATTCCAAAAAACAAACATTTTTCTTTTCCCATAATCTCTTCCCACATGAAAACTCTGTATTATATTATGCAGAAAGGCTGACGGGAATGCCTGAACAGTCACTGGCATTTTTCAATCCTTCTGCAAATATACTTTAACAAATGAATTTCAGGTGGTTTCAATGATTGACAGATCATCCTATAAGAAATATGTAAAAATCGGTATCCTCTTCTGTGCCTCATTCCTTCTCGGGCATGCCGTGGGAATGGCCAGGGATTATTTTACACAAGATGAGGCCGTGACAGCCAGCGCTGACGGCAACTGGGGCTTAAGTTTCCAGGAGGAAGGCCAGCCTCCTGTCGCAAATGCTTCTTTCGAGGAGCTGGCCAAATACAACGCATACTATGCGGAAGATACAGAGGATAAGGTATTATACCTGACATTTGACTGCGGATATGAAAACGGGAACACGCCTGCTATCCTGGATGCCCTGAAAAAACATAATGCCCCTGCCACCTTTTTTGTCGTGGGAAATTTTCTCTCCACCAGCCCAGACCTGGTAAAGCGTATGGTTGCAGAGGGCCATACAGTAGGCAATCATACTTACCATCACCCGGATATGTCTAAAATCTCCACAAAAGAAGCCTTTGCCAAAGAACTGAGTGATATTGAGGAGCTCTACCAGCAGACGACAGGACAGCAGATGACAAAATATTACCGTCCGCCCCAGGGCAAATACAGTTCTGCAAACCTGGAAATGGCAAAGGAGCTTGGATACAAGACATTTTTCTGGAGCCTGGCTTATGTAGACTGGTATCAGGATAAACAGCCCACAAAAGAGGAAGCCTTCAAAAAGCTTCTGGGCCGTATACATCCCGGCGCCGTAGTGCTGCTCCACAACACTTCCAGCACGAATGCCGCTATCCTGGATGAACTCCTGACAAAATGGGAAGAGATGGGATACACCTTTAAATCGCTGGATGAACTGGCTGCTGCCCAATGATGTCATTTCTATTGTAGAAACCAGCGCTGTATGCTAAAATAACAGTACTATATTATACAAAAAGGCGGAATGCAAATGAAACGTTTTAAGAAAGCACTATGTATTACAGGAGGCGCAGTGGGGACAATTCTGATACTGCTTGTCTGTGCCGTTCTGTATCTCACGATCCGTGAATACAGGCCTGACCCCGCAGAAGATATACAGGTTCCCTCCGGCAGCAGCAGAAAGCCTGCCCCCGGTGATGAGCTTACATTTATGACATATAATATCGGTTATGGGGGACTCAGCCAGAATGAAGACTTCTTCATGGACGGCGGAACGAAGGTTGAACCTGAAAGCAGGGAACTGGTGGAAGAAAACATGCAGGGGATCGCCGATATCCTTGCAGCCAATCCTGCTGATGCATATTTTCTCCAGGAAGTGGATATCAATTCAAAGCGTTCATACCATATTGATGAACAGCAGTATCTGGAAAAGGCCCTTGGCCTCGGAAGCATGTTCGCATATAATTTTAAATGTGATTTTGTGCCCTATCCTCTCCCGTTCATAGGACATGTGGAGGGAGGACTGCTGACCATGACAAATATGCAGGTGCAGGAGGCTGTCAGGATCTCCCTGCCGGAATCCTTCTCATGGCCTGTCAAGACATGCAATCTGAAGCGCTGCCTCTTAAAAAGCCGCATTCCTCTGGAGGGTACAGATAAGGAGCTGGTGCTGGTCAATCTTCACCTGGAGGCTTATGACAGCGGCGAGGGCAAGATCGCTCAGAGCAAGATGCTGGCAGAGATCCTCAAGGAGGAATCCGACAAAGGAAATTATGTGATAGCAGCCGGGGATTTTAACCAGACTTTCGAAGGCACCAATGAGAAATATCCCATCCTTGTCTCCGATTACTGGACACCCGGCGTAATCTCCCCCTCTGACCTGCCTGAAGGCTTTTCCTTCGCCCTTGATGACACTTACCCTACCTGCCGGCTTTTAAATGCCCCGTACACAGGCTCTTATGAGACTTCTCAGGTTTATGTCATAGACGGCTTTATTGTATCATCAAATGTGAGCGTCAAAGCAGTTGAGGTACAGGATGTGAATTTCCGGTATACTGACCATCAGCCTGTCAAGCTTACTGTGACCCTGACCCCCTGACAACAGAAACTAAAAAACCGCTTTCCGGTGGGGGATGATCCGCTTCCTGTCAAACAGACAGTGAGCGGTTACTCCTTTCTGGAAAGCGGTTTCTTTCATTCCTGCGAACCCGGCTTCTTATTTTTCAGTTCATTACTGTCCAAGATCACGGTAAAAGGACCGTCATTGCACAGCTCAACCTGCATCTCTGCGCCAAACACGCCTTTCTGTACATCGGCTGTCCTGCTCCTGCATTCAGAGATGATATACTCATACAGTTCTTCTGCTATTGCCGGCGGCGCCGCATCAGTAAAACTGGGCCTGTTGCCCCTGCGGCAGTTTGCATACAGCGTAAACTGTGATATAAGGAGCAGAGCACCTCCCACATCTGCCAGCGACAGATTAGTCTTTCCGTTCTCATCTTCAAAAATCCGCAGCCCTGTCATTTTCTTCACAAGGATGTCTGCATCCTCCCTGGTATCTTCATGTCCAATACCGATCAATACCAGAAATCCTTTTGATATGGAACCGGCAGTTTCACCGCCAATACTCACACTGGCCTTCTTCACTCTCTGTATTACGAATTTCATAAAGGCTTATACTCCTGCTGCATCCCTGGCTTCTTTCAAAGCCACGAAATTTTTGATCAGCTCTACTGTACCATCAACACCGCAGATACTGCTGTCGATACACAAGTTGTAGCTGCTGGCATCTCCCCACTTCTTATTGGAGTAATAGTTGTAATAGCTGGCACGCTTTTTATCTGTCTTCTGTATGCTGTCCTTTGCTTTGGCATCAGTCAGATCATATTTCTCGGCGATCCTTCTGATCCTTGCCTCCATCGGCGCCTCTACAAAGACTGACACACAGTTCTTATACTCTGACAGAGCATAGTCTGCACAGCGTCCTACCATGACGCAGGGGCCTTCATTGGCAATTTCCTTGATTGCATTGAACTGAGCCAGAAATACCTTATGATTGATCGGCATATCTGCAAATGCTGCTGAAGAGTACCCCATAGAATAGGTATCCATCACCAGCGAATAAAGAAAACTGTTTGTAGGTTTCTCATCATGATTCTCAAAAAGTTCTTCGCACAGGCCGCTTTCTTTTGCCGCACGGCTCAAAAGCTCCTTATCATAAAATTTAATTCCAAGGTCAGCTGCCAGTTTTTCACCGATCTCTCTTCCGCCGCTTCCATACTGTCTGCCGATAGTTATAATAGTCTTACATGCCATACGCGTCACATCCTTTCTTTCCTTGTATGGAATTATTATAAAACAAATCCGCCAAAATGTACACATATTTCATACATTTTAACGGATTTCCTTTAAATTTTTTTTAACAGCTGCTCAAAATACTCAGGAAGAGGAGCTGTAAACTCCATATACCCGCCTGTTCTGGGATGCACAAAACCCAGGACCATTGCGTGCAGCGTCTGCCCCTGGAGCTTAAAGGGACATTTTGACTGCCCGTAAACAGTATCTCCAAGCAGAGGATGGTGTATGTGGCTCATATGGACCCTGATCTGGTGGGTTCTGCCCGTCTCCAGACTGCATTCAATATAAGTATACTTCTCAAACCGCTGTATCACCCTATAATGGGTGACAGCTTCTTTTCCGTTCTTTTCATTTACAGCCATCTTCTTGCGGTCTGTGGGGTGGCGTCCGATAGGCGCACAAACAGAGCCCGCATCCGCCTCAATTACTCCATGGACGATAGCCCTGTATCTCCTTGTAATGGAATGCTCCTTTAGCTGAGCTGCGATGGCCTGATGAGCAAAGTCATTCTTACATACAAGAAGGGATCCTGTAGTGTCCATATCTATCCTGTGCACAATGCCAGGCCTCATGACCCCGTTGATCCCTGAAAGGCCATCTTTACAGTGATACAAAAGCGCATTGACAAGAGTGCCGCTGTAATGGCCGGCCGCGGGATGTACTACCATTCCCTTTGGCTTATTTACCACCAGAAGGTCTTCATCCTCATACAGGATGTCAATGGCGATATCCTCAGGCACTATCTCAGGAGCCACTGCCTCCGGAACCTCCACGTGGATCTGATCTCCCTCGTCCAACCTGTAATTTGCCTTTGCCGGTTTCTGATTCACCAGCACATTTCCCTGCTTTAACAGCTTCTGAATATAGGAACGTGAAAATCCCTCCATCTCCCCTGCCAGAAAAACGTCTATCCGCTCTTCTATATTTTCAGGAGCAGCCTCAAACTCAATATGTTCCATCCTACTCTCCTGTATTACTGCCGGATTCCTTTTTTTTCTTCAATGAAAGAAAAGAAAAGTCTTCATCCTTATATCCAAAGATTATCAACAGGACCAGGGCTATCATACTGACAACCACATAGATATCCGCCACATTGAAAATCGGAAAATCAATCAGTGAAAAATAAAAGAAATCAATCACGTATCCATGCCATATACGGTCTATCATATTCCCCACAGCTCCTGCCGCAAGGACTACAGAAAGCACACGCAGGGGATTATATTTTCTCTGGGCCGGAAGCCTGCAGTAGCAGTATCCGACTATAATCAGGATAATTATCCCGGTAACTACAATAAATGCTTTCTGGTTCTGGAACATACCAAATGCCGCTCCTCTGTTTTCCAGATATTCCAGCTGAAATACACCTTTTATAAGAATGAGGGGGGCATTTCCTTTCAGAAGCGTCTGAGCCAGGTATTTCGTATACTGGTCCAGACCTATAAGCGCAAGCATAGCCAGAAGCCCCGATGCCGCATAGTAGATAAATTTTCTGTTATTCTCTGTCTCAGTCATTTTTCTCCCTTAAATCTGCATTCAGATAATTGACAGCTTCCCTGATCTCATCGTCAGTCACTGTCAGGTCTACATAAGCCTCCCCTATACCTTTAAGCAGGATAAACTTAATCTGTCCCTTTTCCATTTTTTTATCCAGCTTTGTAGCCTGTAAAATTTCCTCTGTATCCAGTCCGTCAAAAGATATAGGAAGGTCAAATCCTACATTCATATCTCTTATCTCAAAAAACTCTTCATTGCTGAGCATCCCTCTCTTCCACGAGATATATGATGCAGCCACATAACCAAGAGCCACACACTGTCCGTGCAGGATGCTGAAATTCTTAAGCTTCTCTACAGCATGCCCTATTGTATGGCCGAAGTTGAGCAGCGCTCTGTCCCCTTTTTCAAGAGGATCTTTTTCCACTACATATCTCTTTATCTTCAGGCTTTCTCTGACAAGCGCCCCCAGCACATCCTGTTCCCTCTCACAGATCTCGGAGAGATGTTCAATGACCCACTCATAGTAATCCGCGCTTTTAATAAGGCCATGCTTCAGCACCTCACCCATACCACAGTAAAACTGTTCATCTGTCAGTGTCTTCAGGGCGCCTACGTTGACATAAACCATTTTAGGCTGATAGAAAGCTCCCACCATATTCTTATAGCTGTCAAAATCCACACCTGTTTTTCCGCCAATACTGCTGTCAACCTGTGATAGCAGTGTTGTAGGTACCTGAACAAAATCAATCCCTCTCAGATAGGTGGCTGCCGCAAATCCTGTCAGATCGCCTGTCACTCCGCCTCCAAGGGCCACCAGGAGATCTTTTCTCTCAAAATGTTCATTGATCAAATACTCATAGAGGTTTCTGACTGTATCCAGTGTCTTGCTGGCCTCGCCTGCCGGAAATGTAAAGACGCATATTTCTTTACACACAGGCGCCAATAAGCCTTCAACCTCACCGGCATACAGCTTTCCAACTATATCATCTGTTACTATGCATATCTTTCTGTCTGCTGTCTGCATCTCACCCATACGTACCGGCAGATTCCCAAAGGAATCTTCCAGCCAGATCTTGTAAGCCAGTTCTCCGTCTTTTTTCACCGGCAGGCAGTTCTTTTCTTCTGTTTTCATTGTACTTGGCCCCTTTATTTATATTTGTAACTTTTCACTTATATTTTTCTATTTCAACAAGCAGCTTCCCTTTTTTAGTGGTAGAGCACTGCCCGAGAAATTTAAATTTTCCCATCCCTCTAACAGAAATAATATCTTCTTCCTTCAGACTGCAGCCGTTTGATGTGACCAGCCTGCCGTTCACAAAGACCTTTCCCTCTTCTATCAATCTGGACAGTGAGCTCCTGGAACCTTTAAAAGCAAGTGACAGGACAGCATCCAGCCTGATGGAGGAGACGCTTCCCGCAATCTTTTCACGGTTCACTGACACTGTGCAGCTGCCATTATCCACAAAACAGCGTACCTCTGTGTGGCGTATCCTGTGTATCTCAGAGCAGATAAAATCTTCCATACTCTGATGGCAGAACATCCATGTGCCCTCTTCACCCGGCAGGATATCCCCTATCTTCCCTCTGTCTATCCCCAGATTAAGCACAGCACCCAGGTAATCCCTGTGGGTCAGTTTCTCTGCAAACCGCCTGTTCAGCGGCTCTATCTTCAGACAGGAGACAGGAAATTCCCAGTCATAAGAAAGAGCATCAGGTATGAATGCTGCCATCTGACGCTCCGCTGCTTCATAACCGCCAAAAGTTTTCCACTTGACAAAGGAAAACTTTTGCTGCGAACTATGAAAAATATTCAATTCATTTAAATTCATAAAATCTGTAAAACAGACAATATCGCGCTGCTGCGAGCAATTTGCCAGATCAGTCAGGCGCTTTTGGAATAATTCTTCCTCTTTATTCATGACTGCTCCTAGAAACTTGTGTGGATAGCCGGAACATCAAACGCTCCTGTCAGGATTTCCTGAACATCACCTGAAATGTCCACAGAAGCCGGTGTTATGATAAAGATATAATTGCTCACTTTCTGGAGGTTTCCGCTGATCGCATAACAGGAGCCTGAAGAGAAATCAATGATCCTCTGGGCGATATCCAGATCCAGGCCTTCCATATTAAGCACGACTGTACAGTTTGCCAGCAGTGTCTCTGTGATCTCCCTTGCGTCTTCCATAGATCTTGGCTTGATCACACATACTTCCATACCGCCTGATGCCTTTCTCGGACGCATGGGGGAAACCTTGCTGGAAGTAGTCGTACTTGACATCTTCACCGGGCGCATCTTAGGCTGCTGCTGTTTCGGCT
Organism: Murimonas intestini; assembly: GCF_024622195.1. Taxonomy (NCBI): domain Bacteria; kingdom Bacillati; phylum Bacillota; class Clostridia; order Lachnospirales; family Lachnospiraceae; genus Murimonas; species Murimonas intestini. The sequence goes on from NZ_JANKBI010000001.1 coordinate 362,075, forward strand.
GCTGTTTGCTCTTCCTTACAGGCTCATCATACTCATAATCATCATCATCGTATTCTTCTTCCTCTTCGAGCTTTTTAAAGAGCCTTTTTTTCGGCCGTTCTTCTTCATATTCATCTTCTATATCATCATCTAAGAAATCGTCATCATCAAAATCATCGTCATCATTTAATTTCATTGCATTAAGAAACTTATCTAAAACTCCCATCATTAATCTCCTATCTTAATTCTTTATCTTACACTGTAATCTCTGTCCCCGAAAATGCCTGTCCCCACGCGGACCAATGTAGCACCTTCTTCGATGGCAACTTCAAAATCACCAGTCATACCCATGCTCAAGTTACACATATTAACATTATCGATGTTTTTGCTTTTAATGTCAACATATAATTTTCTTAATTTTTTAAAATATTCCCTGTTTTCTTCAGGATTTTCCACAAAAGGAGCTATTGCCATGAGCCCTTCTACGTGAATATAAGGTAGTTTTGATATGTTTTTGATAAATTCCTCTGCATTTTCTTCAAAGATCCCGTCCTTGGATGCTTCTCTTGCAATATTGACCTCCACCAGCACAGGCATAACGATCCCGCGCTTTCCGGCCTCATCTGAGATTGCCTGTGCCAGCCTCTCCGAGTCTACTGAATGGATCAGGCAGGCTTTATCTATGATGTATTTTATTTTATTGCGCTGCAGGTGCCCTATCATATGCCATCTGATATTCTCCGGCAGGACCTCATACTTCTCCTTCAGTTCCTGAGGCTTATTCTCGCCAAAGTCAAGCACGCCCTCTTCCAGGACCTCCTCTATCATAGATACTGGTTTTGTCTTGCTGACCGCTATCAGTGTCACATCTTCACGTTTCCTGCCGCTCCTTAGGCACGCTTTGGCAACACGCTCTTCCACATTCCTTAAGTTTTCCTTAACCATCGTATCCCTTCCTGTCTTTTCATTTTGTCTAATGTAACTGTTCAGTACCTTCACAGTTACATGCAAAAATCCATTTAAAATCGCCTTCGGCGATGTGTCTAATACACAATGTCCTCATCCTTGACATCAGAAGCATCCAATGCTATATGGTCATATTGCGCCAGTCCATATGAGGAGCCCTCCTCCACAATACAATATTCTTCATTCTCGTCCAGAACCTTGATCTCCCGGAATACCGCATAGCCTTTATTGATGTTGTATACGCCCTGCAGTGTCTCAGTCTCTGAGATCTGGTATCTCTTAGAAGAATCCTTCAGCAGGACATATTCTCCCTCTTTGAACTGGCTCGAATCTACCAGATAATAAGAGTTTGTCTTATTATATACTGTCGCCATCACATACTTTGTGGACGCGGAGCCGTCACGGGCATATGTTTCTTTCAGAATGCCTACTTCCCCGGGGCTGTCCTCATTCACCGTCACAAAGTCTTTAGGAATCTTATAAAATATTTTCTCAGCAATGGCAGTGTTCGGTATCTTCAGTCCCGACTTCCTGTTCAGGACAAGCTCGATCTCCACAAACCTGTCAGATGCAAAACGCGACAGGGAATTGCTGATATCCAGCTTTCCGAAATATGTCCCATTATTCTGGACTATGGAAAAGCCTGCATTAAAGGTGGTGCCATCCTTCAGGAACCTGAAGCGCACTGTGCTCTTCTCGGCCAGCTCTGCCGCCAGCCTCTGGTCTAAAGGTATCACAAGCGACCAGCTCTCATCTGTGATCAGCTTGTACACAGGATCACCTGTAGATACCTGGCGGTTAAGCCTCAAATTTTCTTTTTTATAATTTTTCTGTTCGAAACTCTCAAGTGTAATATCATCTATCGTGAGATTTTCATAATTATCTATGGAATAGACAACCAGTCCGTCTGTGGGCGCTGTACAGAAATTGACAAGCCCTGTCCCTCCTGCTGTCTCCATCTGTCTTATGACAGCCTCGTTTGACAGTTCCAGTATACTGCTCTCTATATCCGCTTTGAAATTATAGACATTCTGGAATGCAGAGTTACTGTAATTGCTGGCATAGGAAGACATGCTGCTCCTGATCTTTGACATACTCTTTGCATCCAGCTCAGCTCCTGTGGTGTCCGAACCTGTGCCTTCCGCCAGTATCACACTGCCCTCGTTCAGCGAATAGACATTTCCTCCGCTCCCTACCTTTCCGCCCTCTCTGGCATAATACTCTACTGTGCCGGACTGGCCTGCGTTTACCACCTGCTCAGATTTCAGCGCCAAAGCTGTAAAACGGTAATTTCCTGACAGCGGACCTGCTGTCACCTCATACGCAGTAACTTTTTTTGATGTAAGATACATAACCATACAGATGATCATGTATATAAAAATAATTCCAAACATGATCGTCCCAATATTGAACCCGGGAAGACGCCGGTATTTCACGATTTTCTTTTTTTGATTTTGTGCTGCCAATTTCCAGCCTCCCTTCCCGAACATTTTACCACGTTACAACCTGCAGGACAACCTTGTTTTTATATTATTGTATAAAAACCTCATAACTGGAAAAAATAGAAAAGACCACAAAAGGAGGTAAAAAGAATGGGTACAAAATGGCTTGACTACACATCATTAACACTGGTCATAATCGGTGCCATCAACTGGGGATTGATTGGATTTTTCAATTTCGACCTGGTAGCATTCCTGTTTGGAAATATGACCTGGATATCCAGAATCATCTATGCCCTTGTGGGCATCGCCGGTCTGTATATGCTCAGCACCTACGGACGTATCGGCCAGCTCGGTGACAACGATTAATTACCGCTTGGAAAAAAGATACTCTATTAACTTAAAAGCCGTGAACCTTTTGGGTCCACGGCTTTTACCTGTTCTCTTATGTATCTGATGATGTTACAGAGAGATAATAACTTTAGATTTCGCATTTTCTGGCAATTCGCTCTCATCCATGGAAACGCTCAATACAAAAGTGATGTTGTATGTTTCACTGATTTTTTCCAGCTTATCAAGAGTTGGCGTAATATCCATGCCTTCCAGGTGCGCAATCCTTAAAAAGCTGTCTAAATACATCTGTTCCAAATCATTGTCCTGAGAAATAACTCCACAGATAAAGCCTATAAATTCGTCACTGTTTAAAACAGGGAAATCACTGATGGTGATCAGCCTTACACGGTTATTCAGCTCATACATGTGTTTTGTACTCTTGTCTATATAGACAATATTTCCGTGTGTAGTTTTGATTTCTGCATTTACCTTATCAAGTAATTGTTTTGTTTTCCCTTTTCCTTTTCTGCCTGCGATAATCTGTATCATTGTAATCTCCTCCTTTTGTCTTTACTGCGCAAATTCTATATGTACAATTATAATGTATTTATAGATAAATTACAACTACTATTTGTTTATTTTAGACAATAATTCGTTCATCTCATTATACAGCTGATCCTTAGAGTCTTCCTTCAGGATTATGGAGATATAGGGATTCCCATATTTATCCTTGCTGTACAGGCACAGGCAGGCTCCCGCTTCATCTGTCGTACCGGTCTTGCCTCCGAACACAGTCACATCTGAGGGCGCTGTCGCTTCGTTGATAAAATAATGGTTTGTGGATTCCCAGGTGATCATCGTCTGGGCATTTGCATCCTCATCCGTGGGGCGGGTAAAGTTTGCCTCATAGGAATGCATGCTGATGATATCCCTGAATGTGTCATATTTCAGCGCTTCATTAAACATCAGGTATACGTCATACACTGTTGTGTAGTGGTCCTCATCCTGAAGTCCGTGGGCATTTGTAAAGTGCGTATTGGTAGCGCCGATTTCCTGCGCTTCCTGATTCATCATATCAATAAAGCCTTCCACACTGCCCCCCACGTGTCTGGCAATAGTCATGGCGGCGTCATTTCCAGAGTTTATCATAAGCCCGTAGAGCAGCATCTTCAGCGAGAGCTGGTCACCAGGCTGTATCTCGCAGACTGAAGAGCCGTATTCAATATCCTTGGCCTCCTCGCCTACTGTTACCATGTCGTCCAGGTTGCCATACTTTAAGGCAACAAGAGTGGTCATGATCTTTGTTATACTGGCAGGATAACGTTTTTCATGGATACTCTTTGCATACATGAAATCTTTATTATTCACATCAATCAATGCCGCAGACTTTGCTTCCAGCTCCAGACCTTCCATGGGAATATCTGAGGTCGCCACACTTAAGTCAGCTGCAAATGAGACTGCTGTTCCATTCAGGGATGACATTTTCTTCATCCCAAGAACAGGATCACTTTTATCATAGGGATTGAGAAGCGCTATATCCTTCGTCTGAAAAAAGAAGATATAAGCGGCCGCACCCGATGCGATTATCAGGCAGATAAACAGGGCTGCAAAACGGTGCAGGGCTTTCCGCCGCTTCATCTCACGTTCAAGGCGCAGAGCTCCTCTGCTCTTCTCCCTCGGCGGGCGCGTCTGAGCCGTTCTGCGGCTGCCGCTGTATCCGCCCGCCTCCCTGCCTGAAGCGCTTCTTGTACGGTTCCCCTGATTTCTTGTCCCGGTATTTCTGTCATTTCTGCTCATATTATATTTCTCCGTACTTTATTTATAGATCTCACGCCATTCCAGCTCGCCGCGGTCCAGAGACTTGATCAGCAGCTCCGCTGTGGCCAGGTTTGTGGCCAGAGGTATATTATGCATATCACAGAGCGTAAAGATATTTTTTACACTGGGCTCATGCTTCTTGGGTGAAAGAGGATCTCTTAAAAAGATCATCAGATCTATCTGATTGTGCTCTATCTCTGAGCAGATCTGCTGCTCTCCTCCAAGATGGCCCGCCAGATACTTGTGGATGTTCAGATTTGTCACTTCCTCCACAAGCCTTCCTGTCGTTCCTGTAGCGTATAGGTTATGTTTGCTCAGGATCCCCCTGTAAGCAATGCAGAAATTCTGCATCAGTTTTTTTCTGGCGTCATGCGCGATCAGTCCAATATTCATATTCATTCAATAGCCTCCTGTCAATATTTTCTTACCTGCAGCCCCACGTTCAATACCAATCCTATCCCTATATACAGGCTGATCAGGGAAGTCAGGCCGTAGCTTACGAAGGGGAGGGTTATCCCTGTATTCGGCATCAGATTCGTAGCTACGCAGATATTCATAAAACTCTGGACAGAGATAAGCGCCGCCACACCGCAGCATATTATTGTTCCCGACATATCACGGGCTTTTTTCCCTATCCTGATGCACTCATAAGCAATCAAAAGCTCCAGCACAACAATGATGCAGCAGCCTAAAAATCCAAGCTCCTCTCCTGCCACGGCAAAAATAAAGTCAGTCTGAGGCTCAGAAATGAAATTGCCGTTCTTTACAGAAGAGATCACATTATTATTCAGTCCTTTTCCATACAGCTGCCCTGAACCGATCGCTATGACAGAGTTTGTCTGCTGGTATGCCGTATCTGCATACTGGCTGGGATTGATCCATGCCAGGATACGGTTCAGCTGGTAGTCCTTCAGCAGAGTCTGTCCCGGCTGGGTAATAATGCTCAGGAATATGACGGCTGCAGGTATTGCTACAACTAATATACCACCAATTATTTTATAACTCAAGCCTGCAATAAAAATCATGCAGCAGAATACAAGCATGACAGCAATCGTAGTTGAAAGGTCAGGTTCTGAGACAATAAGCCCCAGCGGGATCCCAAGCAGCATGAGTGACCCCAGGATCACCTTCAGTGTATTCAGATCCTCTTCATGTTTAGAGAAAAACTTGGCAAAAAAGACTATGATTATGATCTTTGCAAGGTCTGAAGGCTGAAAGCTTGTAAAACCAAGATCGATCCACCGTGTGGCGCCATTTACATTAGACCCTATACCCGGTATCAAAACAACACCCAGCATGGCCAGGCATATCACATACCAGATCCAGTAGAAATTGAGCAGCCATGTATAATCGATCAGTGACACGATGACCATGACCCCCGCACCGCCGATAATTCCCAGCAGCTGTTTCAGCTGAACATCCTGCTTCGCGCTCCCAATAACCATCAGTCCCAGAATCGAAAGCGCCAGGACCCATAAGATAAGTCTGAATTTATAGTCCCTTAATTTGTATTGTTTTAACATTATTTACACCTTGTCCCGTCTCATCTGCGATTTCTAAACGTACCTCTATGTCTTTTGCATCTATCTCCAGGTATTTTTCAATTGTTCTTCTGAAGTCCTTTTTTATCATATCCATTGTATCGTAAGAACAGTTTGTCCTGTCACTCAGCAGCATGCCCCTGAGCCTTTCTTTTGCAATGCAGCCTGAATTTCTTCTGTGAAACAGATTCCATCCTATCATACAGGCACGCCCCCTCTAGTGTTTCTTAAAAAGGCCGGATACTTTTGACAAGAATCCTTTTCCCTTAGAAAAATCCATTAAAGGAACCGCTTCACCAGTTACCCTGCGGCAGATATTCAAAAATGCCATACCTGCCATCTCATCATTCCCCGCCAGAGGCTCTCCCTGATTTGTGGCAACCACTACACTTTCATCGTCCGGTATAGCTCCCAGCAGATTCACTGCCAAAATCTCCACCACATCATCCACTGACATCATGTCTCCCCTGCGCACCATATCTACCCTGAGCCTGTTGATCAGAAGGTCAGTCTTTCTGATCTCATTTGCCTCCAGAAGGCCAATGATCCTGTCTGCATCCCGGATAGCTGATACTTCCGGAGTAGTCACTACAATAGCTCTGTCTGCCCCGGCAATCGCGTTTTTAAATCCCTGCTCTATCCCAGCCGGGCAATCCAGAAGGATATAATCAAAGCTCTCTCTCAGATCGTCTGTGAGCTTGATCATCTGTTCCGGCGTCACTGCTGATTTATCTCTCGTCTGTGCAGCCGGGAGCAGATACAGGTTGGGATACCGCTTATCCTTTATCAGTGCCTGCTTCATACGGCAGTTTCCTTCGATGACATCCACCAGATTATAGACGATCCTGTTTTCCAGCCCCATCACTACATCCAGATTCCGAAGCCCGATATCAGTATCTACCAGAACTACTTTCTGGTCCAGCTTAGCCAGCCCTGTCCCAATATTAGCGGTAACTGTGGTCTTTCCCACTCCGCCCTTTCCAGAAGTGATAACTATTACTTCACTCATATTACATCCTCCTCGAATTTCAGCATACTGGGAGATTTTCCCGGATCATCGGGCGTACTTCCCGCTCCCCTCTATTCAATGAGCGGTGTGGGTATATCCAGATATGTATCCTGTCCGATCGGTTTCACATAAATATGACCGTCCTTAACATATGCTATCTTGGGATCGATCTTGTATTCCCCTGTATCGACGCGTTTTGTAATAGCGCTTCTGGCTACCTTATCTGCGATGCGCACCTGCTGCGGTTTCATAATGAGGGCAGCGGCAAAGCATCCTGTATCTCCTGTAGCTCCGGCATATACATTGCCCCGGCAGGAGCCCAGGACCACGATGTTTCCTTTTGACACCACACTGGCTCCAGGATTCACATCGCCCATTATCACTACACTTGTCTCTGTCTCCAGCACCTGGCCCATCCTGAGGGTGCCGCGGTAGAACTGCCCGTCCTGCCGCATCTTCTCTTCCATGGCATCCTCAACCACACATCTGTAATGTTCTTCTTGTACTTTATCTTCATCCACAACACATAGAATATGTATCTGTGAATTGTTTACAATCGCATAGACCAGCTCTCTCTCCTGAGCCTTAGTCAGCACCCTTCCCCGAAAGGTGACTGCCATTTTTGCATTTTTGAAGAAGTTGGCCGATTCTTTGAATTTATCGGCCACATCCAGGAGCAGCTCATCGAAGGGAAGCTTTTCATCCAGTATGACAATAAGCCCATACTTATTGCTTTTGATAATAACTGACTTCGGGTTCATACAAATCCTGCCTCCTAAATTTAATCCTGGCGCGCCTGATTGCCTGAAAACATTTTAACTGTAGCTGTGCCAGTGATGATTTCTGATTCTTCCTTCAGTCCGAACATATAATTGATAATATCATCTGCCACGGCAGCTGAATTAGATGAAGAATAACCGTTTGTGATACGCACCGCTATAGCCATCTCAGGATTCTGATACGGCGCATATCCGATAAAGAGCGCATGGTTCGGCACCCCTGTCTCCTGGGCAGTACCCGTCTTTCCTCCCAGGTCAAAATTCTTTGATTCTTTAAATACGGAGCTGTCCTGAACCATCAGGTTCATACCCGTATGGACTGTATCCCAGAATTCGGAGGACATGTTTATCTGGTTATGGATGACCGGCTGCTGCTCTACTACCAGGTTCCCTGCGGAATCCGTGATCTTGTCCAGCAGTGTCAGGTCATAGCAGGTGCCGCTGTTGGCCAGCGTGGCCGCATATCTGGCCAGCTGTGTTGTGGTAAAGGCATGGTTACTCTGTCCCATAGAGGCACGTACAACGTCGTAATCTGCGATCCTGGGAGCAGTCTCCCCGATCTCTATCCCCGTGGTGGAGTCAAATCCGTACATCTCCGCATATTTCTTCAGCGTCTGCACGCCTAATTCGTCTACATATTTTCCCTCTGAGTTAGTTCCCATCATATAGCCCAGGCTATTAAAATAAAAGTTACATGAATCCCTGATGGCAGTCACCATTGACTCCGGCCCATGTGCGCCGGAATAGATCCAGCATTTGACAGGAGGATCCACTTCCTCAAATATACCTGTACATGAAATAGTGTCATACTCAGAAACAATCCCCTGGTCGATTGCCGCTGTAGCCGTGACCAGCTTGAATGTGGAACCCGGTGCCGTCTCCTCCTGTGTAGCCTTATTGTAGAAGGGGCTTGACCCGTCCTGCGCAAGTTTCATGAAATAGTCTGAGTCCATATCGTTTGCCAGCCTGTTGCTGTCATATCCCGGATATGTCACGCATGCCAGCACATTCCCATTGTTGGGGTCTGTTATAACCACAGAACCTGAACAGGGAGCCAGCGCCAGCTGAGCGGGCGTGATCTCCAAAGTGAGGATCTTCTGCCTCATGAAGTCATAACCGCCGATGGCGCCTGTCGCCAGGTTATCGTAATCACTCTCATTCATTGTCAGGATCCCCTGGTCAAAGAGCAGCATACAGACTTCATTGCCGTTCAGGGTCTCCTCCTCGATCATATATTTGTAAACTTTTTTGCTGAAGTTATTGTCACTTGATAAGTAATCTGCTATATAATCCGCCAGAGCGCTGAAGATCTCCGTGGAATCCAGGTACTCACTGTCCACATCTATCTTAGTCACATCCATCCAGTTCTTTGAAATGGCATACGTTAAGTATTCCTGAAGGCTGATGTCGCCCTGAGTCCACGCTTTATATGTCTCATCTGTCCTGTCGATGGCGTCTGATGAGAGTATTCCTGTCTCCTGCATCAGCATTTCTTGGACAATATATGTCATATACGCCTGCATCTCTTCCCGCAGATCCTTATATGGAGTCGGTACCGGAGATGTCAGCTGGCTCTTGATCTCGCTGAACACAGCTGCCTCTTTTGAAAGGAATGACTGGTATATCTGCTTTTCCAGGTCTGTGGCATCGTCAGCCTTTAAATGGGTCATATCCAGCACATTATTCTCAACAAGAGCATAGTAAACATCATAGATAGGGATACGGATCTCGTCAGCTGTGGCCACATTCTCAAGGTCAAATTCTTTTGTATCCTCAAGCATGGAAAAGACAATACCCGCAATATACTGTTCCAGTATCTTGTAGGAAGCTATCTGCAGCTTCCTGTTCAGAGTCAGATGGATATCATCACCCGCCTGGGGATCTTTTACAGAATCAACCTTGAGTACTTTCCCCAGGTTGTCCACGAACATAGTCTTAAGTCCCTTCACGCCCTGCAGATCTGTCTCAAAATGCTGCTCCAGTCCCGCCTTGCCCACAATATCACTTGATGTATACGGTGTATTCGGGTCGTCATCCTCAAATGCCTCCAGCTCTTCCTGTGATATCTTTCCTGTATATCCAACTACAGGTGCAAAATAGATGGCATCGTTATATACACGGACAGTATCCTCCACCACATCCACACCCTGGTATTTATCTTTATTTTCCATTATGGTGGCCATGGTATTTTCATCAATATCCCTGGCAATCGTAACTGCCTTGTATTTCTGATAGCTGTTCTGTGCCACGGCGCTTCGAAGCCCCACCATCTTTACAAGCTCTTCCTTTGTATAGCTTTGCGGAAGCTCATAGGAAGCCAGATCTTCCGGAGTATAGTCTTCATCTATCAAACCGAAATTCTCTGAATTGCTCAGCTCCTCGATCATCTCAGAGGCTGTCATATTGCGCTGTTCGGCTGTCAGGTCATCTATGTAAGGCTCGCCGAAAACATCCGCCTTAAAACGAAGCAGCGATGTTCCGCTTTTCGTATATGCATAATCCCCGCTTCCATCCAGTACAATGCCGAAATCAGAAGTAATGCTGTTTCCGCCGCCCTCGATGATCTGTATAAGTCCATACATACTTCTGTTCAGCGAAAGATTACGTTCTTTCCTTGTCTCATAAGTGCCGTTATCTTCAAATGTAACGGAGTAAGCCAGTTTATTATAGGCCAGAAGGCCTCCCTCTGAATCGTATATATTTCCTCTTGTGCTTTTTAGTACCTCTTCCTTCCTGATCTGCATTGTAAAATCATTCAGATAACTTTCACCGTTAATGATCTGCAGGCTGAAAAGGCGCTGCACAAGTATGCATGCCAGAAGGGTGAATGCCACTCCCAGAATGGCGATCCTGGAATCTCCTATCTTTGTCAGTACTTTTTTGATCTTTTTAAACAAAACTATTTACACTCCTTTGTTCTGCCCTCTCAAGTCTGTGGTTGATCCACATGAGCAGGCGGTAGCACACGATGGTAAGCACTATTGTATATACCACTTCCGGGAGGATGATCCTTCCCAGATAAAACGTAAACTGAACCCTTCCCCTGAGTAAAAACTCAAAAATATAAAATATGATGCCATAAGCCAGATCGCTTGCCGCAATCAGCAGGATTGGCATCTTGATGTCATCATCATAGAACAGTCTGTAGCATGAACCGCACAGATAGCCCATATACATATAGACAAGAGTCTGGAAGCCCAATGCTGAGCCAAAAAACAGGTCTGCCAGGAATCCGCACATGAACCCTACAAACATCCCTTCACGCCTTCCCCTCATCAGGGCAAAGGAAACTGTCAGTATTACAAGCAGATTGGGAGATATCCCTCCTATGGCGACCGCAGGCAGTACAGAACACTGCAGTATAAAACAAATAAAAATCAAAACAATTATTACAATCCTTCTGCGCATGCCAGCCGCTCCTTTCTGTCAGTCTGTCCTAAGATCATTGTTCGCCGCCTTCTGTCGGCCCGGCCTCTGTCTGGTTCTCTGTCTGATTCTCCGTCCGGGCTTCTGTACCGCTCTCTGCCTCTGTCCCGTCCGTTTCAGTCTGGGAAGCCAGCGGGTCGTCTACAGGTTCTTTCTGCTTATTAGAATTGGACACGCTCTCCGGGGCATCCTGCTTCAGCTCAGTAATTACAAGGACTTCCTGCAGATGCTTAAAATCCACAGCCGGAGTAATATATCCTGAACTCGTCAGCTTATTGGAATCCAGGGACAGCTCGCTCACATAACCGATCAGTATGCCCGGAAGAAATTTCTCGCTGACATTTGATGTCACTACCTTATCTCCCACATTTACTTTGCCGTCAGCATCTGTAAGCTTTACAAGATTGACCTTGCCCTCGTCGATGAGCCTTAAGTCCCCCGCGATCACACATGTATCCAGGGTTGTGGATATCTGTCCGCTTACATTGCTGTTGTCATCGATGATGGAACGGACTGTAGACCATTTTGGCCCCACTTCTGTGATAATGCCCACAAGCCCGCTGTCTGCGATCACATTCATATCCACCTTGAAGCCGTCATCAGAGCCTTTGTCGATCGTAAAAGTGCTGAACCAGTTTCCTGTCTCATTTGCAATAATCCTGGCCCCTACTTTCTCATAATCATACTGCTCATCCAGCTCATAGAGCCTCCGAAGCCTGTCCAGCTCCTCTTTTTCCTGCTGCAGCTGGCTGTTCTCGGCGGTGAGGGAATCTACCTTTGCCTGCAGGTCCCTGTTCTCCGTTACAAGATCCTGGGAACTCTGGAAATACGCCCCTTTTTCTGCTATCCAGTTCCCGACCGTATTCACTCCATTCTGGATCGGAGTGATCACATAACCCGCTATATATTTCAAGGGTCCCTTTCCCATATCTGTTGTAAATGACAGCAGAATCATGGCAAAGCAAAAAACTGTCAGGATGATCAGGATATATTTACTTTTCATTGAATCGTTCAGTTTCTTTTTCATACTACGTCCTCGTCTATATGGTATTTCCGGTAAAATCTTTCATGGAGTAGGTCAGCTTCTGCAGTTCATCCTGATTCATGATCCTCACAAGCCCCCGGATCGTTGAGAATGCCGGCTCCACCACATTGTAAACAGGAATCCCCACCCCTTTATAGAAATATTCCGCAAGGTTAGGTATCTCTGATACTCCTCCGGTGATATAGATCCCGCTCCTGCGGATATCCTCAAGCAGCTGGGGAGGCGTTCTCTCCAGAGTGTTCTTAAGACTCTCCAGTATCTCGTCAACAGCCTCCAGTATGGCCGCACTGACAGGAAGGGCAGGTATCACCTCCTGCCTGGGAAGCCCCGAGATCGTGTTGATACCGTATACAGCCGCCTCCCTGTCCTCACCACGTATGAGATAGGCCAGGGACTTTTTCAGGTATTCTGATGTCTTCATGCCAATATGCAGATTATATCTGCGGCGCACCATGGTACATATTTCTTCGTCCAGCCTGCGTCCGCCGAACTTCAGCATCTTTCCCACTATGATCTTTCCATCGGAAATGACGGAGATCTCAGTTGTATCTGCCCCGATATTGACTACCATATTGCCCTCAGGCTCAAGCACAGGCATTCCGATGCCGATGGCGTCAGCCAGGCCCTTATCAATAAGGTTCACCTTCTTTGCCCGGATGCGGACATTGAGCACATTGTAGTAGGCTCTTTTCTCAACCTCTGAGCTCTCGGTAGGCACTGACATAAAGATTTCCGGATGTCCCGTGAACACCCCTCCGCACCTTTTCAGCAGCCCTGTAAGGACAAGCTCTGCATTCTTTACATCTGCAATCGCCCCCCCTGTCATTGGGCTTCCCGCCTCCACATTCATCGGAGTCTTTTCATACATCTCAAAAGCCTTCTGCCCCAGGGCTATCACATTGACCTTATCGCGTATGGCTATCATATTCTTTTCACACAGAAAGTTCTTTTCATTTTTATCACATATTTTAATCGTATCTGTCCCCAGATCAATTCCATAAGAGCTATGAAATATCATGGATTTCTCTCCTCTTATCCTAACAGGATTTTTCGCTCTCTCAGGCTGACATATGATCTGTCTCCCAGTATGATATGGTCTAAAAGCCCGATCCCCAGCATACTGCCAGCCTCCTGAATCCGTTTCGTTATCCTTAAGTCATCTTTGCTGGGAGACGGATCCCCGCTGGGATGATTGTGTATCAGAACAATTGATACAGCATGATAGTGAAGCGCTTCTAAAAAAATCTCCCTCGGAGAGATCAGCGAAGCATTCACAGTTCCTTTGGAGATGATCTGCTCTCCCAGGAGCTTATTCTTGGTATTCAGCATCATTAAGAGCATCTGTTCCTGTCCCAGATGCCTGAAATCTTCCATATAATATCTTGCAATCGTCTCCGGCTGGCTAAAGCACAGTTCATCTGCCGCACCGGCTTTTGCGATGCGCCTGGAAAACTCAGTCATACATTTGATCTGGATCGCTTTTACCTTCCCGACGCCTTTTACCTGCATCAGGTCATTCACCGACAAACGGTGAAGTCCCAGCAGACCGTTGGGGGCCCCGGACAATTTCAGGATATCTTTAGCAAGAGAAAGGGCTTTCGTCCCTTTAGAGCCTGTCCTTATGATGACAGCCAGAAGCTCCGCGTCTGTCAGCCTGGAAGGCCCGTATTTCAGACACTTCTCATACGGCCTCTCTTCAGGCGGGAGATTTTTCATAGTTGATGCCAGTGTATTATCATTATCCACAGCTGTTTACCGTGCTCTCCCCCGAATTGGAAAACATAGTAAGCGACTATAAATATTCTTCATTTTATCACAAATTAATTTTAAAGTATACACTCTTAATCTTAAATTTTTGTTATTTACCTTAAGAACCTTAAAATTCAGCCTTTCAGCTGACATTTGACGCATATCTCCTGATGATGGCTTCTGCCGCCTTCATCCCGTCCATTGCTGCAGAAGTGATGCCGCCTGCATATCCGGCGCCCTCTCCGCAGGGATAAAGGCCTTTTAATGAACTCTGAAAGTCCTCTCCCCTCTCGATCCTGACCGGAGATGACGTTCTGCTCTCCACTCCGGACAGAAGCGCGTCGGATCTGTCAAAGCCGGGTATGATGCTCCCACAGCCGGTGATCCCCTCCGCCAGCGAATCCCCCAGTTCCTTTGGAAAGATCCCCCGCAGGTCTGCAAATGCATAATCTCCTTTTATGCATGGAGTGATATCTCCCAGCCGGGTACTCATCCGCCCCTCTTTAAAATCCCCGAACAGCTGGATGGGAACTTTACCTTCCCCTGCCAGAAAAGCGGCTTTTTCCAGCTCTCTCTGAAAAAAGACTCCGCTGAGTGCATCATTTTCTCCCGCCATCCCCCAGGCTTTAAAATCCTCAGGTGAAACTGTAACTATCATTGCGCTGTTGGCATTCCCGCTGTCACGTTTATGGTAGCTCATGCCGTTGACTGCAAGTCCTCCTTCCTCTGAGGATGCATTCACCACGTATCCGCCGGGACACATGCAGAAAGAATAGATCCCCCTGCCTCCTGCCAGCTTTCTCGTCAGTTTATAGCTGGCAGCGCCCAGCTCTTCTATATCCTTCCGGCCATACTGGTACAGATTGATCATTTCCTGGGGATGTTCTATCCTGAGGCCCACAGCAAAAGGCTTTGCCCGCATGGGCACGGGCTTTTTCGACAGCAGCTCAAATGTATCTCTCGCACTGTGGCCTATAGCCAGTACGAGCACCCGTGTATCGATGCGCTCTCTTTCGTCTGTTTCTATGCCGCAGACAGAATCTTTGTCTGTAAATATATCTGTCAGTTTTGTCAGAAAACGGACCTCGCCCCCGAGGCTTATGATCTCCTGCCTTATATTCCTGACTACATCCCGCAGGATATCCGTCCCTATATGCGGCTTGGCCTCATAGATGATCTCAGGCGGCGCCCCTGCGTCCACAAGGGTTTCAAGAACAAACTGATTCCTTCCGGCAGGGTCCTTTACCTGGGTATTTAATTTCCCGTCAGAAAAGGTGCCGGCGCCGCCCTCACCAAACTGGACATTACTGCGGACATCCAGCATGCCTTCCCTCCAGAAACGCTCTACGCTTTTCTGTCTGTTTTCCACGGCCTCTCCCCGCTCCAGAATGAGGGGGCAGTATCCCGCCCGTGCCAGAAGCAGGCCGCAGAACAGGCCAGCAGGCCCCATGCCTGCGATGACAGGCCGGCTCTCAAGCTTTTCCCTCCCCGGTTCTGTCATCTTATATTCAGACACATTAACTATCTTTATCCCCGGGCTTTTGCACCTTCTGACAACTGACTCCTCATTTTTTTCTCTGCACAGCTCTATATCTGCCGTATAGACGAAATAGAGCTCCGGTTTCTTCCGGGCATCCACAGATCTTTTCACTATTTTAATATCAGCGATTTCGTTCTCTTTTATCTTGAGGGCTTTCGCTGCTGCTTTGGAAAGCTCATCTTTATTATGCCCCACTTTTAATTTCAGCTGCGCTGTTCTTATCATTTAAATACTCCTTTTTCCCGCAGCCGCCCTGCCGGCTGTCAGTCCGCTGGCCCAGGCCCACTGCAGGTTATAGCCTCCGCATGCTCCATCCACATCCAGGATCTCTCCTGCGAAGTACAGGCCGGGACACAGCCGGGATTCCATAGTGGCTGCGTCCACCTCGCTTGTATCCACACCGCCCAGGCACACCTGGGCTGCCTCAAATGATTTTGTGCCTGTTACTGTGAGGGAGATATCTTTGATTTTGCTGCTCAGCCTGGCCGCTTCTTCGCCGCTCCAGCCTCCGGGAATGCCCGGAATGCCCCCCGGTGATACCTGGGCTTCTTTTAAAAGCACAGGTATCATCTTTTTTGGAAAAATGCCCTCCAGTGAACTACTTTTTCTTAATATCTCATCCACCTGCTCACAGCTGTACTCCGGCATGAGATCCACATGGATGCTCACGGCTTTCCCCTGTTCCAGCGCCTCCGATGCAAATCTTGACAGCTGGAAGACTACGATACCTGATATACCGTAATCTGTCCACTGCAGCTCTCCTGACTCTGTCCTCTCCCTGTATCCCTGTGCACAAAAAGAAAGCCGGACAGTACTTCGTATTCCGGACAGGTTCTTTACAAAGCTTTCCTTAACCTTCAGTGGGACAAGGGCCGGCAGCGGCTTTATAACTGTATGGCCGCAGGAACTGGCCAGCACATAGCCGCTCCCGTCCGACCCGGTGGCCGGAGCTGCCTTGGAGCCTGCGCAGAGCACAGCGTTTTTCCCCTCATATGTCCAGCCGTCTGTGTGTACAAGCCACATTTTCTTTTCCCTGTCAAATTCCAGCCCTGTCACCTTCTGGGAACACTTCACTTTTACCTTCAGCCTTTTAAGCTCAGCCGCAAGAATATCAGCCACCGCGGCTGCCTGTTCAGAATATGGGTAGATACCGCCCCTCTTCTCTCTTGTCAGAAGCCCCATGCTTCCAAAGAAGCTGATAATTTCCCCGGGACCCCAGTTCTCCAGGATGGGCCGCACAAACTCCGGATACGTACCTCTGTACATTTCCAAAAGATTTCCCGAGACATTCGTCAGATTACATTTGCCGTTTCCCGTCACAAGCAGCTTCTTTGCAGGCTTTTCCCTTCCCTCCAGAAGGATCACCTCTGCCCCGGCTCTGGCCGCTCCAACAGCCGCGGCCATTCCGGCAGCGCCTGCCCCGATCACGATCACATCTGCCATGGCTTTACAATTCCGGCTTCTATGAGCTTCTGCAGAGACATAAGAATACCCATCTTCGCATGTTCCCATGTCAGGCCTCCCTGGAAATACACTGCATACGGCGGTTTAACTGGTCCGTCTGCACTCAGCTCTATAGATGACCCCTGCACAAAAGCACCTGCCGCCATAATCACATCACTGTCATAGCCCGGCATGGCCCACGGCTCAGGCGTGACATAGCTGTCCACAGGAGCAGCCGCCTGGATCCCCCTGCAGAAAGCAATGACACCTTCCGGACAGCCAAATTCAACAGCCTGTATAATATCATGGCGCTCCTCCGAACCTCCCGGCACTACATAATATCCCAGCTCCTCATAGATGTTTGCTGCAAACACAGCTCCTTTAAGAGCACCTGCTGTCACTGTGGGCGCCAGGAACAGCCCCTGATAAAATGACTGCATTACCCCAAGTGAAGCCCCCACCTCTTTTCCAAGCCCCGGTGATGTCAGGCGGTATGCCGCATTCTCCACACATTCCTTAGTCCCTGCAATATAACCTCCGATAGGAGCCAGACCACCTCCCGGATTCTTGATCAGAGATCCTACAGTCATATCTGCACCCACATCAGAAGGTTCCATCTCTTCTACAAACTCTCCATAACAGTTATCCACCATACAGATAATGCTGGGATCTATACTCTTGACAAATTCAATAGCCTCCCCTATCTGCTGCACAGACAGCGTCGGCCTTGTCTGGTACCCCTTCGAGCGCTGGATGGCCACAAGCTTTGTATCAGCTTTTATGGCTTTTCTGATGCCCTCGAAATCAAAGCTGCCGTCAGCTTTTAAATCAACCTGGGAATAGGACACGCCATATTCTGCCAGAGATCCTTTTGAAGGCCTGATGCCTATGACCTCCTCCAGCGTGTCATAGGGCTTGCCCGATATAGACAAAAGTCCGTCACCCGGCCTGAGATTAGATGAGAGCGCCAGTGAGAGCGCATGTGTCCCGCACGTGATCTGTGGGCGCACCAGGGCGTCCTCCGTATGGAATACAGACGCATAAACTGCCTCCAGAGTGTCCCTGCCCAGGTCATTATAGCCATATCCGCTGGTACCGTTGAAGCATTCAGCGCACACCCTGTTTTTCTGCATTGCGTCAAGGACCTTCAGCTGGTTGTACTGTGCCATCAGGTCAATTTTTTCAAAGCGTTCTTTTAATCTGCCCTCTATCCTGCGGCCGAAAGAAACTGCTTCCTTACTGATCCCCATGGCCCCGTACATTTTATCTATCTGATCATTTAACTTATTATCATACTCTGTCATCTTCTGCTCTCCGTTCATTCAAAATTCCTTTTTGGATCAGGATCTCATCCATATGTGCAAGGATTTTTTCCTCGCTGTAAGAAAACTCATCTTTATTGACCCAGATCACATCCCTTTCCCGCTTAAACCAGGTCAGCTGCCGCTTTGCAAAATGCCTTGTATCTCTTTTCAGGATATATACAGCCTCCTCCAGCGTGCACCTACCATCCAGGTAATCAAGTATTTCCTTATACCCCAGCCCCTGCATGGACACCATGTTCCGGGTACAGCCTTCTCCCTTCAGGCGCTTCACTTCTTCAATCAGACCGGCCTCAAGCATCATGTCGATTCTTTTATTGATCCTGTCATAGAGGACGTCCCGTCTGTCATTAAGAACAAAATAAGCAAAGTTATATGGGGATTCTTTTTTTCTCTCCTCTTCATTGTGCTTTGATATAGGTTCTCCAGTTTCCCTGAAGTACTCCAGCGCCCTTATTACCCTCTTTACATTATTCGCATGGATCTGTTCAGCCGCCAGGGGATCCACCTTCTGAAGTTCCCCGTGCAGGAACAGAGGGCCCTTTTCTTTTGCCAGCCCTTCTAAGTATTCCCTGTATTCCCGGTTTTCTTCTGTCTCAGTAAAATCTATATCGTACAGGACAGACTGGATATAAAAGCCTGTCCCTCCCGTGAGGATGGGAACCCTGCCCCTGGCATATATTTCTTCTATATACTTCTTTGCATATTCCTGAAACTTCACTACATTAAATTCTTCCTTCGGGGACAGCTCATCAATGAGATAATGGCGGACTCCCTGCATCTCCTCCGGCATTATCTTGGCTGAGCCTATATCCATACCCTTATAGACCTGCATGGAATCAGCTGATATGATTTCACCGCCTGCCATTTTCGCAAGCCTGACAGACAGGCTGGTCTTCCCCACCGCTGTAGGGCCCGTCAATATTATTAAAGGTTTTTTCATTCATATCCACCTTATACAATCCGTTTAAATTTCTTTTCCATCTCATATTTTGTCATGGAAATGATCGTTGGCCTGCCATGGGGACAGTTATAGGGATTATCCAGCTTCAGCAGCTCATCGATAAGCGCCTCCACCTCAATAAAAGACATCTTGTGGTTCCCCTTGACAGCAGCCTTGCATGACATGGATGCGATCTTTTCATTGATGATTTCCGCATCCGCCCGCCCTGTCTGGGATGAAAGGCCGTCAAGCATTTCTATGAACAGATCCTGCTGTGCCACACCGAACATGTTGCCGGGCACAGCGCGTATAGAATACTCATTACCGCCAAACGGTTCGATCTCATACCCGATCTGGGTAAAATTCTCCATGTATTTTAAAAGCAGCTCCTCTTCCTGCATACTCAGGGTGAGGATCACCGGCGGAGATATCTGCTGGGAGGTAAACTCCTTATTTTTCAGGCTTTTCATGGTCCTCTCATAGAGTACCTTCTCATGGGCCGCATGCTGGTCAATAATGAACAGCTTGTCGTCAAATTCCACAAGCCAATATGTGTCAAATATCTGCCCGATAATCTTATGGCGCTTTACATTCTCTGCATCCAGCAGCTTATCCTCAAAGAGCTCCATCTGTTTTGGCAATGCCTCCTGTTCCAGGAGAGGAGCTGCTGCCTCCGGCAGCCCGGCTGCAGCATTGGGGCTGGCGGTATCCTGGCCGGCCGCATTTTGGCTGGGTATATCCTGACTTAATGCATTCCGGCTGATGGTTTCCTGACCGCCCGCATTCTGGCTGGCGGTATACTGACTGGCCGCATTCCGGCTGACGGTTTCCAGACTGCCCGCATTTCGGCTGGATGTATCCTGACTGGCCGTATACAGATCGTCCGCATTCCGGCTGGCCATATCCTGGCTGCCTGCATCATGACTGGGTGCATTCCGGCCGTCCAACTCCTTCCGGCTGGCAGTGGCTTTATCTGCTGATGGTCCCCTGCCGCATCCCTGATCCCTCTGATATGCGGGAGCCTTTCCACGCGGCGGATCTGCCATATGGCGGGACTGCACCCCATATGAGCCATATCCGCTCTGCTCCCTTATCATCTGCAGCCTGTTTTTTTCAAAGGGTTCCGGTATCTGCTCTTTCACAGGAGGTTCCGGCTTTTTAACCGCTTCTTCCTTTCCCACAGTTACCTGGGGTATCAGTTCCCGGTGTGTCAGCCCCGCCTTCACAGCCTCATAGACAAATCTGTACATCTCCTCATTGTTGGCAAATCTTAATTCCATCTTAGTCGGGTGTACATTTACATCCAGATAGCTCCCGTCTATTGTAAAATGAAGAGCCGTGAACGGATACTTATGCTGCATCATAAATGTTTTATATGCATCTTCAATGGCTTTTGAAATGATCTTGCTCTTTATGTACCTGCCATTGATAAAATAATTTTCATAATTGCGGTTTCCTCTGGAAATAACCGGCTTTCCGATGAAACCCTTCAGTTCCACAGGCCCGCCGGAGCCAAAATCTTTGATCTCGATCAGATTGCCTGCTATATCCCTGCCGTATATCCCATAGATGATATCCTTCAGGTTCGTGTTCCCCGAGGTATGCAGCCTCGTCTGATTATTATTAATGAATTTAAAGGAGACCTCCGGATGAGAAAGCGCCATCCTCTCCATGATATCGCTGATATAGCCCGCTTCAGTCATGGGGGATTTCAGGAATTTCTTTCTGGCCGGCGTATTAAAGAAAAGATTTCTCACAAGGAAGGTAGTCCCCTCCGGTGCACCGATCTCTTCCTGGCTCTTCTCCTGGCCGCCCTCTATGATATAACGGCACCCGGTGATGCTTCCTGCTGTCTTTGTGATCAGTTCCACCTGGCAGACAGCCGCAATGCTGGAAAGAGCCTCACCCCGAAAGCCCAGTGAAGCCACGCTCAGGAGATCTTCCACCTTTTTTATCTTGCTCGTCGCATGGCGCAGAAAAGCAAGCGGAACCTGATCAGCCGGGATTCCCTCCCCGTTGTCTGTTATCCTTATAAAAGATATGCCGCCCTCTTTGATCTCCACAGTAACTGCGTTGGCGCCGGCATCAATTGCATTTTCCACAAGCTCCTTCACAACGGAAGCCGGGCGTTCTATCACCTCGCCCGCCGCTATCTTGTCTACAGTGCTCTTGTCCAGAACTGCGATATTGTTCAAATATGTCACCACCGATTCTTAAGTTTATTCTGCAGCCGGTACAGGGTGTTCAGTGCATCCACCGGCGTCATTGTCCCGATATCTATCTCCTTGATCTCCTGGATGATATCTGTCTCGTTCACTGTTGCAGACAATGTTATCTGTTCCAGGTCCAGCTGGTCATATTTCTTTGGCCTTGCCTTTCTGCTGCCTGATCCGGCAGCTTCCACTTCCCTGGCCTTTATAGTGATATCAGCGTCACTCAGCTCTTCCACCAGTTCCTTGGCCCTTGTAATAACAGAATCCGGAACACCTGCAAGCTTTGCCACCTGGATGCCGTAGCTCTTATCTGCCCCGCCTTTTACAATCTTGCGCAGGAAGACAATATCGTCCCCCTTTTCTTTTACCGCAATACAGTAATTATTTACATTGTCCAGCTTGCCCTCCAGCTCTGTCAGCTCATGATAGTGGGTGGCAAATAATGTCTTGGCCCCCAGCAGCTTTGGATTGCTGATATGCTCCACTACAGCCCACGCAATGGACAATCCGTCAAAGGTGCTTGTACCCCTTCCGATCTCGTCCAGCACAAGAAGGCTGTTTGCCGTGGCATTTCTCAGTATATTCGCAACCTCTGTCATCTCTACCATAAAGGTACTCTGGCCGCTTGCCAGATCATCTGATGCCCCTACCCTGGTAAATATCCTGTCCACGATCCCGATTCTGGCCCCGGAAGCCGGTACAAAGCATCCAATCTGCGCCATCAGCACAATCAGCGCTGTCTGGCGCATATATGTAGATTTTCCGGCCATATTTGGTCCGGTAATGATAGAAATCCTGTTCTTCCCATTATCCAGGAAGGTGTCATTGGCAATGAACATGTCGTTTGAGATCATCTTTTCAACAACAGGATGACGCCCGTTTTTGATATCGATCAGGCCCTTTTCATTGATGGAGGGACGCACATAGTGGTTCCGCTCAGCCACCAGCGCCATGGACGCAAATACGTCGATCCCTGCCAGCGCTTTGGCAGTGGTCTGTATCCGCAGCACTTCTTTTGCGATAGTGTCACGGACCTGGGCAAACATATCATATTCCAGGGCAAAAAGCTTGTCCTCGGCCCCAAGTATCATGTCCTCCAGCTCCTTGAGCTTGGGGGTGATATACCGCTCCGCGTTTGTGAGCGTCTGCTTCCTTGTATAATAATCAGGTACCTTATCCTTAAAGGAATTTGTGACCTCCAGATAATATCCGAACACCTTATTGAATTTCACCTTCATGCTCTTGATGCCCGTCTTCTCCCGCTCTTCAGCCTCCAGCTGCGCCAGCCAGTTCTTCCCTTCCGTCTTGGCGTTTCTCAGCTTGTCTATTTCTTCATTGTATCCTTCCCTGATGATGCCCCCCTCTTTGATCGTCAGCGGAGGCTCATCTACGATGGAGTTTCCGATCAGTGAGCAGATATCAGCCAGTTCATCAATATCTGCCTCTATCTCTTTCAGCAGGGGCGCTTCAAAGCCCTTCATAATATATTTCACGGGAGGGATCATGGCCAGCGAATTCTTAAAGGAGATCAGATCTCTCGGACTGGCCGACTGGTAGCTGATCTTGCTGATAAGGCGTTCCAGGTCGTATACGGGATTCAGGTACTCTCTTATCTCTTCTCTGGCAATGGCATTCTCTGTCAGTTCCTCCACAGCCTGCAGCCTGCGCTCTATTTCCTGCCTGTCGATCAGGGGCTGCTCTATGAAGCTTCTGAGCATCCTGGCGCCCATGGCTGTCTTCGTCTTGTCCAGCACCCAGAGAAGTGATCCCCTCTTCTGCTTTTCTCTCAGAGTCTCGCAAAGCTCCAGATTCCTTCTTGTAGAGCTGTCTATGATCATATATCTGCCTGTCGCATAGGGGGTCAGATGAGTCAGATTTGCAAGGGAGGTCTTCTGGGTCTCCGTCAGATACTGCAGCATGGCACCTGAAGCGATGACGCCGCAGTTATAATCGGAAATCCCCAGCCCCTCCAGGCTCTTTACTTCAAAATGGTCTTTTAAAGCCCTTTTGCACAGGTCATCATCAAAATACCATGCTTCCAGAGAGTATACAGCGATGCCCAGCCTGTTCTTTAAGTCCTCTATATCAATGCTGCTCACATAGAAAGAATCATTGCAGATGATCTCACTGGGAGAAAACTTCGTTATCTCATCCATCAGTTTTCTGTCCGTATCCACCTCTGTCACGAAAAAATCTCCTGTGGTGATATCAGCGATAGAAAGGCCGTACTGGTTTTCCACGCACACCACACACATGAGATAATTGTTCTTTGTGGCGTCCAGGGCCTGGGTGTTCAGATTCGTTCCGGGAGTCACAATGCGGACCACTTCTCTTTTTACAAGGCCCTTGGCCATTTTAGGGTCCTCCACCTGCTCACAGATGGCAACCTTATATCCCTTGCTCACCAGCCTGTTCAGATATGTATCCACCGCGTGGTAAGGGATTCCGCACATGGGCGCCCTCTCCTCAAGGCCGCAGTCCTTGCCTGTCAGGGTTATCTCCAGTTCTTTAGAAGCAGTCAGGGCATCCTCGAAAAACATCTCATAGAAATCTCCCAGCCTGTAGAACAGGATACAGTCTTTGTATTCCTGCTTAGTCTCCACGTACTTCTGCATCATTGGTGTTAATTCTGCCACAATTACCGTCCTCTCTTGGGGGCTGCCTCGCCCATATAATAAAATCCTCTGCACTCTTTCAGATGCACGTCCATGATCTTTCCAATAAGACTCTCATCTCCCGGGAAATGTACAAGCAGGTTATTGCTCAGCCTTCCTGTCATAAGATGAGGATCATGGTCATTTTTCTCTTCCACAAGCACGGGCAGTGTCTGCCCAGTCAGTCTTGATGACATCTCTTTCGATATCTCCTGCACCTCTGCCAGCAGCCTGTCAAACCTGTCCTTTACAACACTCTCAGGTACCTGGGCGTCCATTGCTGCAGCCGGCGTTCCTGTCCTCTTAGAATAGATAAAGGTAAAGGCGCTGTCATAACGTACCTTTCTCACCACATCCAGGGTCTCCTGGAAATCTTCCTCTGTCTCCCCCGGGAATCCCACAATAATGTCAGTTGTGAGGGAGATATCAGGAATAGCCGTCCTCATACGCTCAACAAGGCTGAGATAGTCTTCTTTTGTATATTTTCTGTTCATCACCTTCAGGACCCTGCTGCTGCCTGACTGAAGGGGCAGATGCATATGCCTGCAGACCTTGGAAGAATCTCTCATGACTTCTATCAGCTCGTCAGACAGATCCTTTGGATGGGATGTCATGAACCTGATCCTTTCCAGGCCTTCTATTTTTTCTATTTCTCTGAGGAGCTGTGCAAATGTAACAGGCTCGTCCAGGTTTTTGCCATATGAATTCACATTCTGGCCCAGCAGCATGACTTCCACCACGCCATCCTCCACCAGCTGTTCTATCTCCCGGATAATGTCCTTTGGATTCCTGCTTCTCTCACGTCCCCGCACATACGGCACTATACAGTAGCTGCAGAAATTATTGCAGCCGAACATGATGTTCACCCCTGACTTAAACGGATATTTCCTGTCAGCCGGCAGATCCTCCACGATTTTATCAGTATCCTTCCAGATATCGATGACCATCCTGTCAGATTCAAGACGGGCCGCCACCAGCTCTGCAAATTTGTATATATTGTGGGTACCAAAGATCAGGTCCACAAACCGGTAGCTTTTTTTTAATTTTTCTACCACCTCAGGCTCCTGCATCATGCAGCCGCACAGGGCAATCAGCATATGGGGATTCTTCTTCTTGATGCTTCCAAGGGCCCCAAGACGCCCGTAAACCCTCTGATTCGCGTTTTCTCTTACAGTACATGTGTTATAGATGACAAAATCTGCATGCTCGTCCTCAGTCATCACATACCCGATCTGCTCCAGGATGCCTGCGAGCTTCTCACTGTCCCTGGCGTTCATCTGACAACCGAACGTAACTGTAGACGCTGTCAGAGGCCTTCCCAGCTTGCGGCTCTTCTCCTCTATTATTTCCCTACATTTCTTTATATAGTAATACTGCCTGTAAGGCTCCGCCTCAGGAGCCTCCCCGCAAATATCAACCTTGTTTAATTCTTCTTCCAATACTTTTGTGTTCATACAATGCTCCTTATCCGAATGCTTTGTTTTTACCCTGACTAATTATTATAACGAATGCCCGAAAAAATTGCAATCATATTCCCGCAAAAAACCTGATGGTATCTCTGATATCTCACGGTAAACCTCCTGCTGGTACCTGATATCCAGAGGAAAGGACGCATCGTCATCCACAGTCTCTATGGTGATAGCCAGCTTACCGCACTTTTCTGAATAATACTGGACAGAATTTCCTCCGTCGCTTTTTGTCTCCATCTCGTCCTGCCGGCCTCCCAGGTCGTAGCTGGCCAGGGACTTAAGCTTTTCCGCCATCTGCTTTCCCTTTTCATTATATGACACAGGCATTGCACTCCTGTAATAATATATGATCCGCCCCCTGGAATGGAAATCCAGATACCCTACGGAATCAGCCTCTTTCTTAAATAAAGATATCAGTATTTTTGTCTCGTTCTCACTTGCCGGGACATACATGCCTTTGACAGGCATAAAAGACGCGCACGGGAAATTTCTGTTGACATCCACTGCCCGCGCATTGTATTTCCACATTTCCCATGGCATATCCTTCATAAGCAGAGTATGGCGGAGAATAGGATTCCTTATGGTATAAAATCCTGCCCTGGCTATTTCATAGCCATCAGGATTCATTACCGGCAGGAAATAGATACTGTACTGATCAAATAATGCCTGTCCCTTGGCAGCGCTCCTGGCGTAATCCTCAGCCATCTTTAAGAGCAGCACCGGGTTCGTGCTCTCCCTTCCGTGGATGCCTGCCGTACAGATCAGGCACTTTCCGGCGCTGCCCAGCCTCAGGCCGAATATATCCCTGCCGTCATGGCTCATCCCCAGAATATGCAGATGGAGCAGATCAGGATACTGCCCCACCAGGACCATGGCCGCATTCTTTAGTTCATCATACGTATACTTTTTAGACAAATCAATCATATTATGGCCTCCTTTTACTTACTAATATATGCATCAGGAGGCCTGAAAATGTGTTATACTTTCTGGTATGCGATCCTCCTGCTGCCGTCTTCAATATAAATGATCCCGCAGCGCTGGAAACCATTTTTCTGCAGCATATTCTGCATTACTATATTATCCTCATGAGTATCGATCTTCAGATTGCCGCACTGTGAAAAAGCCCAATTCAGGCAGAAGGATGCCGCTCCTCTGACTGTCCCGTCTGATGTGATCCTGTGCACAACGCCGTATGGCCTGTCATTCAGCCATACCCCCTCATAGATCTCCCTGTAAGTCTTATCCTCCCCAGTCCTAAAGAAAAAGGTGGCGGCGATCCTGCCATCCTTGGTGCACACATAGCTGCATCCATCCAGAATATCCTGTTCAATAAGACTCCGCCCGGGATAGGAATCTCCCCACTGGTTGGGGTTTCCATGCTCTGCCATAAATTTTCTTGCCTGTCTGTATAATTCCATCAAAGTATCTGTCTCACTTGTTTTCGTCTTTCTTATCTCCATATTGATCCTCCGTATTTTAAAAGATGCTTCCATTTCCTATGAAACAAGATAAAATCAGCCGGAGAGCGCCCTGGGGCGTCAGTCCGGCTGACAGCTTATTTGTTACTATTCACTGTCCCGCGAACAATAACGCTTATTTTCTGATCTGGCCATTTCCGTAAATAATATATTTAGTGGTGGTTAACGCCTGCAGGCCCATGGGCCCCCTTGCATGAAGCTTCTGTGTGCTGATGCCTATCTCAGCGCCGAA
Source organism: Murimonas intestini (assembly GCF_024622195.1). NCBI lineage: Bacteria > Bacillati > Bacillota > Clostridia > Lachnospirales > Lachnospiraceae > Murimonas > Murimonas intestini. The sequence continues at coordinate 389,453 of NZ_JANKBI010000001.1, forward strand.
GCCGAATTCAAAACCATCTGTAAATCTTGTAGATGCATTGACATACACTGCTGCTGCATCTATCTCATTTAAAAATCTCTGGGAATGTTCATAATTATTTGTGATGATCGCCTCTGAGTGGCCTGTATTATAGCGGTTGATATGTGCGATCGCCTCATCCAGAGAATCCACAGTTCTGACAGAAAGTATGTAATCCAGGTATTCTTTCCCCCAGTCCTCCTCCTGCGCCTCATGGATCCCCTCTGCCGCCCGGCAGGCACGGCTGTCACCTCTTAATTCAACCTGTTTCTCATCAAGCCGCTTTTTCAGGACTGGCATGAGCTCATCTATGACACTGCTGTGCACCACAAGAGATTCGCATGCATTGCAGACCCCTATCCTCTGGGTCTTGGCATTGAATATGATATCCTCCGCCATCTTAAGGTCTGCTCCTTCATCCACATAAATATGGCAGTTCCCTGTTCCTGTCTCAATCACAGGGATAGTGCTGTTGTTCACAACTGCACTGATCAGGCCGGCCCCTCCCCTTGGTATCAGCACATCTACATACTCATTCATCTTCATAAATGCAGAAGTAACTGCTCTGTCAGCAGACTCGATCAGCTGTATTGCCTCTCCCGGTATTCCTTTTTCTTCCAGGGCCTTCCGGATAACCGCCACTATCGCCCTGTTAGAGTTTATTGCATCACTGCCGCCCTTTAAGATCACAGCATTACCGGCCTTGAAGCAAAGCCCGAAGGCATCGGCTGTCACATTTGGGCGTGACTCGTAGATAATTCCAACCACCCCCAGGGGGACTCTCTTCTGTCCGATCATAAGGCCGTTTGGTCTTTTTTTCATAGAAAGGACTTCCCCTACAGGGTCGTCAAGTCCGGCCAGCTGTATGAGACCTTCAGCCATAGACTCTATTCTGCCATGATCCAGCATCAGCCTGTCTACAAGGCCCTGATTCATATTATTTGCCCTGGCCGCCTCAATATCAAGGCTGTTGGCTTCCAGGATCTCCCTGCTGTGCTCTGTAAGAGCGGCTGCCACGGACAGGAGGGCTTCATTTTTAGGAACTGTCTCCAAAGTTCTGAGAACCGGTTCCACCTCTTTTGCTTTAGCGCCAATTTCATAAATTGTCTTCATACATGTTTCCTCCCTAATTTCGTGCCGAAATTTTCAAGAACGTTCCGGCATTAGATAAATATGACTGGGTGTCACAACCATCTGCGGGCATATATCGTGAGGATCTGCCGGAACTTCCTCCACTATCTGAAAATCAAGAGCAACAGCCGCTGTCTTATGGCCAGTATGTAAACTCAGATATCTGTCATAAAATCCCTTTCCATAGCCGCACCGTCGGCACATGGCATCAAAAGCCACCCCCGGAACGATCAGAAAGGCATCTTCCTCCCAGGCCTCTTTCCCTGTCACCGGCTCCGGTACCTGAAAATAGCCTGGCTTCGTATCATCAAAGGATTCAATATAATAAAAAATAAGATCCTCACCTGTTACCTTTGGGACTGCAGTCCGTTTTCCCAGCTCCCACGCTCTCTTTAATATTTCCTTCGTGGAGGCCTCTCCTTTGCAGTCCATATATGCGTAGATACAGTCGGCCTCTCTGAATTCAGGAAGTTCAGATATCTTCCTGGCGATTTCCAAACTCTTTTCTTCTATCTCTTCCTGGCTGCATTCTTTTCTCTTTTCAAATATAAGATTCCTTATTTCCTTCTTAGTTGCCTTTATTTCCATATTTCTCACCCAGATTTGTGATAGAGCCGTCCTCTTCCTTTACATCTATGTTATTCAGCTGTCCACGCAGGTTCATACGGATAGCCTCAATATATTCTCTGCGCAGAGACGCCTGTTCTTCCTTCTCGGCTGTTGTCAGCCCTTCCGCTTTTGATTTCCGGGCCAGCTCATTAATTCTCTGTATCTGCAGTTCGTCCATAATATTTCTCCTTTTTGGTTTTTGTCAGTCTGTCAGTTTTTCCAGATAATCGATCAGATAGAAATCTTCATCCGGCTGGGCGGCAAAGATCGTTCCAAAGTCCCTGCCCTGCACAAGCTTATGTATGATGTGGAAATCAGAGCCGTTGGCTATTATCATGTCTGCTCCGGCTGACGTGGCAATCTTGGCTGCCGCCAGCTTCGTCGCCATTCCGCCTGTGCCGACACTGCTTCCCGTGCTCCCTTTTCCCATCTCCATCAGCTGGTCATCCACATGGTCCACCACACTGATAAACCCTGCGTCAGGATTTTTGTTCGGATCATCTGTAAAAAGGCCGTCTATGTCTGAGAGGAGGATCAGCAGATCCGCATCCACAAGAGCTGCAACAATGGCAGAAAGTGTATCATTGTCGCCAAACCGCATCTCAAAGGTGGAAATCGTGTCATTTTCATTTACAATAGGAACAGCCCCCAGAGCCATCAGTGCCTGGAATGTATTAAGTGCATTGACACGGCTTAGATTATCCAGCATAGTTTTCTTTGTCATCAGTATCTGTGCGCCCACCTGTCCGTATTCAGAAAAAAGCTTCTGATACAGCATCATGAGCTTTGCCTGGCCGATCGCAGCGCAGGCCTGTTTCTCGGCTATCTGATCCGGCTTTTTTGAAAGGCCTGCTGCCTGCCTTCCCACCGCAATAGCTCCGGACGATACCAGAATCACGTCCTTGCCTGTATTTTTCAGATCAGATATCTCTCTGACAAGTATCTCCAGCTTTGTGAGATTAATAGCCCCTGTCTCTTCATGTGTCAGAGAAGATGAACCAACCTTTATGACAATCCTTTTTTTATCCTTCAGTCTTTCTCTTAAGTCCACTTTTTTCTTCCTCCTCATATTACGCGGATCACACGGAATTTCTTTTTCTATCTTACACATTTTCCCCGACTTTTGCAACCGGCTTCAATGATTTTTTTCTTCATCCGCGTAATTTTCCAGAAAATCGTAAAGCGCCCGTACACCATAGATGTATTTCCCGTTTTCCAGCTCCCGCTCAAGCTGTTCATTCAGATGATGCAGAGGGATATCCGTATATTCAAAAACTGTCTTTTTATCTTCTTCGTATATGGCAACAAGCCCGTTCTCCAGCTTCACGTAAAATGGATACCCATTCCCCTTATTTACCTGTTCCCCAATGCGGCTCCCCTGTCCGGCATTTGCAGGTTCTGCCTGCAGCTCACCGCTCATCTGCCGGCCGGACTCCTCTTTTTTTCCATAAAAGTACTGATAGCTTCCCATATAGCAAAGGCAGACCATCATTATGGCAGCAAAAATGCCGATACCTACTTTATATTTCATGGCAGTCACTCCTTTTAAAGTAGTATCGGCAAACATCCGGCTATTTATTCCAGCTGTTAATTCTCATTCTTTACAATATTTCCTGCATCAGATACTTAAGACAGGGCTCCAGAAGGATGCCTTCTCTGATATCATAATCGTATTCGTCACTTTTCCTGATGCACAGACTCACAAACTCATGGGCGGATAGCGCCGCCGGGACAAGAGCCCTGCCCTGGAGTATCCTTCCAAGCAGTACAGCTGCAAAAAGGTCACCAGTGCCGTGATAAAATCTGCCGGCCGGCTCTTTGGGAAATATCTCAAGCTCACCCTCCTCATAAACTGCTATACCCAGGCTGCAGCCCTCCAGCGGGACACTTGTTATGACAATACGCCTGCTGCCCAGCTCCTCAAGCCGCCTGCAGACAGAAAGGAGTTCACTTTGTCCGCACCTGTCCGTATATGGCTCGTCTGCCAGGAAACAGCTCTCCGTGAAATTAGGAGTTATGATATCACTGTATTTCAGGAGCTTCTGCAGCTGCCTTTTATAGCTCTCGCCAAAGTTCTGGTAATACCGGCCATTGTCAGCCATGATAGGATCAAAGATCACCTTGGCATCACTGTAAGTGCTCATGAAGCCTAAAACACTGTCAGTCACCTGCGCATTTCCCATATATCCCACAAACAGGGCATCAAATTTGATGCCCTGGCTTTTCAGGTGTGATGCACACTCCCTTGGAAACTCAGGCACAGGGCACATGACCGGACGGCCATATCCTCCTGTGTGGGTAGAAAGCAGCATAGTTGGTACGGGACATGCCTCCACGCCCATCACTGAGAGGACAGGGAGGATATTTGTCATGGCGGCCCTGCCCACACTGCACATATCATGGAGCACAGCCGCTCTCTTTATCGGTTTCTTTTCCATCATTCTACAAAACCCTGCATCTTCTGAGCAGATCAACCATCAGCTGACCCTTAGGCATACGAAGCAGTTCTTTCTCAGTGACACCGCGCAGCTTGACAAGCAGCACGCCGTAAACAACCACTCCTGCCAGGATCCCCAGAAATGTCGGTATGGCATTTCCTGCAAAGAGATGGAACAGAGAATATACACCCCATGCCACCAGCCCCATGATACCTGAACAGATGAGCGGCACTATAAATGTCCGCTTGATCTCCTGCCTGTATCTTAGATGCTTCCTGATCGCCGCCGCGTTCAAAAGACAGATTATCAGTGCAAAAATAATATTTGCATACACAACAGAATATATATTAAGTACAAATACCTTTAAAAGAACATACAGAACTACAAGATGGAGTCCCAGCGCTATACCTGAATTGACAAGCGGGGTCTGCATTTCCCCTATTCCCTGCAGAATACTTGTTGTCAGGGTAGAGAGGGCAAAGAGCACGATCATAAGTGCCCCTGACTGCAGAATCCCGGCTGTAAGCGCCCTGTCATCTCCGAAAAGCAGCTGCATGATGGGCGAAGCAAGCGCAGCCATGCCCACGGCACACGGAATCGTGATCACCATAGTATACCTGATAGAATTCCGGACCTTTTCTCCTGCCCCCTTAAAGTTCCTGTCCATCATATCAGCAGACAGGCTCGGCACTACTGAAGGCCCCAGACAGGAGGCGATCGCAAGCGGTACATTCATCAGTACCCTGAATTTTCCGCTGTAGATTCCCCAGATCGTACCGTACTGTTTAGCTGTATATCCCTGCCCTGCCAGGACTTTATTAAATACTCCCTGATCCAGGACAGATCCGATATTATAGACAACCGTGCTGAGTACTACCGGAATAATAGTCAGCAGGAGCGCGCGATAGATGGCCTTATCTGATTCCAGACGTTTTGTAGTGTCCCTGCGTGATAAACGCACAAGGTTCCTGCGGTATGAAATATAAATAAACACCAGAAAAACAAGCGCTACCGTCACGCTGACCACAGTACCGAAGGTGCCTCCTGCTGCGCCAAAAGCAGGCCCCAGTGAAGAATTCGACTGTTCTTTTCCCAGCTGGATACCGTAATTCATCATTATCCCGGCGCCGATGACAGTGATTACTGCATTCACTATCTGCTCTATCACCTGGGATGTGGCTGTAGGGACCATGGTCTCATGGCCCTGAAAATATCCCCTGAAGGCACCAGCGATGGCGAATATAAAGATAGCCGGTGAGAGCACACGCAGTGCATAGACCGCAAGCTCATAGCTCATCAGGTACTTGGTGATCAGGCCTGCACATGCAAAGGTCAGGACGGAAATGATCCCTCCTGCCAGACACGCAAACTTAATAGAGCACCTGAAGACCTTATGTGCATTCTTCACCTGTCCCATATGGAGCCGTTCCGATACCAGCTTTGACACTGCCAGCGGAAGGCTGAAGGAAGATATCATAAGCAGAATAGAGTATATCTCATTCGCTGTAGAGTAATATGCATTTCCTTCATCACCCAGTATATTGGTCAGGGGAATCCTGTAGACCAGCCCAATAAATCTGGCCAAGAAGGAGGCGATCACCAGGATCGTCCCCTGCACTAAATAATTGGATTTGCTTTTCTTTGTTTTTCCCACGCTATACCTCATTCATCCTTTATAACTGTTCAGTACCTGCTGAACAGTTACATGTATCATTACTATTTTTTATTCGTATACAAAGCTGTCCTTATCTGTATCCAGCACGATACATACCCAGGTCTTGCCCTGGTTTAATACGATTTCGTCGCCTGAAGGCAGGTAATAACGGACAGCACCTGCTGTACCCTCATCCTTGATCCAGGTCACAGGTACAACCTTGCCGCCTGTGAAGAAATATCCTGTGCCGCCTGAGAAAGTGTCAATATTAATGTATCCGTTGTCATCATATTTCTCCCATGGTGAAAACTGGACAATGACATTATCGTAGGAAAGCTGTTCATCCGTATTCTGGTCGATCTGTTTGTCATCATACTGGAAGCGATAATATTTCTGGTCGCCGCTGTTGTACTCAAACCACGGCTCATTTACGCCGTAGCCCGGAATGATCTTTACCGCGCTCTCTGCGCCGTAAATGCCCAGGTCAGAACGCTGTCCGTCCTGTGCGAATTTATAGTGGCCTTTATAATCCTCTGCATAATCAGTATCATATTCTTTCCGCTCGATGGCTGTCTTGAGCCCTTCCGCGCTGGTATAGCAGTTGTGCGGTGAAGGGCGGTCATCTGTGCGGTAGAAGATATCTTCTCCTGCATATCCGTCGATCTTGCCCATGGCCTCCTGATACTCCAGTCCGCTTATGTTGTCGATCTCATCTGAATTCAACAGGTCTACCGCATATGCAGCCTGTCCGTAATGTACGTAGATAGCATCAAATTCTTCCGCATATTTCACATAATAATTACGGCAGCTTCTGACTGAGCCTATCTTGTCCAGATTGGAGTAATCTTCAAAGATTCCCATAAGCCTTGTAATACCCCCCTCTACAGGAGCTTCATAGACCACATCTGCCTGGGAGATTCCAGCCTGGGGGCACGCATCGATTATATTGTTGAGCATGATGGCAACGGGACGCTTGGAACCAATCTCGCTGCTGACCAGCTTTCCTGTCAGATAGCTGCGTGTCATTCCTTCCGGATCTGTCTGAGGCTGTTCTGCGTTTTCCTGGGTCACGGCTGTTCCCTTGATGACCTCGCCTGTGCTAACCTGCGCGGCACCCTCTGTGCCTGCCGGCGCTTCACTAACCTTCGCCTCTGTGGGCGTATCAGCCTCTTTCTGGCATCCTGCCAGGGCGAGTACAGAAGCTGAAGCTGCTAACAGCAGCAAAACCTTCAATTTCTTCATGTCCATTCCTCTTTTCATCTGTTTATTTCAAGCTGCTCCAGTATCTCCCGCTGCTTCCTCTCCATCACTTCCGCCTCTTCGGGCGTCATATGGTCATATCCCATAAGATGGAGCATGCTGTGGGCGACCAGAAAAGCAAACTCGCGCAATTCACTATGTCCATAGCTCTTGGCCTGTTCATAGACACGCCTGGTAGATATCACGATATCCCCAAGCATCAGTTCCCCAGTCTCCGGATTAAAACAGTCATCCTCTATATCCTCCGGCTCTCTGAAATATCCCGGGTCTTCAAACTCAAGCATAGGGAAGGACAGGACATCAGTAGGCCTGTCTATATCCCTGAATTCTTTATTTATTTTTTGTATTTCCTCCTCGGAAACAAGAGTCAGGCTGATCTCTGTCTCATACGGGCACTCTTCATAATCCAGTGCCTTTTCCGCCACTGTCCGGGCCAGCTCCTCCCCGTCGAAGGGAAGCTCCATTCCAAGTTCATCTGAGTATTCTAATGTCATTAATGTCCTCCCCCGCGTCTTCTGGCATTTATATCCCTGCGGCCCCTGTCCTGTCTGGACGTCTTGTCCCTGGCTGCAGCCTTTTTCTCAAATTCCTCATATGCTTTGACGATCTTCTGGACAAGCGGATGGCGCACTACGTCTTTACTTGTGAGATTGCAGAATCCCACCTCTTCAACCTTCCCAAGGACTTTTACTGCCACATCCAGTCCTGACTGGACATCTGAGGGCAGATCCTTCTGGGTCAGGTCGCCTGTGACGATCACCTTGGAGCCAAATCCGATCCTTGTTAAGAACATCTTCATCTGGGCCGGGGTAGTATTCTGTGCCTCATCCAGGATGATAAAGGCATTGTCCAGTGTCCTTCCCCTCATATATGCAAGGGGCGCCACCTCGATAAGTCCCTTTTCCATATTCTTCAGGTAATTCTCAGGCCCCATGATCTGATAAAGGGCGTCATAAAGAGGCCGGAGGTACGGATCTACCTTGCTCTGCAGATCCCCTGGCAGAAATCCCAGTTTTTCCCCTGCCTCTATTGCTGGCCTGGTCAGGATGATCCGGCTCACCTCATCATTCTTAAATGCCTGTATCCCCATGGCCATAGCCAGATATGTCTTTCCTGTTCCCGCCGGACCGATCCCGAATACGATCATCTTTTCCCTGATGGCATCCACATACTGCTTCTGCCCCAGCGTCTTGGGCTTGATCGGTTTCCCGTTAATCGTATGGCATATACAATCCTTGTCAATCTCTATAAGGCTCTCCTCTTTTTCATCGAAGGAGAGAGAAATAGCATAGTCTACATTCTGCTGTGTAATAATATTGCCCCTTTTGGAAAGCTCTGTGAGCTGGTTAAAAACACTCTTTGCTTTTGCCGCTGCTGTCTCATTCCCCAGGATCTTTAACGCCCCGTCTCTGGATATGACAGTTACATTAAAAGTCTTTTCTATCTTCTTGATATGCTCGTCAAACTGCCCGAACACATTTTTTTCATGTTCCGCCGGAACAGCTGTGATTGTCTCCACGATGCTCATTCTTCGTCAGTTCCTTTCTCCTGCGGCGCATCCGCCCGTTCAGCTGCCACTCTTTTTCCTGCTTTTTCAATCAGATAAATGTCCCCCTCTGCCTTGCAGGTCTTAGCGCTCGTTTCTATTTTAACATTATTTTCAAATATTTGAACCCCTTTTTCCTGAATTTTTTTCAAAAAGTAAGAAAGCTCATCCTCAGCCCTTTTCGCTGCCTCCTCATTTGTGTAGGTTTTCTGCTGGTTTTCGTACTCTTTCACCTCGATTTTCCCCCACGAAACAGGAAGAAAAAAATTTTCCCAGAGCTGTGCCTGATGTTCCCTGGTCACTGTATCTCTGAGTTCATATGCCCCTGTACCCAGTGCGAAAGTAAACCTTTTTCCAAATGCAGTAAAGAAATATCCATTCTGCTGGCTTCCTGTATATACCTTATCCTTGTACGCCAGCGGGAACTCACTTTTATAGTGGTACACTGTCTTTACGTAAATGTCGGCATCTGCGGCACAGTACCTGTAGGCGCTCACCTCTCCGCCATCGTCTAAAATCTCCAGCCGCCCTCTCACAAGCATATCACCTTTTTTTATCTCATCTCCTGCCGCCGCCACAGGAGCGCCTGACCTGGTCACCATCTTGACTATAGTCCCGTCAACATTTGAAATGAGGTCGCTGTCCTCATATACTCTGTCTTCCTCCAGGGCAAGGTCTGTATTTTCCTGCACATTGATCAGAAGCCTTGTTCCGTCGATTTTGACAGATACCCATATAAAATCGTCAAACTGCTTTCTCAGGCTGGATGCCAGAGCCTTGCAGTCAATTCCGGATTTCCAGGTGCCATGTCCTATCTCTTCTGTCTGGAGATACTCCAGGATGACCTCTGTCGTCTCGTGGAGATTCCCTTCCACGTGGATATCCCAGATGAAGCAGGACAAGAACAGGATGATTCCAAGGGCTGCCATTATCCCGGCAAAAAAAAGCTTTCTGTTGCGGTATCTATGCAGAAAAAAAGGAAGTCCATATCTTTCCACCACACGCACCCTGACCCTGCTCTTATGGGCAAGCGGCTTAAGCTCTCTGAATTCCTTTATCGACAGGTTCATTTCATAGGCATCTCCTGAAGGAATCAGATCCCACAGGTAAATATTGTGGTTGGCGCAGAGGTTTAAGAAACGTTCATAGGAGCCCCCTTCAACACGTATGCGCACATGCCCCTTCCCATACTGCAAAATTTGCTTTACCAAACAGAGCCCTCCGCTTATAAATAGTTAATCTGTTCGATACGCCCCGTAATCTTCATTTCATCTCCAGTATAGTACGTAATGCACAGACATTCCCCCTGGATTTCCAATTTACAGTGTTTTGTCTGCAGACACAAACGGGTGCTGGTATATTCTATGATTCCCTTATAATTCTCTACATACACTTCTTCCTGCCCTGTGACAGATACCAGGACGGCCCCGTCACTAAGATCCCTCGGCAGCTGGGACGCCGCAGAAAGTTTTTGATATATGGATTTTTTTTTCGAACTCATATACTATCATTGCCTTTTATTACACAATATATGAGGACGTTTCCATTTCTATACCCATCCTGCCGTCCGCGGCCATACTCCTACACATAAAATATCATTCCGAACCATGTCACCGTCTGACTATCATAAAAAAAATCTATCCCGCACTTTTCAGCGGATTCTGTCACAAGTATTCCGTAGCTTTCAATACATGGGAGCATTCTGTCAGGATGCCTGCACGGTCCGCCGGGATATGTACACGCTTCACATATACTGCAGGATTCTGAAGATAATGCCAGACACCGGGCACCTGCGCCTTCCATCTCACAGAGCACCCCTCTCATCACTTCCTCATGTCCCTTTCTTGTAAGGAGTGTCTCCTCCAGCATTGCACTGTCACTCACCTCGGCAAGTGTAGTAAAAATAAGCACCTTATCATATGCAAGGCATCTCTTCCTACACTCGTCAACCTCCCCGACAGCTGGCGGGCAGGACCATGACTTTCCATAGCGCCCGCACTGGCTCCGGCATATATAACGTACCCTGTCTGAAAAAAGAATTTCTTCAGGGTCTAAAAATCCATACTGGCAGACCGGAAAGCCTGCCAGTATCTCTTCGATCTCATCTTGATACATACTTCCTGGAATCCCTTTCCTGCATTTTTCACGGACGCTTCTTCCCTCCATGAAGCCTTTCATTAATTTTCTTCACTGCATAATTGAGTATGGCGTTGGCTACCAGCACAAGTAAGACGGACAGCACTGTCCCCCAAAGTATCTTTACAGTATTCTGTGTCCTCATTCCGTCAAAAAGGATAGACCCCAGGCCGCCGGCCCCGATCGTAGCCCCTATAGTGGCAATCCCTATCGTAGAAATGATCGCGATCTGTATGGAGGCCACCATGGAATCCAGCGCCAGAGGGAACTGTACTCTGGCAAATATCTGCCAGCGGCTCATTCCCATGCCCGCTGCCGCCTCCAGTACTGCCCTGTCCACCATTGACAGCCCTTCTGTAAAACCTCTGACAAGGATATACTGGTTATAAACCACCAGCACTATCACAGCTGTCTTTGCTCCAAGCCCTGACAGAGGTATAAGTATTGCAAAAAGCGCAAGGCTTGGTATGGAGTAAATAACATTGCACACCTGCAGCACTGCCTTTGAGATCCTTTTAGAATCCTTTATCACCAGCGTGACAGCCATCGCTATCACAATAGAGATAACCAGGGTCAGGCCAACGATCTGGATATGTTCCAGAAGTGCCTTTGTCAGCTTTGCATGGTATTTTATGAAATATTCTATCATCTCTGTTCTCCCGGACCCATTCCTCTTTCCAGCGCAAATGCAAATCCCTGCCTGAAAGAATCCATGAGCTGCTTCACGTAATCATCCGCCGGATTCTTTAAAATCTCACTGGGCGTATCAAACTGCCTGATACTGCCCTTGTCCATGACCATGACCCTCGTCCCCAGCTTGAGCGCTTCCAGAATATCATGTGTCACAAAAAGAAATGTTTTCCTGCTTTTCTGATGTATATTTATAAGCTCATCCTGAAGCACTGTCCTGTTAATGGCATCGATCGCCCCGAAAGGCTCATCCAGCAGCATCAGCTTGGGATCAGCCGCCAGAGCCCTGGCAAGGCCGATCCTCTGCTGCTGTCCCCCTGAAAGCTGGGACGGATATCTGTCCCTGAATTCATCTGGGGCTAAGTTTACCATTTCCAGCAGTTCATCCACCCTGGCATCAATCTTATCTTTGCTCCATCCCAGAATTTTGGGGACAGTGGCAATATTATGCCTGACTGTCATATGCGGAAACAGCCCGATCTGCTGTATGACATAGCCGATCTGCCTCCTCAGTTCTACCGGGTATGTACTGCTTATATCTTTATCAAATACTTTTATACTGCCCGCGCTTGGGCGGATCAGACTGTTTACCATTCTCAGCAGAGTTGTCTTGCCGCATCCTGAAGTCCCCAGGATCGTGACAAGCTCACCCTCCTCTATGCTGAAACTCACATCCTCCACAGCATCGCTGGCAGCATCCTCAAAACGTTTGCTGACATGTATGAATTCTACAGCTGTACTCATCTGTTATTTCTCCTGTATCTTTTCTAGTTTCAAAGCGCCCGCGGGGCAGCCTGTCACACACAGGCCGCAGCCTGCGCACAAATCTGCATTCGCCATGCGCACATTCTGTCTTTTGCCGCTGTCCTTAGTCTGATCCTTTTTTAATTCAAATACATGAAAATGGCAGCGGCGCAGACAGGACCTGCAGCCAATGCATCTGTCTTCATCAAGCACAGCCCTGTAATGGACCCTCGGCCACGTCCCCTGGCTTTCCAGAGCACTTGCAGCCCTGAAAAGATAACAGCAGTCAGTGCAGCAGCTGCAGACGCCTCCGGGATTGACCGTATGCATCAGCCCCGCTTTATCAGCATCTATCACCACCTGCTTAGCTTCCTGCTTTGTGATCTTTTTTGCAAGGCCTCTTTTTACAAAAGAGTTGGGAGCTGTTCTGTAAGTGATGCAGGTGGAGACCGGCTTACCGCAGGCGCCCTTTAACATCCTGCAGTCACACAGCGCCAGATAGGGCTGTTCTTCTTTATTTTCTATAAATTCCAGCGTATCCTCCAGAGGAAGGACCTCATCGGCTGTCGGTCTCTCCTCCCGGCTGCTCTTCAGCCCGTTTAAATAAGCTGCAAAATACCAGCTATCCAGCTCATCTCTCTTTTCCCGGGACAGCTTCCTGTATTCAGCCGCTTCATCCGTGGCAAAAATATCAAGCCTCCCGTAAAAAGATCCCCTGCAGTATCCGCCGTCAGACTTATTGAGCACACCTCTTTTGAAAGCTTCTTCAATAAAATGAAGGGCACCGCCTTCATCTGCGGCCACGCCCCCGCCGCACAGCAGGCGGGCGAGTTCATCTGCCGTCAGTTCTTCTGTCTCCGGCCAGCAGCAGAGCATCTCCTGCTCCTTTTTTGTCAGCATCACATCCAGAATATCTCTGCCCTCCCGGGGCACACAAAAACATTCAATTATTTTTTCATAGGGAGTCATAAAATTCTTTTGCAACCTCATCGTATTCTTTCTTATCCAGATCCACCTCTGCATTCAGCTTTGACATAGTCTGTGTATCCAGGCTCCCGCTGATCTTATTGATGGCTGCAGCCGCCTCCGGATACTTACTGGCCGTCTCCTCACGCATAACAGGAATGACATTATACGGAGGCCAGACCTGCCTGTCATCCTCAAGCAGTGTGAATTCATCCTGAGACAGCTGTGCGTCTGTGGTGTAAGCCGGCACACAGTCAACTTCATCACTGGACATGATCTCATACTTCAGCGCATTGTCAAAAGCATTCTCAGACTTAAAATCAAATTTTCCGTATACTTCCTCAAGGGCAGGCAGGCCGTCTTCCCTCTCCATAAAGTCGGATGTGCTTCCAAAGCGGATGTCTGCCGCCTTTTCCTGCAGATCTGATATGGTCCTGATACCATATTTATCAGCAGCCTCCGTCCGGATCACCAGCCCGTTTCCGTCATTTGCCTCACACAAGTCCAGCACATCCAGCTTATACTGCTCTTTATATTTGTCCTTTACCTCATCATAGACCTTCTGAGGGTCTGTTATCAGTTCTTCCCCCAGAATGGTCAAGAGGGCTGTTCCCGTATATTCCGGATATACGTCTATTTCCCCGTTTACTATAGATGTATGGATCACAGCATTGGATATCTCAAATTTTCTGTCTACTGCAAATCCTGCATCTTCCAGCGCCAGAGCATAGAGCTCGCTTAAGATCAGGTTTTCCGTAAATCCCTTGGAGCCCACCACGATTTTATCACCGCCGCTCTTCTGGCAGCCGGCAGCACCTGCGCCTAATATAGCCGCTGCTGCTGTCAGACATATTATCTGTCTCATTCGTCTTTTCATTATTAATTCCTTTCCAGCGTGTTTTCACGTTACTGTTTTTATGCCCTGTATCTGAGTACCTTCTTCTGAGCGCTGCCCAGCAGCAGGTTGCATACGATGGTCAGGACTGCCACCGATACTCCTCCTATCAGCAGATACTCTGTCTTCATCATGCTGATCCCATTGTAGATCAGCACACCCAGCCCTCCGCTGCCGATATATGCCGCGAGCGTAGCGCTAGCGATGATCTCGGAAGCGGCAGTTTTGATCCCTGTCATGATATATGGAAATGCAAGAGGAAGTTTTACTTTCAAAAATACTGTCCTCTCATCCATACCCATGGCCCTGGCTACCTCTACCATAAAATCCTCCACCTGCCTAAAGCCCAGGGCTGTATTGATCAGCACAGGCGGTATGGCCAGCACAGTCAGCGCTACAAGCGCTGGCTTCATCCCGATCCCCATCACAGGGATCAGCAGTACAAGTATGGCAAGGCTGGGGATGATCCGCAGCGTACTGAACACAGTCGTTATAAAACGGCTGGCCTTCTTTGAACGCGTTGTCAGGATGCCGAACGGAACCCCGATCACTACAGCGAGCGTTACTGATATAAAGCTCAGCAGAAGGTGCTGCCCCACCATTCCCAGATAATCCTGCATATGGCTGCTGAAATAATTAATGTATGGCTGCATATTTTCTCCTTGTCCAATCCATGCCTGCTGGTTTTGCAGAGCCAGTCCGTATGGATTTTTGCACCCTTTAATCATTTTCTTGCGGTCTGTGCAGTAAATGCACAGACCTACTGATTAGTTACAGCTATTCTAACATAGTTCGCCATGAAATGCCACAAAAAATGAAAACAAATGTTCAGCCATGCAGTCCTTTCGACTGCCTCTCCATATCTTCTACCACAATGTCATAGATCTCGCCCAGTGAGGCGCAGTATTCCAGCAGCTGTGTATCATATTTAAATTCAAGCATCTTTATTCTCCTTTCCTGATATGCACGTTCTTTGGCATATTCATGTGGATATTATATACCAGTGGACAGATTGTATCAATCAGATATCTCTAAGGCCATTATTATTTTTTAGAATGAAATATTGATTTTGCGAAATAATATAACAGGAATTGTCAAATCAATATTTTTTATAATTTGGAGGGATTGGAAATGTCAGAAAAAGAACCAAAGTTTTATGCCTGCGGCAAATGCGGTGTGGTTATTGAAGAAATCCACGGCGGAAAAACAAGTTATTCCTGCGATGGTATTGAGCTTACAGAGCTTTCAGCCAATACATCAGAAGGCGCACACGAAAAACATCTCCCTGTAGTGGAACGGTCAGGAAACAAAGTAACTGTAAAGGTTGGAAGTGTATTCCATCCAATGTCAGAGGAACACAGCATCGAATGGATATATTTGAAAACTAAAAAAGGCTGCCAGAGAATTAACCTGAAATCCTCTGACGAGCCGGCTGCTGAATTTATCCTCACGGACGGAGATGAACCGGAAGCAGCATATGCATACTGTAATCTTCACGGATTCTGGAAAACTGAGATCTGATACCAGATCCGGGCCAGCCGCTGCCAGGGCGGCGGGCCGGCCGGACTGCTCCGGGACTCAGACTGCCGGATTCAGTCATCCCCGTCTATTGAATTCAATATCTTTCTTATATCACCCGGCCTTACTCCTGAAAATATTTTATCATCTATCTTCAGATTCGGAGCATTCCTGCATTGTTTCAGACAGTTTTTAGTGGTAAATGTAAAAAAACCTGCTCCCTTTCTGTTCCTTCTCGCCCTGATCTCCTCCCTGAGAGCTTCTGCCAGCTCCCCGCTCTCCTTCTGAGAACACCGGGGCCCCACGCACAGGGTTATCTTATGTCTTTTAGCAGAATGCAGGCTTGGAAAATATTTCAGGATGCTTTTTATTACCACCTGTTTTATGCCCAGTTCATCTGCTATATATTTCTGTATATCTTCAGGAATACAGCCATACAGCTCCTGTATCTCACGCAGCAGCTCCACCAGCCTCTCCTGCTGATAATTTTCTTTGATATCGCCGTAACCGGCTACAATATCCTCCATCAACTGATCCTGGTCCATCAGATCACTTCCTCCTGTTCCTGCAGCTAATCACTAGCTACCGCACTTTTATATATATTATTAGCTAAAAACCGCCATCATATTCCTGGGTGGATCTTCCGGACAATCTCTAGTTGCTGCAGCTCATAATTATTGTGGAGCCGGATCTGTGGAATCCTTGGGACAGGTAAAAGCCCTCTGTTCTCTTTCCCGGACAGGTAAGCAGATATATCCTTGTAACCCCCAGCTCCTTCAGCCTGTCTGTAAATGCCTGAAGCAGCCTGGGGCCGTATCCTTTCCCCTGGCAGCCGCTTCGAATACAGAATTCCTGGATCTGAAAATGTATCCCATTATAAAACTGTTCTTTCTGCCCCCAGATCATGCCGCAGACCTCCTCCCCATCCATGAGTGCAAGGCCCGAAAAAGTATTTGTCTCCATCATATCCTGGATCCGCCTTACAGCCTTCTCTTTCGTCCAGCTTTCATTCCAGGGAGCGCCGTTGAATACAGAGACATATATCTCTGCATAATCTTCTGTGCGTTCCCGCACCATATCTCTAATATCCATGAAATCTTCCCTT
This sequence comes from Murimonas intestini, assembly GCF_024622195.1. Lineage (NCBI taxonomy): Bacteria > Bacillati > Bacillota > Clostridia > Lachnospirales > Lachnospiraceae > Murimonas > Murimonas intestini. Next base: position 406,163 of record NZ_JANKBI010000001.1, read on the forward strand.
TCTGTTGCTATTTTGACCATTTTCTGTTACTGGTCACGGATTGAACAATAACGTTTTTATGCGATTCCTATATACACTCATAAATAACAATATACTAACTGCTGCTGCCACCGCCTCCGCAATAGGAAATGCAGCCCATACCCCTATGATCCCTGCTGTTTTCATAAGTATTAAAGCCAGTGGGACTGTGATCACGAACTGGCGGAGCAGAGAGATGATCAAAGAGTGAAATCCCAGTCCCAGAGCTTCAAAGGTGCCAGAGAAAACAACACCCAATGTAGATATAAGGAAGCCTGCGCTGATGATCCTGAGTGCCGGGATACCCATAGATTCCATCTCCTCCCCGGCACTGAACAGCTGCATAACAATACCCGGCATGAGGGCAAAGACTGCCGTTCCCAGCAGCATGACAAGCCCTATCACGATACATGACATCTTTATGGTGGTGATCAGGCGCTTTTTGTTCCCGGCTCCATAATTATAGCTGATGATCGGCCGCATTCCCTGAACAAGCCCATTGGAGGGCATATATACAAATGTCTGAAGCTTAAAATAAATTCCCAGCACAGCAACTGCCAGAGGTGATACTGCTGACAAAATCCCATTTAAAGTGCCCACCAGGATGGAGGGGAGCAGATTCATCATTCCTGACGGCGCTGCGATTGAATATATATTTTTAACTGTTTTCTTCCTGAACCTGAATCCCTTCAGGTGCAGTCTGATCTTTCCATACTTCCAGAAAAGGAAGGCCGATAAACCGCAGGCTGTAAACTGACCGATGAGCGTGGCAACTGCTGCGCCCGTCACTCCCAGGGCAGGGAAACCAAGAAGCCCGAAGATCAGTATAGGATCCAGTATGATATTTACTACAGCCCCAAGCGCCTGCATAAGCATGGGGAATATCATGTTGCCCGTTGCCTGGAACATCTTTTCTATAGTGATATGAAAAAGGCTTCCAAAGGAAAAAGAGACTACAAGAACGGCATAGTCACATCCCATCCTGTAAATCTGTTCATCGCTGGTAAAGACGCGGAAAAACGGCCCTGTCAGAAAAAGGCCGATGAAAACAAACGCCAGCGAATGCAGCGCCGTTAAGACCATACCATGAAATGCTGCGCTCTCCGCCTCCTTCTCATCACCCGCTCCTAGGTTTTTGGCCATCAGGGCGTTGACGCCCACTCCCAGCCCCACGGCTACAGAGAGCACCAGATTCTGAAGGGGAAAAGCAAGTGAAACAGCCGTCAGTGCGCTCTCCCCAAGCTTTGCCACAAAAATGCTGTCAACGATGTTATACATGGACTGGATCAGCATAGATATCATAGGCGGAAATGCCATGGTAAGCAGCAGGGGCAAAACCGGTCTGCTTCCCATAGCTTCAATACTATTTTTACTCATATATACCTCCTTGTCAATTGCGAAAAAAAACTATAAGTCCTCTGTTTATCTCAGAAACAGAAAAACTTATAGTCTTTTGACCTGCTATTATTATTTCCCTTTTGCAGTTATATACAATATCATTGTTTATAAAAAATGTCAATGATCTTCCTTTGTTTCTTTTCGCTTTCAGAGCATCAATCATTGAATCATCTTTTCGGCCAAAGCTATCCTGCAATTCTTTTTATAGAATGCAATTCCATAGCATAAGACTTTTGTATACCCATCTCTGACCAGATCTTCTTCATAATTCTTCATTTCAATCTGTTCGATCGCCTGTCTGCTTTTCGTTTCCATATCTGCATAGCTTGCCGCCACTTTTAACTCAAGAATAACAACCGGCTTCTTTACCTCCATGCTCTTGAGGCAAATATCGTATCTGCCGTCCCCGGCTTCTCTGTTTGAATAGGCGTAATAATCTTCCATCCCATTCAGCAGGCCCATCATAAATCCATGATAAAAAGATTCCTTCGTATCATAAAAGCTGATTCCTTCTCTCAGCATCTGTGATATGGCATCTTCAAATTCTGGTACATTCCCCTGCAGCATATTCTTATAAAATTGTGAAAAGTCTTTCTTTTTTACTTTTTGTTCAAACCATGACAACACTGTGTTTATATAAATATACCGAACCTCTTCATTTGGGATACTCATGGAAATATACCGTATATTATTTTCCATGCGCTCCCCGGTTTTCTTCAAATAACCTGTGAAAAACAGAAAATTCCACAGGTTATCCTGTGATTTATCCGGTTCCATATCATCATAAGTGATATCCTCATGGACAGGCTTTTCTATATTATCCCCTTGAATCAATGCTTCTACTTCCTGCTTTACCCGGAAATCTGCGCCTTCTATCAGCGCCCTAACTATACTATTGGAGCTGGTATTCGACCAGAACGGCTGAGGAAGTGCCCCCTCCTGTGCCCATATCTGCTCCACATAATTAATCACGCTCCAAGGATTATACACTTCTGTTTCCCCAAAGAAATAGCCGTTATACCAGGATTTAACCGTCTCTGCATAATTGATCCTATCGAAAAATTCTAACATTTCTTCTACTTCTTTTTGGGTAAAACCAAAATGCTCCGCATAAGTCGGATTTGTAATAGAAATGGTTTTCAAGTTATTCAGTCCGGTAAAAATGCTTTCCTTCGAAATCCTGAGACACCCTGTGATAACCGCAAATTCCAAATTTTCATTCGTTTTCAGTGCAGATTCAAATAAGGAACGGATTGCAGGAATCATTTCATCATAAAAGCCTCCAAAATATGCATTTTCCAATGGTACATCATATTCATCAATCAGAATGATAGTTTTCCTGCCCGTACATTTCATCATACAGGCAGATAAAAATCTAAGTGCATCCAGATAATCTGCGTCTGCTCCGTCTACATCACGGATCGCACGAAAGCGCACCTTTTCCGCCTCCGTCAGCTTATCAAGCTCTAACACAAAATCTAATCTGCGGAATTCCTCTGCAATCATTTTTTTCATCTGAATATAGGATAATTCATAGCTTGCCTGCTTCATAGATTTCAGTGAAAGGCTGATCACCGGATACCCTGACATATGCTTTGTATATTCATATCCTGCATTTATAATAGCCAGTCCGCTAAATAACTTCTCTGCATGATAGCTGTTCATCTCAAAAAAACACTTAAGCATGCTTAAGTTCAGTGTCTTGCCAAACCGTCTCGGCCTGGTAAATAGATTCACTTTGCCTTTCATATCCAGCAATTCCTTGATAAATAAGGTTTTATCTACATAATAATACCCTTTTTCAATCATTTCTTCAAAATCGTCCACACCTATTGGCAGCGGTTTAAACGGCATGTACCCACTTCCTCTCAATAACATATCTTGTCTTATTACAGAATCCTTATTCCAGAATCGTTCCACTGCAAAAAGTATAGCATAGATATTTAATTAAATATAGCTATTTTCCTTTTATAATTGATACATAATTCCACAAATTTGTGTAAACGTCAACATGAAAGCAGCCCTGACTTATTTCTGATAAAATACCATATGCCAAAGCAATCCGCCAAAAACCAACCTACAGGCACTGCCCACCATATCCCAACCATACCGATGGACGGGACTGCTGAGAGCACATATGCCAGCAGCACCCTGCTCCCCAGTGAAATGACTGTCAAAACGATCGACATACCTGCACGCCCCAGGCCCCGGTAAAATCCATACAGCAGAAAAAGTATCCCGATCCCTGCATAAAAAGCCCCTTCTATCCGCAGATACTGGACACCGATCCGTATGATCTCTGTCTCCTCAGCTTTTACAAATATCAGCATGAGGGGTTCTGCTAAAATGCAGACACACGCTGACGCAGCCGCACAGAAAATGACTGACATGGCAAAGGCCGTCCTTGTCCCCTTATGTATCCTGTCGGCTTTCTTACCGCCGTAATTCTGGGCGATAAATGTAGAAAATGCATTGCCGAAATCCTGTGCCGGCATGTAGGCGAAGGCATCGATCTTTACAACAGCTGCAAACGCGGCACTGGCATAAAACCCAAAGCTGTTGACCAGCCCCTGGACCATGAGGATGCCAAAATTCATGATTGACTGCTGGATGGCTGTAAGCGATGAGTTGCTGATTATATATGACAGCAGCGCCTTATCGTACCGCAGGTGCTTCTTCTGAGGGCAAAGCCATCTTGCTTTTTTAAAGAAATAGATCATGATACCCGCGCCTGAAAAGATCTGGGATATAACCGTTGCCCAGGCAGCGCCTGAGACTCCCATATGGAAACAGACAATAAATATAATATCAAGCGCTATATTCATCAGGGAGGAGACTGCCAGGAAGATAAGCGGAACAACCGTATTCCCGATACTCCTCAATATAGATGTAAAAAAATTATAGACGTAGACCGCCATAATTCCTGTAAAGATCACCCGCAGATATTCTCTGGTAAATTCAGCCGCCTCTGCCGGCACATTCAGCCAGACTATAAAACTGTCCAGCAGAAGAAAGGAAGCAGCCATGATCACAAATGCCACGATAAAGATAAACACAAGGGAATTTATGATCCCAGTCTTCAGGTCATCCATGCGCCGCGCTCCGTACAGCTGGGCAAAAACTACACTGCTGCCCATACACAGGCCTATAATAATGGATGTCAGCAGCACCATAAGCGAATAGCTTGAACCCACCGCCGAGAGGGCTGCAGCCCCCACCGTTCTTCCTACAATGAGAGTATCCGCCACATTATACAGCTGCTGCAGCATATTTCCAAGTATCATGGGCAGACTGAAAAGCACCAGAGATTTTCCTATTTTTCCTTCTGTCAGATTTCTGTTCATAGTTTTATATCTTCTTCCGGGCAAATTCTGCCGTATACTTTTCACGGAATCCAAGGCTGTCATAAAGTTTCCTGGCATAGTTTCCCGTCACGCACCAGAGTATGACAGAATTATAACCGCGGTCAAAAATCTGATTACAAAGATACATGGTCATCTTCCTTCCGATTCCCTGTCCCTGAAGATCAGACCTCACCGCCACCCCTTCTATTTCATTATCTGATATATGTCCAAATCCGGCGATACGCCCGTTCTCTGTATAGACAAACCTGCCGGAGGCATTTTCAGCCCAGTCTCTTTGTTCCTCTTCATTTGGCTCCTCTATCTTTGCATCCGGAAAATCCCCCACCCGGACATTCATCTCATAAAAAGCCTTCTGGATAAGTTTCTGGCTTTCTATATAGTCATCGTCCCTGTATCCTCTGACAGGAAGCTCCTCCAGCTCAAACCGGCCGCCTGTATATTCCATATATGACGATGAAAAGTTTCTGTTAAAACCGTGCTTTCTTGCAAACCTTAAAGCACCGCCGTCATTTCTGTTAAACGATGTCATAATGCTCTCTGTTCCGAATTTGTAAAGCCTCTCCTGGGCATATGCAAGCATTTCGCTCCCAATACCTCTTCCCCGCCAGTCGGGATCTACAAATATAGCCAGATACGAGCAGGATATGTCCTCAGCCAGCTGTATCACGCCTACAAGCTCTGTGCCAAGATATGCCGCAGTTATTAATTCTGTTTCATTCTCAACAGCATCCAGAAAATCACCTATATTATCCTCATCCCTGTGCAGCAGTACTTTTAAGGCTTTTGCATCTTTCTCTGTTATTCCCCTGTACTGAAGTTCCATACTATTTTCTTCCTCCTCTTATCTGTGCAGCTTCAGCCAAAGCTGCACATTAGTATCTCTAATTATATATCATACGGCATATTAAGACAAGCAAAATGCAAATATACGTTCTTTCACTTATAAAAGAATTGCATATATTTTAAAAACGAAGTATAATGTGCGGAGAATATGGATACGTGTCCAAGTACATGTAATGCCGCAGAAAGGAGGGTCTATATGAAAAGAGCAGCCTGGTTATTTATAACAGCATTCCTCATGTTTTATCTGCTTTTCTTTATAAAGTCAGACATGCAGAATAACATGTCTGATAAATACGTAACCTCTGCGGCTGTACAGGTGCCTTCCCGCAGCTTGGATGTTTCAGGCATCACCTCTGTCTCTTTCCCCTCCAGCCCTTCTGTTTTGATGCGGGGCCAGACACTCACCCAGGAGCTCTCAGACCTCCTGGAAGAGAAAAATATCAAAAATCCGCTTTTTGCGGCTGTATTTGTTGTCTTATTTCATTTTCTGTCCCTGAGGGGCAGGGATGTCCTGTGCCTGTTTCTGTCTGTTTATCTGATTTTTTCCTGCAGCCTTATGAACCAGGTCTGCATCATACACAGATCCGATGGCAAAAAACGTGCTGTTTTCTTCTGATATATATTGATCATTTTTGAAAGTAAATATTACGGAGGAACAGTACATTGAAAAATAAAAAAAATCATATCTGGATGGCGCTGTCAGTGATCGCAGCGTTTATTTTGCTTACCATTTTTGGCGCTGGCGATGATTTCAAGGGAATCCGGGACATGCGTTTTGGGATCGATATCAGGGGCGGCGTGGAAGCCGTATTCGAGCCTGCCGGCACAGCCAAAGTCCCCTCTGAAAAGCAGCTGGAGGCTGCCCGGAATGTCATCGAGAGCAGGCTTGATGCTGAAAACATCACAGACCGTGAGGTCACTGTGGACAAAAGCGAAGGCCACATTATCGTAAGGTTTCCGTGGAAATCAGATGAAAAGGAATTCAACCCGGAAGCAGCTATCTCAGAGCTGGGCGAGACGGCAAAGCTCACCTTCCGTGATCCAAAAGGGAATATTCTCGTGGAAGGCGAAAACGTAGCTGACAGTTCTGTCACCAGAAACAGAGATACCGGCGAGTATGAGGTTGCCCTCCAGTTTGACAGGACAGGCGCCGAAGCTTTTGCCAAAGCGACACAGGAGCTGGTTGGAAAGCAGATGGGCATCTACATGGATGAGCTTATGATCTCTAATCCTAAAGTCAACCAGGTCATCACAGGAGGCCAGGCTGTCATAAACGGCATGGAAAACTACGATGCTGCCAAAGCCCTATCCGACAAAATTAATTCCGGGGCTCTCCCATTTTCTATGAAGACTAGTAATTACAATACCATCAGCCCCACACTTGGCAGCCAGGCGCTGAAAACCATGGTCACGGCATCAGTAACAGCTATAATCCTGGTCATTATCTTTATGGTCAGTATTTACCGTCTTCCCGGGATCATCAGCTGCCTGACTCTGATCTTCCAGATGTGCCTGCAGATACTGGCGCTCTCCATTCCCCAGTACACTCTCACACTGCCGGGCATAGCCGGACTCATTCTTTCTGTGGGAATGGCTGTAGACGCCAATATTATTATCAGTGAACGGATTGGGGAAGAGCTGAAAGAAGGTACAAGTATCCGGGCAGCAGTAAAAAAAGGATATCAGCATGCCTTTTCATCTGTGCTGGACGGCAATCTGACAACTGCCGCTGTCGCTGTCATATTAATGATATTTGGCTCAGGCACAATGCTGAGCTTCGGATATACACTTCTGACAGGTGTCATTATCAATCTCCTGGCCGGAGTATGGATGTCCAGATTTATGCTTGAATCCGTGATACGCTATAATAAATTCGACAATATTAAGCTGTTCCGCAGAAAAAAAGAACGCAGAGTGATACAGTTCGCAGCTAAAAGAAAATGGATCTTTCTGTTCACAGCCTGTGTCCTTATAGCAGGAGCTGCCGTGACAGGAATAAACGGAGTGAAGCTGGACACACAGTTCACAGGAGGTGTAGTACTCAAATACACTTATTCCGGGGATGCTGACGCAGACAAGATCAGTGAGGGCATAAACGCGGCTCTGGGACGCCCTGTCAGCGTACAGACATCACAGGATACCGCCACAGGTGACAAAAAGCTGGTCCTGACCCTGGCCGGCAACAAAGGCATCAGCCCTGAAGAGCAGAAACAGGTGACAGATGAGATCAACAGGAACGGAACGACTAAATATGAGCTGTCAGAGACTTTCGCCGTGGAACCGTATATTGGTGCAAAAGCATTAAAAAATTCAGTTATTGCCATCGTTCTGTCCTCATTATTCATTATCGCCTATATCTGGGTGCGCTTTAAATCGCTTTCAGGCCTGTCAGCGGGCGTATCAGCTGTGATCGCCCTGATGCACGATGCAGCGCTGGTATTTTTTGTATTTGGAGTCTTTAAAATACCTGTTAATGATGCATTTGTTGCGGTTACCCTGACAATCATAGGCTACTCTATCAATGATACTATCGTACTTTATGACAGGATCAGAGAGAATCTTTGTAAAAGTAACCGCGGAAAGAATGAAAGCCTGTGCGGACTCGTTGACAGGAGCATCACCGAGACTCTGGGCCGTTCAGTGAAGACGGCATGCACCACGGCAATGTGTGTTGCAGTCGTACTTATATTTTCGGTCATTTACCACATAGAGTCTATACGCATCTTCTCTCTGCCCCTCTTAGTGGGCATTATAAGCGGGTGCTATTCATCAGTCTGTGTTGCAGGCCCCCTCTGGGTCACATGGAAAGAATTCCGCAGCAGGAGAAAAAAATAGACAGGTACGTTATATACGCAGAGATCACTTGCCCGGTCTCTGCGTATTCTTTTTTCTGTATTCACCCGGTGTCAGCCCTTTTGCCTTTTTAAAAATCTTTCCAAAATAAGCGCTGTTCGAAAACCCTGTCTGTTCAGCCACCCATGTAACAGGCGCATCTGTTGTTTTTAACAGCCTGGCTGCCATCTCGGTCCTGTAATCCATCAGGTATTCATAGGGTGTTGTACTGATGCACTGCTGAAAACACCTGAGGCACTCACGCTTGCTGACTGCTGCAGATAATGCAATATCCGCAAGAGATACCTTGTTTTGATAATTCTGCTGGATAAAAGACATCATTGTCTGTATCCTGTCCTGGCTGATCTGCTTTACAGGCATTTGCCGGCTCTCCACTTCCTTTATCTCTTCCAGAATAAGCAGCCAGATATCTGAAAATATGTTTCTTGTCTGAAACTCTGTATCTTCTGTTTTCTGCATATAAGCTGCCTGCTTCAGCTTTGTCAGGATCTCCCGCTGTCTGCCTGTCCCACCCCTGATTTCTAAGATATCCAGGTTTTTATTCTGAAGGACGGGATCCAGGTACTTTGTAGAAAATCTGCTTTTAAAATGCCCTCCCAGAAAAATAGGGTGAAACAGATGTGAGTCAAGTACAGCCGGTTCACTCCCATTGACATTTTCCATTGTACATAAGACATTGCTATTGATAAAAAATGCCTCATTTTTCCCAAATTCACAGCTCTTATTTGCAGTGACAAGCTTTACCTTCCCGCTTACCACATAGTCAAATTCAAGCTCCTCATGCCAGTGCCACGGAATATCTGTCACCTTTAAATCCGCATAATGATACACATAAGGATAGTCTGCATACAGCCCTTCTATCTCTTCCAGCTGATTCCCCCTGACTCTGATTTCCATCTGTACCTCCATTTTCCCTGCGCTTTTGGCGGACCGTGAATAATAACTTTTCTGGCCATAAAATCATATAATCTGGCTATAATACTATATAATTATGGTCTTTATTTCATTATAATTATATTATGATTATTCGTCGCCTTTACAGCTACATTATAATACAGAAAATGATTGGAGTAAAGAAAGTTACTGGTCACGGAATAAACAGTAACTAAAGAAAAGGAGGGGAAATCATGTATTCCGAAACTTTTAGAAAGCTAAAACTGTATAAATCCATTTATCCCGGTGAATTTGAGACTGTTACGAAAAAAGAACTTGATAAGATATTACTGGAGACTGATCACAGATATGATGAAAAACCCTTTTCTGATGCCTCAACGGCCCGGACGGGCGGGCCGCTGCCCAAAAGCCGGAACAGCTTTTAGATTATTTATGATATGGCTCGTTTGAATTGATGCGGTATGCCCTGTAGATCTGTTCAAGCAGAATAACCCGCATCAGCTGGTGCGGGAATGTCATATCAGAAAAACTGAGCAGGCAGGCTGCCCGCTTCAGGACATCCCCGTGCAGCCCCAGGGACCCGCCTATGACAAAAGTGAGATGGCTTTCTCCGTTTACTCCCAACTTCTCTACCATCTCCGCAAATTTTTCAGATGTCATTTTCTGGCCCTGGATCGCCAGCGCTATTACGTAAGAATTATCCCGGATGCTTTTGAGTATCCGCTCCCCTTCCCTGGCTTTTATCTGCTCTGCCTCCAGGGGGCTGGCCTTATCAGGCGTCTTTTCATCAGCCAGCTCTGTTATATCCAGCCTGCAGTACCGGCCGAGTCTTTTGCTGTACTCTTTTATGGCTTCCGTCAAATATTTTTCTTTTATCCTGCCGACAGCTATAACTGATATCCTCATCCTTCCCGGACCTGGTAATCAAAGCATGCCCGTTCACACGTCACGCTCCTGACATATTTTCCTGCCTCCACATGTGCCGGATGAACTGCATAATTATTAAGCGCCTCCTCCGACTCATACTCCCCAAACAGCATAACATCTCTGTTGCTGCCATCCAGGCTGTCCGTTTCAATTCTAAGGGAGATCACACCCGGGATCACTTCTTTCAGTGGTTCCAGGATCTCTCTCATTTTCTCACCCGCTTCTTTTCTCTGCTGCGGGTCAAGCTGTTCCTGAAATTTCCATAACACTATATGTTTTACCATTTCTATATTCCTCCTAAAATTCAGATTGACGCAGGTGTATAGATTCAACAACAGGATGCCATGAAATCACGGCATCCTGCTTATAATATCATTTTTTATCAGAAAGAAATTCGTGGATCCCTTTCGCTGCAGCTTTGCCTGCACCCATAGCCAGGATTACTGTAGCAGCTCCTGTCACGGCATCTCCGCCTGCATATACGCCTTCTTTGGAAGTTTTTCCTGTCTCTTCATCAGCAATGATACATTTACGTTTATTAATGTCAAGTCCTATTGTTGTGGAAGAGATAAGAGGATTCGGTGAGGTTCCCAAGGACATGATAACTGTATCCAGTTCCATCTCGAACTCAGAACCTGGGATCTCCACAGGACGCCTTCTTCCTGAAGCATCCGGCTCACCCAGCTCCATGCGGACACATTTCATGCCCTTTACAGCATCATTCTCATCTACAAGAATCTCCACAGGATTTGTCAGGAGATCCATGATCACGCCTTCTTCTTTTGCATGATGTACTTCCTCCACCCTGGCCGGAAGCTCCGCCTCACTTCTTCTGTAGACGATATGTACCTCAGCGCCGAGACGCAGAGCTGTTCTGGCAGCATCCATAGCAACGTTTCCGCCGCCGACAACCGCCACTTTTTTGCCTCTTGCGATAGGTGTATCATAATCATCCAGAAATGCCTTCATCAGGTTATTTCTTGTCAGATATTCATTGGCAGAGAACACACCGTTTGCATTCTCCCCCGGGATTCCCATAAACATGGGGAGTCCTGCTCCGGAACCGATGAAAACAGCCTCAAATCCTTCATCATTAAGCAGTTCATCTATTGTAGTAGATTTGCCTATTATGACATTCGTCTCAATCTTGACGCCCAGAGATTTAACATTCTCTACTTCCGCAGCAACAACCTTGTTCTTCGGAAGACGGAATTCCGGGATACCATAGACAAGCACACCGCCCGGCTCATGGAGCGCTTCAAAAATCGTGACATCATATCCAAGCTTTGCCAGATCTCCTGCACATGTAAGGCCTGCAGGTCCTGAACCGATGACAGCTACCTTGCGGCCGTTTGCTGCTGCAGGCGCCGGAGGTTTGATTCCATTTTCTCTTGCCCAGTCTGCCACAAAACGCTCAAGCTTTCCGATAGATACAGGCTCGCCTTTAATACCGCGGATACATTTTCCTTCACACTGGCTCTCCTGAGGACATACACGGCCGCAAATAGCCGGAAGTGCGCTTGACTCTGAAATAATCTTATAAGCCTCTTCAATATTTCCTTCCTTCACCTCATGGATAAATGCCGGTATATTGATGGATACAGGACATCCGCCGACACATTTTGCATTTTTACAATTAATGCAGCGCGCTGCCTCTTCCATAGCCTCTTCTTTATTATATCCTAAACATACTTCCTCAAAGTTTGCAGCTCTCACCTTTGGCGCCTGCTCCCTTACCGGAACCTTTTTTAATACATCAGCCATTATTCGTCACCTCCGCAATTTCCACATCCGCCGTGATGTGTGTCTCCCTCGCGAACCTTCAGGAGCGCTCTTCCCTCTTCTGTCTTATACATCATCTGCCTCTTCATCGCTGCATCGAAGTCGATAAGATGTCCATCAAATTCCGGTCCGTCCACACAGGCGAACTTCACCTCATCCCCTACTGTCAGACGGCATGCGCCGCACATTCCTGTCCCGTCTACCATGATCGGGTTCATGCTGACGACTGTCGGGATATTCAGCTTCTTTGTTGTCATGCAGGTGAATTTCATCATGATCATAGGACCGATGGCAACACAGAGATCATATGATTTTCCTTCATTCTGGACAAGGTCCTCTATCACTTTTGTTACCACGCCTGTCCTGCCGTAAGAACCGTCGTCTGTTGTAATATATACATTTCCAGCCACTGCCTTCATCTCGTCTTCAAGAAGGATCAGCTCCTTTGTACGCCCTCCGATGATGACATCTGCTTCAATGCCATGCTCGTGAAGCCACTTAACCTGTGGATATACCGGGGCAGCGCCTACTCCGCCTGCCACAAAGAGAATTTTTTTCTTCTTCACTTCTTCCAGGTCATCTGTACACAGCTCAGATGGTTTTCCCAGCGGACCTACAAAGTCTCTGAAGGAATCTCCTGCTTTTAATCTCGTAAACTTTTCTGTGGATGCTCCAATTGGCTGGAATACGATGGTGATCGTTCCCTCCTCCCTGTCGTAATCACAGATTGTCAATGGAATCCTTTCTCCCTTTTCATCCTCCTTTGCGATGATGAATTGTCCCGGGAGACAATGCTTTGCTATCCTCGGTGCTTCCACTACCATAAGGTAATTAGGACCGGTCAGCTTTTCGGCTTTCTTGATCTTGTACATGGCTTTCCTCCTGCTATTTGTAAGATATTTCAGTTATTTCAATCTTTAAGCTTGCTTATTAGTATAAGACAAACTATCTGAAATTTCAATAGGTTTTTAAGCTGCATAACTAATCAGACGTATTCTTCGATATACTGTTCAAACTCTTCCTGAGACATAAGCACCTTCCTGGGCTTTGTCCCCTCTTCCGGTCCCACTACCCCTGCGTCAGAGAGCTGGTCCATAATTCTGGCGGCCCTGTTGAAGCCTATTTTGAATACTCTCTGGAGCATGCCGATAGACGCCTTGTCTTTCTCTATAATGAATTTACCTGCTTCCGCAAAATATGCGTCTACCTCAGAGCTTCCCCCGGTCTGGTCCGCTGCCTGCTGGACTTTACTGATCTGCTCCTCGATCTCTCTGCTGTACGCTGTTATATCATTTTTCTGGGTCAGGAATTCCACTACGGCACCAACCTCTGAATCGCTTACAAATGCTCCCTGCACTCTGGCAGGTTTCTGGTACCCCTGGGGATAGAAAAGCATATCGCCCTTGCCCAGAAGCTTCTCAGCTCCATTCATATCTATGATCGTCCTGGAATCCACGCCTGAGGATACTGAAAAAGCTATCCTGGAAGGCATATTTGCTTTGATAAGCCCTGTGATGACATTTACAGACGGCCTCTGGGTAGCAATGATCAGGTGTATGCCTGCTGCCCTTGCCAACTGGGCCAGACGGCAGATAGAATCCTCCACCTCCCCCGGCGCCACCATCATCAGGTCTGCAAGCTCGTCTACAATTATAACGATCTGTGGCAGCTTCTTTGGTTTGTTTTCGTCCTCTATATCCTTTATTGCTTCGATCTTCGCATTATACCCCTTCAGATCCCTTACATTATATTCTGCGAACTTCTGATAGCGTTCTGTCATCTCCGCCACTCCCCAGTTCAGCGCTCCCGCTGCTTTCTTAGGATCTGTGACTACCGGTATGAAAAGATGAGGGATTCCGTTATAGACACTCAGCTCCACCACCTTCGGGTCGATCATAATAAGCTTAACATCCTCAGGATCCGCCTTATACAGAATACTCATGATGATTGTATTGATACATACAGATTTTCCAGAGCCTGTGGCGCCTGCTATGAGCAGATGGGGCATCTTGGCAATATCTGTAACCACAACTTTTCCTCCGATATCCTTGCCCACCGCAAAGGCCAGGCTGGACGGAAAATTCTTAAATTCATCAGTATCCAGAAGTTCTCTGAGGGGAACAGCAGTATTTTCGTGGTTTGGCACTTCTATGCCCACGGCTGCCTTGCCCGGGATAGGCGCCTCTATACGTATGTCTGCTGCAGCCAGATTCAGTTTGATGTCATCAGCCAGATTCACGATGCGGCTTACCTTAACGCCCTGCTCAGGCGTCAGCTCATAGCGCGTCACTGCCGGACCGCAGCTGACATTTGACACTGTCACATTCACTCCGAAGTTATGGAGCGTCTGCTGCAGCTTCACAGCAGTCTCCCTGAGTTCACGCTCTATATTGCTGCCTTTTGTGCGTCTTGGCTTTTTCAGCAGATCAATGGGCGGGAATACATATTCAGGTTTTACTTCCTGCTCACTCTCCAGGATCTCCGCCTCCACACTGGCAAGCTCTGCTTCCTGCTCCGCCCTGGATGATTTCGGGTTTGCCTTCTCCCTCCTGGGATTCTTCATTTCTGAAACTGCCCCAGTCTCTGCGGCATCTGTCCGTGCCGCTTTCCCGCCGCCTGCAGGCCCTTCAGATAAAGGTTCAGCAAATATACCCTCCTCTGAGACAGGATCTTTAAAAACTGGTTCTTTATATGCCGGTTCTTTAAATGCTGGTTCTTCAAACAAAGGCGGCTGTTCATCAGGCTGGGGGGCTGAATACGCTGAGTCCTCCGCGCTTCCCCCCAGACCCTCTATCTTTATCTCTGAAGCTATTGCTGCCAGGTCCATGGAGCTGTCTGTCTCCTCCTGCCAGTCAAGTTCACCTCTCAGTTCATCAGGCACCTTTACTGATGAGGCCTTTGTCTGGAAATCCCGCACCTTCTTTGTGCCCTTTTTCTTCATGATCTCTTCTGCCTTATAAATGCCGAAAATATCAGGTATAGACGGACCACCCTCCTGAACCGGGAATTCTTCGATCTTTGCCCCTGACGAAGGCGCCCCGACTTCATGGAGATCCTCTTTCTTCCTTCCTCCGTCTTTTATAGATGTATCAAGAATGACGCCTGTGACCTTTTTATCAAGGCGCAGCTCCTGGAATTTTTCAAAATTCGCTTTTTCCTGTTCCAGACGTATACGGTCTTCTTCCAGCCTTTTTTGTCTTTTAAGCTCAGCCTCTTCCCTGCGGATCGCTGCTTTTTCTTTCCTTCTGGCAGCATCCTTTTTCGCACTGTCATAAACTTTTGTTGTACTTGTGTGCATCTTTGCAAACAGCGAACGCTCTGTGATCAGCACCACTGAGATCAGCGCAAGGACCACCAGTATGACATATGCCCCCACCAAGCCGAGAGCCGGGCAGAAAGCCTTGCACAGAAGGCCTCCTATAAGCCCTCCGCCTGTCTTGTACTGTGAACTCATGTTATAGAAGTCCATGATCTTTCTGGTACCGTCAAACTTATTCACTATCAGCTCAAAAATCGCACTGCAGCTTATGAGCAACAAAAAAACAGCGCCTGTCTTCAGCCAGGCGATTCTGTTTCCTTTATTCGACAATGCAAAAGCCACCGTGAAAAATAATACGAACGGCAGCAGATATGCTACAAATCCAAACAGTCCAAAACAAAAATCACTGATTGCATCTCCTGCAAACCCGCCGAAACCAAAATTGCTTATCAGAATGATAATAGACGCTGCCAGAACTACCCATAACAGGATCTCGTCCCTTAACATGGTATCTTTTTTGGCCGCCGGCTTCCTCCCCCTGTTTGAAGCGGCTGCCTTTCTCGTTCCTGTCTGACTCTTCCTGCCTGCGCTGCTTTTCGCTGCTGTTGTCTTCTTCGATGTTGGTGCCTTCTTTTCTGCTGTTTTCGTTGCTGTTTTTCTCGCTGTACTATTATTCCCCTTTGCTTCTACAGCCATCAATGAATCTCCCCTTAATAAATGATGAAATGTCCTGCAATTGCCATAATGCCTATTATAAAGCAGTAAATTGCAAAACCTTTAAATTTCTTTTTACGGACTACTACAAGCATAGTCTTAATGCAGACATACCCTACAAGGCCGGCAGCCACAGCACCGGCAAAATAAGTCCCCACCAGTCCCGGGGTGACAGCCTCACTGCCTATATCCTTCAGTTCCAGCACTGCCGCACCTAAAATGGCAGGAATAGACATGATGAATGAGTATTTGACAGCAAACTTCCTGTCAAATCCGCTCATAATGCAGGCAGCGATCGTGGTCCCTGAGCGTGAAAGGCCCGGAAGCGTAGAGATACCCTGGCATATACCAATTATGAAGCCATTGGAATAACTCACGTCCTTTGGCACCTTATGGCCGTCTTCCGATATGTCTGCCACTATCAGAAGCACACCTGTCAGTATAAGGCATACACCTGGAACTATCAATGTCGCACCGGCGACACTGACAAGATGCCTGCCAACATACCCTATTATCCCTGTTGGGATAGTAGACAGGATGACAAGCACAACAAATTTTCTGTAATTATTCTTTACTATCTTTCTGTATCTCAGAGCCTGGTCATATTTGCGGTTATTCAGCCAGGTCTTCAGATTGTGGAAAAGATCGGCGCAGATCCAGACTGCCTCACGGATCATCCTCCACAGATCCTTCCAATATACTACACATACTGCAATTAATGTACCCACATGGAGCATGACATCAAATAAAAGTCCGCCTTCTGTGTTGATATTAAAAATATTCTGTAATATGGCAAGGTGTCCGGAACTGCTCACTGGCAGGAATTCCGTTATTCCCTGCACGATGCCTAAAAATATGGACTGTAAAACTGACATGCCTTCCCTCCTCGTTTCCGGCATGAAAGCCGAAAACTGTTAAAATACCTGATATCTCTCAACATTATAGCACACTCATTCGAGATATACAAATCTTTTCTGAGGAAAGGTTTCTTCTTTCGACAATATCTGCTATTGTCTGTTCTGTATGCGCAGGCGCTCTCCGCCCTTTGGATCGCTCTTCTATTCTTCGTCTGTCCCTTTATTTTTCCTGCTCTTATTCTCTATTATCATGCTGTTAAGTTTCCCAAGGGCTTCTTTTATTCCCCCTACTTCGTTGATAAGCCCTTCCCGCACAGCATCATCTCCTACCAGGATCGTCCCCAGGTCTTTTGTGAGCATGCCGGTGTTCAGCATAAGCTCCTCCAGGCGCTCTCTGTTGGCCCTGCTGTGATCTGCCATAAAGCCGAGGATCCTGTCCTGCATCTGCTTAAAATAATCATAAGTCTGGGGCGCCCCTATCACCATTCCATTCATCCTCACAGGATGGATCACCATTGTCCCTGTCTTGACAATATAAGAATAGTCTGTGGAGACTGCAATAGGTCCCCCTATGGAGTGGCTGCCTCCCAGCACGAGTGAGACGGTGGGTTTGCTGAGGGATGCGATCATCTCAGCGATGGCCAGGCCTGCTTCCACGTCACCGCCTACTGTATTGAGCAGCACCAGCAGACCTTCCACTTCATTGCTGTCCTCAATTGCAGCCAGCTGCGGCAGCACATGTTCGTACTTTGTTGTCTTGGCATTCGAGGAAAGGCACTCATGTCCCTCTATCTCTCCTATCACACTTAAGAGGTGTATCTTATGGTTAAGCGAAAGCTGTCCGAATTCCCTGATCTCCTCTCTCTGTTCTTCCTTTTTTTCTTTTTCCTGCGCGGCATTTTCCTTATTATCATCCCTGGCTGCTTCATAGTCTTCTTCCAGGATCATTCTTTTCATATCAGACATTTTAAAGGCTCCTTTACTTTTTTTCCTTATCATGCCCTGAAATATCTGATTCTAAACCAGGGTACAGAACAAAAAAGGAACCTCAACATCCCTCTTGATGTGACAGGTTCCTCATTTGTATGAATCATTCTGCTAATTCTAGTTTAAGTAAAAATATTTTTCCTTTAATTCCCTGACCATCCTGATATAAAGATCCTTGCATCTGCTGTTCTCGTTTTCTTCAATCATTTGGATACACGGCCTGAGATATTCATTCCAGACATCCTTGTATATTTCATCATGGTTTTTACGCTTATTGATATGCTTTACAATAGTGGGGGCCACGTCATAATATTCCTTGATCACAGCTTCCCCGTCCGGCTGGCCCATCAGGAAATTGTCCCTGTAATTGCGCAGCAGCGTCAGTTCATAGCAGTCATCCGGCTTTCCAAAGCTTTCACAGACTGCTGTAGTGATATAGCACCATTTTTTGTGGAAGCCTTTTTCAATATTCTCGTATTCGGAAGCCTGGATATTTGTCTTGGGAAACTTTTTCTTCCACGCTTTGACCAGCTTATCCGCCAGCTTCTCAGAAGATTCCCCTTTAAATTCCAGTACGGCCGGCAGCACATAGACTGCCATACTGATATTGTAATCTACCAGCAGCTTTTCCTGCTGGCTTTTTTTCGGAAGGCCGTATACCTTATCCCCTGCGGCATCCACAAGGGCATTCGCCATGTTTTCTAGAAACTGTTCCTTATCTATCACGGACAGATATCCATTTTCAATCGCGTCATAGGTCACGAGGTTTTTCTCATAGTATTTCTTAAATGCTCCCTCATATGTATTCTTCCTGAAATTCTCCATGGGTGCTTCTATTTCCAGCAGCAGCCGGGGCATGCCTTCAATACCTACTGTATAAAAATTCATACGCTTCCTCCCTATCGGATGTCTCAGTTACTATTATTCATCCCAGTTGTGATATACATTCTGTACATCATCATCTTCATCCAACAGGTCAAGTGTCCTCTGCAGGTTCTTTACAGCATTTTCATCTGTCAGCTCCACATAATTCTGGGGAATCATGGTTACCTCTGCTTCAGCCATGGGAATGCCGGCCTTTTCCAGAGCCTCCCTCACAACTGAAAAATCGTCCGGATCTGTTATCACCTCATAGCTGTCCTCTTCCTCAGAAAAGTCTTCTGCTCCCGCATCCAGCGCCAGCATCATCAGATCGTCAGCATCCATCTCACACTCTTCTTTATCAATAATGATCTGTCCTTTTTTATCAAACATATAAGATACGCAGCCCTGAGTACCAATGCTTCCGCTCCCCTTTGTAAATGCACTTCTCACATTTGCGGCAGTACGGTTCTTATTATCTGTCAGAGCATCCACGATTATAGCGATCCCACTTGGGCCATAGCCCTCATATGATACATACTCATAATTCACGGATCCTGCATCCCCGGCAGCCTTTTTAATGCCTCTGTCTATAGTGTCATTTGGCATGTTATTTGCCTTTGCCTTTGCGATAACGTCACGGAGCCTGCTGTTGTTGTCAGGATCTGCCCCTCCTTCTTTTACTGCCACTGCCAGTTCACGGCCGATGATAGTAAATATCTTTCCCTTTGCCGCATCATTTTTCTCTTTTTTGTGCTTGATATTTGCGAATTTTGAATGTCCAGACATATTTTATACTCCTTTTCTATCCTGTGTTTTCCAGTATTTCCTATTCTTTTATATCTTCCCCTGTATCTGCGGGAAGTTTTGTCACCCTCACCTTTTGTATCATTCTGCGGGCAACAGATAATATCTGGAAGGCATAGCCTTCCGATTCTATGACAGAATGCTCGTCCTCCGAAGGTATTTTATCCAGCTTGGCTATTAAAAAACCATTAAGCGTCTCAAAATCCTCTTCTTCAAACTCTATATCAAGGGTCTCCTCCACGTCTTCGAGCGGAGCCATTCCATCCATTATAAATACATCATCGGCAACCTTTTCTATGAGATTTTCATCCTCATCATACTCATCCTGTATATTCCCCACTATCTCTTCAAGAATATCCTCCAGAGCGATGAGGCCTGCCGTCTGGCCGTACTCATCCGCCACCATGACCATCTGCAGCTTTTTCATCTGCATGCTTGTGAACAGCTGGGTGATATTTCTTGTCTCAGGAATAAATACAGCCGCTCTGATCAGGTTTGGGATGTCTTTGATCATCCATTCATCATACTTATATTTTGTATGGCATTTCATAGCATCCTTCAGATGAAGGATGCCCACAATATTATCAATATTCTCTTCATAGACGGGAAATCTGGAATTATTCCCGTCCAGCATAAAGCCCAGAGCTTCACGCAGGTTCATCCTGGCGTCAACCGCCACGATATTCTTTCTGTGCGTCATAATATCCTGAGCCTCTTTATCACCCAGCTCAAAAATATTATTGATCATCTCCGCCTCGCTCTCTTCCAGCACACCCTGTTCATGGCCTTCATTGACCATGGAGATGATCTCCTCCTCCGTCACGTCCTCATTCAGGCTTAAAGGATCTATCCCAAACATCCTTGTGATGCAGTGTACCATAGATACAAGCACCCAGGTGAGCGGTGAGAGCAGCCTCTCTAAAAACCTGACAGGCCCCACCAGTGCGAACGCCCAGCTTCCGGCATGATAGCTTCCCAAGATCTTCGGCAGATGGATTCCAAATGCATACATAAGAAAAAGAAAAACAAAAATCACAAGCACCGCTGTCAGAATATGTAGCAAGGTGCCGCGCAGGTGGATACCTGCACCCAGCATCTCGAAAAACGAATGCCATTTCACGAAGACCATCTGTACCGCCACGCTGCCTGTCAGCATACACAGCATTGTGGCAGCTACCTGTATCGTATTGATCAGATGCTCAGGACTGCTTTTATATGCTTCAACACTGCAGGCCTTTTTCAGATCCCCTTCTTTTTTTCTTTTTTCTATATCACTGTCTCCAATTGACTGTATTGCCGCGCCGAATCCATAGAGGATCGCATCCACTATGACAAACGCCAGAAATATAATGAATCCCAGCCAGGGACTCCCGCTACCATCCATTCGTAAAAAAACTCCTCACTATTCCATAATATACAAAATATATCATTTTCCCCTTCATTAGTCAAGACTATGTAGTCAGTTCCAGGCTTACTTTCAGGGCTTTATCAACCTGTTTTAAGATTTCTGCATCCAGATGGCAGACTCTGTCTTTTAATCTTTTCTTATCAATCGTCCTGAGCTGTTCCAGCAGAATGACAGAATCCTTCACTATCTCATAGCGTCTGGCGTCTATCTCCACGTGTGTAGGCAGCTTTGCCTTATTCATCTTGGATGTGATAGCCGCGCAAATGACAGTGGGGCTGTGTTTATTCCCGATATCATTCTGAATGATGAGCACCGGCCTTATGCCGCCCTGCTCTGACCCGATAACCGGCCTTAAATCTGCGTAAAAAATATCTCCTCGTCTTATAACCACACAATTCACACTCCGATTCCTATGTTTCATAAATACAAGTATTCCCATATTCCTCTTGTGTATTCGCTTTTACGCATTTTTCCGGTTAAGGCTTTCAGGAACTATATCCTGTCAAAAACAGCCCTGCCGTCCTGGTAATAGACGCGTGGTACTCTCTTTCCTATATCACATACAAACTCATAGGGGAAGCGGCCTGAAAGCTTGGCCAGAGTATCTACTGACAAAAATTCCTCCCCGTCTCTTCCCATGAGCGTCACTTCATCCAGCTCCCCTGCTTCGGGGATATCCGTGACATCCACCATAAACTGGTCCATACAGACTCTGCCCAGTATGGGAGCTTTTTTGCCGTGTATCAGGACCCAGCCTCTGTTTGAAAGGCTTCTGGGATAACCGTCACCATATCCCACAGGTATGGTTGCCACCGCCGTCCTCCTGCTTGTGACAAAGGTTCCCCCGTAGCTTACAGGAACTCCCTCCTCCAGCTCTTTAATGTATACGATATGGCTTTTCAGCTCCATGGCAGGCATGAGGGGCAGGCTTTCACGTGATACCTCCTCTGAGGGATATATCCCGTATATGGTGATCCCCGCCCTGACTGCATCCAGGTTAGCCTCCCTCATTTCCAGTATACCGGCGCTGTTGGAACAGTGGCGTACAGGTATATGGATACCCATCTCTTCCAGCTTTCCTGTAAATTCCAGGTAACGTACAAGCTGCTTTCTGGCATTTGTCTTGTCTGACTCATCCGCCCTTGCAAAATGGGTGAATATCCCTTCGATAACGATCCCAGGCATCTGAGTGATCTTCCGTATAATGTCGATGCTTTCAGCCGTGTCAGGAAATCCTATCCTGCTCATCCCTGTATCCAGGCCCAGATGGATGGGAAGCACTTTGTTCTGCCTGCAGGCCTCCTCTGAGAGCTTCCCTGCAGTGGAGAGCTTAAATACTACCGGCCTTATCTGATGGCGTACCAGGCGGGCATAATCTTCTTCAAAAGTATACCCCAAAATCAATACAGGCTTTAAAAGCCCCGCTTTTTTGATCTCCAGGGCTTCCTCCGCCGTGGCCACCGCATAACCCCATATGTAGTCATACTGCTCTGCCATTCTTGCTATAGGTATGGCCCCATGCCCGTAACCGTCCGTTTTGATCACTGCGATCATCTTAGTATCCCTGTTAATATTTTCCCTCATCTGCCTGAAATTCTCTGCTATGGCATCCATGTCGACAGCGGCATAGACCCTGCTGTGTTTTTTCATCTCTTTTTGTTCTCCTGTTATTTTGCTTGTGAGGCCCTTCCATCTTCTGTATCCCATGACATGACCGCCCCCACTGATTCAGCTATATCGCCTGCAAGCATTCCTCTTGCTCCGCAGCGCCGCCTTGCATCATCCCCGGCGAGTCCGTGCAGGTACACCCCGGCTGTTGCAGCCCTGAAGGGAGGGATTCCCTGAGCCAGCAGCCCCAGTATCAGCCCGCAGAGCACATCACCGGAACCGCCTGCAGCCATGCCGTCATTTCCGCTTGTATTTATGTATATACTCTTTCCATCTGATACTACTGTCCTGGCATCCTTAAGGACACAGACCACATTATTTTTTCTGGCAAAATCATGGCAGTATCCAGGCAGGTCCAGGATCAGCTCCTCCTTCTTGATCCCTGTCAGTCTCGCCATCTCTCCAATATGCGGTGTCAGTATAAGAGGCTGTCTGTGTCCCTCTAGCAGCTCCATGTGGACGCTCAGAAGATTCAGCGCATCCGCATCCAGGACTGCAGGAATATCTCCGGACCTGATGATCGTCTGCAGGATTTCCAGTTTTTCAGAGGATACAGACAAACCCGGCCCCACGGCGCATGCATCTGCCCACTGCAGCGCATCCGCCAGGGCTGCCCCCTCCTCACCCTTCCGGTAGGAGGTCAGCACCGCTTCAGGCAGGAGTGTCTGTAATATCTGACGGTTGCAGTCCTCTGAGTAGATGCGCACAAGACCTGTCCCTGTTTTATACGCTGCCTTGCCGGCAAGACAGGCAGCGCCTGCCATATCCCTGCTGCCTGCAGCTAAAAGCCCCCGTCCGTAAGTCCCCTTATTGGAATATGCCTTCCTTTCCGGGAGAAGCTTTGGTATATCTGACTCTTCCCAGGTAAAAGCCCCGGGAACCTGCCCCATAAATCCCCGGTCATCTATTCCGATGGCGCAAAGCTTCAGCTCTCCGCAGTATTCACTTCCCGGATACAGAATGTGGCCTATTTTTTCAAAAGCAAAGGTGACGGTCTTGGCTGCTTTAACTGCAGTACCCATAACGTGGCCGCTGTCAGCTGATATCCCTGAAGGGATATCCACCGACAGTACAGGAATGCCCGACCGGTTGATATCCCCGATCAATGCCGCGTACCTTCCTTCTATATTTCTGGACAGCCCCACCCCAAAGAGCGCATCTACTATACTAGTATATTCACTTATGTTCAAGTTACTGCCAACATTTACACCATAATTTTCGCAGATTTTCTTCTGTATCTGCGTTTCTTCGGTAAGAGATTCCGGCTTTCCTGCAAAAAGCACATCAACCCTCTTCCCGCTCAGATGGAGAAGCCTGGCAATGGCAAAACCGTCGCCGCCGTTATTGCCGGACCCGCACACTACCAGGACCCGGGACAGATCAAAGCCGCCGCTCACCAGCTCTTCATATACGGCCAGAGCGGCCCGCTCCATCAGTACAAGGGAAGGCATCCCGAATTCATTTATGGTATTTCCGTCGCACCGCTTCATCTCTTCAGAATTCACAAGGTATCTCACCTTATCACCTCCTGCTTCCTTTCTCTAACGCAAATATACGCACCAAGACAGAACCCTGTCCTGATACGTACACCTTCGTTCTCTATTTCTTATTATGGTCGCGTTCATATCTGCTGATGTTATAAGATAACTGCATAAGGCTCTCCGACAGATGCACGTTCTCAACGATCACATCCTCCGGCAGGTGCAGATCCGTATGTGCAAAATTCCAGATAGCCTTGACCCCATTCTCAGCCAGCAGCTCCGCCATCTCTCTGGCATTTGCCTTTGGCAGGGTAAGCGCTGCAATATGTATCTCATTCTCCTGCAGGTATTCGGGCAGCTCATCGATCAGCCGTATCTCAATGCCCCTGACCGTCATGCCATGCAGCCTGGGATTCACATCAAAGAGTTTTTTGATCAGGAATCCGCTCTTCTCAAACTTTACGTAATTTGCCAGGGCCTGCCCCAGATTTCCGGCTCCCACGATAATCATATTATATGTCTTATCAAGACCAAGTATCTTAGCAATTTCCTGATACAAAAATTTTACATTATAGCCGTATCCCTGCTGGCCGAAGCCTCCGAAATTGTTCAGGTCCTGACGTATCTGCGAGGCAGTCACCTGCATCCTCTCACTGAGTTCATTTGAAGAAATCCTCTCCACACCGCTCTCCAGCAGCTCTCCCAAATACCGGTAATATCTCGGCAGCCTTTTAATGACGGCCCTAGAGATTTCCTTCTCTTCCATTTATTATATCACCTCTTTCGCTATACCCATTATATTAGAATGATAATTTAATGTCAAACATTTTAAGCCTGAGGTGACATTTTTATATAACAGTTTAGCCTTCCACTGTTCCGCAAAGCGCTGTTATAATTCAGCATTAAAGCTGTGTAGTCACGAATATATCGTAAATTGCTTTTATTGCTGTCTCAAAATCCTCATTGCGTACACCAATGATAATATTAAGCTCGCTGGAACCCTGGTCTATCATCTTGATATTGATATTTGCATGTGCCAGGGCTGAAAATATCCTGCCTGCAGTCCCTCTTGTAGCCCGCATTCCGCGGCCCACAACCGCAATCAGGGCCAGGTCTGACTCCAGATCAATAGAATCAGGCTGGACAGCTCGGTGGATCCCTGCAAGGACCTTCTGTTCCTTCTCTTCAAATTCAGACTGGTGTACGTAGACAGTCATAGTATCAATGCCTGAAGGCATATGTTCAAAGGAAATACCGTTATCCTCAAAGACTCCCAGAACCTTTCTTCCAAATCCCACTTCTGCATTCATCATATCTTTTTCTATATTAATGGATGCAAAACCCTTCTTGCCGGCAATTCCGGTAATCGTATATTTAGGCTTCCTGCAGGTACTCTCTACGATCAGAGTCCCTTTTTCATCAGGTGCGTTCGTGTTGCGGATATTAATGGGAATGCCTTCTTTCCTGACCGGGAATATGGCGTCCTCATGAAGCACTGTAGCTCCCATGTATGACAGCTCTCTGAGCTCACGGTAAGTGATGGTCTCAATCACCTCGGGATTCTCGATAATATGAGGATCAGTAACAAGGAATCCCGAAACATCTGTCCAGTTCTCATAGAGGTCTGCCCTGATAGCTTTGGCCACGATGGACCCTGTCACATCAGAGCCTCCCCTTGAAAAGGTCTTTATGCAGCCATTTTCCATGGCACCGTAGAATCCCGGCACAACTGCCCTTTCCACGTCCTGCAGCCTCTCTGCAAGCGCTTTATCTGTCTTTACGGCATCAAAATTGCCTTCTTCGTCAAAGAAAATGACCTGCGCGGCATCTACAAATTCATATCCAAGATATGCCGCCATGACAATACCATTTAAATATTCTCCCCGGGAAGCAGCATAGTCCTTGCCTGCCTTTGCCAAAAAAGATTCCTGGATCCTGGCAAACTCATCATCAAGTGACAAGGTCAGATCAAGGCCTTTAATGATCTCTTCATAGCGTTCTTTTATCTTTTCCAGCTTCTGTGCGAATTTTTTGCCGGATACTGCTGTCTCATAACAGTCGTAGAGCATATCTGTCACTTTAATATCATTTGAAAAGCGCTTACCCGGTGCGGAAGGGATCACATACCTTCTTCCTTCGTCTGAACGTATGATATCGCCCACCTTTTTAAACTGTTCAGCGCTTGCCAGTGAGCTTCCGCCAAACTTCACTACTTTTTTCATAAGTTAGTTCCTCCTCTAAATCCTCATATTGCGAATTAAAAATATCTTATCGCACTTTTTTTCAATAGTCCAGAAAAAATTTATGCGGGCCATCCAAAATTTTAATTGAAAAAATCATATTTTTCGTTATAATGAACTCTGAAGCACTATTATAGATAAAGGAACAGGTGAAACACTCATGATTTTAGCATGTCAGAACATCTGTAAGGCTTTTGCCACAGATGAAATATTAAAAAACGCCTCATTTCATATAGAAGACAGGGAAAAAGCAGCCATAGTCGGCATAAACGGAGCCGGAAAATCCACACTGTTAAAAATTATTATGAATAAGCTGCCGGCGGACTCCGGTGAAGTCATTCTCTCAAAAGGAAAGACCATCGGATATCTGGCCCAGCATGAGGCCGTCTCTTCAGGAAATACCATCTACCAGGAGCTGCTGGAGGTCAAAAAGGATATCATAGAAATGGAAAAGAGGCTCCGCTGCATGGAGCACGATATGAAAGAGCTGGAAGGAGAAGCCCTCACATCACTGCTGGAGATCTACAACAGGCTGATGACTGAATTTGAAAGGCAGAATGGCTATGCATATAAGAGTGAGGTCACAGGCGTCTTAAAGGGCCTTGGTTTTGGCCCGGAGGATTTCGACAGGCACGTGGACACCCTCTCAGGCGGTCAGAAAACAAGGGTGGCTCTTGGCAAGCTGCTGCTCTCCAAACCGGACATCATCCTTCTCGACGAGCCTACCAACCACCTGGACATGAATTCCATCGCCTGGCTGGAGACGTATCTGCTCAATTACAGCGGAGCCGTGATCATAGTTGCCCATGACAGATACTTCCTGAATAAGGTAGTTACAAAGGTGATCGAGATCGACAACGGCTGTGTGTCGACCTTTCTCGGCAACTATTCTCAATACGCCGAGAAGAAAAAGCAGCTGCGTGATATCCAGATGAAAGCTTACTTAAACCAGCAGCAGGAAATCAAACATCAGGAGGAGGTCATCGCAAAGCTGCGCTCCTTTAACAGGGAAAAATCCATTAGGCGTGCTGAGAGCCGTGAGAAGATGCTGGATAAGATCGAGGTCCTGGATAAACCCACAGAGGTCAGTTCAGAGATACATCTAAACCTGGAACCACGTATCACCAGCGGAAATGATGTACTGACCGCAGAGCATCTCTCCAAATCCTTTGACCACAATACGCTTTTCACAGATCTGAACTTTGAGATCAAACGCGGGGAGAGAGTCGCCATCATCGGCAACAATGGGACCGGCAAGACTACCCTTCTGAAAATACTCAACGGTGTGATCCCGGCAGACTCCGGCTCCTTCACACTTGGCAGCAAGGTCCATATCGGATATTATGATCAGGAACACCATGTCCTTCATATGGAAAAGACGCTTTTTGAAGAGATTTCAGATGAATATCCAAATATGAATAACACAGAGATCAGAAACGTGCTGGCTGCCTTCCTTTTCACAGGTGATGATGTATTCAAGCTGGTGCGGGATTTAAGCGGCGGTGAAAGGGGACGTGTCTCCCTGGCTAAGCTGATGCTCTCTGAGGCCAATTTCCTCATACTCGACGAGCCTACAAACCACCTGGATATCGTCTCCAAAGAGATCCTGGAAAACGCTATAAACCAGTATACAGGAACAGTTCTGTATGTCTCCCACGACCGTTATTTTATCAACCAGACTGCCACAAGGATCCTGGAGCTTACTGGAAATATACTGCTTAATTATATTGGAAATTATGATTATTATCTGGAGAAAAAAGAACTTATGGCCTCTCTGTATATAGAAGAGGGCTCCGCCGGTTCATCAGACGGCGCTGCCACGCCGAATACAGGAAGTCCTGACTCTAAATCAGACTGGCAGCAGAAAAAGGAAGAGCAGGCGAGGATACGCAAACGCCAGAATGAACTTAAAAGGACCGAAGAACGGATCCACCAGCTGGAAGTAAGAGACAGCGAGATCGATACGCTTATGACCCAGGAAGAAATCTTTACGAACGTAGCTGAGTGTCTGAAGCTGAATAATGAAAAGACGGCTATTAATGAAGAGTTAGAAAAATTGTATGAGAAATGGGAAGAGCTGGCGGAATAATCTGCCAGCTCTTCTAACTCTTGCCTTTATTTCAATTTTTCTTCCAGTTTCTCCCTGACTGCCTTTATAAAGTCCTGGCTGTTTAATACAACCGGGTTCTGGATCGAAGTGATGAGTGCAAGGTCTTTTGTCATTTTCCCGTCCTCAATCGTCTCTATAGTAGCTGCTTCCAGCTTATCCGCAAAATCCATCAGCTCCTGAATGCCGTCCAGTTCTCCGCGCTTGCGCAAAGCGCCGCTCCATGCAAATATAGTTGCCACAGAGTTGGTAGATGTCTCCTCGCCCTTCAGATGCTTATAATAATGCCTCTGCACTGTTCCATGTGCTGCTTCATACTCGAAATTGCCTTCCGGAGATACGAGTACGGAGGTCATCATGGCAAGAGATCCAAACGCTGAAGATACCATATCGCTCATAACATCGCCGTCATAATTTTTACATGCCCAGATATATCCGCCTTCTGACTTCATGACACGCGCCACGGCATCATCTATCAGAGTATAGAAGTATGTAATGCCGGCATCTTTGAACTTTCCGTCATACTCAGCTTCGTAGATCTCCTGGAATATGTCTTTAAATGTGTGGTCATATTTCTTGGAAATCGTGTCTTTTGTTGCGAACCACAGATCCTGCTTTGTATCCAGGGCATAATTAAAGCAGCTTCTTGCAAAGCTCTCAATGGAGCTTTCCAGATTGTGCATACCCTGAAGGATACCCGGGCCTTTAAATTCATGGATCAGCTCTCTTGTCTCTGTGCCGTCCTCAGCTGTAAATACAAGCTCTGCTTTTCCTGCGCACGCAACCTTCATCTCAGATGCTTTATAGACATCCCCGTAGGCATGTCTTGCCAGGGTGATAGGCTTCTTCCAGTTTTTCACGCAGGGCTCGATCCCTTTTACCACGATTGGGGTACGGAAGACAGTTCCATCCATAATGGCACGGATAGTCCCATTCGGGCTTTTCCACATTTCTTTGAGATTATATTCCTTTACTCTTGCCGCATTTGGGGTAATTGTAGCACATTTTACAGCCACACCGTATTTCTTATTAGCGTAGGCGCTGTCAAATGTAACCTGGTCATCTGTCTCATTGCGGTGTTCAAGGCCCAGATCATAATACTCTGTCTTCAGATCAACAAAAGGAAGAAGCAGCTCGTCCTTTATGATTTTCCAGAGAACTCTTGTCATTTCATCCCCGTCCATCTCCACCAGCGGGGTCGTCATCTTGATTTTATCCATTCTTATCCTCCTGTCCTTTGCTTCTTTCCCACGGGGGGTAGATACCTTTCTAGTCTAACACATTTTTATCCAAAATGTTCCCTAAATTATGATTTTTCATATTTTTTCTTGCATTCATGATGTGAAGCGTAGCCAATTCGTCTGCTTTATCCCCGTCATGGCTCTTTATGGCTGCATAGATAGCCTCATGTTCCTTCGTGGCCTTCTCCGCCCTGTTTTCTACTGTTAAGGACCTTTTTCTGACCATCTGGATATAATGGTGGAAGTCGTCCAGGACATGCTCCAGTATCTTGCTGCCGCAGGAGGCAAAAAGCACCTCATGGAAACGGCTGTCCAGCTCAAAAAGCTGGGAATAATGCTTTTTTTCCTCGTGGAATCTGGAAAGCATGAGGATCTCTTCCATCTCCCCCATCTGCTCTGTGCTGACACGCTCTGCTGCCAGACGCGCGCACAGCCCTTCCAGCCTGGCGCGTATCATGTAAATATCTTCCACATCTGCAGAGGTGATCCCCACCACATAGGCACCCCGGTTTGGTATGATCTCAACAAGGCCTTCCAGCTCCAGCTGATGCAGCGCCTCCCTGACAGGGGTCCTGCTGACCCCCAGCTCCTCTCCTATCGCCGCTTCCCGCAGCTCATCATTTTTCTTGTACTTCCCTGTGAGGATGTCTTCGCGCAGCCTGTTAAAGACGCGGCTGCGCATAGAATAATTGTCAGCCAATTTTTCGTTCCCCCCGCCTACAGAACTATATTAAGTTTCCGGCAGCTCTCATCTATAACCTTTACAAGCTCATTATCTGTCAGAACAGTGACACGGCCGCTCTCATACTCTTTATCCACCCACTCCTTGACCATGGCAATCAGCGGATGATCCTTGCTCAGCCTCTTATCCTCCGACAGCTTGTAGTAGGTGTTGATCCAGTGGGCAATGCCTGCCAGGCCGGAGGTATTTGAGACTGCCACCAGCACAGGTCTGTTCAGGAATTTATCAGTATCAAATATATTGTAGATCTCCTCATTTTTTAACAGTCCGTCAGCATGGATTCCGGCTCTTGTCACATTAAAATTCCTGCCTACAAACGGAGTCCTGGAGGGGATATGGTATCCTATCTCTTTTTCATAATACTCGGCCATCTCTGTGATCACCCGTGTATCCATGCCGTCCAGAGTGCCGCGCAGCTGGGCATATTCAAAGACCATGGCTTCCAGAGGAGTATTTCCTGTCCTCTCGCCGATACCGAACAGGGAGCAGTTGACTCCGCAGGCGCCGTACAGCCAAGCTGTCGTAGAGTTGGACACGGCCTTATAAAAGTCATTATGTCCATGCCATTCGATCAGCTCTGAGGGCACGCCGGCATGTGTCATGATCCCATAGATGATACCCTGGACAGAGCGCGGTATCACGGCCCCGGCATAATTTACACCATAACCCATAGTGTCGCAGCAGCGGATCTTGATCGGAATATTATACTGCTCCATCAGCTTCATAAGCTCCAGGCAGAAAGGAATCACATATCCGTAGATATCAGCTCTTGTCACATCTTCCAGATGGCATCTGGGGCTTATCCCTATCTCAAGACAATCTTTTACAATGCTCAGGTAATGCTCCATAGCCTCTTTTCTGGTCATCTTCATCTTATAAAAGATATGGTAGTCTGAACAGCTCACCAGAATACCTGTCTCCTTCATGCCTATATCCTTGACAAGCTCAAAATCCTTTTTGCTGGCGCGGATCCAGCTGGTGACTTCCGGAAACTCATATCCGCGTTCCATGCATTTATAGACAGCGTCCCTGTCCTTCTTGCTGTACAGGAAAAATTCACTCTGTTTAATCTTTCCCTTTGGGCCGCCAAGCCTGTGCATATAATCATACAGCGCCACTATCTGCTCTGTGGTATATGGAGCCCTCGACTGCTGTCCATCCCGGAAAGTAGTGTCGGTAATCCAGATATCATCAGGCATGTGGTGCGGCACAATACGGTCATTGAATGCTATTTTAGGCACTTCATCGTAAGGAAACAGGTTTCTGAATACGTTCGGTGTCTTTACATCAACAAGCGGATACATGTGCTCCTCTAACTGCAGCAGATTTGTGTGCTGATCCATTTTAACTTTTCTGTTTTCCATTTCATCTACTCCTTGGTATGGTATTTTCGTATAATTGTATACAATTATACGATTTCTGTCAATAGGTAAAAGAAAAAATATTTTCCGCGTTAATGCTTTTTTACACTAAAGTTTTAAAAGCCTCCTGACATCAATCATTCCCCACCCCTGCTGGCTGTTGGGATAACCCAGGTTTTTTGCCGTCTCTCTCAGCCTCATCTTAACTTCCACATTTGTAAGCTCCGGCTCCCTCTCCAGCAGCAATGCCAGGCAGCCGGATACAACAGGCGTGGCCATGGAGGTGCCGCTTTTGACGCAGTAGAGGTTTTTATTTTTAAAGGATACGGCATTGCAGGAGGTGATCCCGGAACCAGGTGCTACAATATCCGGCTTGCAGACACATTCCAGAGTCGGCCCTCTCCCTGAATAGCAGGGACGTACTGAGGGATCTTTCGGCTGCTTCATGCAGTCATCAAAAGATCCCACTGTAATGACTTTTTTACTGTTGCCCGGAACTGTTATGCTCATAGGCTCCGGCCCCATATTTCCGGCTGCTACTACGACTACAAGCCCTGCATCCCAAGCTTTCTCTACAGCATCAACAAGAAGTTTGTTATTCTTCTCATCTTCTTTTACTGTCCCAACAGATATATTCATAATACGGATACCATACCGCTCCTTATTTTCAATGACCCAGTCTATACCTTTTAGCACATCATCCCTGTTCCCATTTCCTTTTCTGTCCAGGACCTTTACATGGATTATACTGCATTCAGGGGCGACCCCCATATAGACTCCGTTTGATGAGAGGCCGCTGCCTCCAAGAATACCTGATACGTGTGTCCCGTGGGAACAGTCATCATAGCAGTCCTGCATACCGCGCAGTATGTCTTTAAACTGTAATATTCTCCCTCCAAAATCTGGATGCCTGTAGATCCCCGTATCCAGAACTGCCACCCCGATTCCCTTCCCCCGGATGCCTCTTCTGTATGCCTCCCCGGCATGTATAATCATTCTGACACGATTCATATTCTTATTCCGTTTTTTTATTATTATATGTACTCACATCTTTTCACGCCCCATATGATATAGAAAATAAAAATATATAATGGTGGTATTATGCCAAATACAGATTATACCTCATTGGAATACCGGCGTAATCTCATACTTTCCAATGACTATGCAGATATCATTATTCCCCACACTTCCCTGTCTGAAGCTGAATTTCTTGAAATGTACCTTGCAGAAGGGGCACAGATCCTGGGAGGGCGCTATGGAATGGTCCACTCCCCTCTCTCTTTGACAAATGATGCCTTTATACGCCAGGTAGGATATTCCGGTGTGCCCTCCCTCTTTACTCCTCTGAACACGACCAGCCTTGAGGCCTCCGGCATCATCTCTGTACAAAACCAGCCTGTCTTAAGCCTCAAAGGCCAGAATATCATGATCGGTTTTGTAGATACGGGAATCGACTTCACCCATCCGGCCTTCCGCACAGGGGACGGCCGGACGCGGCTGGCCGGTATCTGGGATCAGACAGACCAGGGCGGCACGCCTCCTGTCGACATGTACTATGGAACTGAATACACGCCTGAGGATATCAACGCCGCCCTTTCTCTTGATGATCCCAGGGAGCTGATACCCATGGAGGATCCCACCGGACACGGCACCTTTATGGCGGGTGTGGCAGGAGGCAGTCCAAATCCTGAGGAGGACTTTATAGGAGCCGCTCCTGAATGTACACTCGCCGTAGTTAAATTAAAGCCGGCTAAACAGTATCTGAAGGATTTCTTCTTTGTCCCTCCTGAATCCGAGGTTTATCAGGAGACGGATATCCTTATGGGGATCAATTACCTCATGCGGCTGGCAGAGCAAAACAGGATGCCGCTCGTGCTGTGCATAGGCCTTGGCAGCAACCAGGGGGACCATGCCGGCAATGATCCTCTCTCCTCCGTCCTTTCAGGGTATACTTCCCTTCCTGGCTACTACGGCTGTATAGCGGCTGGCAATGAAGCCGGAAAGGGCCATCACTACTTTGGAAAACTGGACCGGGCCGATGAGGTGCGCAGGGTTGAAATCCTGGTTGATGACAGTACAGAGGGCTTCAGCCTGGAATTCTGGGCACAGGCGCCTGAGCTTTATTCCATATCCCTCACCTCGCCCCTGGGAGAAACCGTGCCTATTATCCAGGCCCGTCCCGGACAGAATGCCACTTACAGCTTCCTTCTGGAGCGGACCACTGTCTACGTATACTACGAACTTGTGGAGATAAAGTCAGGCAGCCAGCTGATCCTGATCAGGTTCCGGCTTCCAACAGAAGGCATCTGGACTATCAGTATCCACAACAACGTATATACAGAGGGTTCCTTTAATATCTGGCTGCCTGCTTCCGGCATGATCTCTCCCGGAACCGTATTTCTGGCACCCAACCCTGATACAACTATCACCGCACCGTCCGCTTCTGCCAGCTCCATAAGTGTCTGCACCTACAATGCATACAATAACAGCCTCTTCATCAATTCAAGCCGGGGCTTTACCAGGACAGGAGGCATCAAGCCGGACCTGGCCGCCCCGGGGGTGGATGTATACGGGCCTGTTCCGGGCGGACGCTACAGCACCAGGACCGGTTCCAGCACAGCAGCAGCGATCACTGCCGGAGCTGTGGCGCTGCTGGTGGAGTGGGGCACAAAAAGACCGCTTCCAAGCATACTCACTCCCATAGCCGTAAAAAATTATTTGATCCGCGGAGCTACCCGTTTTCCTAATCTTACCTATCCAAATAAAGAGTGGGGATATGGAACTTTAAATGTTTATCAAATATTTGAATCTTTGATGTAACAAAAATGGAACCCCCGTCATATCATGAAGTGTAATCATTAATTAATGGAGGAACAAAAATGAGTGATTTAGCTGCAACAAACTGTGGATGTGGATGTGAAGGTGGAAACAATGGATGTGGATGTAATTCTGGATGCGGAAACAACTTCTTATGGATTATTATCCTGCTTTGCTGCTGTGGCGGCGGTGGTCTGGGTTCTTCAGGCGGCTGCGGATGTGGCGGCGGCGACAGCTGTATCCTGATCGTCCTTCTCCTGCTCTGCTGCTGTGGCAATGGCAACGGCAACAATTCAGGATGTGGATGCGGATGTGGATGCGGAACATCCCTCTGCTAATCAGCTGAGAAGTCCGGGGAGCTGCATGCGTGCAGCTCCCCCTTCTTTTTCCGCAGACAGGACAGGCTCCTGTATCCTGTCCGGAAACTGCCGGAAAAAAATACCGGGAGCCATGTGTCAGTTTTACATGGACCCCGGTGTTTTTAATTTTGATTATATAATGCTTTCCACGTTTTATTCTTCACTTTTATCTTTGCGTGATTTTTTCTTTTTTTCTTCCGCTGCCTTTTTCAGCCTCTCTTCTTCTTTCTGTTTTTTTGCCGCCATGCAGTCATCATCCACTTCGTAAAATGCATTTCCATCTATGACTAAATGATGTCTCATAAACCTGCCTCCTGTCATTTTTAAGGGAGCGCATGAAGGCGCCCCTTATATATCATATGACTGAGGCAGTGTTCTGTCATACTTTTGCCGGTTTGGGCATATACTTTTGAAAAAAGAAGGATGTGGCCTATGGATGAAGAAGCAATGCCTTTTACAGCTCTTGATAAAATTGCCGGCGGAGAACAGCTGCAGATGTTAAAAGCAATGCTCCCCTATCTGGGAGGAAAAAATCAAAGATTCTTTGCCGTTTTCATCAAGGTCATAGAAATCCAGAATATCCTCTCTTTTTTTAACAGTTCCGGTGAAATGAGCATACACACACAGTCCGAAGGAAAATTTTCCATGACGGATATGCTGGACGACATAAAAAACTATGCCGGAAAATCCCAGCGTGAGAATATCGAACAGGCAATGAGTATGATACAGATCATGAGCATGATGAACGCTTTCACAGATGGCGGCAGCTCACCTGAAGATATGATGAGTGCATTTCTCTCCCCGGAACAGCAGGCTATGTTTTCTGCATATGAATCTATGTTCACTCCTGACGCTTCTGAAGGGGGCGAAGGGGGAGGCTCTGAAAAAGAACAGCCTTAGGGCTGCTTTTGCGTTTACGGGCCGGACACACATGTTTGCAGGACCCTGCAACACTATCTTTGCCACAAAGAAAGGAGTTTTATTATGGAAGATAACAGCTGGATGAATCACCCAAATCTCAAGGGTATCGATAAAACAAAACTGCAGATGCTCCTGGCGCTGACAGAACAGTCTCAGAGCAAATCGCAAAAAGAGCTGCTGCCCTTTTTGCTGGCAGCAGCTTCACAGTCTAAATCTAAAGGTGTAAAATTCACCTCCGATGAGGTCGACACGATCATCAATGTCATGAAAGAGGGCAAATCCAAAGAGGAGATCGCCCGGATGGAAAAGGTCCGGAATATGATGAAGATGATGCAGTAACAGTAACCGCCTTCATCTGTTGCCTTCTGACTCAGCCTCCCACCTGTACATGGAGCCCTGTGGTCCTGGCTACTCCGGCCAGCATTTCCATATGCTCATTTGACGGCGGTTCAATATGCTCCAGTGTATATTCACGTCCAAGTCCATCATATTTATCCTGCCCCAGCCTGTGATACGGCAGAAGGTGCAGCTGCTTTACCCCCTTCAGGCTTCTTGCGAACTGGGCTATCTCCAGGATCTCTGAAGGGGTATCATTAAATGTGGGAATAACAGGTACTCTGATTATAAGTTTTTGTCCTGACCCCGCAATCTTTTTTGCATTTTCCAGGATGAGTTCATTAGACTGCCCTGTAAACAGCTTGTGTTTAGCCCTGTCCACATGCTTGATATCCATCAGGTATAAGTCCAGCCACGGCAGGATCATATCTCTGATCGTCTCGTATGATGCGAAACCTGTTGACTCCAGGGCCGTATTCAATCCCAGGTCTTTAGCCGCCTGGAGGAGGCATGAGGCGAACTGAGGCTGCAGAAGTGATTCGCCGCCTGAGAGTGTAAGCCCTCCCTGAGAGCGCCTGTAATGAGGCATGTCTTTTCTCACCTCATCCATTACCTCTTCAACTGTCACATCCCTGCCTATGATCTTTTCATTTCCATTTTGGATCATTGTCTGTATCTCATAGCTCTGTGACTCCGGATTACAGCACCATTTGCATCTTAAAGCACACCCTTTCAGGAAAACGATAGTCCTGATACCGGGTCCGTCATGGATTGAAAAACGCTGGATATCAAATATCCTTCCCGTCTGCTTTAAATACTCTTTTTCCATATAGGCTCCTGTTTTTATTCAATCATTTATTCAATCAAAATGTCTGCATGGTCCTGTTGATGATGTCATCCTGAAGAGAACGTGACAATGTGGTAAATAATGCGCTGTAGCCCGCCACACGCACCACCAGGGTCTTGTAATTCTCAGGATGTGCCTGAGCATCCAGGAGCGTCTCCCGGCTGACTACATTAAACTGCATATGCATACCTTTCTGGTCAAAAAATCCTCTGATAAGCGATACAAATTTAGTAAGGCCTTCTATTCCGCTCAAAGCTGAAGGATGGAATTTCTGGTTAAACAAAGTTCCGTTGGAAGCAATAAAATGATCCAGCCGCGCCACAGAATTAGCCGTAGCTGTAGGCCCGCTTACATCCTTGCCCTGAACAGGCCCCACCCCGTCTGCGATCGGAGTGTTTGCAAGACGCCCATCAGGTGTTGCCCCTGTCTGAGCCCCTAAAGGCACATTGGCAGACACAGGATAAAGTCCCGCCTGATACTGTCCCCCCCTGGGATTTCTGTACTTCTCAAGAGGCTTCGTATATGTATAAGCCACATCTCTTGCAAACATATCCAGCCATTCTATGTCATTCCCGTACTTGGGCAATTCATCTATCCATTGCAGCAGCCTGTCATACTTCTCCTGCTTCTCTGCCGGAACTGGCGTTTCCCTGACAGTTTTTGCTATCACAGCGATCTCATTTTCACCCGCCTGCACTCCTGCCCTGCCAAGCTGTTCTGCTATCCTGGCTGTCAGCTCTTCCACCCTCTGCGGACTGATGCCTTTTCCAAAATTGTCATCCAGAGCCTCTTTAAACTCTTCCAGTGTCAGCTTCTTATCTTCAAACACAAGTTTTTTGACGGCATAAAGAGAATCAGCGGCATTGGCGATTCCAAATCCCTGGGGACCTGTAAAATTATAGACTGCCCCGCCCTCCTGAAGGGATTTTCCTCTGCCAATACAATCATCTATCATACTTGACTGGAAAGGCAGCGGACAGCGCTCTGCATGAGCCACATCAATACTGTTATCTGCATTAACCATAAGGCCTATGAAATATTCCATCTGCTCTTTGTACGCATCGTAGAACTCATCAAAACTCTTCATGCCTGCTATATCTGCAGTCCTCGGCCCGACCTGCTCACCCAGCTCAAAACCGCTTGAGAATACAAGCTCCAGCGGGCGCAGCATATTAAAGAATGCAGCATCGTGCCAGCCATCCGTCTTTCCATG
Organism: Murimonas intestini; assembly: GCF_024622195.1. NCBI lineage: Bacteria > Bacillati > Bacillota > Clostridia > Lachnospirales > Lachnospiraceae > Murimonas > Murimonas intestini. The sequence continues at coordinate 444,469 of NZ_JANKBI010000001.1, forward strand.
TGCCTGCGGCTCTACACAGCCGATAATATTATATGTACGTGCATCCTCAAGGCTTACCCCTCTGCTCATCATAGCCGGGATGATTACCTCGTCATTATAATAAGCAGGCAGGCCGATACCCGTTCTCGTCAGTTTGGCTGCCTTGATAAGAAATTCATCAGGTGTCCCGTTCCATACCCTCACAGACAGGGACGGTGCGGGAAGCTGCTCATGCATGGAGGCCTCTATGCACATAAATGAGAGATCATTTGTCACGTCATTTCCCTCAGCGTCCTGTCCGCCCGCTATGAGATTCTGGAACAGGCTGTATCCTGCAAAGCCTTCAGCGCTTCCTGCATCCCTGCACTTATTTAAGTCATTTAATTTCACCCATATACAATCCATCAGTTCCTGGGCAAATTCTCTAGTGATCTTTCCGGCTTTCATATCCGCCTCGTAATACGGATACATATACTGGTCAAATCTTCCCGGTGAGATAGAATGTCCTGAAGATTCAGTCTGAAGCAGCATCTGAACAAACCAGAATGACTGGCATGCCTCATAGAAAGATGTTGCCGGCCTGCCCGGAACCCTGGCGCAGTTTGCGGCGATCTGAAGCAGCTCCTTCTTTCTCACCTCATCCTTACACTTTTCTGCCTCACTGGCTGCCAGCAGTGCATAACGGTGCGCATAATCAATAGCAGCCTGGCAGCTCATGATGGCAGCTTTTAAAAAGCTTGAACGCTTCTGGTAATCCTCATCAGACACCTTCAGCCTGTGAAGCTCTTTCTCCGCCTTCTCGATAATGCCCTCGAAGCCTGATTCCAGCACTTCCTCATACTTCACCGTAAAATGACCTATTCCATTATAGAAATAGTTGCCGGGCGTAAAAATATTGTGCTCCATGGCTCTGAGAGTCTCTTCTGCCATATAGGAAGTGGCCAGCTCACTTGTGGTCTTTCCTTTCCAGTACTTATAGACCTCATGAAGCTGCTCCTTCGTCTCATCGGAAATATAAAATGGATCCGCGCTCCTCTTCTCCACTGTGTCAAATTCCGCTTCCAGCCATTCAAAAGAATATTCAGGGAACACCTGGCACCCTCTGGCTGTCTTTGTATTGCTGCCGACGACCAGCTCTCCCGGCCTGATCGTAATGGGCAGCTCATGACATATCTTCTCAAACGCTTTTCCTCTGCGGATAATAACAGGTTCACCTTCTGTCTCCTGATAGCTCTCAGTAAGAATAACAGCCCTCTCAGCTTCGATAACAGGCAGGTGGTCATAGAGGTCTTCGATCAGCCTGGCAATCCTGGGACTCCTGGCAATATCACCGTCATAGTAATTCTTCATGCGCCTTCTCCTTTATAGTATGTTCCGTCTGCTTTACTGTTTTGCATCATCTGCCAGAATACACTCTCTGACTAAGGTCAGCGCATTTACAACAGAACTTTCTCTTACCTTGCTGCGCTCACCCTTAAAGTGGAATTCTTTTACAGTGACCTTATTATTGTAAGAACAGGCCATATACACAAGACCAACCGGCTTTTCTTCTGTGCCGCCGTCAGGTCCTGCTATTCCCGTCACAGAGACACAGATGTCAGAGCCTGTAATAAACGCTCCGTTTTTGGCCATCTCCTTGGCAGTCTTATCACTGACTGCTCCACAGTCCTTCAGTGTGTTTTTCTTAACATCCAGCAGCTTGCGTTTAGCCCTGTTGCTGTATGTGACAAGTCCCTGCTTGAAAACCTCGGAGACTCCCGGCACATTAGTAAGCCTTGCCGCCAGCATGCCGCCGGTGCAGGATTCTGCTGTGGTGAGTGTCAGCTGCTTCTCCAGGAGCAGGTCAACAATAGCCTCCTCCAGAGTCTTGCTCTCGTCTGTCGTATAGATATTAGAGCCAAAGCGGTTCCTGAGTTCCTTGACAACAGGCTTTATCAGCTTCTTAGCTTCCTTTTCATCACCTGCCTTGGCAGTGATCCTCAGGTGGACTTCCCCCGTCTTTGCATATGGGGCTATGGTTGGATTTGTCTGATTCTCAATCAGGTCTGCTATCTGAGTCTCCACATAGCTTTCACCCAGACCGCAGATCTTTACCATGGCAGAACATATGATCTCAGGCTGGAGTTTATTCAGGTACGGAAAAATATCCTGTTCAAACATCGGCACCAGCTCATTTGGAGGCCCTGGCAGCAGGATTACAGATTTCCCATCCTTTTCCATTATAAGGCCGGGAGCTGTGCCGTTCTTATTGTCCACCACGATGGCTCCTTCCGGAATGAGCGCCTGCTTCCAGTTATTATCCGTTATGATCTTAAACTGGCTGTTCTTAAAGTATTCTTCAATCCTGGCTTTTGTATGGGCATCCTCAACAAGCTCATATCCCATCACCTTTGCAGCCACCTCTTTTGTAAGATCATCCTTCGTTGGCCCAAGGCCTCCGCTTAAGATGACCACGTCAGAACGCCCGGCTGCCGTCTTTATAGTTTCTGCAAGACGCTCTTCATTGTCTCCCACCACAGACTGATGGTACATTGAAAGTCCCAGCAGAGCACATTTCTCCGCAAGATATGCCGCATTTGTATTGACAATGTTTCCAAGTAAAAGCTCTGTTCCTACGCTAATCAATTCTACTATCATACGTTCTCCTCAATTTTATAAACAGTCCACTGACTCTGCTCCTTTATCCCTGCATGGAAAGGACCTGTTTATTCTTCCAAATATAATCCACCAGTGAGACTACTGTCAGCACCAGCGCTATATAAGTGACCACGATCTCCAGTGTTGTAAATATACCTCCCAGATCTGCGATCAGCAATATGATCATCGTCATCTGAGAAACCGTCTTCAGCTTGCCCCACCAGCTTGCCGCGATCACGATACCATTGTCAGCAGCCACCAGCCTGAATCCACTGATGATAAATTCCCTGCTGATAATGATTATGACGATCCAGCTTGCCAGCTTTCCCGAATCGATCAGGCAGATCATTGCGGAACATACTAAAAGCTTGTCTGCAAGAGGATCCATAAATTTCCCGAAATTAGTCACCTGATGGTTTTTTCTGGCCAGATACCCGTCAAGAGTGTCAGTCAGGCTGGCTACTGCAAAGATAGCCAGTGCAATCCATTTCGAATACTCAGATCCGCCGGCCAGCATGAAAAATACAAAAAACGGAATGAGTACAATTCTCAAAATAGTTAATAAATTAGGCGTATTCATTCGGCTATCTCTCCTATCAAATCATATTCTAAAGCCCCGGTTATCCTGACCCTGACAAAATCTCCCGAAACAAGTGTCTCATCAGTATTGATGAACAAATAGCCATCAACACCCGGTGCATCCCCATAGGTTCTTGCCACATAGGCATTCTCATCCGCCACTTTTCCTTCTACCATAGCCAGGACTGTCATCCCCACTCTGTCGGCCGCCTTTTCAAAAGCGATCTCCTGCTGGAGCTCCATCAGCTCATCCCTGCGGTCCAGCTTGACTTCCTCATCGACCTGGTCATCCATCAAGGCGGCAGGCGTATCTTCCTCAGGGGAATATGCAAATACCCCAAGCCTGTCAAATTCCATCTGATCGATAAAGGCAGCCAGCTCTTCGTGCTGCTCCTCAGTCTCCCCTGGGAAACCGCTGATGAGCGTAGTCCTCAGGATGATATCCGGTATCTCCCTGCGCAGCTTCTCTACGATAGCTGTGAGCTGGGCCTTGCTGGTACGCCGCCCCATCCTTCTAAGTATGGTATCATTGGCATGCTGGATAGGCAGATCCAGATAGTGGCAGATCTTAGGTTCTTCCTTCATAGTCTGTATAAGTTCATCATAGATCTCCTCCGGATAGCAGTAAAGTATCCTGATCCATCGTATACCACTGATCTGGCAGAGCCTTTTCAGCAGCAGGTGAAGACTTTTTCTGCCATACAGGTCCACCCCGTAAAGCGTAGTCTCCTGGGCTACAAGAATCAGCTCCCTGACTCCCTCCAAAGCTAGTTCCTCCGCCTCAGCCGCCAGCTCTTCCATCGGTATACTTCTATAATTGCCACGAATCTTAGGAATAATACAATAAGTACAGTGCTTGTCACACCCTTCTGCAATTTTCAGGTGGGCATAATGGCCTCCTGTAGTTAAAATCCTCTTTGATTTTACCTGAGGCAGCAGGTCCAGATCCTTGAATTCCAGCAGGTGTTCACCCCCAAGAGCCTTTTTCACCGCTTCCAGGATATCATCAAAAGAAGTGGTGCCAAGCACTGCATCCACCTCAGGGATCTCATCGATGATCTCAGCCCTGTACCTCTGAGCCAGACATCCTGTGACAATCAGCGCCCTGCAGCTTCCTTCCTTTCTGTACTCAGCCATTGTCAGAATGTTCTGTATGCTCTCTTCCTTAGCATCGTTGATGAAACAGCATGTATTAATAACTATTATATCTGCCTCTGACTCTTCGTCAGTCAGTTCATATCCCTCTTTTGCCAGTATTCCCAGCATGCGTTCTGAATCTACAAGATTCTTGTCACAGCCCAGGGAAATAAAAAGTAATTTCATAAAAGCTCCTCATAATTTGATTATTGGCGGGGCTGATTGCTGAATGCAATCAGATCCTCTAATTTCTTTAGTGCCATACCTGAATCGATAGACTCTTTGGCCAGTTCAATACCTTCCTCGATTGAATCAGCCTTACCGCCCACATAGATCGTTGCGCCTGCATTCAGAAGCACCACATCACGCCGGTGTCCCACAGATCCTTTCAGGATATCTTTCGTAATAGCCGCGTTGATCCTGGCGTCCCCTCCCTGAAGACATTCCAGTATCGTCCTGCGCATACCGAACTGCTCCGGGGTCAGAACATAATTGATAACCTGTCCGTCCCTGATCTCAGAGACTACAGTGTCGGCTGCTGTAGAGATCTCATCCATTCCGTCCTTTGCACTGACTACAAGAGCCCTGTCAACTCCCATAATGCGCATTGCCTGGGCAAATACCTCTACAAGCTCAGGGTTAAATACACCAATCACCTGATTCTTCGCACCTGATGGATTGGAGAGAGGTCCCAGGATATTGAATATAGAACGGATCCCCATCTCACTTCTGGCCTGCCCCACGTTCTTCATGGATTTGTGGAATACTTGGGCAAACATGAAACCAATGCCTATCTCCTCAACAGCCTTCTCTACCTCCTTAGGCTCCGCCATAATGTTAACACCCAGGGATTCCAGCACATCGCCCGAACCGCTTTTGCTTGAAATAGAACGGTTCCCGTGCTTGGCGATAGGAACTCCGGCGCCTGCCGCCACAAACGCCGATGTAGTTGAAATATTAAATGAGTAACTGCAGTCACCGCCTGTTCCTACTATATCTACATAATTTTCCACCTTTGGGGAGATATGTTCTGCTTTGTCCCTGAGCACAGTGGCGCATCCTACGATCTCATCCAATGTCTCACCCTTCATTCTGAGCCCTGTCAGAAATGCCGCTATCTGAGCCTGTGTGGCTTTGCCGCTCAGCATCATCTCCATGGCGCTCATAGCGTCCTCCATGGGCAGCGAACGGCCTTCTACTACTTCCTTGATAAATCTCTTCATGCTGACCTCTCCTCTATCTTCACTTTGTGATCGTTAATTTTTACATCATATCAAACAGTTACAAATATTGTACTATTTTAAAACAAAAAGGTCAATAAAGAATAGAAAAATCCAGGTTTCTGTGTAAGAAATCTGGACTTTATATTTTCCTATGACTTTCTGCCAGGCTCCTCTGTTATGATAGCGGCCTCCGCCTCACTGGCAGCTTTCTTTGCCTTCTTGACAAGGCTGTTGAGCATAAAGATATCAAAAAGACTGATCAGACCGTCAGCCAACAGCCCCGCCCCGAGCAGGATCATCATGACTTCTGCTGCTTCAAATGGGTTGATCACCAGTATGATGCCCACCCCTACCATGAGCAGCGATGCCACCAGGATAAGATACCACTTCGTAAATCCCAGCTTCTTCATATCAAGACAGTTCTGGAACTTCACAACTGCCCCGAGAAGCATGATCACACCAACTACAAACGGCAGAATAGATATAATGAACTCAGGCTTTACCAGCACAAAAATTCCAAACGCCAGCAGACAGATACCTGATACCATATCCATCTGAAGCATTGCCTGCATCTTATCACGTGTAAAATAGATGATGATATGGACCAGCCCGAAAATAACGCTCATGACCCCCAGAACATAACAGAAAGTCTTCATAGATACATCCGGCCAGATAAGCAGCACAATACCAAATATAATATCTGTAACAGCCATAAGGCTGTAAGCGTTTTTAAACGCCTTCATATCTTTCATATCCGCCTCCCTCTTTGGCAATCACCCCAAACTCTTTATTCTTCTGTCTCTGTATCCTCTGAGCCGCCGTCTTCCTCCGCCAGCTGCATATTGTCGTTCATCCCCAGCATAGCCTCTGCCTGGGCGATCTCTTCCTTGTCAGCCATCTCATCCTCACCGAGGACTTTGATCTTACCCTTATTCAGCTCTTCCACTGCTACAGAAAGCGGTTTCTTCCCTGCCGCATATACAAGCGGCTCCGCTCCCCCGATGATCTGCCTGGCCCTCTTAGCTGTAGCCATGACGATAGAATAGCGGCTGTTGACTACAGGTGTATCTCCCTGTTCAACCTCGCTGTTTACGATTTTCATTAAATCTGTGTAGGATGGATGTAACATATTATTTCTCCTCTCGTTTGCTTTTCTATATTCATTTTACTTAATACCATAACAGTGCACATACTTTTATGCGTCTATTCAAACGCTTTCAGTTCACGGCGCATCTGCCCGATGATCTCCTGATTGCGTTCCACGCTGCAGTGCTCACTTTGTATAATTCCGTGAAGCTCCCTGATACATGTGTCCAGATCATCATTGATCACAAGATAATCATATTCCTCTATCCCTTCAGCCTCCTGGACAGCTCTTGCCAGCCGGGACGCTATCACATCCTCAGACTCGGTACCTCTCCCGGTCAGCCTCTCCCGCAGCAGCGCCGCGCTGGGAGGCATTACAAACAGCAGCAGGGTATCCGGGTAAGCCTTTTTTACTTTAAGCGCACCCTGGATCTCAATCTCCAGTATCACATCTTTCCCTTCATCCAGCTTCTTCTGCACATATTCCTTGGGAGTTCCGTAGTAATTATCCACGTACTTTGCATATTCTATAAAAGAATCCTCCTCTATCATGTTCTCGAATTCTTCCACAGTTTTAAAAAAATACGCCTTTCCGTCTTCCTCCCCTGCCCGTGGCTTTCTTGTGGTAGCTGAGACAGATAATGCATAATTGTCATATCTCTCCAGAAGCCCTTTCACAAGAGTCCCCTTGCCGGCGCCGGAAAATCCGGAAAGCACCATCAGGATTCCTTTCCTACTCATCGCTATCTCCTCTCTCTGCCTCTGCCCTGCCGTCCAGATCCAGCACGGCAAAGCGCTTTGTTATCGTATCAGGCTGCAGCGCCGATAACACTATATGGTCTTCCTCGGTGATTATAACAGCCTTTGTCCTCCGCCCCTGTGTGGCATCAATTATGCTGCCTGCCTCTTTTGCTCTCTGCACCAGACGCTTTATGGGCGCGGCATCCGGACTGACCACGGCAACTACCTTGTCAGAATTAACCACATTTCCAAAACCTATGTTTATCAATCTAGCCATTGTCTTATCCTATTCTATGTTCTGTATCTGCTCACGCACTTTTTCAATCTCTGTCTTGAGATTTATGGCGATATTAGATGTCGTAAGGTCATTTGCCTTGGATAAAATGGTGTTCGCTTCTCTGTTCATCTCCTGGGCAATAAAATCCAGTTTCCTGCCCACTGCCCCTCCCTCATTCAGCGAGGCGGCCATAGAATCAATATGGCTCTTAAGACGCACAGTCTCTTCATCAGTACATATCTTATCCGCATAGAGAATGACTTCTGAAGCCAGCCTGTTCTCATCTATCTGTGAATCCTGCAGCAGCTCCCCAACTTTTTCGTGAAGAGATGCCCGGTAATCCTCCATGATCTGCGGATAGCGTTCTTCCACTGCTTCCACATCGCTTCTCATCCCTGCGAGCTTCTGCAGAAGGTCAGCTTTGAGCACTTCGCCCTCACGCTCTCTGGAACTGGTAAACTGGACACAGGCCTGGATGAGGGCTCCCTTTAAAACTCCCCATATCTCTTCTTCATCAGCAGTCTCTTCTTCCATAGTAAATACTTCCGGACATCTTCCCAGGGCAGATACCCTGATATCATTTTCAAGGCCAAAGGTTTCCGACATCTGCTTAAAATACTTCAGATACTGCCCTGCCACTGCCTCATTATACTTCAGTGACACATTGGACTGGGTATAGTCTTCATACGTTATAAAGACATCCACCTTTCCCCTCTGGATATATTCCTTTAAAAGAGTGCGGATGCTTGCCTCAAAAAACCCGAGCTTCTTAGGCATACGGATATTCACATCAAAATACCTGTGATTGACCGCCTTCATCTCAACTGTAAACTTTCGCTCATTTTGGATGATTTCACCTCTTCCAAAACCTGTCATACTTTTTATCATATTCATTCGCCCATTTCAATTCGTTTTGTGACAGGCCACAAGCTGCCACATTAAAAATATTATAAAACAAAGGCACTTCACCGTCAACACATTTTTGTTATAGTTCAGCCGGCTACCGTCTTAACTATAACAAAAAAGAGCTGGAAACACTGCGCATAATCTGATATACTTTTCTGTAACTGTCAATACTTCACAGTTACATGTAAACGCAAAGGAGAATTGAAATGGCTTTAGACGGAATCGTAATCGCCAATGTGGTCCGCGACCTGAACAGTACCATTCTGGGCGGTAAAATAAATAAAATAGCACAGCCGGAAAATGATGAGCTGCTCATCACAGTAAAAAACCAGAAGACCCAATACCGCCTTCTGATCTCTGCAGGCGCCAGCCTGCCGCTCATCTACCTGACAGAATCCAACAAACCAAGTCCGATCACCGCCCCTAATTTCTGTATGCTGCTGCGCAAGCACATCGGAAGCGGCAGATTCACAAGGATATGGCAGCCGGGTCTGGAGAGGATCATTAATTTTGAGATTGAACACTTAAATGAACTGGGCGACCTGTGCACCAAGACCCTGGTGGTTGAGATCATGGGCAAGCACAGCAATATTATTTTCTGCGGAGATGAAGGAAAAATCATAGACAGCATCAAGCATGTCCCGGCTCAGATGAGTTCTGTCCGTGAAGTACTTCCCGGACGGGATTATTTCATACCGGAGACACAGCACAAGTTAAATCCGCTTGAGGCCGGGGAAGCTGCATTTGCGGATGCTGTCTTCACAAAACCCATGCCGCTGGGAAAGGCACTGCATACTTCTCTCACCGGCATCAGCCCCCTGATAGCAGAGGAAGTCTGCCACAGGGCCTCCCTGGAATCTTCACAGAGCGCAAATACCTTTACTGAGCTGGAAAGGATACATCTCTACGGCATTTTTACACATCTCATGGATGATGTGAGGGAGGGAAACTTCACTCCCAATATCGTATTTAACGGAAAAGAGCCTGTGGACTTTTCTTCTGTGACACTTACCCAGTACAGCGATATGTCTGTCCGGGGCTGCCTTTCCGTCTCCGAGGTACTGGAGAATTATTATGCTGTGAAGAACACGATCACCCGCATACGCCAGAAATCTTCTGACCTTCGCAGGATCGTGCAGACTGCGCTTGAAAGAAACCGCAAAAAATACGACCTTCAGCTCAGGCAGATGAAGGATACTGAGAAGAAAGATAAGTATAAAGTTTACGGAGAACTCATCAACACATATGGATATGGCCTGGAACCAGGCGCAAAGAAGCTTGAGGCCCTGAATTATTATACAAATGAAATGGTCACTATACCTTTAGACCCCACACTTACGCCTCAGGAAAACGCCCAGAAGAATTTTGATAAATATAATAAGCTGAAGCGTACCTGCGAGGCACTGACTGATCTTATAAAAGAGACAAAGTCTGAGATCGACCACCTGGAATCTATCAGCACAGCGCTTGATATCGCCCTGTCTGAGGACGACCTGGTCCAGGTCAAGGAAGAACTGACTGAATACGGATATATCAAACGCCGTTTTGCGGGGAATAAAAAGCCCAAGATCACATCAAAGCCTTTTCATTATATATCAAGTGACGGCTACCACATTTATGTGGGTAAAAATAATTATCAAAATGAAGAGCTTACCTTTAAATTCGCCACAGGCAATGACTGGTGGTTCCATGCAAAAGGCGCCCCCGGTTCCCACGTGATCGTAAAGTCCAATAACGAGGAACTGCCGGACAAGACATTTGAGGAGGCAGCCAGGCTTGCCGCCTACTACTCAAAAAACCGCGGCTCTGACAAGGTCGAAGTAGATTATATAGAAAAGAAACATGTAAAAAAGACGAACGGGGGACCGCCCGGATTCGTCATCTACCATACAAACTATTCCATGGTAATTGATTCTGATATATCAGGGATCAAGACAGGGGATTGACCTGCCAGCCTCAGGATTGGGAGACCGGCTCCAGAAGGCATAAAAGCTCTTGAAGAGTGCTCACTTCTGCCCCGGTCTGTCCTGTACCGCTGTCTTTGCCCCACTCTCCGCGTCTTATCCTGATAAACCTGCAGCCCGCGCGCCGGGCTGTTTCTTTATCTTTGTCCTCATCACCCACAAAACATATTTCGGTTACTGGTACAGAAAAATATTCTGCTATGTCAAAAATCCCTATAGGATCTGGTTTTCGTCTTCCGCAGCTCTGTGATGACACATAAATATCTAAATACGGAAATATCTCCCATACGCTTTTTTTAAAAAATTCATCAGGCATTGCCGTTGGAAGATCTGTCAGTGCTGCTGTCCTGTATCCCGCTTTTTTTAACTGAATGAGAGCCGGTACCGTATCCTGATATATTCTTCCTTTTAATTCGAGTCCGCTGTAAAACAGTTTTGCACATCTGCCAGCATCCAGCCTGCAGTCCCAGGTCTCAGTACAACGTTGAAAGATAAACTCCGGGGTAAGCTCTTCTTCTCGGTAATTGATCCTGGGATTGTAACTCTTAAGAATATCGGCAGCGGCATTTATCTGGCTTTCCCCTGCCGGCCTCCCCATAACCTCATTCACGTATTTGAATCCCTGTACATAATAATCCGTCCAGCAGGAAGGCATACCCTCAAATTCCATGAGGGTGCCTCCCAGATCAAAAATCACAATGTTTGTTTTTTGTTTCATATAACATTTACCTGGCACATCTTCATCGCCTCAAGTGCATTTCTGTGGCTGGCAGGCGTTACCCCCGCACAGCAGCTGCCATCTACCGTCACAAGCGTTTCCGGCATAAAAGTCTTAACAAGCATAGCGTTTGAGATCACGCAGATATCTGTACAAAGTCCGCAGAGTTCCACCTCCGCCGCTTCCCTGTAGATTCCCTGCTCCAGATCCCTTCCGAATCCGTCTGAACCGAAGGTCACTTTTTCATAGATCCTGTCATTGGCGGCGTCTGCAGACTCTTTGATTTTGCCGCACAGCTCCCACCCGGCAGTTCCTTTTATGCAATGAGGCACCGGCAGTTTCTCACCCTCCTGGGTCCTCAGATAAAGATCCGTGTGCGTATCCATTGTAAAGACGACCTCACAGTTAAATTTTCTGTACTCTTCTATCTTCTTCACCACATTGTCCACGATCTGTACAGCTTCCCCTGTCCCTAAAGCTCCGTCCACAAAGTCATTCTGCATATCCACTACTACGAGAATCTTTTTCTGGGCTGTCTTTGCCGCATATTCCAGCTTTCCTGTATCAAACAAAAGCTGCAGGAGCCCATAGCGGTTGCGGAGCTCTTTTGCATAAAGGATACTGTTCTCTACCATCTTCGGGGGTACGCCTATCTCCTTGGGGAGTGAGGGTGCGCCCATCTCTTCCAGCAGTGTTTTTATCTCTCCGGCATCAGGAAGACCTGCTGCCATCTTTAATATTTCTTCTCTGTGCTCTGCAATTATCTTCCTTCTGGCATTCACACCGCTGTCTGCATTTTTATGTACCTTCTCCTCTAATGCAATGACACCACAAGCAGCCACCCCATATGCAGCTTCTATATTTTTCTTCCATTTTTCTTCGTCAAAACAGGAAGCCTTGGCTGTATCTATATCTGCCAGAAACTCCTCCAGTCTGTGGTATAGCCCGAGAGCTATGACTGTGCCCACAGCCACTTTTGTACCATGCCATGCACATGGCCTGTCTGCCTGCAGAAACATCATCTCCCAATAGTGGGACAGATGGTGCTCGCTGCCGGAAGCCGGCCTTGAATTTCCTATGTAACTCATTCCGATCCCTGAAAGAATCAGAGCTTCCATCACAGCGCCAACAGACTCCTCATCCCTGCTCTTAATCTTCTCAGACGCATTTACCACTGTTTCAATAGATGTCCTGATAAGATTCTCCACATAACTGCAGTGATACTCTCCATTTATGATCTGGGACAATTTCCAGTCCGCCAGGCAGACATATTTTCCCAGAATATCGCCTACACCAGCAGTAATCATGGACATTGGGGCCTTTGACAGGATCTCCAGTTCACCGATTATGGCCTTGGGCATCCCGACTTCATATGTAGTTTTTACATTATTTATGATCAGCGGGGCCACATTCGATGCATATCCGTCCATAGAAGGTGCAGTGGCAATGATGAAGTAATCCATATGCCTCTGAAAACTGAAGTATTTGCAGAGGTCATTGATCGTGCCTGAACCCACTGCCAGGATCAGATCACATTCCGGATCCACCTGAGCCTCCAGCAGTTCAAGAGCTGTCTCATCAGGCACAAGGGCATCTGTCTCAAACACGATTTTATAATAATGGATATTATGCTGCTTTAAAGTTTCTTCTACCTTATCTCCTGCTGCAGCCTGTGTCTTTATATCAGATACAATACAAATCTTCCTGTATCCTCCTGCGATCACCAGTTCCGGCAGTCTTTTGATCGCATTTTTCTCTACCAGTATATCCGAGATCTGGCAGTTATGGATATGACCGCATTCACAATTAATGTCCTTCTTTAAATATTCATCCCAGTTTCTCATGTCTCTCCTCATTTCTTTCAGGTCTGCCCACGCCTGGGCGGCTATGGGCAGGTTTTCATGTTTGGCCCCGCTGTGCTCAGACAGTGGGACATTTACCGCAGTCAGCGCAGAGTCGTCTCGCTGTAGGCGTAGCCGCATGGCCTCCAAGCGCTGTCTCCCTCAGCTCGAAGGGCAGGCTCCTTCCCACCTGATACATTGCGGACACCACTTCATCAAAGGGTATCAGGCTCCCAATCCCCGCAAGAGTGATATCTGCACACATGAGCGCATTTGCCGCCCCCATGGCATTTCTTTTCTGACACGGGACTTCTACAAGTCCCCCTACCGGGTCACAGACAAGCCCCATAACATTTGAAAGGGCCGTTCCTGCCGCATCCAGGCATTGCTGCGGACTACCGCCGCGCAGTTCCACAGCGGCGGATGCCGCCATAGCGCTGGCTGATCCCACCTCTGCCTGACAGCCGCCTTCAGCTCCGGCCACCGTGGCATTCTGCATAAGAAGGTATCCCACTGCACTGGCATTAAATAACGCCTTCACCATCTTTTCATCAGAATATCCTTCCTCCTCCTGCATCGCCAGCAGCACACCCGGTATCACGCCCGATGCTCCTGCCGTGGGCGCTGCCACTATAAGTCCCATGGACGCATTAACTTCCAGAACTCCAAGTGCGTACATCCCGGCTTTTGAAAGAAGGCTTCCGCAAAGAGGCCTGGCTTCTCTCAGATAGGCATCCATCTTTCTGGCTTCCCCGCCAATCAGACCTCCCATGCTTCTTCGTTCATGAATGACCGCCTCTCTGGCAGCATCCCTCATCACAGAAAACGAATGGAGCATCAGATCATGCGCCTCCGAGGCTGCCATCCCCGACACGGCAGTCTCGCGTTCCTGCATGATCTCTGATATTGTTTTTTTATTCTCCTCACAGAGCTTTAACAGCTCCGCACCAGTCATAAAGTTCATTTATTCAGTACCTTTCACTTTTTTTGACGGCAGATCAAATACTATTGATTTATAGGGTTATGATTTTTGCGATATAGATATCAGGGTTAACCATGATCCTCTTTACTACCTCTTCCGGGATCATATCATCAGACTCTATGACAGAGTAGGCATCCTGGCCTTTTTTTGTCCTGAACAGCCGCATAGCCGCAATATTCAGATTTGTATCTCTGAATGCTGTGGTAATATGGGCCATTACTCCCGGTGAATCCTTCTGATGCACGAATAAAGTACAGTACTCTCCTGAGAGGCTTATATCTTCCCCATTTATCTTAACGATATATGCCTTTCCCCCTCCTACCGATATACCTGTCACAGTCATCGATGTCCCATTTTCCATAGACATGACAACATCTACCGTGTTCGGATGGATAGGTGTATCCTCTGTGTCCGATACAAAGCTTACCTCAATGCCGGCCTCCCTTGCAAGTCTCTCCGCTTCCCTTATCCGCTTATCATTGGCTGAAAATCCCATAATCCCGGCTGTGAGGGCTTTATCAGTCCCATGCCCGTGATAAGTTTTTGCAAATGATCCGTACAGCACGAACCGGACCTTCACGATCCCGCTCCCCGCCAGATTTCTGGCCAGCTGGGCTATTTTCAAAGCTCCTGCCGTGTGGGAACTCGACGGCCCTATCATCTCAGGTCCGACCACATCAAATGCACTGATTATCTTCATTTGTATACCTCTTCATCATGCATATTTTCTAATTGCTGTGTGCCCGCAGGCTGCTGCCGGCACACAGCCCTATTATAAGCTATTTGGATAAATAAAGAAAGCCCGTCAGATACAATTTCTCCAAAATCTGACGGGATTATTCATTGAGTCCTGCTCCTGTATTTCCTTACAGCCAGTCCCAGGATCACGGCACCTATATAAACCAGTATAATCACATTTGACCAAAGCGGATTGCCGGCAAAAAGTGAGTAGACCTGGGTAGCCAAGATGGCATAAGTCACAGCTACCATGATCTTCAGCCTCCACCGGGGATACCGCTTTGCATATTTCGAATCCTCCCAGAGTCTGGGATATTTTTCCGGCAGCTTCAGGATTCCTGCCATAGGGATGCATGTTCCCAGGATCGTCAGCCCTATAGACATCTTTGACAGTACCGTAAGATCGATTCCCATAACTGCCGGCACTGCTCCAAACAGATAAAAGATGGTCATGAGGATGTACGGAACCCCTGCTTTATTCGTCTTTCCCCACTTTTTGGGAAAACATCCATCTTCACATGGCCTGATCAATGAATTTGAATACCATATAAAGCTGGAATTTAATGTTGTGACCAATGCCCCCAGACATGTCCCAATTACAAAAAATCCATAAAGTACTTTATTTGTGAGTACTGCATCAGCCGGCACTGTCAGAGGCCGGCCGGCTGCCTCGGATGCCGGTACAGCTCCGCTGGCCACCAGGCCCATCAGCATATACATAAAACAGACTGCCGTTGTTACACCCACTATAACCTTTACCATAACCTTCTGTGAATTCTGGATCTTAGGTGCAAAGTCTGTGATAATATACGCTCCTCCCACTGCAAAATACAGCAGGGCTGCTGCAGAATAAAATCCCCCTGCTCCTCCGCTAAAAAAGCCATCCGAAAAATAATCTGTATATTCAACCTGTCTTATTCCGAAAATCACAAACACAAAAATTCCCGCAATCAAAATAATACACATTATATTCTGGACTTTTGCTGCGAGTTTCATTCCAAACAGGTTAACAATAAAAAACAATGTGAGAACTGTCAGTGCAATTGTCTTCTGCGCTGTCTCCCCGCCCAGTTCCGGAATCAGCGCTGACAGATACTGGGCGAAGGAAATGCCAAAAATTGCAATTGTCATCCTGCCAAGAAAATATATGTAAGCATAAAACCTTCCCGCATCCTCATGTATCAGCTCTTTCGAATACGTGTAGGCTGCGCTTGTACGCGGCAGCAGAGCGCTCATGATAAAGATGGGCCGAAATGAAATCAAAAATAATATGGCACTTACAGGAAATGCCAGGAAAATACTTCGGCCCGTCATGCTAATTCCTATTCCAGTCTGGGTGATGATACCAGACCCAATAGTAAAGCCTGCAGCCAGACTAATCGTTTCAATCAGTGAAAGCTTTCCCTTTTTATCTTTCAACTATCTGCCTCCTCACACTGCATCAGATCAAATGCATCAGTATATGCCATACTTTCTTACAGCATCTCTCCAGGCTTCAAAGCAGGCATGATCCACATTATCCATTGACAGAGAGTTTGTCATTATAAATCCGCCTCCCGGCGCACAGATATCAAGCGTCCTTTTGGTTTCCTCTGTAACTGCCCCCGGATCTGAGCCCTGTAAAAGCAGCTGTGTCTTCATTCCTGCGCCAAAGCAGGCATGACCGGAAAGTATGGATTTCGCGCGTTCCAGATCTACATCTTCAAAAAAATAAACAACTTTTCCTGACGGTATGTCTGTAAGTGTCTCAAGCCGTGTAGTATACTTTCCCTCACAGAGAGGCACAGGTATAATTTCTGCATCAATCAGTGCCATAAGCAGCCGTTTTAAATGAGGCCAATAATAGCGGTTATAATTTTCCAGAGACATAAAGTTATCAGCTCCACAGTGAAGCGGAATAAACACAAATTTAGACCCGGCCCGTTTTGCCTGTGAGACACCTGCCGGGATTGTGGCGTCTCCCCATCTGAGCAGCACCTCATTGAGACGATGCGGGTCTGTCTTCATATCAATTATGGTAGCAATAAGTCCCCGCACATTATCTGCAAAATCATCAAATGGATTAACCATAACTGAATCTCCCAGCAGCGGGTATCCCATCTTCTTCACATAAGAGTTTACTTCTGACAATCCCGACAGATTTTTTTGAAGTGCTTCCCCGGTTTCTATCATTCTTCGCAGCGCCGCTCTTACAGGAGGAAGACTAAGAGAGGCCAGCCGGAATATGGCCTGTCCGCACATTACAGGAGCCTTCAGATATTCAAGTCCTTCAAATCCCCTGAATTTCTGCGGCAATACCCTGCCAAACAAAAAACCGCTGGGATCCCTCAGATATTCTTCATAATCATCCTCCCCCATATATTCTCTGTCTATAAACTGATATGGTGTATTTTCCGGCAAATTATGATAAGTTCCTGGCCACCTTGCATTTGAGTACTCTGCACATTCAAGTACCGCTGCCGGATAAAAGCCGGGAGCATATACCATATCCGGATCATATTTTCTAATATATTGTTCCATCACTGGAATCAAAGTCGTGATGTCCTCCATAACATTTTGGATCGTAAGACCATATCCAAGCGCATAAAAATTTCCGATTTGAGGCACAAATGGTACTCTGTCCGTCAATTTCAATTCCACGGCATCTGATATTCGTTTTTCCCGCCTGATCATCTCTTCCTGATTTGTATTGCCCATACAAGTCTCCTCCCGCTTTCTCTAATGTTTATCATTTCTGCGGCACAGTACTCCGCTATTCCCTATTGCTGTCCTTCCTTTTTTTCATCACTGCCAGAACAGCCAGAATTACTGCTGCCGCTATAAATGCTCCTATACCAAATGTCTGAAACATATATCTCTGTGTCCCATTACCCGAAGCAGAACCTATCCACTCCTGTATATAAGAAGTCATAAAACATCCCAAGTAAAGACTGGCTGACAAAATCCCATTTGATTTCTGTATCTGTCCGGCCGGAACTATTTTTGAATTAGAAATAAATATCATAGGTGTAATACAGCCATATCCAAAGCCTATCAGAATCTGGGCACACATTGCCGCCGCTACAGAATACGCCCTGCTCAATATCAGAAATCCCACCCCAAGCAATATACATGAAAAGAGTATCGTTGCTCCTTTAAACACTCTTCTCACAGCCGGGAGCACAAAACCTGCTAAACAGCCTGTCCCTGTGATCAGAGCCATAGTGATTCCAAGCAGCGCCGGAGGTCCGATCTGTTCCCCAGATAAAATTTTGCCATATTAGTTGGTGTTACCAGAGAATACACCTGGATCAGAAACATTCCTATGATAAGAATAAAAAATTTACCCGGCAGTTTATCCTCTTCTTTTTTGCTCTCCTTACTTTTTTTCTGAACCGGAGTGGCCGGCACCAGGATCAGCACCAGGACCATAATTACAAAAGCAAATGCGAATGCGTAAAAATTATAACGCCAGCTCACAGCTGCCAGACTGCCTCCGATGATACTCCCAAGCATGGAGCCAAAGTTAGATGTTCCTGAAGCAAATCCAAGATTCCTGTCCTTTGCCCTTCCCTCATAAAACATCATAATGATTGCAGTTGACTGAGGCAGAACCAGCCCTACTCCACAGCCCATCAGAATTCTTGTGATCATCAGCCCTGTCACTGAATTCATGGATGCTCCCAGAAGGCCCATGGCTCCGTAGACTGCCAGTCCTGCCACAACAAGCATTTTTTTAGATACCAAATCTCCCAGTTTCCCGGAAATCAATGAAAAAATAAGAACTGTCAGATACATGGATGACATTATCATCCTGATTGTCCCATACGGAGTATCGGGAAAAGCTTCCTGCAGCGCATTCAGAGCCGGAGCAATCAGCGAGCCGCTGGCATACATCATAAGAGATATTGCCAGAATCCCTATTGTGTTTCCCATTGTCAAACTTCTTTTTTGTTCACCCATAGCACACCCTCCACCAACATACAAGATTAACAGCTTCTGTGTTTATTATAACTTACAAGCCTGCTGCTTCAATGTCCTGCACGGACAAATCATCTGAAAATCAAACATCTTTTTTTGTTATTTTTCGACAATGTAAATCCTTCTGTGATATACTGAATATATAATAATGTCTGTCTTTGAAAGGAGGCTGCCGTCCCAATGAAAATAAGTATCTGGCACCTGTATGAAAGGCTTATGGAGTATTCACCTACAGCTCATATCTCTAATGGAGCCTGTGAAATCCAGGATGTGAGAGTACTCTCTCCTGATGGTCATGTTTATTTTGCTGATTATGTATACCTGGTAAGCCTGGATCCGGAATACGGCTGGAAGCCCCCCCAGGACACCATCATACTAATTCACAGAAAAGATATGGTTATACTTCATAATGCCGCCTTTTATGATGTCATGAACAAGATCATGGACATTTTTGACTGTTTCCGGAAAATAGAACAGAATCTGGAGCGTGCCTGTCAAAGCCCGGTTCCTTATGAAGATATGCTTAATATTTTATATGATTATTACCATCTCCCAATTGTCATTACTAACAACAATCTGAAAATTCTGGCGGCGACTGATGTAATCAGTGCTATTGCAGACGAATGGGACATAATATTTAAGACTCATTATATGCCTGTCACTTTTTTCTCTGTCTTTAATAATGAAAAAAATAACCGTCGTTTTATAACATGTAAAAAGCCGTTCCTGATGAATCCTGTAAACCCAAACGCAGCAAAATTTTATAGAAAACTATTCGTAATCCCCTTTGAATCTAACCGCATCTCCGCCGGGAAAGTGCTTATTAATGTCTTTGACGAGACTCTCTCACCCGGAAGTCTTCTTATGGGTGATATATTTGCTGATTATTTCTCAAGGATTTCTTCAGCAGATGAGGATACATACAGTATGGCATCTTACTTTGAGAATGCTATCCGCCGGAATTATTATTCTAAGGAGGAGGAGAGAGTGATCTACAATATGCGCCATTGGGAGCAAGATACCATTTTCACCCTCTGTGTGCTTAAAGATTCCTGCCGACGTCTCTCCATTCCTGAACTGCGCTGGTGCTGCGGCATTCTGGAGCTTAATATCCAGAATTCCATCGCGTTTACAATTGATGAACAGGTAGCTTTGCTTATTCCCCGCCAGCATCTTTCTATTGAGTTTTTACTGACTCAGGTATTAGAAAATTATGTGCCTGGTTTTTCTTTCCAATGCGGCGCCAGCCTGTCTTTTAAGAATTTTCAGTCGCTAAAGAGCCATTATTCCCAGGCCGTATATTCCCTAAACCAAATCAGAGGCAGTTCCAGAAATCTCATGCGGTTCCAGGAATGCGGTTTTCATGGTATCTGTTGTGAAATTGCAGACTCCTTTGAATGGGAGGATTATTTTCCGCCCGAATTGCAGGCATTAGAAGAACTGGATAACAAACTACATTCCGATTATTATCAGACTTTTTTCTGCTATCTGGAGAACGGACAGCAGCTTCAGCCGTCATCAGCTCAGCTCCATATCCATACCAACACCTTAAAGTACCGCCTGCGCAAAATTTTTACATTTCTTGATTATCAGCCGGATGACCTGGAAAAAAGACATTATTATCTGCTCTGTATGCAGCTTAAAAACAACTTCCGCAAACACTGCTGTCCGCTCAGTGCCCCGTAATGCCAACACCTGAAGACCACATGCCTCATATCCCGGCTTGTAAATCTTATTCCCAAATGGTATACTTATACGCATATTAAAACCAAAAGGAGCTGATGCAGATTGAGACAGGAACACTTTACAATGGTACGCGGAGGACAGATCGAGATCGGACAGGAAGTTGAAATCACCGAATTCCAGACAAATATGAATTTTGCCTACATCATTGAGCCGGCCGTTGCCATGTCCGGCTGTTATCCGGCAAGAGAACGGATACAGTCCCGCAAAGGTGTCATAAAAGATATCAGTGAAACTCTGATGGGATTTGATGTCATCGCTGAATTTGAAAAATAAGTTGCTGAAGCTGCAGTCCTGTTCTGCAGCTTTTTTGTTAAATTGCCTTTCTAAAAATCACTATCCAGTATCTGTATCGTCATATCGACGAAGTTTTTAAATCCAATATATCATTATGCTATATCATTTGCATTATTTAATATATATGTCGTATTGTGATATATAATTAGCATCACTAAAATATTTACCTTCCACTAATTAATTGTTATAATTTGATTAACAAAAGCAAAGAATAAACGGCATAAGAGACAATAAAAAAGGAGGGTTCAGAAAGTGAAAAGTAAATTTGCACAAAGAACAGCAATAACAGTGAGCATATTGCTGGCAACCGGTACAATGTTCACCGGTTGCGGAAATCCTGCAAAAAGTTCGCAAAAAGTAACATTGCAGGTCCTCAACTACAAACGTGAGGCTGTAGATATCCTTGAGGAACTGGCTGCCGATTTTGAGAAAGAGAATCCTGATATACATATTCAGCTGGATTCCCCTTCCGATGCCACAAATATCCTGAAGACAAGGCTCGTTAAGGAGGATCCGCCGGACATTGCCATGATCGGCGGCGACAGGGCCTACGCCGACTTTGTGGATGCGGACATTATGGTGGACTTAAGCGATTACGCAGGGCTTGATAAAGTCCAGGATGTCTATCTGACCATGGCTAAACAGCTGGAACTCAGACAAAAGGAAGGCCAGTACTGTGTCCCGTTTGCATCCAATGCCGCCGGCGTACTCTACAACCGAGACATGTTCAAAGAAAATGGCTGGGAGATTCCCCAGACCTGGAATGAATTTATGTCATTATGCCAGACCATCCGTGATTCAGGCACAACACCATTTTATTTCATGCTCAAGGATTCCTGGACAGGCATCACACCCTGGAATGCACTGGCTGCCAATCTTACCACGCCTGATATCTACACTGAGGTAAGCCTGGGTGATACTACCTTCACCGAGAATTACGCCTCATCGGCCCATAAGATGGATGAACTGCTTGAATTCAGCCAGAGCGATCCATTTGCCTACGGATACAATGACGGCTGCACTGCCTTTGGAAACGGCGAATCCGCCATGCTTCTTCAGGGTAACTGGGCCATCCCGCAGATATTAAGCGCTAATCCTGATATCAATATCGGAGCCTTCACACTTCCTGTATCCGACCAGGCTGGCGAAACTCTCCTCGTATCCGGAATAGACTTCTGCTTCACTGTTATGCGTGATGAGAACCTGGAGGCATGTGAAAAGTTTATGGATTTTATGCTGCGTGATGAAAACGCTGCCAGATATTACGAAAACCAGAATGCTGTGGCCTGCCTGAAGGGAGATTTTGAAGTGCCGCAGTCACTGTCCGAGATGGCATCCTACTGGGAGGACGGCAAGGTCATAGACTTTCCCGACCACCACTATCCGGCAGAGCTTCCCGCCGCAGATATGCTGCAGGGATACCTGATGAACAAAGATCTGGATACTTTCCTGAACAAGTTCGACAATGAATGGCAGAAAACAAACCGTGACCTGATCGCAATATTAAAAGAAGAGAGAAACAATTGATAAATTGATAATGGAGGGAACGCTATGCGTGGTAAAAAAAGCAATCGGATGTATCTATTATTTGTGCTGCCAATGCTCATCCTGTTCTTTGCTTTCAACACGTTTCCGCTGCTGCGCGGATTCGTATACAGCCTTACAAATTCCAAAGGCTTCGGAAGCTATGACTGGGTAGGTCTTCGCAACTATATTGACCTGTTTGGGGATTCCCGGGTGGGCAATTCTTACTTATTCACATTTAAATTTGCCATTACGGCTACAATTATTGTAAATGTCCTGAGTATGGTCATGGCTCTGCTGCTGAATGCCAGGATCAGGGCGAAAGGCTTCTTCCGCGGCCTGTTCTTCCTGCCTAACATCCTTGGAGGCCTGGTTATCGGTTATGTATTTAACTTCATCTTCACATTCATCCCTGCCCAGCATCGGTTCTTCTGTGGGAAGCAGCTTCCTGGGCACCAGCCTTCTGAGCCGTGAAGGTACTGCATGGCTGGCCATAGTAGTCTGCGCCTCCTGGCAGGCTATAGCATTTAACACGATCATCTATATCTCAGGGCTTCAGACGATCCCTGAGGAAGTATATGAGGCTGCTGCTATTGACGGGACTACTCCGTGGCAGAAATTCTGGAAGATTTCCTTTCCCCTCATTGCACCATTTTTTACGATCAATATGGTGCTGTGCATGAAGAATTTCCTTATGGTATTTGACCAGATCGTCTCCATGACAAACGGCGGTCCTAACCAGTCCACTGAATCTATCTCGATCCTGATCTATAAGGCAGGTCTGGCAGGCAACCAGTTCGGCTACCAGAGTGCAAACTCAGTGATCTACTTTATCGTAATAGTAGCAATATCCGTATTCCAGATGAAGTTCTTAAATAAGAGGGAGGTGCAGTTATAATGGCAAATTCTGCAGCAGTTAGAAAACCAAAGAGCGGAAAATCCTGGCTGATGACAATCATCCTTATTCTCCTGGCTTTTACCGTATTATTTCCATTATACATGACAATTATCATCGCTTTTAAAAACCCAAGCGAAATGACAAATGATATCGCGGGAGCCCTGTCCTTCCCCGCTTCCTGGAACTTTTCAAATTTTATAGAGGCGATCAGAGTTACAGATTTTTTCCGTACTATCGGAAATTCCTTCTTAATCACAGCCCTCACCCTGATCGTTACTATAGTGCTCCATTCTATTGCCGCATTTGCTGTGGGACGCAATAAGGAACACAAGAAATTTTATAACTTCCTCTACCTGTATTTTATCAGCGGAATGTTCGTTCCCTTCTCCATGCTCATGCTCCCTCTTGTAAAAGAGGTCAGCATCCTGGGACTGGACAACAAGATCGGCCTGATACTGCTGTATGCAGTCTTCTATTTCCCGATGAACCTCCTGCTCTATACAGGCTACTTAAAGAATATTCCCATCGCCCTGGAGGAGGCGGCCTATGTGGACGGAGCCAATACCTGGACAACCTTCTGGAAGATATGTTTCCCGCTGCTGCGCCCCATGCACGCTACGGTGGCTGTCGTCACTGCACTGGGAGTATGGAACGATGTTATGACACCGCTGGTAATGTTAAGCGGCGGCGATGGAAGTGATACTACACTTCCTTTGGCACAGCTGCTGTTCCAGACAAAGTTCGGCACAAATTATAACCTGGCATTTGCATCTTACCTGCTGGCTATGATACCGATACTGCTGTTCTATCTCTTCGCCCAGAAACAGATCATCAACGGCGTCGTAAACGGTGCTGTAAAATAATTGCAGCAAACAATTAACATGACTAATCTATATGGAGGAAACTATGGCTATTATTATTGACGAGCAGAAAAAATTATTTACCCTTCAGACAAAAAGCAGTACCTATCAGATGAAAGCTGACAAATACGGGACCCTTCTCCATACTTACTATGGAGCCAAAATAACACCCTTTGACATGTCCTACCTCATTGTAAACGGAGATCATGGTTTTTCAGGAAATCCCTACAGGGCCGGCAATGAGAGGACGTATTCCCCGGATACGCTGCCACAGGAATATTCCTGCTATGGCAGCGGGGATTTCCGCCCCAGCGCACTTAAAATCAGGCGTGCAGACGGCAGTGCGTCCACAGAGCTTGTGTACGATTCCTATCAGACAGAAGACGGGAAATATTCCCTTGAGGGCCTTCCCGCCCTCTATCTGAATGAGGGAGAACAGGCTCAGACCCTTATCATTACTCTCAAAGATGAATCAGACACTGTACGCGTACATCTGTATTACGGAGTGATGGAGGAGGCTGATATCATCACAAGGGCTGCTGTAATCGAAAATACCGGCAGCCAGCCTTTCCACCTGGAAAGAGCCATGAGCCTGAATCTGGATTTTCTGTCCGGATCCCGTGACCTCATTACCTTCCACGGAAAACATGCCATGGAACGCCAGCTGACAAGAAACCCCATCCATCCAGGCATACAGTCTGCGGGCAGCACACGCGGCGCATCAAGCCATCACTACAATCCATTTATGATCCTCGCCGGAAGTGACACAGCAGAAGACTTCGGCGACTGCTATGGTTTTTCCTTCCTCTACAGCGGAGATTTTCTGGGAGAGGCTGAATATGACCAGATGGACCAGACCAGGATCGTCCTGGGAATACACCCCGGCAACTTCAATTTCAAGGTAGAGCCGGGCGCTGCCTTCACTGTTCCCGAAGCCGCCCTAGCATATACATCAGACGGACTCTCAGCCCTCTCCCGCATCTACCACAATGCGTACAGGAACAATCTCTGCCGGGGAAAACACAAGAAAACAAGAAGGCCCATCCTGATCAATAACTGGGAAGGGACATATTTTGATTTTAATGGAGAAAAGCTTGTCTCAATGGCAAAAGAAGCTTCCGAGCTGGGTGTGGAGCTCTTTGTCATGGATGACGGATGGTTTGGAAACAGAAATGACG
Source organism: Murimonas intestini (assembly GCF_024622195.1). Lineage (NCBI taxonomy): Bacteria > Bacillati > Bacillota > Clostridia > Lachnospirales > Lachnospiraceae > Murimonas > Murimonas intestini. Next base: position 469,737 of record NZ_JANKBI010000001.1, read on the forward strand.
ATAATACAGGGCTGGGTGACTGGACTGTAAACGAAGAGAAACTGGGATGTACTCTTAAGGAGCTGTCTGACAGGATACACGGGACAGGGATGGTGTTCGGCATCTGGTTCGAGCCTGAGTGCATTTCCGAAGACAGCAGCCTCTACCGCTCTCACCCTGACTGGGCGCTGAAGGTTCCGGGCAAAGCTCCTGTTCGCAGCCGTTACCAGCTGGTCCTGGATTTCTCAAGGGAAGATGTAAGAGAACATATCTACAGCCAGTTATGCTCTGTTCTGGACAGCGCCAGGATTGAATATGTCAAATGGGACTTTAACAGGAGCCTGAGCGATATCTACAGCGCCGTCCTGCCTGCTGACAGACAGGGCGAAACAGCCCACCGCTATGTCCTGGGCCTGTATGACATGCTTGAAAAGCTCACATCACGCTTTCCTGATATCCTGTTTGAAGGCTGCAGCGGGGGCGGCGGACGCTTTGATGCCGGTATGCTTTATTATACCCCCCAGATCTGGTGCAGTGATGATACAGATGCAATAGAGAGGCTGAAGATCCAGTACGGCACTTCCTTCGGCTATCCTGTCAGCGCTGCAGGCTCCCACGTATCTGCAGTGCCCAACCACCAGACAGGAAGGGTGACGCCGCTGTCCACAAGAGCTGTGGTGGCCATGTCAGGAACCTTTGGATACGAGCTGGATATCAGCAAAATGACTGCTGCTGAAAAATCTGCCGTCAAAGAGCAGATCAAAGACTTTAAAAAGTATTATTTTCTGATCCAGGACGGTATTTACCACAGACTGACAGATCCTTTTACAGACGACCGCTACTGTGCCTGGGAATTTTCTGACCAGGACGGCCGCACGGCTCTGGTGAATGTAGTCAATACAAGGACAGCTCCGAATCCTTCAACAGTCTATATAAGGCTGAAAGGACTTTGCAGCAGCGCCCTGTACAGGATCAACGGCGGACAGGAGCAGTACCCAGGCTCCGCCCTGATGAACGGAGGACTTCCCCTGCCTGTGCCGTCTGCTGAGTACGAGAGCTGGCAGTTCTATCTCACTGCTGAGTGACAAGCATATAAGAGGCAATGTACCGCTGATCTATCAGCCTGGTACACTGCCTCTTATTTTTTATTTCACAACAAGATTCACTATTTTCTTAGGAACATAGATTTCTTTTATGATATTTCCTGTGATCTTATCAGCCACTGCCGCTTTTCCGGCTGCTATGGCATCCTCTTTGGAGATCTCTGCCGGAACCTTGATCACAGCGCGTGTCTTTCCGTTGATCTGGACAGGTACCTCTACCTCGTCGTCCTTCATGGCTTCTTCGTCATGCTCCGGCCATGTATTCTCAAATACTGAAGAGCTGCCTCCCAGCTGCTCCCACAGCTCTTCTGAGAGATGCGGCGCAAACGGAGCAAGCAGGATCACTGCTGTCTTTAATGTCTCTTTGTCGATTCCGCCCTCTTCCTTAGCCAGGTCGATCATCTTATTATTATACTCCATGAATTTGGAGATAACTGTATTCAGGCTGAAGCTCTCCAGCCTCTGGGTAATGTCATGGACCATCCTGTGGCGCAGCTTCACCATCTCTTTGGAGGCCTGCACATCTTTATCCTTATTGTCCGTCACCAGAGTCCAGAAACGGTTGATGAAGCGGTATACACCGTCGATTCCTCTGTCATCCCACTCTGCATCCAGCTCAGGCGGTCCTACGAAAAGCTCATACATCCTCAGGGAGTCGCATCCGTAATCCCTCACAAGGTCATCCGGTGACACTACATTTCCCTTGGATTTGCTCATCTTGATCCCATTCTTGCCTGTGATCATACCCTGGTTGAACAGTTTTGCAAACGGCTCATCAAAATCCACCACACCGATATCATGCAGGAATTTAGTATAGAACCTGGAATACAGCAGATGCAGGACAGCATGCTCCACACCGCCGATATACATATCTACAGGCAGGTATTTGTTGGCCTTTTCCCTTGAAACAAGCTCTTTGTCATTGTGGCTGTCTACATAGCGCAGGAAATACCAGGAGGAACCTGCCCACTGAGGCATTGTATTTGTCTCTCTTTTTGCAGGACGCCCGCATACAGGGCATGTGGTATTCACCCATTCGTCTATGGCTGCCAGCGGTGATTCTCCTGTGCCTGTAGGCTGATAGCTCTCTACCTCAGGCAGGCGCAACGGCAGCTCTTCCTCCGGTACAGGCACTGCTCCGCAGTGGTCGCAGTGGATGATGGGGATAGGCTCTCCCCAGTAACGCTGTCTGGAAAATACCCAGTCACGCAGCTTGTAATTTGTCGTTACCTTGCCGATACCGCGTTTTTCCAGCATCTCCGGAAGATCCCTCTTGGCATCCTCTGAATTCATTCCATTAAATTCTCCGGAATTTATCATGATTCCCGGCGCAGTATACGCCTCTGTCATATTCTCTATTTCAACACCGTCTTTTGCGATCACCTGGATAATAGGAATATCAAATTTTCTGGCAAACTCAAAGTCACGGTCATCGTGGGCAGGCACACACATGATGGCGCCTGTTCCATAATCAGCCAGAACATAGTCAGAGAGCCAGATAGGCACTTTCGCGCCATTGATGGGATTGATTGCATAGCTTCCCGTAAATACGCCTGTCTTTTCCTTATCCTGCAGCCTGTCTACAGAAGATTTCATGGATGCCTTGAAAATATAATCCTCTACTTCTGCCCTCTTTTCCTCTGAAGCCAGCTCCTTTGCCATGGCGTGCTCCGGGGCCAGTACCATGAATGTAGCTCCATAGAGTGTGTCAGGCCTTGTAGTGTATACCTTCACTGTCTTGTCGCTGCCATCGATCTCGAAGTCTATCTCAGCGCCATGGCTCTTGCCTATCCAGTCAGACTGCATCTTTTTAACCTTTTCAGGCCAGTCCAGCTTATCCAGGTCATTTAAGAGCCTCTCTGCATATGCTGTGATCTTCAGCATCCACTGGCGCAGGTTCTTTTTCGTTACAGGAGTTCCGCAGCGCTCACATGCGCCGTTCACTACCTCTTCATTAGCCAGTCCCGTCTTGCATGACGGACACCAGTTGATGGGGAACTCTTTCTCATATGCCAGTCCTGCCTTGAACATCTTTACAAATATCCACTGTGTCCACTTATAGAAATCAGGGTCTGTCGTATTAACTTCCCTGTCCCAGTCGTAAACTGCAGCGATCTCATTGATCTGGCGTTTAATGTTTGCCACGTTCTCAGCTGTGGAGATTGCCGGATGAACGCCCATCTTGATCGCGTAATTTTCCGCTGGAAGCCCGAAAGCGTCCCAGCCCATGGGATGGATCAGGTAATATCCCTGAAGCATTTTATACCTGCTCCACACATCAGAGATAACATAGCCTCTCCAATGGCCTACATGCAGTCCGTTTCCTGACGGATACGGAAACATGTCCAGACAGTAATATTTTTGTTTTTTGCCGTCATCTACGTTTACAGGGTTCTTCTCCCAGTTCTGACGCCATTTCTTCTCGATTGCCTTATGATTATAAGGTACAGCCATTGTTAAATTCCTCCTTTAATAACATCTAAATAAAAACATCAAAAAAAGCCCTCTCTATACATTATTTAGAGACGAAAGGGCTTGCGATTCCGTGGTACCACTCTAATTCACCTGCCGGCAGAATACTCTGCTGCGGTGCACTCATTTATATTCTGTAACGGGAAAGCCCGCCCTGCCCTATGGATCTCCAAAATGATGCGCACTGCATATAACTGACTTGCCATCATCGGGAAATATTTCAGCCAGGGAACTCCGAGGCGAGTTGGGAACTTACGCTGCTGCCTTCCACCTGCCGGCAGCTCTCTGTAAACGGTGGGTTCTTAATACTCCTCTTCACTGTCTTTGCATATATTTGTTACTTTTAGTTATTCTACTCATTTTGCTTGCATTTGTCAAGAGATGTTGTATACTAAAACACAAAACCAAAATTTAAACAGGAGGCACTCATGAAAAATAAGTGGTATTCACCAGACAGCCTTATACTTGCTGTCATTTATATGCTTTTCATCATTTCATTTTCAGTAGTCATTACTCTGAATTTCCGTCCGCTGTATTATTTTGACATCGGCCATCTGGATATTCCGGCAGAATCAGGTTATCCGGCAGATGAGATACGGGAAAATTATGACGCTCTGATCGATTACAATTCTATGTTCAATCACAGTGAGCTTAAATTCCCTACTCTTGCCATGTCAGATACAGGCAGGATCCACTTTGTGGAAGTAAAAAATATCTTCGTTGCCGTACAGTACCTGTGTATTGCCGCTTTCCTGGCTGCCCTGGTATGGACAGTCATTAAAGCCAAAAAGAAGGATTTTTCCTTCCTGTTCGGAGCTTCTCTTCTAAGTATCGTCGTTCCGGCTGTGCTGGGGGCGCTGATCGCTCTCAACTGGGATAATTTTTTTGTGACCTTCCATCATATTTTCTTCAATAATGATTATTGGATCTTCGATGCCGCAACGGACCCTGTCATCACCATACTGCCAGATACCTTTTTCATGCACTGTGCGCTGATGATCCTGGGCGGCGTTGTACTTGGAAGCATTCTCTGCTTCACGGCAGGAAAGATACTTGCAAAGCGCAGCAGGAGGGCATGACACAGCCAATGCCTGGAGCGCATTGTCAAATCACCTGCCTGCTGCTGTATCTTTTTTAGAGAGCACCGGCATAACGGTAATAAGCATAGTCACAAAGCTGGCAATACCGCCTATGAAGTTTGAGACAGGCTCAGCCAGAAAGACACCGTTTGCCCCCAGACCGCTAAGCTTCGGCAGCAGCAGAGTCAGGGGGATGACTATGATCACCTTCCTGAAAATCGAGAAAAATACAGCCTGCTTTGATTTTCCCAGGGCCACAAAGGTAGACTGCCCTGAAAACTGCAGCGCCATCATAAAAATACCAAAGAAATAAATCTTCATCGCCGGCACGCCCTGGCTGAGCAGCGCAGGATCGCTGTTAAAAAGCCTGATAAAGAATTCAGGCGCAAAAAAGATCAGGGCCCATGCCACGCACGTAAATGCAATACAGGAGACAGTTGTAAACTTGATCGCGGATTTTACCCGCCCGTACTCTCCTGCCCCATAGTTAAATCCCATGACAGGCTGCGCTCCGTTAGTGATTCCATTAACAGGCATATTAATGATCTCCCTCACGGAATTTATCACAGTCATGATCCCAACATACAGATCCCCTCCGTATCGTGCCAGAGTGGCATTGCACATTATCTGTACGGAGCCGTTTGTGACAGCCATTACAAAACCGGAAAGCCCCAGGGCTGATATCTCTTTTACAAGGCCCCATTTTATCTTTATATTCTTCTTATCCAGTTTCAGGATCGCCTTTTCTCCCGTCAGGAAGCGCAGCACCCAGAGGGCTGATATTCCCTGAGATATCACTGTGGCTGCGGCAGCTCCCCTCACTCCCATATGGAATACAAATATAAAGACCGGGTCAAGCACCAGGTTTGTTACTGCTCCCAGCATGACTGTGGCCATCCCCGTTTTCCCAAAGCCCTGGGAATTAATAAAGCTGTTCATCCCCAGGCTGATCATGACAAAAAGCGTGCCCACCAGATAGATTGAGATATAATCATCTGCATAAGGATATGTAGCGTCGCTGGCCCCAAACAGATAGAGGACAGGTTTTTTAAATATATAGCAGGCAGCCATCAGGATAATGCCTGATACAAGCAGCATAGAAAAAGATGTCCCCATAATGGACGCCGCTCTCTTATAATCCTTCTTCCCCCTGGCGATGGAACACAGAGGCGCTCCCCCCATGCCGAACAGATTTGCAAAAGCTGTGATGATGGTAATGATGGGCAGTGTAAGCCCAATCCCAGTCAGCGCCTGGGTAGAGGCATCAGGAATGTGCCCTATATAGATCCTGTCCACCACACTGTACAGGACATTTATCAGCTGGGCAAGCGTCATGGGTATTGCCAGGCTTAATATATTGCCGGATACGCTTCCCCTGCTGAAATCATTTTTTTCCGCCCCGGCAGACTCATTTTCTGCTGTCAGGTCTTTTCTCTTTCTCATTATATTTTCCCCTTTTTATTGCTGTCCCGGCACATTTTAGTATATAATAAAAAAAACGGTAACCCCCGGGAGGATATTCTATGAGCGATGTTTTATTTTCTGTATTCCCAAATGAGCGTTTTGTCGACCTCTCGCTTTTCCAGTATGGCTATGAAAAATGTGATCCTCTTCATTCCTACGGCCCTTATATACGCAATCATTATCTTTTCCATTATGTCATTTCCGGAAAAGGTGTCTTAAACGCTACAGATTCCAAAGGGATCACAAGGAAATTCGAGCTGGCCGCTGACACAGGCTTTCTTATTTATCCGGGACTTGTGAACACCTATTACGCTGACGAACACGAACCCTGGGAGTATACATGGATTGAATTTGACGGGATCAAGGTCCGCGAATCCCTGGAAATGGCCGGACTTGCGGAGGAAGCTCCTGTTTATGTCCCCAACTATCCGGAGCTTGGGGCCATTCTGAGAGATGAGCTGCTCTATATTGCAAGCCATTCCCAAGCCTCGCCGCTCAACCTCACAGGTCATCTGTTTCTGGCCCTGGATGCCCTTATCACCTCGTCATCTTCCAAAAAACGCCTTCAGGAAGGCAGGCTGAGGGATTTTTATGTGCGTGAAGCTATCGGTTTCATTGAACAAAACTATGCACAGAACATCACTGTGGAAGATATGGCCAGAGGCTGCAGCCTGAACCGCAGCTATTTCGGAAAAATCTTTAAGGAGGCCCTCTCCCAGAGCCCCCAGGAATTCCTGATCCATTTCCGCATGTCCAAGGCTGCAGAACAGCTGAAAACCACAGACCTTCCCATCAGCAAGATCTGCGGCTCTGTAGGCTATCCCAACCAGCTGCATTTCTCAAGAGCCTTCAAAAATGTATACGGCATCTCACCCAGCCAATACAGGTTAAAGAATAAAATCCGGGAACCGTAAAGACGTCTGACGGCCGCCTAAAGCCCGTCAGGACTTTATCAGCTTTCCAGTTCAAACGAATGGAAATTGATGCTTCCCTCCCCTGTAAATCTGAAATACAGCTGCGCCCTGTCATCATGCAGGTTCAGCTTTGATTCCATAACAGCCGCAGGGTTTCCCGTATCCACGGGGATCCTGCAGCAGACGCTGCCCTCAGGGCCGCTCATAACTTCCATGTATCCTTTTCCATTTCCTGATATCTCTATCCTAATCCTTCTCGTCTCAGTAAGGTCAAAATACTTGAAGCCTGCAACAGCTCCGTCCTGCATATTCGCTATGTACTGATCCCCCTGCTCCTCTCTGTCTTCTCCTGTCTGTGTAAAGTAGGGATGAACTGATAAATCACCGATCTCATAAATAAATCCCGCACCATCTTTAGAAAAAAGAGAACATGCTATTGATGCCTCATACCTGCCTGTCCCCCTCAGCGGTTTTCCGTTGAGTCCGCAGCTTGTAATCTCAGCCTGCAGGATCCTTCCGTTTTTGTCAAACTCTATAGGCTCTGCGCATCCCTGACGGGAAAACGCATGCTGGTTCGTATGGCGGTGATAGAAAATATACCACTGATCCTTTACCCTGACCATACCTCCATGATTATTTCCGATATAATTAGAAGAATGCTTTGTTGTCCAGCCGTTTAACCCTACATCACCATTTGAAACAACCGTTCCCCCATAAGAATATCCTCTGTCAGGATATCTGCTGACAGCATAACAGAGCTCATGGCTGTTGATTGAAGAATATATAAAATAATATGTACCGCCTGTCTTTCTGATCGAACTTGCTTCAAAGAAAGCGTGACCCTCGAATTCTGTGCCCGCAGAATAAGACACCTGAGGTATAATGCACACAGGCTCTCCTTTCACTGTCAGCATATCACTCTCCAGTTCCATGCAGTATGCCCCCTCATAGCGCCGTCCATGCATAAACTTTTCCTCACTGGACTCGCTTACAGGCGCGCCAAACCCGGTATAGAGGAATACTCTTCCGTCATCATCCAGGAGGACTCCCGGATCAAACTGATAAATATCTCCCTTCGCCTCACCCACAGCCGCCCCTGATGCATGGCGCACTTCCCCATAGTATTCAAACGGGCCTGTGGGAGAATCCCCGGCCGCCACCGCCATAATACCAATCATATCAAGTGTGTAATACAGATAATATCTTCCATCCGGCCCTCTGACGATATCTGGGGCATACATGTAATGCGTGCCGTCCGCATTTCTTGGATCCTGGCTCCTTCTGTATATTACTCCCTCACATCTCCAGTCTGACAGATCGTCCACAGGCGCAGACCAGCATACATAATCATTCATGCAGAAAGCTTCCCCATTAAACTTATCATGGGAGCCATATACATAAAGCCTGTCCCCAAACACATACGGCTCCCCGTCCGGGATGTACTCACAGCTTGGCAGATAAGGGTTGAATGCCTGTTTTTTCATCTACTATACCTCCTCATTATTTTTCCAGATAATATGGCTGCCCGCCGGGCTTCTGCCTTCCATGACAGAGCCCGCGGGCAGCACTTCAGTTTTCAATTCCTATTGCCTGTCCGGCATATCTTATTTGATGCCCAGGACGGCATTGCTGTCCTGCCCTTCTGTATATTCCAGTGTGATCTTATCTCCCACATTATACTTGATGATATTCAGGTAATCTACAACAGACACGTCATAAATCTCATCACTGCCTTCCAGCATGATGTAATAATGTGAATTCCCATCAATGACTCCCTGTGCTATCTTCGCTATTTTCCCTGAAGCAGTCTTGATAGACTCTGTATCTGTCGTAGTGATGCCACCCTCTTTAAGCAGGTTGATATATGCCTTCTCACATTCAGATACTGTATCGCCTATAGCCACATTCTGGTATTTCTGGATATTGACCATGGCATACTTCTTAACAAGACCTGCGCCGTCCTTCAGCGCCATGAAGTACGTAGGCTCCCCTGCAATATTTAACAGCAGCGGGAAGGTCGCCTTGTATCCTAAGTTCTGCACCTGTCCCTCAGCAGAGCCCATGGCAGAGTATTCCTCCGCCCCTGCTATGTCATATCTGCGGCATTCCATGGTCCTCTGGTTCATGAGCACAAAGCCCACATTAGACTGGTCACCGCTCACGGAGGTGATGCCTGAATATACCCAGACATCATCATCCATTGCCAGGTAGTTATAGCCGTCTGTAGTTTTCAGGCACCCCTTCTGTCCCAGGATACTGTTAAAGTATCCGTTCTGGAGGCTGCCGTGATAATCATACAGCTGGATCAGAAGATCTGCCGAGAACACATGGTCAACCCACGTAGGACAGTCCTCCACAGTATAATCCTGCGTCTCCCCTGTTATGGCATTACAGAGCACCACTCTTCCTATAGTTACCCCGCCGAACAGGCCAATGTTAAACTTCTTTACAGGGCACACCCAGTACGGTGTTCCCTCATCATCTATCTCAAAGCTCAATGTATCAAAAATATATGTCGGATAACGGAATCTGAGATGTCTGTTAATATTCCTGTTAAAGTATTCTGACTGGGAATACTTGATAGGCTGGTCCAGCTTGACAAGCTCTGTATTCTGGTTTGCCATATCGATCCTTATATAAGCCGGAATTCCCTTTGACTGGTTTGTCAGCCACTTGATCGGGCTGGCATATACAAGCGGTGTAACCCTCACAGGCATATCCTGGTAATTGATCTGGGTATACAGATTGCTCACCTCAAACTGAGATACCATGTCTACCATGCTTCCCATTTTCCTGTTTCCAAGAAGCGCTGCAGAATCCTTGTCCAAAAGAGGGATCTGGTTATAATTTACTTCTTTGATATCCTCTGTAAAGTCCCTGCTCTGTGCATTGATGAGCGCCTGATACTTCTTGGCATTCACGATCGGAGAGGACAGTACGCTGCCGCCCAGATACACGATTACGATCAATATCAGGACTCCGATGCCGATCTTTAATCCTTTGCTGTCTTTCACATCATCTACAGTGCGCACCTTTTTCCTGAAACCATAGATAACAAGTATAAATACCACTGCAACCATAAGAAATGTCCAGAACCCTGATGCATGGATATTGATTGCCGGCAGATTTACGTAGTAATAAATTCCTGCCAGGATAATCACAGCCAGTACTGCTCCGATTTTTAATCCTATTTTTTTCATAATCCTCCTTTGGCATTTTGCCTTTACTGATAATTTTGTATGACTATCTGTATGCTCCTCTTATCCCTGAATTCATTTACAGAAGGATAATAAGTGACGGACATGGAAATATTATTTTCCCGCTGCTGCAGCATCTTCTGCACTTCACCCGGCCCGAACTTTTCACTCAGATAGTCCAGCATCTTATTCACATCCCCGAAATACATGGCGTCCATCACGGTACCTGACTGGTTCAGCACCTGGAACTTCAGTACATTCCTGTTTTTGCCAAGAATTCTGGCTCCTGTGACTGTCAGGCCTTTTTCAGCAAATACAGGCTTTGTATTGCCTTTTCCAAAAGGCTCCAGAAGCTCCAGTTCACCTATCAGCTTTTCCGTTATGTAATGGATGGGCATAGGGACGTCAATTGTTATTTTAGGAATAAAGTCTTCATCTGTCAAGGCTGCCTGCATATTTATTTTTTTTCTGAAGAGCTCCACATTCTCTTTCTCCAGTGTAAGCCCTCCCGCCATGGGATGCCCCCCGAATTTTACGAAAAGCTCCTGAACAGACATCATCCCCTCAAACATATTATAGGCCTCAATAGAGCGGCCTGATCCCTTTACCTTTCCTTCTGAATCTGTCAGCACAAAAACAGGCTTATTGTATCTTTCCCTGATCCGCCCCGCTATGATCCCCGCAAGGCTCTCGTGGCAGGAGGGCAGATAAACAACAAGTACCTTATCCAGCTTCAGCGCCCCTTCCTCGATGATCTTTATGGCTTCTTCCAGGCCTTCTGACGTCATCTGCTTCCGCTCATCATTCAACTGCCTCAGTTCAGCTGCCAGGAGGGCAGCCTTCTCCCCGTCTTCCTCAGCGAGCAGCGCCAGAGCCTTTTTAGCAGTGTCCAGCCGGCCGCTGGCATTTATACATGGTCCTAATACAAAACCTATATGATATGCACCTATGTGGGCATCCTCCAGCCCGTTCTCATGTATAAGAGCCCTAAGCCCCGCATTGCCTGTCCTGCGCAGCATCTTCAGCCCTTCTTTTACAAGGATCCTGTTCTCGCCCTTTAAGTCCATCACATCCCCAACAGTTGCTATCGCCGCATATTCCACAAAAGCATCAGCCTCCTCTTCCGGAAGCCCCATGGCTCCATAGAGGCATCTGATAAGCTTATAGGCTACGGCAGCCCCGCAGAGCCCTTTAAACGGATATGCACAGTCAGGCCTTTTGGGATTGACTACTGCATCTGCTTCAGGCATCTTAAGTACTTTCTCTCCTTCTTTCTCATCGAAATGAAGTTCATGATGGTCTGTGACGATCACACACATACCCAGCTTCTTAGCATAGGCCACCTGTTCAATTGCCGCAATCCCATTGTCACAGGTGAGGATCGTGTCGGTCCCGTCCTCATATGCCTGCTGTATGAGCTGCTCATTGATACCATAGCCGTCCCTGATCCTGTCAGGTATCTCAATGTCCACATTTGCCCCGCATCTTTTCAGGCCCGACAACAGGATATAGGTTGAACACACCCCGTCAATATCATAGTCTCCTATGACCCTTACAGCTTTCTGTTCTCTTATCTTCTCAGCCAGGATACCGGCCGCTTTATCGCAGTCCATGAGCAGATGGGGGCTGGCCAGGCTCTCCAGCGTGCCTGTCAGATATTCCTCTATTTCTTCTTCTGTGACCACATCCCTGTTTCTGATGATCCTGGCTGTCACCTGGTCGATATGGAATCTCTCAGCTATTGCGGCAAAATCTGCCCGCTTGGCCGAAACCACCCATTTTTCCATAATGTTCCTCCTCTGTATAGTCAAAGAGGCGCTGCACTCTGCAACGCCTCCGCTAAAATTATTACTTGTTTTTCTTAGATGTTACTTTTTTAACTTCATCCTGCTTTTTCAATGACTTTGTCTTCATAACATACCACAGCGCTCCTGTGATGCACACTGAAGAGTATGCTCCGCAGAGGATACCTACCATCAGAGGAAGGGCAAATTCCTGAATGGAAGGCACACCCAGTATGTAGAGGGCAGCCACCATGACAAATGTAGTAAAGGAAGTATAGATACTTCTTGTCAGAGTCTGTGTAATACTCTTATTTACAACGTCAGCAATGGTATCCTTCTTCTGCATCAGCTTCATATTTTCACGGATACGGTCAAAGATAACGATGGTGGCATTGATAGAGTAACCAACGATTGTCAGCATACATGCAATAAATGTATTGCCCACGGATACCCATGCTATAGCGTAAAATGCAAGTACAACAAGCACGTCATGCACAAGGGCGATAACTGCACTCGTGGCAAAGCGGATATCTTTAAAGCGGAACCAGATATAGATCAGCATACAGATCGTAGCTATGATTACTGCTATAATTGCATCGCTTCTCATCTCATTGCTGATCGTAGAAGAAATACTCTCTGCAGTTATCAGGCTCTCATCAACTCCGAACTTATCTGCAAGCGCCGTATTCAGTGCTTCCCTTTCGTCCAGGCTGAGTTCTCTTGTCTTAATGATGACCTGGTTTGTGCCCGCCACCTTCTGTGTCTGTATGTTTGCATCATTTGTGATCTCCTGTACGACCGGCTTCACCTGAGAATCAATGTCAGCGATAGTCAGGTCTTCATTGAAGGTCACATCTGTGGAGGTACCGCCCTTAAATTCCAGGCTGTAATTCAGCGCTCCGCCTGAACTGCTGTGCACAAGCATGGTCAGAGGACCTGCCAGCACAAGAACGATCGAGATCACAAAGAATATATGTTTCTTGCCAAGGAAATTAATTACTTTTCTTTCCTTCTGTCTTCCATAGTATTTCTCATCCTTAACGCCCAGGGCAAACAGAGCATTCATGAGAAGCCTTGATACAACAAGAGCTGTAAACATGGATAACACGATACCAAGAGCCAGCGTCTGTGCAAAGCCTTTGATACTTCCCATTCCCATAAGTCCAAGTACTGCCGCTGCGATCAGGGTAGTGATATTGCCGTCCACAATCGCTGAGAGAGCCTTCTGGAAACCTGACTGTATGGAAGCCTTCACACTCTTATCAGCAGCTATCTCCTCACGGATACGTGCGTAGATAATAACATTGGCATCTACGGCCATACCGATACTCAGAATGATACCTGCTATACCGGAAAGGGTCAGCGTAATATCAAATGCGTTTAACATTACCAGCATCAGCGTGGTATAGATCAGCAGTGAGATACTCGCAACTACACCAGGGACACGGTAAACAATGATCATGAATATGATAACAATGATAAGGCCTATGATACCTGCCAGAAGGCTTGTAGAAATAGCTTCCTCACCCAGCTGTGCACCGACCACATTAGAGCGCAGCTCTTCCAGTGTCAGTGAAAGTGATCCTATACGGATATAGGACGCAAGGCTTTCAGCTGCTTCCTGGCTTCCCATCTTTGTAATATAAGCCACACCGCCTGTGATGGCTGCTTCTACTGTAGGATAGCTGATCGTCTCACCATTATAAATAATATAGATCGGCTTTCCGATATTATTTGTAGTAGCTTCACCGAACTTTTTCGCGCCTTCATCTGTCAGACGCAGTTCAACAGAGTACTGCTTATTTCCCATTTCATCCGCACCTGCCTGTGCAGAAGCAGTCTCCACATCAATACCAGTGATAACCACCTCTCCGTCCTGGGTCTTAAATTCCAGAGAACCAGGCTTTCCTAAATCCTCCAGGATCGCATTTGCATCTGTAACGCCAGGGATCTCGATATTGATCCTGTCACTGCCTTCCTGATAGACCTGTGCCTCTGTGCTGTACTGGTCTACACGCTGCTGCAGCTTATAAATAGTATCTGCCATATCTTCAGCAGACGGCGCCTCATCCCCCACTACCTGATACGTTATGCTGACTCCGCCAGCCAGGTCAAGACCTGTCTTGATGTTCTTTGCTGAACCTGTCCCGGTAGGTCCAAATCCAATTCCCGCTGTAAAAGACAGCAGGCCTAAGACCAGGGCTGCCAGAACAACCACTAAAATTGCTCTGTTTTTCTTCATTTCTTTTTCTTCTCCTTCTGTTCCTATTCTTCACTTTCTTCTGCCAAAGCAGCCTTTATCATGATGGCGCACTCCACACGTTTTCTCTGGAGCTCGCACCCGATATCATAGGCATCATTAATCGAGCCGTGAAATTTATAGGAGTTGGCTGCGCATCCGCCGCTGCAGTAGAATCTGGCAAAGCAGTCCCTGCATTTGTCCTTGGCATAGACATTACATCCTTTAAATTCTTCCTGGATATCCTCCCGCTTTATTCCGTCAAAGACATTTCCCATAAGAAATTCTTCCTCTCCGACGAACTGATGGCACGGATAGAAATCCCCCCACGGTGTCACTGCCAGATATTCTGTTCCGGAGCCGCACCCTGATAATCTCTTATAGACACAGGGGCCTCCTGTCAGATCGATCATAAAATGGAAAAAGGTAAATCCTCTTCCTTCTCTCTCCCTTTTCACCATCTCTGCGGCAAGCTTATCATACTCTTCGCATATTCTGGCGATGTCTTCTTCGCGGATGGCATACTCTTCCTCCGGCGAGGCTACCACCGGCTCCACCGATACCTGTTTAAATCCCATATCGGCCAGATGCAGCACATCCTCTGCAAAATCCAGGTTTTCATGCGTGAAAGTTCCTCTCACATAATACTTCTCCTGGTTTCTGCTGTCAGCAAATTTTTTGAACTTCGGTACGATCAGATCATAGCTGCCGCTGCCGTTCCTGAAAGGCCTCATTTTATCATTGACTTCTTTCCTGCCGTCAATGCTGAGGACTACATTTGCCATCTCTTTATTGCAGAATTCCATAATCTCATCATTTAAAAGAACTCCGTTTGTGGTCAGCGTAAACCTGAAATTCTTATCATGGAGCTTCTCCTGACTGCGGCCGTATTCCACAAGATCCTTTACCACCTGCCAGTTCATCAGAGGTTCCCCGCCGAAGAAATCCACCTCCAGGTTCCTTCTGTTCCCTGAATTTGCAATCAGAAAGTCCAGAGCCTGTTTTCCAACCTCAAAACTCATCAGAGCCCTGCGCCCATGGTATTCCCCTTCTTCAGCAAAGCAGTAGCGACAGGCCAGATTACAGTCATGTGCGATGTGGAGACAGAGGGCTTTTACTACCGTAGGACGTTTTTTGAATGCCTCGATCGACGGCTTGTAGTTATCTTCTGTGAATAAGAACCCTGCTTCCTTCAGTTCCCTGCAGTCAGATACGGCCTCTTCTATTTCTTCAATACCGTATTTCTCTTTCAGACTGCTGACTATGTTCTCATCTGGTTCTCCCTTTTCCATAAAAGGAATCACATCGTATACTACGTCATCCACCACATGCACTGCACCGCTGTTAACGTCCAAGACTATATTATAGCCATTATTTTTATATTGATGGACCACTTTAATCCCCTTTCAACTCAATTCCATAACAAAATACCCGATTGCCGCCCGTTCCCAAACAAGCTATCGAGTATCCGGAAGTACTTATTTTCTGCGGCTTGACCGCGGTTCTGCGAACAGTGACAATTTAAGTACAATAAGCAGCGGATCAATATCCGCTGCTTATATCATTATACTTATTTATTATTTTCGCAGCTCTGATTTCCTACTGTACAGGATGTCTTGCATGCTGACTGGCAGGAAGTCTGGCATTCTCCGCAGCCGCCTTTTTTCAAGGTGTTCTGTAAAGTCTGTGTATTCAGTGTCTTGATATGCTTCATGCTATTAGCCTCCTCACTTTGATTAACTTTTGCTATTATAGCATAAGTATCAAGATTTTTAAAGTACTTTTTTACTCTTCGTTTGTATTGACCTTACTTGCCCTCTCAGCCACTTCTTTAGCCTGAACATCTGACGGAGCCTGCTCATAGCGTGCAAACTCATATGAGAAATCACCGCTGCCTCCTGTCATAGAGCGAAGCGTTGTGGA
Source organism: Murimonas intestini (assembly GCF_024622195.1). Lineage (NCBI taxonomy): Bacteria > Bacillati > Bacillota > Clostridia > Lachnospirales > Lachnospiraceae > Murimonas > Murimonas intestini. The sequence goes on from NZ_JANKBI010000001.1 coordinate 485,891, forward strand.
ATAGCCGTAGACCTCTGTCATAGGAATATCAGCCTCAATGACCTGGTTGCCCTTGTGGTCAGGATTCATACCCAGCACACGGCCGCGGCGCTTATTCAGATCACCCATGACATCTCCTGTATACTTGTCAGGAACTGTCACTTTCATGGAAGCGATCGGCTCAAGGAGTACCGGTGAAGCTTCCATAAAGCCTTTCTTAAATGCCTGGACGGAAGCTGTCTTAAATGCCATCTCGGAGGAGTCTACCGGATGATAAGATCCGTCATAGAGCACTGCCTTGACGCCTACAACTGGATATGCGGCCAGAGGGCCTTTCTGTACGGCTTCCTGGACTCCTTTTTCTACTGCCGGGAAATAGTTTTTCGGAACTGCTCCGCCTACTACTTCCTGATCAAATACATAAGCTGTCTCTAAATCTCCTGAAGGCTCAAAGCGCATCTTAACGTGTCCATACTGTCCATGTCCGCCTGACTGTTTTTTATATTTAGCTTCCACATCAGCTTTTTTGCGGATAGTCTCACGGAAAGCCACCTTCGGCTTATCCAGTTCGATCTCGATTTTATATTTTGTATTCAGTTTGCTCTGAATGATATCGATATGCTGGTCACCCATGCCGTAAATCAGTGACTGATGGTTCTCAGCGTCATTGACAGCCTTCATGGTGAGGTCCTCATGCATCATCTTTGTCAGTGCCTGGGAGATCTTATCCTCATCACCCTTGTTCACCGCTTTATACCTCTTATAAGTATACGGTGTGGAGACCTCGATCCTGCCGTAGCGGATAGGCGCAGCCTTTGTGGAGAGAGTATCGCCGGTACGTGCCTTGGCAAGCTTGCCGATAGCGCCGATATCTCCTGCGTGCAGCTCCGGTACCTCCACCGGCTTGCTTCCTTCGAATATGTAAAGCTTATTCAGCTTCTCTTCTGTATCCTTATCGATATTATATAAGGTATCATCATTCTTGATAACGCCGGAGCATACTTTTATAAGTGAATATTTTCCGATGAACGGATCCACGATTGTCTTAAAGATAAGGGCGGATTTAGCTTTTGAGAAATCATAATTCGCCTCGAATATCTCATTTGTCTTTGTGTTGATCCCATTGACACTCCGTTTGTCCGGGCTCGGGAAATACTGTACGATATCATCCAGCAGGTTGGCAACGCCCTGAACATTTACGCTGGACCCCATAGCCACCGGTACGATCGTCCCATCATCCACATTTGCCGTGAGGGCCATCATGATCTCTGCCACTGAGAACTCATCACCTGAGAAATAGCGATCCATAAATTCTTCACTTGTCTCAGCAACTGCTTCCAGAAGTGACTCGCGGTATTTCTCCAGGTATTCCATAGAATATTCCGGAATCTCACACTCTACTTTATTTCCGCGGTCTACCCACCTTCTGCCCGCTTTTTTAACTACATTTACATATCCGACAAACTTCTCATTCTCACGGATGGGCAGATGGATAGGAGCTATCTTCTTTCCATAGAGATCTGTCAGCTTCTCAACAACTTCACGGTAGCTGGCATTATCCACATCCATGTTCGTCACAAAGAACATTCTGGGGAGTTTATATTTCTCACAGAGATCCCATGCCTTCTGAGTGCCTACTTCCACTCCGCTCTTGCCGGAGACTACGATTACGGCTGCGTCTGCCGCTGCCGCTGCTTCTTCAGCTTCACCGACAAAATCAAAGTATCCCGGTGTATCCAGCACATTGACTTTTGTATCGCCCCAGATTACGGGAACCATCGTCATATTAATTGAAAATTTTCTCTTGATCTCTTCTTTATCATAATCACTGATGGTATTTCCTTCTGTAACATTTCCAAGCCTGCTGGTAATTCCGCCTAAGTAAGCCATCGCCTCTACAAGGCTAGTCTTTCCTGCTCCGCCATGACCTAAGATGACGACGTTTCGAATTTTGTCCGTTGTGTAAACCTTCATATACATATCCTCCAATACTAGTTATTTGAGAACGTTTCACACGTATCTCTTCGAATAAGTCTATGGATACATTTTACTAAAATTGTCATAATATTTCAAGCTTTTTATCCATTTTTACCAAATATTTTTTTAGGGGTGCAAAAAGGCCTTATTTACAGGCTTTTCTCAGGTTTTCTATTGGAATTTCCATGGCTTTTGCCTGTAATGAGAACCGCGCATAGATTTTTCGCACTTTAACGCAACATAGTGTTGACACATTTCCATTTCGATAGTAGAATGTATGTTACAGAAAATCCGTGCTCCAAAAGAGTCAGAAAGAAAAGGTATATATTATGATTATTGTAATGAAACCGCATGCGTCACAGGCGTCTATAAATAATGTGACAGAAATTGTCAAGTCAAAGGGTCTTCAGGTTCATCTCTCTCAAGGTGAGGAAGTTACGATCATCGGTGTTGTGGGCGATAAGACAAGACTGGCCAACCAGAACCTGGAGCTTGCTCCCGAAGTAGATAAAATAGTCCCGGTAACAGAGAGCTACAAGCTCTCCAACAAAAAATTCCACCCGCAGCCCACCTATGTAAAGGTAGGCAATGCAGAGATAGGTCCTGACACAATGACGATCATGGCAGGCCCCTGCGCAGTGGAGTCAGAAGAACAGCTCATGCTCATAGCCAGGGCAGTTAAAAAGGCTGGAGCTACTTTTGTGCGCGGAGGAGCATATAAACCCCGCACATCCCCTTATTCCTTCCAGGGTCTGGAGGAGGAGGGCCTGCGTTATATGCAGACAGCCAGAGAAGAGACCGGTCTCTCTACTATCTGCGAAGTGATCAGTGAAGCGGCTATTGAGGCGGCTGCAAAATACGTGGATATGATCCAGATAGGCGCAAGAAATATGCAGAATTTCCAGCTATTAAAAGAAGCCGGGCGTTCCGGACTTCCTGTCCTGCTAAAACGCGGCCTGGCCGCCACAATTGATGAATGGCTGAACGCAGCGGAATACATTATCTCTGAGGGGAATCCAAATGTAGTTCTCTGTGAGCGCGGTATACGTACCTTTGAGACAGCCACCAGAAATACTCTCGATATCAGCGCAGTTCCTGTCATAAAGGCAAAGTCCCATCTTCCTATCATAGTTGATCCAAGCCACGCCACGGGAGTAAGGAACTATGTAGCTCCCCTTGCCAAATGTGCCATAGCTGCAGGCGCTGACGGACTCATGATCGAGGTACATAACAACCCTGCCTGCGCGCTCTCCGACGGGCCGCAGTCACTTACATTTGAACAGTTCGATTCACTGACTGACGAACTGGCGCCTTATGCAGAACTGGCAGGAAGGAAATTCAGATGAAATCAGACTTTACGGCCGGATTTATCGGCCTTGGATTGATAGGAGGCTCTATAGCAAGGGCGATCCGCTTCTTCTACCCTGACGCGCGTCTGATCGCACATACGCGCAGCCGTTCCACCCTGGACTATGCCCTGGATGAGAATATCATTGACGAAGCATATGACGGGATCTCTGAAGCTTTTGGCAGATGTGACTACATTTTTTTGTGCGCCCCTGTGGAAACAAATGCATCCTGTCTTGAGCGCCTTAAGCCCCTGATCGGAGCTGACTGCATCCTTACCGATGTGGGCAGCACAAAGACGGATATCCATGAGAAGGTCAATGTCCTGGGAATGCAGAAGAACTTTATCGGCGGCCATCCTATGGCCGGTTCAGAAAAGACAGGTATACAGAATTCGAAAAGGCATCTGATAGAAAATGCCTACTATGTGCTGACGCCTTCAGAGGAAGTTTCCCAGGAAATGCTTAAGAGGATGGAAGAACTTGCATCTTCTCTCAAAGCCATCCCCCTTATACTGGATTACCATGAGCATGATTATATAACAGCCGCTATCAGCCATCTGCCCCACATCATTGCATCCACCCTGGTAAATCTGGTCAGGGATTCCGATAATGAAAAAGAGACTATGAGGACAATGGCAGCCGGAGGTTTTAAGGATATCACCCGGATCGCCTCCTCTTCCCCTGAGATGTGGGAGCAGATCTGCTCTGCCAACAGAGACAATATAATAAAAGTGCTGGATAACTATATTAACAGCCTGATCTCGGTAAAGTTCGCCCTGGCCGAACAGGACGCCGGTGAGATATACAATCTCTTCTCCGCCTCCCGGGAATACAGGAATTCCATCAGCGATACTTCCAGCGGTCCGCTGAAAAAAGTATACGCCATCTACTGCGATATGGTAGATGAAGCCGGCGGAATTGCTGCGCTCTCTACCATACTTGCCACAAATGGCATCAGTATAAAAAATATCGGCATCGTCCACAACAGAGAATTTGAGGAAGCAGTGCTGCGCGTGGAATTTTATGAAAAAGAAGCTGAGGAAAAGGCCGTGGCACTATTGAGACGGTACCGCTACACAGTATATGAAAGATAGCCGCAAAGAAAGGTATTGATTCCATGAAACTTACAAGAGCAACTTCCCCCCTTAAGGGTACAGTCTCCATTCCGGGAGATAAGTCCATATCGCACCGGGCCGTCATGTTCGGTGCTCTGGCCGAAGGCACTACTGAGGTGACAAACTTTCTCCAGGGCGCTGACTGCCTGTCAACAATCGACTGTTTCCGCAGGATGGGGATCGAAATTGAAAATACTCCTGATCTTATAAAAATACACGGCAGGGGACTGCATGGGCTGTCAGCCCCTTCCGGCATCCTGGATACAGGGAACAGCGGAACCACCACAAGACTTATATCCGGCATCCTCTCAGGACAGTCCTTTGAGACAGTGCTTACCGGGGACAGCTCTATCCAGAGCCGTCCCATGGGCCGTATTATCAGACCTCTTACCCAGATGGGCGCAAATATCACAAGCCTGAAGGGAAATGGCTGTGCTCCTCTGCTCATCAAAGGCCGCCTGCTTAAGGGCATCAGCTATTCTACTGAGGTCGCATCCGCCCAGGTAAAATCCTGCATCCTTCTGGCAGGCCTCTATGCTGACGGTCCGGTCAGCGTGACAGAACCGGCCCTCACTAGAAACCACACAGAGATCATGCTGCGCTCTTTTGGCGCGGATGTCATTTCACATGGCAGAACTGCCCGGATCTATCCGTCTCCAAAGCTGCACTGCCAGAATATATGCGTCCCTGGCGATATCTCTTCCGCTGCTTATTTTATAGCGGCAGGGCTTCTTGTTCCAGGTTCAGAGATCCTCATCAAAAATGTGGGGATCAATCCTACAAGGGATGGAATCCTGAGAGTATGCCAGGCCATGGGAGCCGATATTACCCTTCTGAATGAAAGCTTTGATGCAGGCGAGCCAGTGGCCGACCTGCTTGTAAAATACAGTGAGCTGCACGGGACAGAAATAGGCGGTGACATCATCCCCACCCTGATAGATGAACTTCCTGTGATCGCTGTTCTGGCCTGCCATGCCAGGGGAACTACAGTGATAAAAGACGCTCAGGAGCTGAAGGTCAAGGAATCTAACCGGCTGGATGTGATGGTAAAAAGCCTTTCCGCCATGGGAGCAAATGTGACAGCTATGGATGACGGTATGGTCATCGAGGGCGGCAGTCCTCTCCATGGCGCAGTCATTGACAGCGTGGCAGACCACCGCATTGCCATGACATTTGCTGTAGCTGCCCTCACAGCTTCCGGTGAGACTGAAATACTTGGAGCAGACTGCGTGAATATCAGCTACCCTGGATTTTACCATGATCTTGAGAAACTTGTAAGGCAGGGCTGATTTTGACCATTCCAGCAGGTTTTCACTCCTTTTGGTGAGTTGACTGCATAAATAGGAGGGAGCTGCATTTTGCAGCTCCCTCACGCGCAATGGCATATACCATTATATCTTCATTATTCTTTTCCGCTGAAACAGTAAGTACAGAGCTTGCAGGGTGATATCCCTATGGATTTCTCCATATCATCCAGCCTGTGGAAACGCAGTGATGTAAAGTTCTGCTCTTTCCTGATCTCATCTACCATCTCTTTATAACTCGTGCTGTTCGGATCTGCGTAATCTGAAAGCTTATCCAGCTCTTTCTCCCCTTCCCTCTCTCTGATGATCCTTCTGGTGATCAGATCCAGGTCAGATTTAGAACGTGAGAAATTTAAATACTTGCACCCATAGAGAAGAGGCGGGCAGGCAGGCCTTACGTGAACCTCTTTTGCTCCGCTCTGATACAGGAATTCTGTCGTCTCTCTCAGCTGTGTCCCGCGCACAATAGAATCATCGATCAGAAGCAGACTCTTATCCTTTATCAGCTTGTGGACAGGGATCAGCTTCATCTTAGCTATCAGACTGCGCTGGCTCTGCTTCTGAGGCATAAAAGAACGGGGCCATGTAGGTGTATATTTAATAAATGGCCGGGCAAACGGAATGCCGGATTCATTGGCATATCCGATGGCATGGGCGATACCAGAATCAGGAACTCCCGCTACGAAATCAGGCTTTACATTATCCCTCTTTGCGAGCATGCTGCCGCAGCGGTACCTCATTTCTTCCACATTAACACCCTCATAGGAGGAGGTTGGATAGCCGAAATAGACCCAAAGGAAACTGCAGATCTTCATCTCTTCCCCGGGCTCTCCCACAGTCTCCACACCTTCAGGCGTGATATAGACGATCTCACCCGGTCCCAATTCCTTATAATCCTGGTATCCCAGATTAAAGTAGGCAAAGCTCTCAAAGGACGCACAGAATGCACCGTCTTTCTTTCCAATAACGATCGGTGTACGTCCTACACGGTCCCTTGCCGCATAGATACCTTTCTCAGTCATCAGAAGCATGCTCATGCTGCCGTCGATCATCTGCTGGGCGTGACGTATTCCTTCAACAATACTGTCTCTCTGGTTGATCAGAGAGGCAACCAGCTCAGTGGCATTGATCCTGCCTCCGCTCATTTCCAGGAAATGTATTGACCCGTTTTTATATGAATAATCTACAAGTTCTTCAGTATTATTGATCCTTCCTACTGTGGTGATCGCAAAACTCCCGAGATGTGACTGCACCAGCAGCGGCTGGGGCTCATTATCTGAGATACAGCCGATCCCCAGGTTTCCATTCAGTTCTTCTACATCTCGTTCAAATTTAGTACGGAAAGGTGAGTTCTCAATATTGTGGATTGCCCTGTCAAATCCTCTTTCTCCGTAAACAGCCATCCCACCTCTCTTTGTACCGAGATGTGAATGGTAATCGATACCGAAAAACAGATCATTCACACAATCTTCCTTTGATGCCACTCCAAAAATTCCACCCATTTTATCTGCTCCTTTTTTTACCTGATTCTGTATTATTATTCTCACACGGGCATCCCACAGCTTCTGCGTCAGATGAGCGTGCTCCGCACGACAGCGCACCCCATGCAGGTCTCCGCAGCCATAGCCGTTTGCCGGCATGCCCCGCATGGCAGTGTATGCCATATGGTAGATTATAGCGAAAGATGGAAGTATTGGCAATAGGCTATTTTCACGTAAATCATCATAACAGATTACTATAGCAGAGCAAAATTTACTTGCTTGTGACGCTGCGTCATGAATTATAATAGATGCAGGAGGTATGCATATGCAGAAAAAAGGAAATATAACAGACGATTATATGACAGTTGGAGAGCTTGCCAAAAAAATGGGAACTACTGTCCGGACTTTACAATACTACGATAAAGAAGGCGTACTCTCTCCCACTGCTGAAAGCGAAGGCGGCCGGAGATTATACACGTATAAGGACATGATAAAATTTCATCAGATACAGTCTTTAAAATCCCTGGGATTTTCACTGGATGATATAAAAAACAAACTGATCTCCCTTGATACGCCGGCGGAAGTGGCAAAAGTCCTTGACCAACAGGCCTTATATATTCAGGAAAAAATCCAGCAGCTTACATCATCATTAAAGGCAGTAGAGGCATTAAGAACAGAAGTATTACAAATGCAGACGGTTGATTTTAAAAAATACGCTGACATTATTGTAAATCTTCAGATGAACAATGAATATTACTGGCTGATCAAGCATTTTGACAATGATATCTTAGACCACCTGCGCAGCCGCTTTGACAAGGAAAGCGGGGGTGTATTTATGGAACGCTTCAATCAGTTAAATAATAAAGCTGCCGATCTTCAAAAAAACAATATCCCCCCTGAAGATGATAAAGTCCAGGCACTTGTAAAAGAGTTCTGGGATATGGTTATAGAATTTACTAACGGGGATATGAGTATGATCTCAAAGCTTGTGGAATTTAAAGATGATATCAGCACCAGCTCAGACAGTAATAATGAATGGACAAAAAAACAAGTAAATGTAAATGAATATCTGCAGCCGGCATTTGAACTGTATTTTCAAAAAGCAGGGATAAATCCTTTTGAGGGGGAATAACGATGGAGCACGCAATACAAATTTCCGGATTAAAGAAAAGCTACGGAAAAACAGAAGTCTTAAAAGGTCTATCTTTTCATGTTGAAAAGGGAGAGATTTTTGGAATACTCGGTGTCAACGGAGCCGGAAAAACAACTGTTTTAGAATGTATCGAAGGATTCAGAAAGTACGAACATGGCAAGATCACAATCAATGGAAAAGCCGGTATTCAGCTACAATCCGCTTCTCTGCCGGCTTATATAAAGCCAATGGAAGCAATACGCCTGTTCACCAAGTGGAAAAACACAGCAATAGATACTTCTCTTTTAGCTGCTCTTGGGATAAATGAATTGAAAAGCAAAAAATATATGGAATTATCTACCGGACAAAAACGCCGCCTTCATCTGGCCATTGCCCTTACAGGAAATCCGGACATTCTTTTTCTTGATGAACCAACGGCCGGACTTGATATAGAAGGAAGAATATCCCTGCACAATCAAATCCGCCAGTTAAAAGAACAGGGGACAACAATCATTTTGGCAAGTCATGATATGACAGAGGTAGAAACACTGTGTGACCGTATTGCTATTTTAAACAGCGGCAATATAGCTTTTATAGGTACTACAGATGAATTGGCCTCAAAAATCGGAAAGAAGTACCAGATAAAAGTATTGACAGAATCTGGCGAGGATAACTATACAGCCGATAATATAGGAGATACTATGCTGGCCATACTTGAAAACTACAGATCAAAAAGCATCAATGTCTTAGATATAAAAGTTAACCGCGGAACACTCGAACAGCACTTCGTTGATATTGCAAAGGGGGATTTTTTATGAACGCTTTCCTATATGGAATTGGTTTACAATTCAAACTGGATATACGAAGTAAATCACTTTTAATTACATGTTATCTTGTCCCCCTTCTGTTCTTTGCAATTATGGGCGGCATCTTCACTTCACTGATGCCTGAAGCAAAGGATACTCTTATACAGTCCATGACGGTCATGGGGGTGTCAATGGGCGCATTTGTCGGTGTGCCGCCGTCAATAGTGGAAATCTACGGAACAGACATAAAAAAAATGTACCATGCTAACGGGATACCGCTGTCTTTTGGACTGTCCTCCCTGATTATATCTGCATTTATCCATCTGCTGATCATGAGCGGAATCATCTTTTTTACAGCGCCGCTTGCTTTTAACGCAGTTATCCCCTCTGATCTGCCACTGTATTTTGGAGTATTAGTTTTATTTATTATTGTCTCACTGTGTATCGCATGCGTATTAGGACTGATGGTTAAAAGTCAGGCAAAACTGACCATGTACAGCCAGATTGTATTTTTACCCTCAATCATGCTGTCCGGCATTATGTTTCCTGCTGATCTGCTCCCTGCATTCCTGGAGAATACAGGCAGGCTGTTTCCCGCATCATGGGCATATATACTGCTTTCTCAAAAAGAGACCACATTTAGTAACTTCCTGCCTTTACTTCTCATTTTCATAACAGCATTTATTTTAAGCGGTCTGCTGTTAAAGAAAGCCCGGGCTGAATAGTTACACCTTATTTTTCATTGTTTTCCTGCTTCCAGTTTTTGTCCTGCTGGCTTATCCGTTTAATACTGCCCCATTCCCGTTTTCGTCTCTTATATCCGACGAAGGCTGTAGCCCTTACAAACGCCAGGATATACCGGAAAAAGAGCCCCTCAAGCAGACAGATCCATACAGCTTTTGCAGTATCAGCCGCAGATATCTTAAGTCCCTGAGTATAAATTCTCTGGAAAAAAGCTGTCATAGTCAATATAGCGCCATACACTGAATAGATCAAAAAGAATTCAATCATAAAGGGCAGATTCAAAAGCCCCAGGCAAAAAGCAAGCACCATGGTTAATAATCCAAACACTTCAATGACAGGTGAAAGCAGTTCAAACAGCAGATAATACAAATAAGATATAAAGCTTATAAGGCCAAACCTGAAATTTGCAAAAATCTGATGATATTTTGTCATGCTCTGAAAAAGGCCAAGGTGCCAGCGCCGCCTCTGCTTCATAAGATCCTTCAGGCATGAGGGAGCCTGACTCCAGCAGACTGCATTAGGTTCATACCGGATGGAATATTTTATCTGGTTATTCCTGCAGAATACATGGAGTTTCACTACCAGTTCCATGTCTTCCCCCAGTGTATCTGTATCATATCCTCCTGCCGCCACCGCCACATCTTTCTTAAATAAGCCAAAAGCTCCGGAAATGATAAGGTTTCCATTAAACTGGTCCATCAGTATCCTGGACGCCAGAAATGAACGGTCATACTCTACTACCTGCATGCAGGTTATAGGGTTCAGGGGCATATGATATTCTTTTACTGTTCCTTTTTCCATTACCACACACTGGGCCACACGTATTAATCCGCCTACTGCTACAATATTATCATCTTCCATGACAGGCTGTACTATTTTCTCCAGTGAATCCCTCTGCAGCATTGAATCGGCATCCAGACACAGAAAATATGGATAGCGTGAGGCATTTATCCCCATATTCAGTGCATCACCCTTCCCTCCATTCTCTTTGCAGATAAGTGTCAGACGTATATTATTTACCTTCGTTTCATATATGGCTGTATGCGGCTTACATGCAACTTTTTTGTGTATGGGCCTTTGCACTTTTCTGAGATGATATGCCTTGATCAGCTCTTCCGCTGTTCTGTCCTTCGAGCCGTCATCTACCACGATTATCTCATACAGACGGTAATCCAGGTTCAACAGTGACTCCACACTGTCTGCAATTGTAACCTCCTCATTATAAGCCGGTACCAGCACCGAAACTGGCATATAATAGTCATGCTTCAATTCATTTCGTATCCGCTGCATCTTATCACGCTGATACAGCTTCCATGCCCCCACTGTCACGGAAAAGAACAGATAAGAAGCATATAATATCAGATATACTATGAAAAATACACCTACTCCTCTTAGAAAGGCATCTGCCGCATTAATCATTCATATTCACCTGCCTTTGCATCTTCAAGCATATATTCCAGAATCTCCTTTGCATACCGATCCTTTCCTTCCAGCACATCTAAAAGCTCCCGGGCGGGAATTCTCTGGGCTGCCAGGGACGACGCAGCATTATAGCGCACATACCAGTTATAATACTGCAATGCCTTTTTAAGCGCCGCCGCAGTATCTTCTCCCGGGTACTGGGACAGAACAGAAGCAGCAACTATCTTTGCATTGTCTTCCCCTTTCTCATCCAGCAAAAGAGAAATCAGCAAAGGCCTGGCAGGTTCATATGTATGCCGCCTGTAATATCTCATAATTGCCAGACGTATCTCCCGGCCTGCCGTCTCCTGTTCCAGGAACGGCAGAAAAATTTCTTTATAATTTTCTGAAAAACCCGTTATAAATTGGATTACAGATAGCATAATCCTATCATTCCATTCCCGGTGATGGCTCCAGAGCCTCTCTGCCAGTTTCTCCAAATCCCCCCGGAAGGTCAAAAGCCCGTCTGACAGAAGCTTTTGATGATGGAACCAGCCCCTGTCATTAAATACCTGAAGGGCATTTTCTACCGCCTGTACATTTCCCAGCGAATATAACGCTTTCAGAACGTTTTCTTTACAATATACAGTAGAATCATCGAGAAAAGAAATCAATATTTCCATAACCGGTTTGAATTCCTCTGTACTGCCAGGACAGTGTCTGGAAATCAAAAAAGCAAAATATGCTCTGTCCATGCTGTCCTTTTTAGCATACCTGGAAGCAAGCACCTGAATTCCTCCCTGGATAGAGTACATATAGGCGTCAGTTTGACCAGGTGATTTTTCTTCCAGCGCATCAAGGGCTGCTCCAAAGGAAAACAATGCCTCTGTCTTCACCAGCTTTTTCTCAGCAAGCTTCAGATGCTCCTGTTCTATATTTTCTCCCTGTGCAATCCTCTGCATCTGCCATTCTATTCTTTTGACCCACGCATCTGCATTTCTTTTCTGTCTTCTCTCCCTCCCCTTTGAGCGGAAAATATAAAGCAGGTTAAACACCAGCAATGAGATGCATATGAACAGGTACGTATAGATTAAAGTCTCTATATTAAAAAACATCCTACTTTTCCCAGCTTTCTTTCACAATATCATAAGACTGCTTCAGCCGTTCGTGAAATACAGGCTTGTCTCCCCACCCCTTAAGTCGGAGTGCTTCCATGGCGATTGGCTCCTTTTGGCCTGCTGTTCCTGCTCCAAGCCAGATCTCCTTTATCCTAAACCACTCAACGCCATAATTTTCATAATAGTCATCATGGACAGCCATCACGGAAGGATTACTGAAGTTAAGCAGTGCCCAGGGCAGCCTGACCTCCACAATATTTTCACCATAGCAAAAATCAGCCAAGGAATTATAAGTACTGTCAGACGGATTCCCATTTCCATAAACTAATCTGCCAGTTTCAAAAGTATCATATCTCTTTGATGCCAGAAGCTCATCATCAGATACATCCTCAGCCACCAGCTTGTGATTCTGTAAAATCATGCGGATGGGCAGAAAACTGTCCGCATCCGTATCCGGAAAATAGACAAACGGGTCCTCTCCTGTTATCTGCAGCTGATAATTCTCTCTCAATGATTCATATCTTGCCTGAACCAGCAGCCTGCTCTTATCTTCCCCATGAATACACAGCAGAAAATCTGCCCCGCGCTCAAATTTCAATCCATGGGAATCACTTTTCATACTCCCGGACTTCGTTGTTATATCCAATGGAATGTAAAGCTCTGAATCTCTGGAGAGCCCCTCCTGTCCGATCAGCAGATAAAGACAGCGCTCATCATACTTTGCTGACAGGGATATCCCGTCCTGCTCTAAAACCCTGTCCTCCTCGGTCCATTCTGCAATATCTCCATCAACACAGCAGATGCTCTCAGTCTCTCCCGGTTCAAAGGACAAGAGACCATAGCCCTGACCGTCTGTCTGTATATCATGCCACAGATCGGTATTCTGAATATCAACTGCATAAGACGTATTCCAGGTCCTCCGCCCCCATTCATCCTGCCATGACGCAATAAGCGCGCCACTGCAGCCTGACTCCACAATCTCATTATAAACTTCTGCCAGGCGCCTGCCCTGTTCTTTTTCTGTCAAAGGGCCTTTCTCTGTGTCGGTTCCTCTTGATGAGGAAAAACCATAGCTGGTGATGACAACAGGCATCGTATGATATTCACTCAGTAATTGTGTATATCCCTGGCAGTATGTCTCTTTGTCAAGACCATCAAGCATTGCTTTAAAGCCAGGATCCTGGTCTTGTACGAGATATTCCGAAAAATCAGGACAAAATTCAAACAGGCGGTAAGCCGCAAAATACCCGCTCTTCAGCTGCTCTGTAGGTATCAGATGTTCAGCATTGACATGGCTGAACTTGCCCAGCTGCCTTGCATACAGAGGCTCATACACAAAAGGGTCATTCTCAGGATCATTCTGGAAAGACATAAGCTTCTGTACCTTATACTTACTGCTCTCATATATCACCATCTCATCCATGATTTTAGCCAGCATTGCCTCAAAAACTGTTGAGTCATCCACGGTCTGAAAATAAGTTCCGCTGTAGGAGGAAGGTCTTTTTGCATTATTGTCTGTATAAGCTATCGTACCCGGTTCCCATTCATTTCCAACCACATATCCCAGCACCCAGTCAGACACATCTTTTCTGTATATACCGCTGCCTTTCATGCGATTAAGAAAAATATTCTTGCGTCCATGAAGAACATCTATAATATCTATGGAATCCTCCTTCAGAGCTGCGTAAAATTCCGCCCCATAGGCATCATTCCCTGAACTGTTGGCATAGTCTGACACCTGGAGTCCCTGAAGCAGGTATAGTGGTGTATTATTGTTTTTATTAAATTCATAAAACGCATTATAAAATGAATCATCATATATCGTATACGCACGGACTGTATTTGCCCCCATATCCTGTATCATTCCGAACCACCTGAGCCAGGTGTCTTCATCTACGGCATAGTCTGTAGCAAAGTGACCGGCTATACTGCTGGGCAAATCTACTCCCCGCACTATAAATTTTTCAAATTCACCCTTCTCATTTCTGACAAGAATATTCTTTCCATCCGTTCTTACATTCACTTCTATCGATGCTTCAGGATGAAGATCCAGATAGAACCCCCCGTAATAAACAGCATATCTCAGTCCCAGAAGACAAATGGCCACAACTGCGGCCCCGATGAGAAATCTTTTCATGTCTTTCTCCTATCTCGTCAACTCATTTATATTCTTAGATTCATGGCAATACTGGAACAGGGTATCTATATGTTCATCCAGCCATCTGCCGCGGACTGTTATAAAATCCTTTAAACGCTTAACAGCCTCCTGATGGCTGGTATCATTCCGCTCTGCAGGTGTCAGATAATTCATGCCGTTATATTGGGACAGGTCAAACACATAGCCCCATTTATAAAAATTCTTGTCTATTTCATCCCCCAGCCAGTCCACTGTCTCATCCACGTAAGACAGAAGGTATTCCTCACTCAGGACGCTCTTCCGGAGTTTCCTGTACTTGGCAACGACTGCTGTGACAAAGCGTTCATCCTTCAAAAGCTGACCGAACCAGGGTGCATCCTGCATGGTAAACCCTGCCTCTCCCCACACATAATCAATATAGTTATCACAGGCATTATTAAAATCCCAGACACATGTCTTAAGTTTTCCCCGTGCATCCTTATAGTAAAAAGTTGAAAAACGGCCCGCATCCACGTTGCGGAAAAATTCATTAATCACAAAATATTCTGCAAAGGAATTAATATCAATGTAACTGGCAGCACCCCTCCGGTCATCTGTCAGGTCACAGGAATATATGGCCTTTTCAACCCTGCTAATATCATTCTCAATATAAGAGAATCTTCCGGCGGTAATCTGATTGTTTCCCGGATACCTGACATCAAGGGATGACACGTCATTTTTATAGGTATAAAAAGTATAGTTGTTCAGTTCATGGTCTCCCTTGCCGGTCCTGTCCCAGCGGACGATATAACTGGTAACATCACTGTTTTTCTCAGGCTTTGGGATACTGATGCGTCCGTCACCTCTTCCTATACTCTCCATGAGCAGGTACAACCCCTGATATTCACCATTCACATAAAGTTCACAGTACCGGACATTCGGAGCATACTCCATTATCTCTCTCGCTATATTCAGGCAGAGATAATTTCTCAGCAGCGAGCGGTCCAGGAATGGTCCGTTCAGCACCCACTCGTCATGTGCACTCATGCCCGCAAGTTCAAGTGCATTTTCACTGCCGTCTTCTTTAATTAAATGGACAGAATAAGATTTTTTATCAAAATATCTGGATGAATTGCCACGATAGCGTATTCTGGCCGCAGAAACCGCACATGGTTCGTCTTCAGGATGATTGCTGCCCTTTTGTCCGTCAATAAGTTCAAACGATGCCTCTATTGTATTCCCACCATCAGCAGCTGTCTCAAAAGCGCCCCTATCCGACCCGGACACAGGAGTTCCTGGAACAGCCTGTCCCCCTGTCTCTATACTGATAATGGGCAGCTTTGTACCGGGATTCACCGTCTCCTCTGTATCAGGTCCCTGCCACTGCGCCATCCTGTGCTGATGTACTCTGTTTATATCTGTCTTTGCATCAAACTTGTAAAATACAATACCGGCTATGACAGCCAGAACTGCTGTCAGCATATATAAACATTTGCTTTTCATATTGTTTACCCGCTGATCTCATCGCTCTGTGTTACGATATTGACATATTCAATGCCTCCCAGTGAATACAGCTTCTGTGTGATTCCCTGATCCTGCTTATAAGTCAGATTATAAGTACTGCGGGGCATCTCATAGATAAACTCAACAATATTTTCTGTCGTATTCTTCACTTTTAAGAGCGCTTTCTTGTTAAAATAAGAGAAAACCACGCCTTCAATATCCATCTCCTTTTCCCGCTGTGACCTGATGATAAGAAGAATCCTGTTCTCATTACGGACACGCCCCAAAAACAGGAGCACCACAAAAACTGCACAGCTGCCCACGCTTGCCACAAGATAATCGCCTACACCGCAGCAGATACCCACAATAATAGCCCAGAAGATATATGTAGTATCCCTGGAATCCTTGATAGCTGTACGGAAACGAACAATAGAAAGTGCACCTACCATACCAAGGGAAAGTGCAATGTTGTTGCCAATAACTGTCATAACAGTACCTGTCAGAATCGTAAGCGTTACCAGGCTGACATTAAACTTCCTGCTGTATGCAGTACCTGTATGTGTATACCAATATGATATATAGATTGCCATACTGATAATTGCTGAGGATACTATATGCAGTATTATCGCCTCTGTGCTCAGCGAACCGCTTCCTTCCAGCATACTTGCAATTAATTCTCTCAATTTATTTTTCCTCCTAGAATCTATAGTGTTTACTGACTGCCCTTCCCAGGCAGTATTTACTGACTGAAAGTTCACTGCTGTCACATTCCCGCAGCATATCCTTAATGTAGCTGAGCAAAAAACCATTATATTTTACTTCCATAACAACAAGACAGGGATCCAGGATGCTGTTTTCCAGAAGCTGGTCTGCAAAAATATCATAGCAGCTCTCTGTCCCAACAATATGATGGTCAAAAGTTATACGTATTTTATTTTCTTTTGCCACAAAAGCCTTCCTGTGATATGTGATTACTGCTTTTGGCCTGTAGCAGAGCATGTTCATGAGAGAATAGCATTCCGCCGCAAACGGCTCATCATAATTCAGAAGAACCGGGTAATCTCCGACAGAGAGTCTTTTGGCATCTTCTCTTTTCATGCGCAGTGAACGTTTTTTCTGGTTAGCTCCCTGTTTTTGCTTCATCTCCAGCATCGCAAAAGGTGTCTCAGGGCCATAGTTGCGCAAACGAATCTTCCTCCTCAACTCCACACCATCTTCTTTTTCTTCATAATCTTTATCATCCAGGGTGTCAAAATAAAGAGAACGAATCAGATACCCCTCGCCATCGCTGTGTTCATCCAGTGAAAGTATATTGCACAGGTCATTGCTGTATTTATAAAACTGTGAGATATTAATCAGATACTTCTTTTCCTGTCTTAATACTTCATTCAATTTCCATAGCCTCCCTTAAAGCCTCATAGTCATGAAGTGCCATGGATACTGGCTGTTTTCTGTATTTATTTCTTAGTTCCCTGAAATTTTCCTTCATTTTCTCTATCCCCTCATTAAAATAAGTATTCATCTCCACTAAACCATGCTCCCCCGGAGGCTGCATCTCATAAATGTTAACCAGTTCTTTTCCATATTTCTCAGCCATTTCTGCCTCTGTGCTGATATGTTCAATCTCTTTGCCCCGGTAATAATTCATGACCGCCACTCCGTCACAGCAGGAAGATATCATAGTTTCAAGCTGCTTTTCCAGCCCGCTGCTGTCATAATAGTATGGAATGCATAGGATGACTTTAAGGCCATGCTTTCCCGCCTCTGTATAGGCAGCCTTCATTCCCGATACGAAGCTGTCCATTATTTCTGTCTTGTTATCCTTCCACTCATCCAGCAGGTATGGTTCAATATCAAATACAATTCCCTTGAGAGCCGCTTCCCGTGTCAGACATTTGTTTATTTCTGCTGCTGCTTCAATCTTCCTGATCTGGTTTTGGCCTGATTCATCCAGCGACCACTGCGGATCTCCTGAAAGATAGTACACCCCTATGCCATGGTTCCCGGCATCTTCAAGAAATATCTGCAGAATATCCATATCCGGCTCACTTGGAAAAGCCTGATAAAGGACAGACAATCCCTGCCTGTCCATAGTTTTAAATAGGTTTTCCCGCTTATCTTCGAATACGTCTTTTTTCCATGAAAACAGAATGCTATCAAATTCTTCCCACTGATTTGTGCATCCACTCAAAAAAGAGGCAATAGACAGTAAAAGACACTGGACACAGATGATACATATTTTCTTTCTATTCATCCTGCTCCTCATTTCATTGCTGCAAAACCTCCGCTTCTAAAAAACAGACGTTTTTCAAACAGCATATTTATTACACTCTGCTCCTTAAAAAAAGCGATGCCAGGACACCTCCCAACACCGCTCATTCGTAACATTCATTATATCAATACAAGATGCAAAAGTCAATGTTTATTCTTTTCATTTTTCATCTCCGGTCTGTTCAACCCTTGTCTGTCCAATACCTCTGTCTGACGCCTGATCCTGTTTTACAGATTCTGAAATCCTCCGTCGGTGAAGACTGCCACGGCCGAAAAATTATCATTTTTTTCACTGTAACGCTTTCCAAGCCTTCCTATCATATAATCCAGCCATTTCTGCGGGGTGTCTGACTTTGCCAGATCTGCCATCATCTCTGTCTCCCACACGTATTCCCAGAACCCGTCTGAACAGAGCAGGAAAGCATCCCTGTCAGTACTTCCCTCCCATATCCTGATATTCGGTTTTACTCCTTTATCTCCTCCAAGCGCCCTGAGTACTCTGTTCCTGTCCTCATGAAACCGTATCTGGCCCTCTGTGATCTCACCCGCCAGCACCGCCATCTGAGGTACGCTGTGGTCTTCTGTCCTGAAGATCAGCTGACCGTCTCTGAAGTGATAAATCCGGGAATCTCCCACATGTACAGCTGCATACACATCTTTATGTGCAAGCAGCGCCGCAAGTGTAGTCTTCATCTCCTGTCCGGGTGTCTGGTGAGATAAAACAGCTTTATTGGCGCACTGCAGGATGGCATTTATATTTTCTTCTGTTATTTCCGGCTTTGCCAAAAATTCTTCTGTTAAGACTTCTGCTGCGACTCTTGACGCTGTCTCTCCTCCTCCGCATCCTCCCAGTCCATCAGCCACTACTGCCAGGAAGCCTGACGGGGTGGATGTAAAAAATGCTGTATCTTCGTTATATGGCCTGCCTCCCTTCATAGAACACTGTGCAGATTGAATCTTCATCGGCTCATGCCTCCTTTCATCGGATTACCACTAAGAATGTATTCTGATCCCCGATCGTAAAACTGTCTCCTATCTGCAGCATAGCCATCTGCTGTGCTTCCAGCTTCCTGCCCTCTACTGCAAAGGTACCATATGTGGAACCCAGATCTTTGACAATGACCGATTTTGTGCTGCTGTCATATATAACCTCACAATGCACAGAGCTGACGCCGGCAGCATCCTGAGGAAACACAACATTACATCTGGCAGCATTTCTGCCCAATATCAGTTTTCCGCCCTCCAAAGGGAAATACTGCCCTGAGAAGTGTCCCGACACACAGTTAATTACGGGTATTCCCTGAGGCTTTTCTGCTTCAACTTTTACCTCTGCCGCCTGTTCACTGACGCGGTAATGGACCGGCCCTGCCACTCTTGAACCACTTATAAGATCATGAAGCGGCTCCCCTTTTTTAGTAAGTAAGGCACACAGGACATCCGCCAGCTCCAGGGCTGCTGCCAAATAGAACGGCATCCCCACACTTACCAGGATCGCTGCATATTTGATCAGGTTCCTGAGTGCGGCTTTTCCTGCCGGCAGATTATCACCGCTGCTTGTAAATACCTGCAGCTTCATTATTTTTTTCCCTGCTGTTGCCCTCATATATGATGCTTCTGATATAAATCCATATAAAAAATAGAGTAAAAATGTCAATACATATAAACTCTGTAAAGTATCGATCTCTGCAAACCCGCCAACTGCAGCTGCCATAAACCCCACAATCAGACAATCGATCACATAGGCGCCAAAACGCTTTGCAAGTAAAGTCCATTTATCTTCCTGGCTGACCTGGGAACTGGTAATAACCGTCACCCTTTTAGATGTGCCGGTCCGGGTGCCGTTTATATATCCCGGCTGGGTCATATTTCCTGGCTGATCCATATTTCCCGGGGATGTCGGTGCGGTTACTTGTGGCGGCTCTGTACCCACAGTGCCATCCTCTCCTGAAGTGCCGCCTGTGTCCCCTCCCCCGTATGAGCCTTTCCGGCCTGCTCCGTCCATAAAAGTTCTCCCATACAGTGCCGCCTTAAACTCTGCGGCATTCTGGATCCTGGCCTCATACAAGACTTCCATAGCCTTCATGAGAACCGCGGACGCCTGCCCGGGTATATCATCACAAAGCTCTGAGGGAGGTATGCATTCATCTTTCTGAAGCCTCTGAGGTGATTCCGGAGGCACGATCCCTGTAATACATTTGTAGATCGTGCACCCCAGGGCATACACGTCTGTCCATGGCCCCTGCCTGCCATGAGAGTAATACTGTTCTACTGGTGCATACCCTCTTTTCAGTATTACGTCCAGACTCTTGCTCTTCTCCTGAAGCGCCGCCCTTGCGGCCCCAAAGTCCAGAAGTTTTACTGTCCCGTCTCTACACAGGTAAATATTGTCTGGGCTGATATCCCGATGGATAATATTTTTAGAATGTACCTGCGACAATACATCAAAAATTGGTTCCAGCAGCTCTGATGTTTCTCTATAGGTCAGCTTTCCTCCCCGTTCCTTCAAATAATGCTTCAGGTCCTGCCCTTCCAGATACTCCATGGCATAGTAGGCAGTATTATTTTCTTCAAACAGCTTCTCTACCTGTATGATATTGGGAGTTCCACGACAGTTATAGATGATCCTGGCCTCGCTTAGAAACTGCTCCAGTCCATATCTGAAGTCCTCCATATCCACCAGGCTGATGACTCCAGTCTCCCCCATGCTCCTGGTCCCCAGGCCATTAGGGAAATATTCTTTGATCGCCACCCTGTGGCCGTCCCGCAGATCCACTGCAGCATATGTGATCCCAAACCCGCCGCAGCCCAGAACACCTCCTGCCATGTACTGCCCGTGGAGTATTGTTCCCGCCGGCAGGGCAAATGGAGGCTCCTGCACAAATCCCGCCTGCGTGCCGCAGTATATACATACTCCATTCTCAACCCCTTCACGCATACACTTTAAACATAGCCTGTCAAAATCCATATTACCTCCCGCCCCTCACTTCAAACATCACATCTGCGGTCCCCAGGCAGAATCTGTCCCCTTTGCAGAGCCGGACTCTGTTGCCAGCTGTCAGCCTTCTCCCGTCAGCCAGATATGTGCCATATGCCGAACCTTCATCTGACAGCCATACAGCATTTCCGTCAAATGTCAGGCTGCAGTGAATCCTGCTGATACCCGCCTGCTGCGGGGGGAACACCAGGCTGCAGGCGCCCGGATCACGCCCCAGAATTATCTTTCCGTTCTGGAGCATAATGCTCTGTCCCTTGTAAGGGCCGCTGACTCCCATGAGGACTGCTGTATCCTGAAAACTGACAGCTTCTTTGCGTCCAGTCTGCGCCTGGCCTGCATGCCCTGCGGACACTGCAGTGCCTCCTGTTACCCCAACGATCTGAGAGATCCCTTTCTGTATTACAGTAAACAGCAAGATCCAGCCCGCTGCTGTCAGGATCACATAACTCAGATCTCCCACATAAGGCAGCGGCAGGATAGCGATACCAGAATTCCATATAAAGTGAAGGCCAACCGCCGCCAGAAAATATTTAAGGAAACGCATATCACCCAATTGGCGTATCTCCAGCCTGCCTGACCCTTTAACCATGGCCAGCGCTCCGCCGTACATGGCCGCCCACACTACATGGCCGCCCGGAGAGAGGATTCCCCTGGTAATTACCACACTTGCTGCATCCCCTGACCTGGTCAGTACCTCCAGCGCATAGCCTGCTGTTTCCATGGCTGAAAAACCTGCGCCCACCGCCCCTCCTATCAGTATCCCATTCAAGATATACTTTTTCTCCGGCTTTCTCAAAAAGAATGCAAGGGCCAGGAGTTTTCCCGGTTCCTCACAAAATGCCGCGAACGAGGATATCTCAGTATCCACTACCTGAAAAAACAGCATAGATACAAACAGGGAAATAACTCCGCCTGTCAAAAACATCAGCGCTACCTCATAGAGCGGGATATTCCTTGGAATATTCATTTCCCAGTAAAACATAAGTGCTGTGACCGGAATGACAAATGACCCGATCATCATAAAAGCTGCATACGTTTTCAAATAATATGCCATCAAATATAAAGCGAAGGAAATAAGGATACCTATGAGGCCTACCCTGGCAAACACCCACGGTTTCTGCCATTCTCGCAGCATATTTGATTCACTTGGGGTTGTCATCTGAGTTCCGGCCATAAACAGCCTTTCTCCGTCAGATTTGTCATGATGCTTCAGCACATCCGTAAAAACATCCTTCAGCTTCAGGCCTGACCCAGCCGCCTTTCTGTAAAATTCCGTATTTCCTCCGTATCTGAGGCTCCTGCCGCAGTACGGGCAGGTCTGGCTTCCTTCAGGTACCTGCTTTTTACATTGAGGACAATTCATATTTTCACCCCTTACATGATCCTGAAACGGTTTTTGCCGTCTGCCAGGTAGAAGCCTTCTGCCTTCTGCAGCGTATATGGCTGGTTTGGAGTTAATCTCATGCCATTTTCCAGAAATGTCCCATAACTGGACCCTTTATCTGTCAGCATCACCCCCTGGGACACCGCCCGCAATTCACAGTGGCAGGCGCTGACACCAGGCGTATCTGCCGGAAATATAAGGCTGCATCTGGCAGGATCCCTCCCGATAATAATGCCATTACCGATATCATAAAATTCGCCTGCCATCAGCCCTGCTTCCGCTGCCAGCTTATAGCCCGGCCCGGCCTGTACAGAAGACTGCGCTTGTACAGGCGGCGCTGATGGAGCGGCGGGCGGAGGCTGTCCCGCGGATGTGTGTTTTTTCCTTCTTCTCATGGATACAATACAGATCAGTGCTATTAATACGACACCCACTCCAATTGCAGTGTATACAGCATCCCACTTGTCATCGCTTCCCGTATTATCCGCCCCGCCTGTCCCTTCTCCGGAAGGCTGGTTCTGCTGCCCTCCTGACGGCTGATCCTGCTGCCCTCCGGCAGGTTCACCTCCCTGTCCAAAAGGGGAGCCGTCAGCGCCGGGCAGCAGGGAATCGGAGGATCCGGCAGATGCCAGTTCAAAGGCAATATTATTTTCCTGGAAAAATGCTATTACATAGTCTATGTATACCGCCAGGTTCGTGCCGTCCGCACGCGTCCCGTCATCCTGATTAACGGCGCCGAAGGTATTGATTCCCACCACGTACCCGTCTTCGTTCACAAGAGGGCCGCCTGAATTACCGTTGTTAATCACTGTGTCAATCTGCAGGCATGTCATGCCTGAGCTCTCCACCTTCTCCCTGGTAACCGTCCCTGTAGTCACAGTCACATCATCTATCGTAGAAGGCAGCTCTTCCCCTGCATCACTCAGAGAATCAGCTACTGACGGGAAACCCAGCGCAAACACGCTCTGCGTGACTTCCACCGACTCCGCAGACAGCAGTGTCAAAGGTATCCTGTCTGATATGGGGGTAGCTATCTGCAGGATTGCCAGGTCAGGCGACTCAGAGGTGGCCACAACTGCTGCGGGTATGATCGTGCCTCCATCCCCCACATAATCAAGTACAATAAAAACACCATCCGGATTTTCTGCAATCACATGATGATTTGTCACAAACATGCTGACAGGCTGCCCTGCTGTCCCTACAGCAAATCCAGACCCCGTCCATGCACCGTCTTCCTCTTTTGATATACATACCACCCTGACAATCCCCTGCCTTGCATCCTTAACAGCTGGATTAGCCGCCAGAGCCGTGATACCCGGAAACAGCTGTACTGCTGCCATTGCCAGGATACATAACAGGGCCGTCATTCCCCGCCGTTTCTTTTGTTCATTCTCCATCAACTTCACCTCATTTTTTACGGCAGTTATCTACCCTGAAGGCATTTCCTTTTGTTCCAATATAGAATTCTGCTCCGGGCCTCAGGGCATATGGCTGGTTTGGCCCCAGCCTTGTGCCGTCGGCAAGGTACGTCCCATAAGTAGAACCCCGGTCTATGAGATTTGCCGTTCCGCCCATATTGATAACTTCACAGTGAAGCGAACTGATCCCCGGTTCCTTTTCCGGATAAATGAGGTGGCAGCGCCGGCTGTCCCTGCCGATGCGTATAGCGTCCTTCACCGGTACACTGTTATTCAGGAAGTAACCTCTCACCCCCGTGAGCACAGGAACATACTCCGGATTCTGGTATCCACCCATAACCACATTTTGCGGGGCAGGCGGTATTCCTTCCACGGGCATCCTGGCCTCGCCGCCCATTCCATTTCCAGGCGCACCGCCTGTTCCTGCTCCCGGCCCATTTCCAATACCGGTACCTGACCCGCTGCCCATTCCGGCTCCTGCATTATGAAATGCCTGGCCGCTATTTCCCTGTACTCCGGCCGTTCCATTTTGGTTTCTATTTAGGGAAGCTTCAGCGTCATGTCTGTTATATTGCTTTTTACCTGTTCCCCTTCTTCTCCTCCACAGCCAGCTTCCAACGGCTGCAGCTGCCACGATCACAATAATCCCCCAGTACTCTCCTGATGCCTGGCCTTCGCTGCTGCTCCAGACATCAACCCCTGCCCTTTTGGCAGCAGCTATGACCTCTTCTCCGTAAACAGCCCGCGCCACATACCCTGAATTATCAATTCCGAGAGTAAATACCCCTGCCGCATTTCCATTTTCATCAATGACAGGGCCGCCCAACAGATCCAGGGTTATATCTTCTTCAAAGAGCATGCTGGATGAGCCTCCCAGATTGCCTGCGTTTAGTTCACTTACTGCATTTGCCTCCATGATAACATCATTGGCACCAGATGACTGACTGTTATCCTGGGTCAGGTAATATCCCATCATGTAAACCTGATCTCCCTTTTTCACATTTTTTCCTGTGGATACACAGACAGGGGTAAATCGCTGCAGGGCATTGTCTGACTTCAGAATAGCAAGGTCCAGTCCCCCATCTGACCATATCTGGGTCAATGGCACAATGCTGCCCACATTTCCCTGCTGGTCATACAGATGATCCAGCACAGCATAACAGGCAGATGAATCCTCAATTGCTGCCTTAGAAGTCACAAAATACTGGGCAGCGCTTCCTTTCTGCCCTATGGCAAACCCGGAGGCGGAGGTGATCATGTCTGCTCCCTCAGCCACAATACGCACAACTGCACCCCTGGCATCACCGGGAGAGCCCTTTGCCGATACCCTGCCAGGAACAGCCAGCAGAACTGCTGCCAGCACACACATCAGGCACACTGCCCTTTTATTTTTATCCTTTTTCATACTGAACATCCCCCACGCACTCGATGACCACAGCCGTAAAATTATCCTGGGATGCCTTATTCTTTGCCAGCACAAGCTGTTCTATCCTCTCCGCTCCGTGATAGGCATCTGTCTGTACTGCTTCCCAGATCTCCTTGGCAGTAAGCGTGCCAAATACACCATCGGACATCAGCAGGATCCTGTCGCCGGGTACCAGCTGGAAGGGGTGTACACTTCTGTCAATTTTAGCCAGCTCACCCATTCCAATATAGCTGGTAAGCGCCTTTCTCTGGGGATCCGACATAGCTTCTTCCAGAGAGATCTCACCCTTTGCCGCTTTTTCATCCAGATCCGAGGCATACGTGTGCTCTCTGTTCAGCTGTGTCAGAGTCTTTCCCCTGCACAGATAGATCCTGCTGTCTCCCACTGAAATAAAATGCATGGATGCTCCCTTGATAAGCACAGCCACTACTGTAGAACCGCTCTGGGTTCCCGGATTCCATCTGAGGTAATCATTTACCTGGCGGTTCGCATAGTGGAGCATTTCCAGAAGCTTCATGGAAGGTTCTGCAGGACCTCCTGTCAGAAAACTGCTCTGCATACTGGAAGTAACTGTGGCACTGATCTGCGCTCCATTTGAAAGTCCTCCCATACCATCCGCCACCACTGCAAAGATCCCTCTTTCCCGGCACAGCTTATCATCTGTCACGTCTGATATGGAGAAACTGTCCTGCTGGTTCTGCCGGGCGCCAATATGATGGGCATTTCCAATCCTCACTGCAAAGCCGCCGTCGCCCCATCCAAAGGAAGATGGTATATCCCGGCTGCTATTCTCTGCTATGCCAGGACTCTTCTGCGGGCCGTTACCTGCATCCTGCCTTTTCCACTCTCCTGATTCTTTCGGAGATAACTGTTTTTTATCAGCTGACATGCTGCCCTCATCCTTTTTTCCTTTTCTGCGAAATCCAGCCAGGAAGATACCTGCTGCCACAATCAGAATAGCGGCTCCAACAGCTATCATGAACCATTTATTCCTGCCTGCGGCTTCCTGTCCGCCATCTCCCGGTTCCTGCTGCTCCCCGCTGCCTTCCTTATCCCCTGTCACTGTCTGAGCCTCTGTGACTTCTTCTTTATTTTCTGTCTCATTGGGTTCTGCGCCGCTTTCTTTATCTTCTGTCTCCTGAGATCCTGCTCCGTCTTCTTTGTTTTCTGTAATTTGAGATCCAGCTCCATCCTCTTTGTTTTCTGTTATCTGTGATCCTGCTCCATCCTTTTGGGTTTCTCCTGTCTGGCCGTCTGCTTTCTTCGCTCCGCTCACGCCGTTCTCATCACCGCCGCTCTCTGCTTCGCCTATTGCCGGTCCCAGTATATTCTGGATCTCAGACTGTATTTCCGGCGTCCCGCCGGTTTCTTGCTGCTCCTCACTGCCCAGAGCAGCAGTCTCCTGACTTTTTTCCTCCTGCGTCTCTGTTTTTGGGCCATCTTTTTGACCCTCACTGCCTCCATTACCGCTGCTGCCGCAGCCCGCCGCTGAAAATGTCACGGATACAAGCAGTGCGGTAATGCACAGAAACGTTTTTATTGTTCGTTTTCCCAATCGAACTCCTCCCCGCACAATGGAATAAATACTAAAACAGTATTTCCAATCTTTATTCTGTCATATGGCTGAAGCAGTATACTTCCGCTGATAACTACCTTGCCGTTTACCCTGACAATATTACGTCCTCCGCCGGATGAGAAATAATAGACTTTTTCCATACTGTCATAGCTGATCACAGCATGGTTGTCCCTTGAAATAGTCTCATCTCCGTGTACACAGATGTCCATCCTCTCAGAGCGCCCGATAAAATTATTATCCGCATGGATCCTGTAATCATTTCCCTTATCCTTGCCTTCCACACAGACCAGCCAGCCCACTACAGGGTCTATCCC
Organism: Murimonas intestini; assembly: GCF_024622195.1. Lineage (NCBI taxonomy): Bacteria > Bacillati > Bacillota > Clostridia > Lachnospirales > Lachnospiraceae > Murimonas > Murimonas intestini. The sequence continues at coordinate 513,300 of NZ_JANKBI010000001.1, forward strand.
CACCTTCTTGCTGTAAAGCCCGATCGTGGGAGAATCCTCCTCTACGCCTGCGTAGAAAGGTACAGCGCCGGCCCCCATACCGTTCTGTCCGGGTATTCCCTGAGGAGGCATTCCCTGGGGCTGCCCCTGAGGCGGCATGTTTCCTGCAGGCCTCACCGGGACAGTCGGCCCTACTCCCCCAGCAGCGCCCCCCAGGGGTACCGTCACATTAGCATTTGCCGACCCTCCCTGGCAATAAGGACACTCAGCACTTTTCGACTGGTCATAAAAATGGCCGTTTGGACAACGTTTCATTTCCATAATTCATTCCTCCGTTTATTTATAATTTTGATTGTTACCTGGCTGTGGGTGGTGATAGGCAGGCGCTGTGATATAGATGGCACTGATTAGAATTTTGAAAAATCATATATTTTGGTTTTATTGCCGCCATCGAAATCTATACTGTAGAAACTCCAAAGATTATCACTTAATGTATACACATGGAGCCTATTACCTACTTGATAAAAGTTTCCCACATACTCATTAAAGATTCCAACCGAAGGTTCAGAACCATCTATTGGTGTTTTCATCAAATCATACGGATGCCTTGAATCTGCATAATAAATCCACCCATCTATGATTTGGAACAAATCACTTTCTTTCATCGAAATCTTTGGCAGTTGTACCGGGGCGCCTTCCACATCTATACTTTTTAATAGAAACTCCCCTTCAAAAGGCTCTGAATAATAAATTTTACTATCTACAACACAAAAATAAGGCCCTGGATAGTCTTCCCCCGGAATATCACAGATTTTCCTTTCATCACTCCCATCTGTCCTGATTTTATAAAGCGCATAATTATAAACCTCACTTTCCTCATTCTTCTCTGCTTCCAGGCAGAAATAAATCCAATTGTCTTCAACAGAAAGGAAGTGATAATTCACATTTCGTTTTATCATTTTCCATGTAAAATCATTTATATTAACAGACTTAAGTTCACTGCTCGCATTTGTATAATAAATGATTCCATCTACTATTTGATAAGTGTAAATATGCTTCACAATTAATTCCGGTTCAGAATCCTTCTGTAAATCTTTACGGTAAAGTTCGAAGTTATCCACATAATATAAATATCCTTCATAGATACTTAACCGCGAAAAATCCTGACCTGAATCTAATTTTTGAATTGCACTGCCTGCATCAGTGTGTCCCTCTATCCCTTCTCCATACCTTGATTCAAAAAATGTTCCATCTGCTGCAATGACTGCACTGTGCAGATCTGACTGCATCATATTGCACGGAGTATTCCCGTACTTTACTCCGTTTATCATGACTCCGCTGTCCATCATCGCAGTTTCTTCTTGCACAGCCTGTATTTCCCCAGTCCCGGGCTCTTGGTACTGCGGTGCTGTTGTCTCAGCCGCCGCTGTTTCTTCTGTCTGAACCTGTGGTTTTTCTATCTGTGGTTTTTCTGTCTGCGGTTTTTCTGTCTCGGATTTTTCTGCCTTTATTTCCTTCTCTGTAATCCCCTCGGCTTCACCGTCAATACTTTCTTCAAAGATAAGCTCTGGCTCACTATAATAACAGTCATACCACTTAAAATCACTGCCCAGGCATATGACATCCTCTGAACCGGAACTATTTTTAGATTCAAGTACGTAAATTGAGATTGGAATCAAATCAGAAACCTTCCTCTTTTGCGTTCCATCTTTATTAGCTGTATAGAGATAACCACTATCTTCCGCATTAGAGTAGTAGATTTGATCATCAGTAATATTAAAGGCCGCATTATTTATCACAATCTCCGTATTTTCACGCTTCTTCCCGTCCAAAGAAATCTTCTCAATATAATATCCTGTGTTTTCATTTTTTTGATAAGCATAAATATAATCTTTATCAACCACAAAGGCCGAGGTATCCAGAAAAGCCAGTAATTCCCTTTCTTTCCCGCCTTTTTTTGTTTTATACAGTTTATAGCAAAACCTGCCGTCAACCTCTCCAACATCCATGTAATAGACCTCCCCCTTTCTTACCGCAAAACATCCTGCTGTATACCCCGCAAGTTCTGTTTTCTCTTCCCCATTAATATCTGTTAAATACAGCGTTCCAGATGTATCCACATAATAGATATCCCCATCCACTATCTGATATACAGAACAGTCTTCCAGAAGTTTTGTCTCATCAGCGCCCCATAATGTTGACCTGTACAGGGATGAATCATTCCACTTTAGATAATAAAGCGAATCATTCCACACACTAAAACGACACGCAGGTTCCTTCATAAAATCTTCCGGAGTGGAATATTTATTTATTCCGGATACTTCTTTTATCTCTGTTAACTTAATTTCGCCCCCGATCTTCTGCAGGTCTGAGTAAATATATTTATTTTCCTCTGCTTTTACCATATATCCACCATTCAGCATAAGATTGCACGGCGAGTTCCCATACTTACTCTCCCCTTTATGCAGGCCCACTGCCAATACAATACAAAATATCACAGCTACAGCCGCCGCTGCCGCCAGGATTTTTTTCTTTTTGGCATTGCCCTCTCGTTTTTCCCCAGACTTCCCTTCCGTTTTATATATTCCAGATAATTTTCGAAGTTCCTCCCACGAAGTATCTGTCTCTTTCTTCTCTTCCTCCTGGCCGCCGGATATCCTGTCGGATGTCCTGTCTTCTGTCTTGGCGTCCGCTTTTTCCAGCACTGCGCTTTTATACGGCAAATCCACCCGTACAGGAACAGCAGCCTGTTCTCCCTGTCCGGTTACTGCATCCCCATACAGCGCCGCTTCCAGCTCTTCCATGCTCTGATACCTGTCCTCCGCCCGCAAAGACAGTCCTTTTAAGATGGCTTTCTCCTGATGTTCCGGCAGAACCACTCCCAGCTTAGACGGAGGCACGAGGCTGTCCTCTATCATCCTTTCCAGTGGCTCAGGCGGCGTCTCGCCTGTAATGCATTTATAGATGGTGGCGCACAGGGCATACACGTCTGTCCATGCGCCCTGGTTTCCATGGCTTCTGTACTGCTCCTCCGGGGCATAGCCCGGCTTTAGCAGTACAGACAGGCTTCTCTCACCGTCCGGCGATACGTCTCTGGCAGAGCCAAAGTCCAGAAGCTTTATCCCGCTCTCAGTCGTCAGCATGATATTATCCGGACTGATATCACGGTGGATCAGCCCGGCTTTATGTACCTTCGCCATGGAATGGATGACCGGCCTCATCCAATTTATCACTACCTGTACCGGTATCCTTCCGCCCTGTACCTTCAGATACTGTTTCAGAGTCATCCCATCCAGATACTCCATGACAATATATGAAGTATTGCTCTCCATGAAGAAATCTTTCACACTGACAATTCCGGGCATGGAATAGAATTTGGCCAGGGTCTTCGCCTCATCCATGAACTTATTTTTCCCGCTGTCAAAGTATACGGCCTTTTCCCCACCATAGTTTACCACGTCAGATACCCCGGGAGCCTGCCTTGTCACCAGCCCGGACGGATAATATTCCTTGATGGCCACCTTCATATCCAGGTTTAAGTCCCACCCCAGATAGGTGATGCCGAAGCCGCCTTCCCCCAGCACCCTTCCCACAAGGTACTTTCCGTTTAAGATAGAGCGGCACGGCAGATGGTAGCTGGGGCCTGCCTGGGCCTCCTCATCAAAGCCGCAGAACTGGCATGGCCCCTGCAGTTTTTCTCTCTCCCTCATGCACCCCATACATAGCATATTAGGGTCAATCTCTTTCCTCATAGAATGTCCTCCCTGTTTCAAATCCTGTATACATACTTTGTAACTGTTCAGCAGTTCTGCGCACTTACTGCACATCTCTTTTTCCGGCAGTACAGGGGGTGCCTAGGCGATATACCCCTTTTCTCTTAAATAGTCAACAAACGCTGCAGCCAGTTGTAGATTTTCCGTTTCCTCAGGAATCTGTGCTTCTTTTCCCAGTATAGCTACATCCGGAACCATCCCCGCTGATATCCTCACCTGCAGCTGGGTCTCAAAATCAGCCGCGCTTATCCTGCTTGTCTGTATAGTCACATGATAAGTCTCCTCAAAATCATTACAGATATCAGCCCACTTCTGCCAAAAAGCCTCGTCATCTAAGTCGTCGAAACCTGCTAAGCCTGCGATTAGGACTTCAAGCTCTGCAGCCGGATTTTCCGCTTCTTCAGATTGGGAATCTGCCGCAGCCTGTGTTTCTTCCTGTTTATTGTCTTTTACCGTACTGCCGCTGTTGAGCTCTATGGCATATTCTGCTGCATAGCCGCCGTTATCCTCTACCGCATACCAATCAAAGTCATAAGTCATATAGACAGCATGGCCCTGAATCTCCAGGATGGCTGCCGGATAGTTTTCTGACACATTTTCCTTTACTCCGCCCTCCAGCTTTGCCCGGCTTAAGGCTCCGTCCCTTTCGGCATCACAGTAATAGATCCAGCCATTGATTATATTTATCCCAATCCCCGGAAGATCCGAAGGCACGGCTACATATATAGCAGGAACATTTTGGGCTGTCCCATCTTCAGCAGAGAGGCGTATCAGCCTTCTCATCCCCTCTTTATCACCTATATCTTTACAATAATAGATGCTGCCGTCTGCCACGTAAAAGGAAGCATTTTCTTCAGCTATAGTGGTGATCCGCTTTTCTTCACCGCTGTCCACATTCCGCCTGCAAATGTCCGACCCCGAGTTCTTATTCCGCCTGCAGTAATAAACTGACTTATCCCAAACGCCCAGGCAGGAGCCACATTCCACGCCAGCCAGTAAATTTTCAGCCAGGCTGGAAGCATCCATCTCATACAGGAAACCATCTCCCGAATCCACATAATAAATTTTTCCATCCATGATCTGATATATCATGCTAATAGGATCATCTCTGATAATCTCCATCCCTGTTCCACCCAGTTTTACCCTGCAGAGCTGACTTCTTCCATTCAGGCAATAAAGCCAGTCTTCCCACACATTGTAGAAAAGTACCTCCTCGTTTGTGATCACCTGTGATGGGCGTTTCCTGTAATTTTCTGCCGCATCCTGGTAAACGCCCGCTATTTCTCCGGTTTCTTCCCCGATTTTAGTTACTATGCGGCAATATTTATCTTCTGCCGTCTGTGCCGCCAAACCCATATTCAGGATGTTGCCCGGAGTGTTCCCGTAATGCTGCACAGCTGCCTCTGTCATTTCCACCGCTTCCCCGTCTGCTGTGCCCTCCATCTTCTCCACTTTCCCGCCTGAATATTTCGGCCATACGTCTGACCCGTCACACATGTACCATTGGTAATCCTGATCTACAAATACAATATGGCTCCCAGCCTCATAGACGGCCATGGGCTTCTTATCTGTAATCTTTTCTTTTCCTGTGCCGTCTTCGCGGATGCGGTACAGGACAGCCCCTTCGTCAGCATTTCCATAGTAGATCCACCCGTCATGTACATTAAACATTGCGTCATTCGCGGATGTCTCCATTGCTATCCTGGGCATGGACGCCTCGCTGCCATCCAGGTTCTTCTTTTTTAAAAATGACACATTCCATTTTTCTTCATCCGTCTCTTCATAGTAGATCCCATTCTCCGTCACTGCAAATATAGGTGTCTCATCCATTGCAAAAACAAAGGTATTTTCTGTCCTGTCCGCCCTGATCCTGTAAATCTTATGCTGTCCGCCCTCACGCTTTGAATAATAAACCCATCCGTCCCAGACGCCTATACAGGCTCCGCACGGGCCATTGACAAAGGCAGTGCACGATGAACCGTCCGCTTCCATCACAAAAAGATTCTCCAGATCCTCATCAGCATAGTATATCTTTCCATCCATAATCTGATAGAAGGATACCGGCTCACGGCTGACCTTTTCCGTTTCTGTACCGTTTTCCCGGACGCGCCACAGATAATACTCTTCCATGTCTACATAATAGACCCATCCATCCCAATAGCTGCAAAGAAACATAAATCCATTGTTCAGCATTCTGGACTCTTTTATAGTCTTCCCGCCAGACTCCATGCAGATCCCGGTAATATCACGGTCACTCTTATCTTCTGTCCAATTAAAACAAACTTTAAAGTATGTATCCCCTTCCTGAGGGACAGCCAGCCCTACCCCTATCATGTTGCATGCCGTATTTCCATACCTGCGCTCTTCCTCTTCCTTACCCTTTTTGCTACCCGGAAGCAGAAGCAGGACCGTACAGGATATACAGAGAAGCACGGCAACCGAGGCGATAGCCGCAATGAGCTTTTTTCTGTTCTTCTTCCGCCCGTCATCACCGCCCTGGCTGATCTGCTGATATCCTGCTGAAGACCTCCCGGAATATGCATCCGATACCGGAACTGTCCTGGAGTCTCCCTCCTGATACTGTCCGTATGTCTCCTGTCTGCCGCCGTATGGCTGCCCGGATGACGTCTGCCTTCCCGTATATGACTGCCCGGCTGATTCCTGACCTCCCGCATATGCCAGTCCGCTACCTTCATCCGAATACAGCGCCCGCTCCAGCGCCTCCATACTCTGGAACCTGTCCCTGCCATCCACAGACAGCCCCTGAAGGATCGCCTCCTCCTGGGCAGGTGTCAGGACAGCCCCCAGCAGGGCCGGTCTCTGCAGGGTGTCCTCCCTCATCCTCTCAAGCGGCTCAGGCGGAGTCACTCCTGTCATGCACTTATACATTGTCGCACACAGAGCATATACATCTGTCCAGGGCCCCTGCGACCCATGTGTACGGTACTGCTCTTCCGGCGCGTACCCCGGTTTGAGCATGACAGACAGGCTCTTCCCTCCGTCAGGGGAGATATCTCTGGCAGCTCCGAAATCCAGCAGTTTTACCTTGTCATCATCTGTGATCATGATATTGTCAGGACTGATATCACGATGGATCAGCCCCGCCCTGTGGATCTCTTCCAGAGAGTGGATAAGCGGCTTCATCCATTCCAGGACCTTTCTGGCAGGAATCTTTCCTCCTGACTGTCTCAGGTATTCTTTTAAAGTCACCCCTTCTATATATTCCATAACTATGTATGAAGTATTACTTTCCTGAAAAAAATCTTTTACTCCCACAATGCCCGGCAGCGCAAAAAACCTGGCAAGGGTTTTGGCTTCCTGCACGAATTTATTTTTCCCTGTGTTATAGTACTCCGCCTTTTCACCTGTGTAGCTGGCCACCACCGGGGAAGATGCTGACACTCTTGTCACCAGACCGGATGGGTAGTATTCTTTTATAGCCACCTTCATATCCAGGTTCAGATCCCAGCCCAGGTAGGTGATGCCAAATCCACCCTCGCCTATAACCTTCCCGACAAGGTACTTCCCGTTCAGCAGGGATCTGCATGGCAGATAATGGGACGGCCCCTCCTGCTTTTCCTCATAGCCGCAGTATGGACATGGACCTTCTGCATTCTCTCTTTCCCTCATACAGCCCATACAAAGCAAATCATGATCTATCTCTCTGTTCATAATACATTCCCTTTCTCCTGCCGCACAGCGGCCTAATCATCCTGGCCGCTGACCAGGTACAATGGTCCTGCTTCCTCTCCGTTATGCATATTTGTCTCCATAATGCCCCAGCTGTCATACCAGTCCGGAATCGGATACACAAGTATTATCTCCCCGGCTGATTCGCTGCCCACTTCTATGGGAAAATACCTGGGCGTCTCTTCATCACTGCTCAAAAAATACATAGACGGCAGGCAGATCACCAGGCGCTCTGCACTCGCATCCATCACTAATGCTGCAAAGTTATAATCTGCTACCAGCAGGCTGCTGTACGGGCTGCCTTCAGTGGTACTCATCTCCATTTCAACCAAAAGATAGTTCTGGCCGCTTCTTTCGTCTCTCTGTATTTCAGCATAATCCAGCAGATACATTATATAGTTGTCAGCCACTATGACCTCATCCCAGCCATATTCCACGCATCTGTCGTCTGCAAACCGGCTGATAACGGAATCCAGGTAAGGAAAGTCCGCCCCTCCGTATACCAAATCTTCCTGGTTCAGGCCGTTCTGCTCTCCTGATGGTTCATCTTTTCCTGTGCCATTTCCGTTTACTTCTGGCTCCTGCGGATCCCAGCTATAGCCGTTTCCCTCTGTGGACTGTCCTCCCGTCCCGTCATTTTGTCCTGATCTTCTGCCCTGTCCGGCTTCGCTGCCCTGCCCTGTTCCACCGGGCTGGCCGGTATCTTTTTCTGCTGCAGGGGCTTCTGTATCTGACCTGTTTTGGCGCGCCTGCACTGTTTCCTGTTCCGCAGGCACTGTCCCCGTCTGTATCTTATCTCCCCCTGAGCCGCCGTTTCTAACAAAAAAGAATACGCACGCACTGCACAGCAGAACAGCCGCTGCCGCCGCAAAGGCCTGCCATTTCAGCCATTTCCTGCCTTTTGGAGCACCTGGCCCGTTTTTCGTTCCCATATAGGCATTGCTGCCTTCCCCGGCTGAAGCGGCTGGCTCCCTCTGCGCTGTGCCGCCTGGTCTGCCGGGCGGCAGGGGCCTTGTCATATCGTCCGATACCGGCCTGGTCACATTATCTGCCCCATAATTGACGCCGGGCCGCGGCATGGGATGGGCGCCGGGCTGTGGTACAGGGCCCGGGGCGCTCTGAGAGACGGTACGGGGGGCATCACTGCGGTACAGCCCTTCCATCAGCTGCTCCATATTCTGGCAGCGGTCATCCGCATGTATAGCCAGACCTCTCATGAGTGCTTCCTCACGTACTTTCCCCATGTTAAAGCCCAGCCCGGAAGGCGGCACAATGCTGTCATATATGATCCTCTCCATAGCTTTAGGAGGCGCTGAACCGGTTATACACCTGTAGATAACAGCACAGACTGCATATACGTTAGTCCATGGCCCGGGGTCTTTGTCCTTCCGGTATTCCTCCTCAGCCAGATAACTGTTTCCGGCCGGCACGAACCCGCCTTCATCATAAGGAGAGATTGCCGTAGGATTCCAGATCTCTTTCAACTTGCCTGACCCTTCTGTGGTTATCAGGATATTTCCGGGACTGATCCCCATGCATATTATACCTTCCCTGTTCAGCCTGGAAACAGCCTGCATCACCGGTTCCATCCAGTATAAGACTGTATCTGCATCCAGCCTTCCCCCGGCTTCCTTTAGTTTCTCATCAAGCAGCATCCCCTGATAATACTCAGTTATCATGTAAACCGTATCGTTCTCTTCGAATACATCCTTTACACTGACGACACCTGGCAGATCCCACATCCTGGCAAGCACTTTTGCCCTTGTAAAGAATTTCCTCTTTCCATTTGCAAATGCCTCCTGGTCCTCCGGCCGGCACCCCACGCCAGGCTGTGTCATATCATCCCTCCACAGCATCGTACAGGGATAATACTCATGTATCATCACATTTATTTCCAGATTCAAGTCCCATCCCAGATAAGTAATGAAGTAGCCGCTTTCCTCAAGAAAACGCCCTGTCATATATTTGCCGTTCAAAATACTGCGGTTTACGAGGCTGTACGCCGGGGCTACAAATTGTTTTTCATCAAAACCACAGTAAGGACATTTCTGGTCCTGACCGTTTTTTTCCCTCATACAGCCCATACACATTTTCTCATAATCCATAGAATATCTTCCTCCCCATATTCTGCACATATGACGCCAACATTCGCTCTATTCTCAGCTATCCCTGCAATAATCTTATTATTATCATAACACTGCGGGTAATTAAGGAGTTCCTAAAATTTTTGGGATTTATTTTCAGATAAATATAGCACTGAAATCTTGTAGTTAACCGAAATATTTTGTATACTTAAACCACAGACCGCAAGAAAATGATTCAAGGGTACAAAAAGGAGATCAAAATATGCAAGATAGCTCACCAAAAGGCCTGCCGGGAGAATTTCTTCTGCTGTTTACCTTTCTCATATGGCTGCTGTTTTTTCTGATTTACATAGGCAACAGACACAATAAATTAAACAGATGGTGTTTCATAAGTGGTATCTGCTTCAGCATAGGGGTCTTGAAAGAATATCTGTACTACAGCCTTTTCCCCTGGGTGATCCAGTCCTACCCCTCTTTGCTGGATGAAGGGACCGCCCTTACCATTTATTCTGTGCTGACAGCAATACCCTACTATTTTGCCACCCCTACCATGCTGATCTTCAGCTTATATTTTAACCGTTTCGAACTGAGGCATCCGAAAGCTTTTCCCTGGATCTGTATCTTGTCCTTTGTACCGGGAATAGTGTTTGGTTTCTTCTATCCCTATACACAGACAAGGTATTTTCAGCTGAATGACAGAACATATTATATGCTTGTCACTATCTACAATTTTATCAACAGTATCGTGATGACTTATATGATCCTCAATACTTTGACCCGGGAACGCCATTCCAAGATCAGACAGCAGAAAAGAGCCATTGCTTTTCTGGTCCTCGTTCCCAGCTGGTACGCCATGCTGAGTATCTTTCCTGTCCAGCTCTTTAGTCTTGGCAGGATGTTTAAGACATGGCAGGGGAATCTTGTCATAATCATGATCCTGATCCTCTTTTACCTATATCATGTATCGCGTGACGGGTTCATGGGCGCACGTTTCCGCCATGAGACGTATGACTGGGATAAAGACAGCCAGCTGATCAACAAGAGTATGGAGCTTGTCCAGCATATGCTGAAAAACCAGATAGCAAAGATCGACTGGTGCGCACAAAATATTGTAAAAGAGGCGCCTTCTGAAGAGATTGAGGAGTATACAGAGATCATCCGGCGCTCCACCAGCCGCGTCTCAGGATATATCTCCAAAACAAAATCTTATTCCCAGGAGCTTAATCCCAGACCCGAGCACTGCGATGCCCAGTCCTTTTTAAAAAGCTGTTATGAAGATCTGGAGAAAGTACATAAAGAAGTGGTGTTTGAATTAGACTGCCAGGAGGCACAGACAGTATACTGTGACAGAGACCTGCTCAAGGAAGTCCTTCTGAATCTTTTCCAGAACGCCATTGATGCCATGGACGGAACCGGAAAGATAAGTATTTCCTGCTATCAGGAGAAACATGGGAGTTATTGCTGCATAGAAGTTGCAGATACCGGTAAGGGTATAGAAAAAGAAGATCTTATAAAGCTCTTCCAGCCTTATTATACTACAAAAAGAACAGATGCCCATACAGGCCTTGGACTCTATTACTGTCAAAAAGTACTGCTTAAGCACGATGGGGAAATACGCGTAAAAAGTGAAAACGGATGCGGCACTGTTTTTTATCTCTATCTGCCCCAGCCGCGAAAAAGAGGACTCACAAGAAAGGAGAGACACTGAATGGCTGAACAGGAGAAAATAAATGTACTGATCGTTGAGGACGACCCGGATTTCTGTTTTTTGATTAAAGACTGTCTGAAAAAAGAAAATGATATGACAGTCTGCGGCACGGCGTCATCTCCCGCACAGGCGCTGATACTCGCCCAGGCTATGGGACCTGATATCGTACTAATGGATCTGAATCTGACAGCCTCCAATCTGGACGGCATACAGGCCGCCAAAATGATACGTATCAGCACAGATGCAAAAGTCCTCATCCTGACAGCATTTGAGAATCCTCAGATCATAACAGATGCCTGCCGCCGCTCCTTTGCATCCGGTTATATATTTAAAAGCCAGTTCAGCCTCCTTCTGGAGACTATCAGAAAAACCGCCGGCGGCCACACTCCTCAGGAGCATCTGATAGCCTCCCTGATCCTTTCTGAGCTCTCTCCTGCAGAATATTCTATCTTTGAACTGCTGATGGGAAAAGACTTAAAGCTCCAGTCCTCTCCTAAGACGATCGCAAACCAGAAGAATAATCTTCTAAAAAAACTGGGGCTTGCAAACCAGAGTGAACTTATCCATATCTTTAAAGGCCTCACCTATTGACCTGCCTTCAGCCTTTCAAAAAGATCATGAAAGACAGGATCCGACTTCTTCAGATACACAGGCTTTTCCTCCCTGTCCAGAAAACAATGGCGTGTTCTGCCTTTGCATCTGATCTCCCCGCTGTCCTTGTCTTTCACCAGATAAGACACCGTCATCCGTATCCCATTGTATTCTTCAAGTGAAGCTTCTATAGCCACCACATCCCCGAAATGCACCATGGACTTATACTCTGCTTCTACAGAAAGCACAGGACTTATGATCCCCGCCTCCTCCATTTTTTTGTAGCCCAGGCCCGCCTGATCCATCAGATCCACCCTGGCCTCTTCAAACCATCTGATATAATTGGAGTGATGGACGATTCCCATCTGGTCAGTCTCATAATACTGGGCCTTGTGTTCATAAATTTTCAGCATTTTTTTCTCCTTCCAAACACATATATTTCTGTCTCAGACACTGTAGATATTATAATCATTTTTTCCTGTTTGTTTAGTCTTATAAAGGGCAGCGTCAGCCTTCTTATAAAGAGAGTCAAAGTCTGTCCCATCCCCGGGACTTACTGACACTCCTATGCTGGCTGACATATTCCAGCTGCCGCACTGGTCAGTATAATTTATCTGAAGCGCCGATGATAGTTCTTCTGCTTTTACCCTCACCCAGTCTGCATCCGGGATAGGGATGAAGGCGGCAAACTCATCTCCTCCAATCCTCCCAAGTATATCTTTTTCCCTGAAATGCTTCCTGATGATGTCTGTAAATTCTCTGATGCATGAATCACCGAATGCATGGCCAAACTGATCGTTTGCCTGCTTAAAATTATCAATGTCAAAGATAAAAAACGCATAACTTGTACCCGGATTCTCTGACAATATTTTATTAATAAAACGTTCAGTGGCATTTCTTGTAAAAAATCCCGTCATCCCGTCTGTGGCTGCCTGAAGTTCCTTCTGTTTTTCAGAATCGATATTTTTTCTGTATGTAAACATATGGATAGACTGGTCTTCCTCAGAAAATAAAATATATGCATCGATCCTCATCCAGTTGTAATTGATCCCGTCTTCTGTGATCATAAAATCATACCTGAGATGATTGTTATTATTATTGTACTCCTTTATGACATTCTCAGGTGTAAAGGTGGACACATATCCCTCTCTGAATTCATCCTTTATCTGCTTCCGGGCTATCACCCTCAGGCCCTGGTCATAGGGAAGCCCTTTTGCCCCCAGGCTTTCGAAGTATTCTTCCGTTCTTTTGCCGACATAACAGTTCTTTGTTATATTCAGCTCATAGATATTGTCATACATCTCTTCAGTGGCCCTTTTGAAATTTGTCTGTCGTTCTTCAACCAGGGCTGTGATCTGCCTGTTAAATTTCCTGATCACGGCTGTAGTTACAAGCAGTACTATGAGTATTACAGTGATAAGTATGACACATGTCAGATAAAGCTGGATCTTCATATCATGGATCAGCCTTCCTGTATTCTGCTCTACAACAAGGCACCAGGACAGCTCAGGGATATAGCGTGCCACAACAAAACTGCTTTCAGCAGACCCTGATCCTGTATCTGTCCATATTTCCAGATTGGACGTATTATCTGTCCACTGAAGTATCTGTCTGCGCAGCTCCTCCCTGTCATATACAGAAAACCAGTCCTTCTGCTCGTATCCTGTGTAATCAGTGGATATCTCGATCTTGCCTCCGCCGCTGATCAGGCTGGCCTGAACATTATATTTCTGTTCATAATCCCCAAGAAGTTCCTTCAGATAATCGATTCGTATTCCAACACCCACGACACCTATCACATCTCCGTCCGTATCTGTAATCTTGCAGTTCACAAATACTGTGATCTCATTATCCGCTCCATCCACTTCATCATTATCTACGTTCAGAGAATATTCAGGGCTGCTGTCCATCAGATCATAATACCATTGATTTTCAGGATCATCCCTGGTCAGTACCCGGTCTAATCCGCTGAAATTATAATAGCGCCCTGTTGCAACAGAGACCAAAAATACAGAGTCAAAATCATATTTATCCTGGTATGCCTTCAGGTATGTCCTGATCGTTTCTGCGTAATTCTCATCTTCCAGATGCTCACCTTCGCTCAGGAGATGCTCTATCAGCAGACTGTCGTGTGCCATTGTAATAGATATATTGACTGGTTTAGCAAACATTGTAGTCAGGCGGTAATAGATGCCTTCCGTGGTCAGGGATGACACCCTCTCAATATTATCCAGGGACGCCTGGTAATTGGCCCTGTAGCTGAATACTGCCGTCAGCGCAAAGCCGATGACAAGTACAATGCTTATCAACAGATTAGTTCTTGCCAATTCTTTATTCTTCAATGTTTTCATGCCCCCATTTCATCTTGCCGGCTTGTCCATTTGAATCCTCAGGCAGGCATATCCATACCGCTTTTCCAGTAACAGCCAGATCTGCTGAGAGAAAGCTGTGAATAGCAGTGTCATAGTCAGTATAGCACCATAGACAGAATATCGCAAAAAGAATTCTATTATAATTAAAAAACAAGCAGCGCCAGGATATTCTCCCGCCGCCGCTCATCACTCATTTTGTCATTATACAGGCATCGATCTCCTCTCCGCCTGACACATCATACGTGCGGATCTCTATGGATTTTCTTTTCACTGTTACCGATACCATTACCGGAACTTTCTCCTCCAGGAAATAAGCGTCGTACCCTGTCTCTTCTTTATTCTTTTCATAATACTTATTTCCCGTAGATGAACCTCCCGTCAGATACAGGACTTCCCCGTTTTTCTTCCTTCCGCCTGTCTTTCCCGTGGATGTAAGGCCATTCATATAGAAAGTTCTTGAATAGCTGTGGTCGTGTCCCGCCAGGACCAGGTCAACATTACATTCTGAGAATACAGGTGCAAGCTGATTCCTTTTCTTTATAATTGATTCGTCATCCGCATGGGCGCCCGCACTGAACAGAGAATAATGCATGGTTACCACCACCCAGTCTGAAGGGTGGTCTTCTATTGCCCGCCTCAGAAAATCTGCCTGACCTTTTGCATCATCGTTAAATAAGTCAAGGGCCACAAACAAAACATTCTTATACGTAAAGCTATATGCCAGATCATTCCGTCCATCTCTCTGGAACTGTTTCTCATACAGGTTATTTGCAGCTTCATGGTTCCCGGGGTTAACTGCTGTAGGAAGACTTTTCAATATTTCCGGCCTGCGGAATTCTAAATACTCCTGTTTTGCCTTCTCCGGGTCCGAACTGTCTGCCTGATCTCCCGCAGTGATCAGAAAAGCTGCATCCGGCGCCGCTGCCAGACCTTCATTAAGAGATTTTTCCCAGGCCTTTCCATCCATTGTCAGCTTTCCGGCGCCAATCTGAGGATCTCCTGCAAATAAAAATGTAAATTTTTCATCCTTCCCGGGGGCACAGAATGTGTAGGTCTCTGAAATATCCTGCGAGCCAAGCCTTCTGATTCTGTACACATATTCTCTGCCTGTCTCCAGCATATCTATCTCTGCAGTATAGCAATATGCATCCTTTGCTTCCCCCTTCTGCCTGCCCATAAGGCAGCCAGCATAGGCAGCTGGTTCCTCATCTTGCTGTTTTATACTATACTGAAGTTCATATGCTCCTGCATCATCTGTATACCAGTTTACACGGATACTTCTCTCATCTTCTCCCACTTCAAGGAGCAGGCCGGAAGTATCCAGTTTCACTGTCTCCTCCCCTTTAGTCAGCCCCTCCAAAGATATAAAGTTAAAATATATGTCCGAGCCCGAGGCATAATTCTGGTGTACCTCAACAGCTACAGTATTTTTCCCTTTTTTCAGCATAGACGTGTCTTTGACTGTAAACTTTTCCAAACGGGGACTGGAGACACCTTCTTTTGCCCCATAATCTGTCAGTTTTTTATATCCCCCGTCCGGATTGTTTCCCGCCCATGCCAATTCCCCGTTAATATAGATCAGCACAGCATCATCAAATTCCACTTCTCCTGTCATGACAGCGATACTGTCAGGATTGGCAATTGTAAGCTCCGTGCGGAACAGATAAACAGGTTTTGAGTTTCCGTCATCATCATACTGTTCAAGCAGAATATTGGGGGCATTTCCCTTCCCCATCTCTTTTCTTTCTCCGTCCTTTGCCCCAAAAGAACCTGCTGCCTCTTTCCATCCTGAAGCATCATACTTGTTCTCTCTCCACCGTAACTCATCACCTGATTCCACAATATTTTCCTGTCCGTCATCCAAGTACTTCCACTCTGTCCTGCCTGAGGAAATCAACTCTATCCTTCCACTGTCCCCGGGTACAGAAAGCTCTGCCTTTCCATTGATTCCATATTGTCCGCTGTCTATATGGGCAATTATAAAAACCAGACAAAGCAGAAGTATGCCAAAAAATGCAGCAGCTGTTCTCTTTAAACTGTCTTTATTGAAAATTCTTTTCATCTGCTACCTCCTATTCTCTGTTATGCCTGTAACGTTCCTTTTCTCCCCAGACATTTTTATTCTTCTGGTATCCCAGCAATGCATTTACACGGACCAGCATGAGTATAAAACGCAGTCCCACAAGCTCAAAACCGCTCAGCAGAATAGCCTTTACGCCGTCCCAAACAGTTATATGCAGCTGCTGCGTGTGGATCCTGCTGAAAAATGCAACAAGAGTAAGCGTACAGCCAAAAAGCGCATAAACAGCAAAAAAGAGAAGCATAAAAGGGACATTGATCAAATTTGCCCAGAAAGACAATATAATAGTGAGGATACCAAAAATTTCAATATATGGAGACAGCAGTTCATAGATCCAAAAATATAGAAAGGAGACTGTACCCATAATTCCGTATTCTTTTCTGCCTACCGCCGCTTTATATTTTGTAAGGCTTTCATACAGCCCTATGTGCCATCTTCTCCTCTGGCGCATAAGGTCAGGAAGATTTCCCGGCGCCTGGCTCCAGCAGACTGCATCGGGGGTATACCTTATCCTGTAATCCAGATGGTTCAGCCTGCAGAAAGCATGCAGCTTCACCACCAGTTCCATATCCTCCCCCATAGTTGAGTTATCATAGCCTCCGGCAAGCACTACTGTATTCTTTTCAAACAGTCCAAATGCTCCGGATATGATCAGATTTCCGTTAAAGCTGTCCATAAAGATCCTGGATGCCATAAAGGAACGGTCATATTCCAGTACCTGCAGGGCTATGATTATTTTTTTAGGAAGGCTGTAATCCTGGACTCTCCCATCTATCAGACGCACTCCATTAGACACCCTCACCTGGCCTCCGCAGGCAATAGTACGGTTATCCTCCAGAACAGGCTTTGCTATCTCCCGGAGGGAATCCCGCTGAAGCATTGAGTCTGCATCTATACAGATAAAATAAGGAAAACGTGAGATATTGATCCCCATATTAAGAGTATCTGCCTTGCCGCCGTTCTCCTTCATAACAAGGGTAAGCTGAATGCCCCCCTCCTTAGCTTCATAGACGGCCAGTTCCTTCTTGCACGGTATCCTCTTTCTCACAGGCCTGTCGATCTTGTACATGTGGAAATATTCAATCAGCCGTTTGGCAGTATGATCCTCCGAACCATCATCCACTATCACAATCTCGTATAGCTTGTAGTCCTGTTTCAGCAGGGTGCATACCGTGTCCACTACTGTTATTTCCTCATTATGGGCCGGTACGATGATACTGATCGGAATATAGAAATCTTGATGCAGGCTGTTCTTCAGCTTCTCATTCATGCGTTCTGTATACAGCCTGTTAGAACCCCAGAGCACAGAAAGAAAGAGAAAGCTGCTGTAGCCAATTAAATATACGACAAAAAATATATCCACGCCGAATAAAAATATTTTAATCGCATCCATCATCCGGACATTTCCCCCTTCCATTGCTCCTGCTTATATCTGAGCATATCAATAGCATATCTGTCATTCTTTAACAACACCTCATCCAATACATTATGTTTGCCTGCAATCCTTATAAGAGAATCAGACGCATTGCTGCGTACATACCAATATGTGCTGTGCATGCCTTCATATAAAGCCTGTACCGTTTCCTCTGAAGGATAGTTTTCCAGTGCAGAAGCCGCCAGCGCAGGAAATTCCCAGTCTTCCACCTCCCATTCTCTGACAAGCTTCTGCAAAACAGGCGCTGCATCTTCACATTTATGTCTTCTGAGATACCTGATGACGGCAAATTTCACCTCTCTGTCTGTTTCAGGAATTTTAAACAAGTTTAGCAGCCTCTCCCCAAAGCAGTCTACAGAAAGCCTCATAAAGTTTATAAATGCTGTCTGGTAATACGGACTGAACTTATCCCATTCCCTCCAGAGCGCTGCTGCCAGCTCCTCCTTGTTTCCCTGAAAAGCTGCCAGCCCGTCAGTCACCAGCTTCTGGCTGTGTTCTATCTGATGGCGCTGCATCATTTTAAAAGCCTTAACAACAACCTCCGAGCTGCTTGCAGAATAGATTGCCTGCAGGGCGTTCTCTCTGCAGTAAATGGAATGCTCCCCGGTAAGCTGAAGCATGTATCTTACAACTGCATCCTGTTCTGTTTCTCCGCACAGTCTGTTCTGCCAGATAACATATGCATAATATGCTTTCTCCATAACACCTTTTTTCAGATACCTGCTGCCTATCTTAACAAATATGGGATGGATACTTTGGATCCACGACCTTGTCCTGGTCTGTCCGCCCTCTGCAATTAACTTTTCAACAGTCTCCTGAAAAACCTGAAGGCCGGATACGCGGCTTATCCGTTTTGTCAGCCTTTTCATCTGCGTTTCTGTCATTGCTTCTTCTGCTATCATCTTTATCAGATATGCATTCCACCATCTTGTTTTAGAAGGATTTCTGATATCGCCCAATCTCCTTCGTCCGGTATATGCCAGATTAAACAGCAGCAGACACGCACATAAAGCCATGTACACATATATCAGATTGTCCACCCGCAGTACCATCACCTTCACCCCTCTCTGCTTATCCTGTCTCCGCCTGTTTTTTCTGAATCCAGATTTTCTGCAGGTCATAATACCCCTGCTTCAGGCGCTCATGGCTGGTGGGATTTCTGCCCCAGCCTTTCAGTTCAATGGTCCCCATAGTGATTCTGTCCGTTTTATTGCCAAGGCTGCCTGCCCCAGCGTACATTCTGTCAATATTCAGCCTTTCAATTCCATAATGTTCATAATAGTCATCGTGGATGACCATCTCTGAAGGATTATAAAAATTCAAAAGCAGCCAGGGGATCCTGATTTCTATTTCATCTCCCTGTATGATATAATCTGCCAGAGAATTAAAATCAGGGCTTTTGGGATTCCCATTGCCATATGTCAGATTTCCTGTATTAAATGTTTCTCCAATATCCCATCCCGTATTTTCTACCTCATCATGTGGATCATTTGGCACCTGCATCATCATTCGTATCTCCACAAAATGGTCTGTGTCCTTCGCAGGCTCGTTCAGATATGCATCCTGCAGGTAAGCACGCTGAGAATACATAGCCCGCAGAGCCTCATACCGTTCCTGGACAAGTATACGGCTGTTTTCCATGCCGTCTATGATCATAAGAAAATCTGCTGCCCTGTCAAATACTCCGTCCTTCTCTTCCCAGCTCATGCTGCCTGATTTTGGCGTTGTGTCAATTGGAATATATAATACATCATTGCCTGGATCATAATTTTCTTTATGTACCCGGAAATATACATATTTCTCATCATACTTTGACCAGAGTGATACATCATCTTTTTCCATAACCTTATCGTCCTCTGTCCATTCAGAAATATCCCCGTCTACATAACAGACGCTTTCTTTTTCACCGGGATCAAAAGAAAGAATGCCGAAATACTGTTCGTTTGTCTGATAATCACTCCAGAATGCCGTCTTTGTCAGATCTGTATAGGCCATAGTATTCCATGTCCTCTTGAACCATTCGTCCTGCCAGGTAAAAGCTATAGATCCGGCGCAGCCTGCCGCCATGATATCCCCATAGCAGCTCACCAGTGCCTCGCCCTGCTCACTCTCAGACATTCCGCCCTGAGCGCGTCCCAGCCCTCTTTCATCCTGGGCGCGTCCCCTCGATGACGGAACCCCGTACTCAGCAATTACTACCGGCATGGAATGATGCTCATTGATCAGTTTCAGATAAGCTCTGTAGGAATTGTAAATTCCGTTCTCTTCCATAAACTCTGCCTTCTGTCCAACATCTCTTCCCATGATATCAAGAAAACCGAGATAGTCAGGATAATATGGATAAATATGATAAGAAGCAAACTGCCCAGACAAAAATTCCTCCGTTGTCTTAATATGCTCCACATCTACCTTCGCAAACTTCCTGAAATAATACTTTACAAGTTCATCCCACTCCAGGGGGTCTGTAGTCGGCCAGTTGCTGAAAGCCACAAGACGCTGCTGTTTATAGCGGACTGTCTCATACTCGATTATCCTGTCACCAGTCATAGCCAGCATAGCTTCAAATGGAGATGCATCACTGGTGGTATACATATACTTCCCCTGGTACGAATTTCTGTCATCCTGCATTTTATTTGTAAATTCCACAGTTGTGTCTTCCCATTCCACACCCAGTATATATCCCAGGCACCATGAAGATACATCCTTGTTGTATGTCCCCTTCCCCAGATCCACCCCCAGGGAGAATTTTTTATTCCCATGGATAATATCCACCAGTGTCCTGGAATCTTCTATCATTGCATCTGCAAATTCACTGTCATACGCGTCCCTGTGGGAATTCTGGACATAATCGTTTACCCACAGTCCGTGAAGGAAATACAGGGGATCCGGATTATCATGGTTATATTCCCACATGGCATTATAGAAACTGTCGTTCTGTATCGTATATACGCGGATGCAGTTTGCCCCCATATCCTGTATTTCACGGAACCATCTCAGATACGTCTCTTTATCAATCGCATAATCTGTAGCAAAATGGCCGGGAATCCCAACTCCCATATTTATCCCTCTGATCTCAAAGGGCTTTAGCCCCTCACCCCTGTCAACCAGAATTTCTTTTCCCCGGACTGCCGTGAACGATTCTACCTGTTTATCAGTCTGCAGGTCAATAAACAGTCCAAATTTTCCTGAAAGTCCCCACCAGCATATAAAGAGCAGAATGACAGCTCCACAGAAAATCAAAAACTTCTTCATAGTTTCTCTCCTTTCTGTCTGTCAGTGGTTAAATTTCTTAACTGCAGATTCGTGTCCATACTGTTTTAATACCTCAATATGTTTATCCAGCCAATCCACTCTGTCCAGCAGTGTATTTTCCATCTGTTGTACTGCCTCTTCATAGCTTGAGGGATTTCTCTCATCCGGGATCAGCTTATTA
This sequence comes from Murimonas intestini, assembly GCF_024622195.1. NCBI lineage: Bacteria > Bacillati > Bacillota > Clostridia > Lachnospirales > Lachnospiraceae > Murimonas > Murimonas intestini. Next base: position 534,445 of record NZ_JANKBI010000001.1, read on the forward strand.
TTCCACTGCAGGTTCTGGGGTTCAAATGTATATCCCCAGACAGCAAAATTCCGGTCCACCGCACTCCCGAGATAAGCACCCGTATCACTTATGTACTCCTTTAAGCTGTCATCACTGAGAATACCCTCTCTCAGGCTTCTGTATTCACGGATGATTTGATCTATGAAATCCTCTTCCTTTAGCATCATCCAGAACCAGGGAGACTGAATGCTGAAAAAACCGCTGATATGATAGTCGTCCAGTTCCAGGTTAATGGCCGCATTGTCCAGAGAATTATTAAAATCCCAGACACAGGGCTTAAAGCGTCCATTTATATCCTTATAAAAAAATGTCGACCTGTTTCCCACATCATACTGCATAAATACTTCCATGATAATAAAATAATCTACAAACTGGTCAACATCTGTCTTAACAGGATATCCATACCTTAATGAATCATAATCAAAAGAATAGAGTGCCTTTTCAAAGGCGCTGACATCTCTCTCTATGTAATCCTGCAGTTCAGGCGTAAGGTTTAGCTTACCGGGATATACAATGTCAAAAAAAGCCCGCTCCCGCAGTATGGACGCATACTTTGTAAAATTATCCAGCGCAGTAGGCGGCTGAACTGAGTCATTGTCCAATTCAATAATATAACCTGTAATATTCCGCGTCTTATTGGGTTTCTCAATGTCGATCCGTCCTTTTCCCCGGCTGACTGTTTCCATCATAAGATAAAGACCTTTATACTCTCCGTTGAGAACCACTTCACAGTATCTGACATCGGGCGCATATTCCATCAGTTCCCCCGAGAGATTCATTGCCATATAGTTGCGCATCAGGCTTTTGTCCAGATATGGGCCATTCAGTACCCATTCATGATGTTTCTCCATCCCCATCACAGCTACATTCCTGTAATCTCCGGATTCTTCCACTGTCTTTATGGAATATGAGCTTTTTTCAAACCATCTGGAAGAATTTCCCCTTACCCTGATCCTGATCAGTGAGGACAGTTCTCCTTCATCTGAGACCTGATTATATCTGTCCCGGTGGTCGATCACCTTCATCTTTGCCATCGTATATGTATCGCCGTCAGGCGCCAGGGTGTATTCTGTTCCCTCCTCGCCATGGTAAGGTTCTCCCGGTATTTTATCAGGCACATCAATCACCACAATGGGAAGATGGGTTTTAAGCTCTGCAGTATCTACAGCATTTGAGTCATAAGTATACCCGGAAGTATTTGTCTCATGGATGCAGTTTTTGCCATCTGCTATCCCCAGCTCTTCCTCGTTTTTCCAGTCCCTGTGCTGATGTACACGATATTGCGGAGTACCCAGCTCCATCTGTGCCAGAACAGACCCCAGGAAAGTCACCATGGCAATGATTACTGCTGCGATTCTCTTTTTTCCCATGATGTTTTCCACCTCTTTCTTTATCCGGTGATATCGTCATCCTGTGTCACAAGGTTCACATACCGGATATGCTCTATTTGATAAAGCTGGTCTTCAATGCTGTCCACGCCGCTGCTGGCTTTCAGATAGATCTTGCGCGGTATCTCATAGATCAGTTCCACTGTATCGTCTGTTGTATTTTTTACCCTTAAATTTGCTCTGCGTTTAAAGTATTCCATAACAACTGACATTATTGTCATATCTGTACTTCTGGCTCCCCTCACGATAAGAAGCATTCTGTTCTGGTTCTGGATACGTCCCAGGATCAAAAGAATCACAAATACCATAGCGCTGCCTGCACCCGCTGTAGAATAGTCACCTACACCGCAGGCCAGCCCCACCACAACCGCCCAGAAGATGTAGATCGTATCCCTGGAATCCTTAATCGCTGTCCTGAAACGTACAATTGATAATGCGCCGACCATACCAAGAGACAGCGCCACATTATTTCCGATGGCCGTCATGACAAGTGTCGTCAGTACTGTGAGCACCACAAGACTCACATTAAACCTGCTGCTGTAGACTGTTCCTGAATGAGCAATGAAATAAGACAGATAAATAACAAATCCCAAAGCCGCCGCAACAACCAGCTGCGTAACTATACCTGACATGTTCAAAGCCTCAATCTGACGAATCATATTAGATAAATATCCACTCATATACCTTTCCTCCTTATAACTGTTCAGTAAATACACAGACCTGCCGGAACGCTGCTCCTGCTTATACCATTTGTAAATTTCTGTAACTGACTGCTCTGCCCATGCAGTACTTGCTCACCGCTATTTCGCTTTTATCTGTCGCCTGCAGAATATTTTTCACATAAGAGAGCAGAAAGCCGTTATACTTTACTTCCAGAATCACTTTCCAGGGATTCTGCACAGGATAGAACAGCAGATTCTGACTAAACAGGTCTCTGTTGGACTCCGTAGCATTTATCTGAGAATCAAATGTTATCCTGATTGAATTTTCTGGCATTATAAATGCTTTCCTGCGGTACTCAATAATTGTTCTGGGAATATAAGCGCTCATATTCAGAATTCCGTAGACTTCCCCTGCAAATGGATCCTTATACTGTGTCAACGGGCTGTAATCGCCTTCCGAAAGTTTCTGTGCATGCTCCCTGCTTATTTTCATAGAGCGCTTCAGCTGGTTTCCCCCCTGTTTCTGCTTAATTTCAATCAGCGCAAAATCATCCTCCGGGTCGTAGACCCTGAGCCTTACTTTCCTTCTCACTTCTGTTCCAGCCATTTTTTCTTCATAATCTTTATTGTTCAGTGTGTCAAAATACAGTGAACGGACCATATACCCATTCTCACCATTATGCGGATCCTCCTGTATAACTTTTTCCAGCTTTGCCGCCAGCCGGGCCCCCTGCTCTGCAGCCAGCAGATATTTCTTTTCCTGACGGAGCACCTTCTGAATATCCAATATTTCATTCCTCCTTTATCATTTCAAGCAAAGGACGAGTCCAATGGTAATCTGCTGTTATCCGGGCATCCGGATAGGCATCCCTGATTTTTCCCCAGGTCTTTATTGCTTCCCCTATGCCTTCTTCCCTGTAGGTCTCTTCCTCAGTAAGGCCATGTACACCCACATTCTGGAATTCCAGAATACAGTGGAATACTTTTTTGTATTTCTCTGCAAGCCGGACTTCCTCAGCTATCATCTCTGTCTCATTCCCTCTGCCATAATTCATGACTGCAACCTCATCGCATGTTTCAGCGATAAGCTCCTCAAGCCCTTCCCGGAGTCCCTGGTCATCATAATGTCTGGGAATACACGCAATGATATCAATGTTTTTACTTTTTGCATATGTATATGCTTTTTTCATACCATTCACGTATATGTCCATATAGTATTCCCTGTCATTTTTGAATTTCTCTGTGATATAGGGTTCCACATCCACCATAAGCCCGCCGATACGCTCCTTCAGCCTGACGTTTCTGTTGTAGCTGTCAATAGAACTGATGCATGCGATCAGAGAAGCGCCATCCTCCTCAAATCCCCATTCAACTGATCCTACAAGTGCGTCTGTCTTCACTCCCAGCGTATTCATATAGTTTATAAAAGCAGCAGTTTTTTCTTCATCCAAATCCTGTGGGAATTCCTGATACCACCTTGTGATACCCAGGGCCTTAATCAATTCCTTCATACCTGCCGGGTCCTCTACAGTCTCCTCATCCCATGAAAACATTCCTGTCTCTGCTTCTTTTTCCCCGCTATGTCCGGTCCTCAGGAATAAATAAAGGACACACAGCAGCAGACATACAATTAAAATAACTTTATAAATTTGCTTTTTCATCTATTCTCCTGAAATATCATATTTTCTGCTGCGCTCTTTTTTCCGGCTGTCATATTACTGCTTTTGAGCGATAAAGAGCAGTACCGAGCTCTTATATATATCCCCCTCCTGTTCGAACCGCACACATCCGCCATGGCGTTCAGCAACTCCCTTTACAGAAGTCTGGCCCACACCAGGTTCTGATTTCTCTTTAGAATCAGTTGAATTATCCAGTGTAAGAATCATCTTTCCCTGTGCGGCAGAGCATCTGGCATGAATAAATTTATGTCCTGCTCTCTGCTTTTCTATGCTGCAGGCAGCATTTTCAAAAAGATTCCCGAAAACAATACAGAGCTCCATGTCAGGTATTCCGACAGATTGGGGTAGTACAATTTTTACATCAATTTCCGCTCCTGCCCTGCGCGCCCTGGATAAATAATGGCGTACAATCGTATCTACTGCATAATTCAGGCATACCGACTGTTCATTATCATCCGGAAGGCTTTTCAGATAATCCGCCAGATATTTTTTCAGGCCTTCTGTGTCCTTTGCCTCCGCATATCCCATAATCACAGTCAGGTGATGGCGCATATCATGGCGCGCTGTTTTGATTCCTTCAATATTGTCGGTCAGATGTCTGTAATTTGCCGCCTGCAGACTGAGCTGATGCTCCATATTCCGCATATCATCCTCCAGCCTTACCTTCATGGAGGAATCCAGAACAGCCCGGAAGGTTACAAAATATGTCAGAAGGCCAGTAAGCAGTACAAGTATATAGATTGAAAAAATCCTGTCATCATTCAAGTTTTCAATATAAAACCATGAATAAAAAACATTAATAATTAAAAACAGCACCGGCGTAATACAAAGCAGCCAAAAACTTCTGTCTCCCAGGCCATCCATGGCCGGCTGTATCCTTTTTTCAAACAGGCGGTACAGAAAGGGAAGCGTAACAAGCATCATGCCCAGTATCATACAGCTATAGGGAACAGCTGCCATAACATTCACATCGCCAGGAAATAATTTCACATCTATGTATTTTGCAGTAACGTTTATGATATTCGAATATGCCTGCACCACCATAAAGATATACAGCAGTTTTGGGAATGAGATCCTGAATGCGATAATATATTCCAGCATATAAATCAGATAGAACACAATAAGTACTATCGAATCGAGCCACCGTCCGTCAGGCATCAGATAATTCCGCACTGTATAGTAAGCGGCCACACATAATGTTGTACCCCCGATCATTGCTATAATTGTAGATTTTTTGACCCGCAGTTTCGTAAAAAAGGGAATACAGCATAAAAGATAACATGGCAGGTTAAGAAAAAAGCTAAAAAAGAATATCCTTATGCTATCTTTTATAATCCTCACCTCCTTTGTTTATAAATCCTTACGCAGCTTTTCAAAATAATAGTCTTCAAACTTCTGCTTCATGGCTGCCCGCTCCTCCCGCCGTACAGGCACGGAAGAACCGTCCAGCAGGGTAAAACTATAACCTGCCATGGAGGATACATAGTCCAGATTGACAAGAAAACTTCTATGACACCGAAGGAATCTTGGATCATTCAGCTTTTCTTCCAGATCACCAAGCCTCAGATAACTTTTCATCATTCCATAGCTTGTGTAGAGAAGACAATATCTGTTCTGAAACTCCACATAAATAATCTTGGAGAAAAGAATTTTTCTGATTTCCCGGTCAACGCTCAGTTCTATGTAACGCTCTGCTTTCCCTACAAGTCTCAGACACCGTTCTAAAGCTATTTCCACATTTCCATACTTGATTGGCTTCACCAGGTAATGTGCCGCTCCAATCTGGAATCCTTCTGCCATAAAATCTGCACTGGTAGTAGTAAATACAATTGCAGCATCCTTATCCCTTTTGAGTATTTCTCCAGCTAATTCCACTCCGTTCATTCCATCCATATAAATATCAAGGAAATTGATTTTGCATACCTCCCTTTTTTCCATGAATTCTATTAATTGCTCACCGCTTTCAAAAGCTGCAATTTTATATGGGAGCTGATTCTTTTTTTCAGCTCTCTGGATGTATGCTGCAAGTATTTTTCTCTCTTTTTCATCGTCATCGCATATAGAAATATACATCTTATCACCCTGTTTATAGTTAATCATAAATAGCATCAAATACAATATAAATGTTGTAAATTGTAGAATAACTGTTGAAAATCGAGCAATACATGATATCAGCTCATATCGCCGGGTGACTTTGTTTGTTTCTCCAGACACCTTTTGACTGCCCGTACTATCTTTTGATACGTTACCGGTTTTTTGCAAAAATAAGCAACACAGAGCCTATACGCCTGTATGCCAAAATCCAGATTTGAAAACCAGATGATCCTGCCTGTCAAATAACATGCGCTTGTAATCGTGTCTAACCCTTCCACGCCGTCCTGAGCTATAATCACAATATCCGGTTCCTCCACTTTCACCAGTTCCGCAAGTTCCGGCCAATCACTGCACCCCGAAGTCCGGGCTTCCACGCTGTTTTCATCACAGCAATGCCGCACGAACTCTATGATCTGTTTCTTTTCTGCTTCATTGCCATCACAGACAAATATCCTCCACATACGTTTTCTCCTCCTTCTGTCATTGCTTTCTAAAGTTAACATAACGAAACAAACCATAACTTTCAAGAGGATGGCTTCAAACTGCAGATTTTGGCCTTAAACTACATTGCCGAAATCAGCTCTTTACTGTACAATAAAATTAATAAAACTATTTAGTACCTTCACAGCTGTAAACACTCAATATTACTTCAGAGAGGGGAGTGGACGATGAGAGTTGCCATAATTGATGATATAAGCCGCTGCAGGGAGGATATACGAGAATACCTGCTGCGTTATATGAAAGAAAATTATGCCGCTGAGACTGTCTCTATAGAAGATTATACAAGCGGCCAGGCTTTTTTGTCAGACTTCATGCCAGATACTTATGACATTATTTTTATTGACCAGTACATGGACGGACTTTCCGGCATCGACACCGCCCTGGAGATACGCAAACTGGATAAACTTGCGGCGCTTATATTCGTGACTACCAGCCGTGACCATGCTATAGACAGCTTCACAGTACAGGCCTGCGGGTATCTGGTCAAACCTTACGGATATGATAATTTCGCAAAAACTCTGGAAACTGCCAGACTTGATAAAATATGGGGAGCCCGTTTTATACGCATAGAACAGGAAAAAATCCTTTTGAACGAAATACTCTGGTGCGACCAGGACAATCATTATGTCCAGATCCATACTGATAAATGCGGCCTTTACCGGTTCCGCCTTTCCTTTAAATCCCTGACAGGCCTGCTTGCGCCCTATCCTCAGTTTTTAACCTGCTACAAGGGCTGCATTGTTAACCTGGAACGCGTAGAATGTATCATCAGGTTTGATTTTCTGATGGATAACGGAAACATTGTACCATTCTCACAGCGGGATAAGAAAAAAATTGAATCACTCTATCATTCTTATATATTCCAGCGTGAAAGGAAGGGTATGCTTTTATGATGAAAATACTTGATACAATGATGGTGCTTCTCTTTCCTTTCCTGGATACCATTCCTTTTACACTGCCCAGATACTGGATGTTCCGTGACAGGCTGCGGATGCCCTTCCGTTACATCATTCTTCTTCAGCTTCTTTTGTCTGCTGCAAACAGCATGGTTTTTTATTATATCAACCTGAAGGGTAATGAGTATGCGGAACAGTGGACAACGGTCACACGCTACAGCTTTATGCTTGTTTTTCTGGCTCTTGCCTTTTTGCTGATCAGAGAAAGTTTCCCGAAACTGATGTTTACCTATCTGCTGTTTCTGGCCTGGCTGTTTTTTGTACTCGGCAATGCAAACTATATTGAGAGCCGGTTTTTTATTGATTTCTCCGTCCGGCATCCATATCTTATTTACAATATCGCCCGCATACTGATATATCTTGTCACCTGTCCTTTTATGTTCCATTTTTTCAGTCATACAATATCGGATGCGCTGAAAATCGATGACGAAAAAATATGGCAGAATTTCTGGAAGATCCCTCTGTTTTCCACCCTGTTTGGTATGCTGTACTGTACAGTAACAGATGTATATGCCTATGCTTCATGGCAGTTTCTCTTCTCCCGCTATCTCATGCTGTTTGGCGTCTGTTATGTATCCTATGTGGTTTTAAACACACTAAAGATCTCCCGGCACAGCGCACAGCTGGAAGATGCCCTGAAATACGCCGACAGAAACCTGGAATCACAAAGGAAACAATGTGACCTCCTAACTTCCCACATGGAAGAGATCAGAAGGGCCCGTCATGACCTCCGCCAACACCTTGCCGTTGTGCAGTGCTATATAGACAGGAATGACAGGGAAGGGCTTGCTGATTACATAGATATTTACAAGAACGAACTTCCGCCTGACACGCTGGAGCTTTACTGCCGCAACAATGTAGTGGACGCAGTGGTCTGCTATTATGCCACGCTGGCGCGGGACGCTAAGATCCAGTTTGAAGCTGCAGTAAATTACCCTGACAATTGTTCCGTTACAAGCACGGATATCACAGTACTGCTTGGAAACCTTCTGGAAAATGCCGTAGAAGCCTGCATACGCGGCACAGAAAAACAAAAGTTTATCAAACTCTGCATAAAACAGCGCAATAAATCAACACTGCTTATTCTGGTAGACAATACCTGCAAAACACCTGTGATCTTTCATGAAGGGATTCCCATGTCATCAAAAAGGGAAGGATTTGGAATCGGGACAGCTTCTGTTCAGAGTATAGCTGCCCGATATGGGGGAGATGTACAGTTTGAGCAAAAAGAAGGTGTGTTCTGCGCCTCCGTTCTTCTCAAAATTTCATCAGATATGTAGAAATTCCGGTACAAAAAGACTAGCCCCCGCAAAAGCCACGTATCAGCGTGCTTCTGCGGGAGCTCTCACCGGCAGCAAACCATTATTCTCCATACTCCTTTTCGCACCATCCTGCAATCTCGGCAATCAGTTCAAGCCGCAGAGGTTCATGGTAGAACAACCTTATAGTACCTTTACCTGTTTTGTACGCTTTCAGCTTGTCTGAAAACACCTCTGCCGCCGCAGGACCGGGATTACAGAGACGTCCGCAAGAATTATACTTTGTAAATGGACTTACCAAACTCATAAGCCTTTATTAAATGCTCTGTTTTGTCTATCTGCGGTTTTCCGTTTGTATCTCCGCAGCCGCCAGCTAACACCACACCTTTATCATAGAAACCAATATAGTTTATAACTATCTCTTTTGCTGCTCTGCCAGTAGCTTCTTTTTCTGTATTTTACTCCATTCTCTGTTCTCACACCAATATACCATGTTATCTGCAGCATCAAATACAATTGATACCACAGTGGGACATATTGTTTGTGCAGTCTGCCTTAGAATCTCAAAACAATCCGAGACATCAAAGTCTTCATTTTTATTTTCAAGCATCTCTACCGCCTTATTATACCTGTCCCATCCCATCCAGGGGTGCTGCTCATTTCTTCCCTTAAACGGGGAGAAATTTGTTAAGACCGAGTATTTCGGCTTTGGTAAATAACGTACTCCTTGCCCCGGAATTATTTGTAAAACGTTTCCAGCACTATCTGAAAGTTGGGATTGGAAAGTGACACCAGGAACACTGCAAACAGATCCATGCTCAGCAATATCTTTGATCTCACCTAATGTTTTTTTACTAAGAAGTAAATCAATATCCAGCATAATGATATTTTGACAATCTGTATTAGCAGGATTACTTCTTTCATCGAATGGCCAACATGTTGGCATAGCTACGAAATCCCCTCTGGCATTAGCGCCAAACAGCGGTAACCATCCTTCTTTTTTATCGTATATAGCAATATAAACTTTATCGTTTTCAGCTACAACCTTATATTCCATATCCAAAATATCAAGATTAAAACCAATAATAGTTTTATTACCATTTGAAACTATACTTGTACACATATTTGTTCTCCTTTTGTTGTTATTTTTTTAACCACGCCATTTTAAACTGCTCTCTGAATTTAAATATTACAAACAAACTGAATTATTTTATATTTACATAAATACCAATTGAACAACGCCCGCCGATAAAAGAGCAATCACAATACCTAACACAATTCCCTTTATGCCTCCTTTAACATGGAATAAATAGTTCTTATATTCCTTGTCCATATCCTCGGTTCCTGCTATTCTTAATTTTTTACTATGGCAAAACACACCAATATCAAGCACAATTACATCAAATAAATTAACGGATAAAAATAAAATAAACACATGTATAAATGCTGTTTTAAAGCTTTTAGCTCCAGAATAATAGGCAACTGCCGCTAAAAGAGGAATGAATATAAATACAGCAATAAGTTTTTTTAATATATGCCCTTTTTCAGTTCTTTTAATAGAATTCTTATATTGGGGCAAAGATCCTACTCTTTTTCTAATTTCCGGAGGGTATGACATAACATACTTAACGGGGTCTTTATACTGTGTTGGTAGTATTATTACTGCAAAAATAATACAGGCAATCGCACATTCTATTGGTAAAAGCATACTCTTTCTCCTTTACATCGTCTAATTAATAAAACAGAACATTACCGTTTTCTAATAATCCAATCAATATCTTGAGTTTTCTTTCGGCATAGCAGCCACAGGGCATATCCTTTAGAATACCAACAGGAATTATCTAAATCAAATACTGATTTTAAGGATACTGCTTTTACTTCGCCTGTTTCAGAGCTGTTGAAAACCTGTCGATAACGTAAGAGTACATTCCCTGTAACAGTTCCTCAATATTCCCAAAATGATATAGTTTCTTTTCGCTTGTAACTGTACTCATATTTTCCCGCCAAATTAACAAGCGTTAATATGAATTGTACTCTATATCTTAACACTTATCAACATAGGTATTTACTTTTAACAAGAAGATTTAGCAATTTCTGAATTTTCCCCTGCAAAATCAGAAATAGCGATTATATTATGACAGCGATCAATTTGCAGAAATTATTCTTATCTTATCAATATATTTAGGCTGTTATATCTTTCTTTGAATAGAAAAAATAGGTTAGTCCAACAGACAACGTGATAATAATGATTGTGATGATTAAATACAATGGATTTAAAGCTGAATTTATAACCATATCTTCTGCACCATAATAGCTAAAAGGTGAGAGATATTTAAGATAGGACATTTTTTCTTCAACAGAAGCTAAAATACTAAAAAAATAGGTGATGAAGATTACTCCAAAAGAAACAGATATAATTGTTTTGGTCTTTGTTATGAATACGGACAGCAAGTATCCAACCGAAGCAAATATCATATGAATAAAAAATCCACCAACTGACACTAGAAGAAATGGTTCTAAATCAAAACTATCCATTTTAAAAACTTGCATAAAAAGAAAGTTTGATATTGAGAATAGTAAATTGAAAAGTAATACATACATTGTGACGCATAAATACTTTGCCCCTACAATCTCATTGCGTGTTATAGGTTTAGAAATCAAAAATTCTATTGAGCGGTCAGCTTCTTCTTTTGAAAGGATACATGCCGATAACATAACGGAATAAATGCTTCCAAAAAGCATAAATAGGATGTAGGAACGGCTTGCATAATAGTGCAGAATATTTGTCATATCGAATTTATCTAAGCTCATAGCTTTAATAAACGCTTCGGGATATTGGGAGAGCATAGCTTCTGTATTTGTCGCTGTTTCAGCAACACTTTCAAAAGCAACGAACATAAATGCGTTTACCGCAACCAGTATAACAAGCCAGAGACAAAAGGATTTCGAGTTCCTTTTCACTTCTCTAAAGAATAAGTTTTTCATTTATCCTCACTCCCTTCAACATAATAATGCAAAAAGACATCTTCTAAGGACGGTTCAGTTATAGATACATTTTCTAGGTTGTTATCTTTTTCTAAAGCTGATAATAAATCGTGGATATTTCCAGCGTGAAGAAATGATATAGTGTTTTCGTTTTCACATAATATTTTGACTGCCATATTTTCATATGATGTATGAGTGTTAGTTTTCTTAAAAGAAATTTCCACTTGTCTGAACTGATTTTTCCTTAATGATTCTATTTGTTCAATCGTTAATATTTTCCCCTCCTTAATTATTGCCACACGGTCACAGACTTTTTGAACTTCATTCAAGACATGTGATGAAAACAGTATCGTAATTCCTCTTTTCTTTTCTTCTTTGAGGATTTCAAAAAATTCGTTTTGTATCAACGGGTCAAGTCCGCTTGTGGGTTCGTCAAAAATCAATACTTTAGGACAATGGAGTAAGGCTTGAATTATAGCGACCTTTTTTTTATTCCCGTAAGACAGGGCATTTATTTTCTTTGTAATATCCAGACCTAACCGTTTAGACAATACCAGGGATCTATCTGAACAATCTTTTTTGTAAAACCTGCTGGAATAATCAAATAAATCAATAACTTTCATATCATCATAATAGTTTACTTCTGATGGAACATAGCCAAGTATCTTTTTAATGTTTTTACTATCCTTGAAACAATCCATATTTTCAATAGTAGCATGTCCATTATCTGGATATATCAGCGAAAGCAATAAACGTATAGTTGTGCTTTTCCCAGCTCCGTTTGGCCCGATAAATCCAAAAATTTCTCCCTTTTCTATGGAAAAGGTAACATCCTCGATACCCCTTGATTTCCCATAAGATTTAGTCAAGTTTTTAATGTCTATGACATTCATTATCTCATTCCTCCTTAATGTTTGAGTTTGAGGCGCCCTGTACCATTTCAACAACTGTCTTTTTTATCAAAGCAGAAATTTCATCATCACTAATTTGTAAATCATTAAAAGCAATTAAAGAGCCAATTCCATGCAGTAATGCAAATGTCCGCAATAATATATCATTGCACTGTGCTTCATTCAGAGAATAATCAGATTGCATTTTTTTAATCATTTCTCTATTGCTATCATAATTCAACATCATTTCAATAACGGAATTATGTTCAAAGCCAGAGGAAAAATAGATTAGCTTATACAAGTTCTTTTCGTTTCTTATAAGATTTAAGTACCAGCGGGTAGTTAAGCTAAGAAAGTCTCTTTTCTCTTTGTTTTTCAAAATCTCATAAACACATTTCTCACAGACATAATCAAAAACTGCTTTTCTTAATTCCTCCATTGTAGGAAACTGACTGAATACGGGTTGTGTAGAGCAGGATAATTCTTTTGCCACATTGCGAGAGTTGACACTTTCAATGCCATTTCTTTTTGCTAATTCAAAACCAGATTCTAAAATCATATCTCTTGTTATCTTTTGTCTGGGAGCCATTGTACCACCTCTTTCATTAATTAAATACCAACCGATATATATCTACCGATATTTTAATATAGATTCATCACTTTGTCAATGTACACAGCACCTGCTGCAATATAATATAAAAACCGCAGCCAGTATTTCACATCAGAAATGTGAAATACGGTTACGGTTTTTCTTCATCGAATTTAAAGCCGACACCCTAGCCAGTCATTGTTATAGCACTTCTACGCTCAGCTATAGATCATTTTCTTTTGAATATAATTAGTTCAGCTATATTTGCTGCTATTATTAAAATACCACTTACTAAGCAAATATTAGCTACTAAGTTCTGTCCATTTTTTAAAAGCGGAATAGCACTTACCATAAGGACGACACCTAGTAAAAATGTAAATGTCTTTGCTATAAAACGGACAGGTCTGTGTCTCCATGCTTTGTTAATAGATTTATCAAATTTGTCTGCCACATTCTCTACACCTTTTTCAATAGAATCGCCTGCATTTTCCATTATTTGTTCAAATCTATCTTCTGTCATAGATCATCCTCCCTCTGACTGTAAGACTTATCATGAATACTGCTGTCTGATAATACTTCAATAACAGCTATCGCTGAAATAATAGCAATAGTTGTAAACTTAAACCAAAAAATCATTTTTTTCATTGATATTATCTCCTGTCTATTAATTACTTTCTTCTGAATACAGCTAATTCAACAATGCGTATGATGATCACTAAACTACCGCCAATTAAACAAGCTTTAGCCGTTTTATGATATCCTTTTTCATCAAGTGGTACAGAACTTGCAATAAGTCCAGCTCCGGTTAAAAAGGTTAAGGTATTTCCTGCAAACCGAACAGGGCGAAATTTCCACGCAAGGTTTACGGATTTATCAATCACTTTTGCCGCACCCTCCACCGTTTTCTCAATGGCATCACCAAAATGTTCCATAGAAGCTTCAAACCTTTCTTCTTTCATGTCTTTTCCTCCTCTTTTATACATGTTGTCTGTATGTATTTAGGCAAATAAAATTGCTTACGCAATTTTATTCAGTTACCATTTTTTCCAATACATTTTTTACATAGTCTAATATTTCCTCATCAATAATGGGTACACCTAAATTCTCAAGTAAATCTTTCGTGAAATATAATCTTTCTAAAAGCTCGGACTTTGAACAAGGAAATATTGCTGGTTGTAACCATATACTTGTGAGTAATGTAAATAAACTTGATAATGCTTTTGGATATTTCATGGCACTGATAGAGCCATCTGCAATCGCTTCTTGAAAAAGTTTTTCAAAAAATGGATAAACAATATATTGGTTACTTTCTATGTACTCTGCTAAGATTCTAGGGTTCTTCAGCAATGAGATAGACATGATACCGACCTTCTGCTGCTTCTCGTTTTGGAATGACAATTTAATAGCCTTTTTAATTTTTTCCAAACCATTCAAATCTTTTTCCGAGTTTACCTTTTCAAATGGATTGTCGTCCCAAAATAACTTGATCCCTAAAGCATCTAAAACCTCCTCCTTGGACTTGAAATGATGATAGAAAGCTCCACGGGTTAGTCCTTCCAAATTATCAACAATGTCCAATACGGTAGTTTCTTCATAACCTTTTTCAAGGAATAGTTTTAAAGATACATCCAGTATCTTTTGCACGGTTTCTTCCGGATATTTATTGCGTGGCATTTTATACCTCCTTTTTAATACATACAGTATGTTTGTATTCTCAATATAACATACACAGTGTATGTTGTCAACTAATTATTATCCATTGTCAATCATTTATTATTGAAAGAGCGTGCCAATCTAAAATTAGAAATGCACGCTCAATAATTTATCCTATAATCCTCCTGTTGCTGTCTTTATGGAGCTCCAATACAAACTTTGAAATCTGTGCCGCTTAATTCTTACACCATTGTATCATCACGCAAAACTTCTGCCAGATTGATTCTATGTACATTCCGCCAGCCAAGATAATAAGCCAACGCCACGGTTCCCCAAATAACCAGCATAAAAGCAACAATTGGAATCAACGGTGCCTCGGCAAAAAACTCTCCTGCCTCAAGATAGCTCATTCGCAGCATATACCCCACCACGGCCACCGCTAGCGGCAGGGTGATTAAAATCGGACGCCCGGCAATAACAAATGCCTCAATGCAAAACATCTTTCTGATTTCCCCCGGCGCCATCTCGACAGACATATATCTGGCAAATTCCCTATTAGTATTGGCACAGCACACAGTGCAGCCGCCTCCTGCTCTGGCAATGATTTCAAATATTCCATACCTTCATCACTTGAATAGAACTGTTGCTGTGCCTCTATGTGTTGGAACAAATCCCCATTGCCATCCCCAAAATCCTGACGGCCATTATAAGAACAAAGCTCCCCTTCATGCAGATAAAGAATGCGGAACCAGGTTTTGTTATACCCTAAAGTTTCTTTGTTTTTCCGGGACAGGCACTGCTCATAATCCAAACGTCCAAATAGCAGCACCGCCTCCTGCAGTGTTAAAACCTCTCCTTCTTCCAATCTCATATCTTCACTGGAATCCACATATACAAAAGGCTCCATATTATAAGGTATCTCTATTTCTGAGTCTTTTAAGGTCATCAATAGCCTCTGTGTTTCTGCGGATAGCTCTGGTGATTCAAGAAATCGCCCAAATTCAAGCCATTTCTGAAAACCTTCCTTACCCTTATCAACCAGAAGCTGCATTGCAATTTTTCTTATGTGTTTTTCCTCATCCGGATAAAAAGATTCATACCCATCGGGATCAATTCTCTTTTGAAACTGATTGATACTTTCCGCTATTTCCATCACGTCTGCACTCTTATGGAAATCCTCTTTTTCATTCAACAATTTCCCAGTATCGATCACTTCCAGTTCCGGCATTGCAGATATCAACTCCCTTGCAGCTCGTAGAATTTGCGGATAGTCATCAAATCCATACATTGCTTGCAGCATATCCACATCCATCTTCCCCATGTGGACCAACTGAAATTCTTGTAAAAATTCCGGCTGTTTTTGGTCATATACATGGACTCCAATTCCTTTGACCGCATTAAGGCGTTCTGATGGAATTGCCTCATAAAATTTTACTGCTTCTTCTGCAGATAAAATATCTTCCCGGCACTCACCATAACGCGGAAATTCCATACACTCTGCTACATAAAAAGTAATCCGGATACCATTGACGGCATCCTTGCCCATTTTACTGTTTTCCACAAATCTGTCTCCTCTCCATTTTTGCCCAAAAAAAGCACTACCATTTAGCGGTAATGCTCAGATTATAGTTAAAATACAAGCCATCAGATGATTAAAAAACCTGATGGCTTATCACTTAGTTATTAAAATATTTGATAAACTCGGATTTATTTATTGTTCTTCCTTGCCTTATACCATATATAAATACAACTACCTAAAGCTATCATGTACAACACAACAAGTACAAGAAATGTAGTGCCTACAGGGTTCATCATTTTGTATACAGGATAAAACGATACTATAATAAATATTGGTACCACTATTCCAAAGATTGCTTTTTTCCTTGTTGATAAGTATACGTGAGAACCAAGTAATACTATCATCAACAAAAATGATACAAGTTCTGTAATGTCAAAGCCGCCAGTAAATACTCTCATAACATATATAATCACTATAGCAATTACAAAACATATAAAAGTTGTCATAAGCAGCCCCCTTTCTTCTTGAGCAAATTTAACTTTCCCCTACATGACAGACTAAGATTTTTTTAATTTTTTAGAAATTTTCGTACAATCTTCGTAATACGAGGTTCCATAATACCACCGAAAAAATCACAAATAAAATCTAACATATAGTATTCCTCCTAGAGTTCAGATTTTTCAGTTTCTGGAATTTACGCATTGCAATACATATCATAAACAATATATCCTTGTATTCCTTCCAATGACCCTTCAAATGTTTCCTGACACATCATACATCTTGGTTCACTCATTGGATATCCGCTTGTAGGATATATTTTATACTGTGATGATGTCTTGAATCCTATACGATTATAAAAGTGAAAATCTCCCTCCACGGTAATTCCCTTGAAGCCCAATTCTTTTACTTTTTCAATTCCTAATGTTAACATTGTAATACCAACATGCTTATGAAAATAATCTGCATGCACAGAAACTGGAGCTAACATTACAATAGATTTGCTATCTATGTGCTCCCCTTTTGGTGTTCTTGATAAAGGAAAATGTGAAAATAAGAAATGTCCGACTATTTTCCCATTTAATTCAGCTACAAAAGATAATTCTGGAATATAATATTTAGAGACTCTGATTTCTTCAATCAATGCAATAATGTCTGTTCCATCAGAATAACTGGTTCCTTCTTGGAAAGAACGTAACACCAAAGAAATAATATCTTTATAATCCTTTTGTGTTTCTGGGCGTATAGCAATATCATTCCGCATATATTCACCTCAACTTCAAATTTAGAATATCCAACCGATTTGGTTAAACATTACCATACCTAAGATTCCCCCTACAGATAAACACAATAAATACAATTAGGGTGTCGTACAATTTATCTCTATTTGACAATGCTATTTACTATAGACTTAAACTGAGTGGAAAGTTCTTTTGGTGTGCCGATTAAATCATTATTAGCAACCTCCATTACCTCTCGTAAATCAACTAAATCTTCGCGCATAAACAATTCACATAAGTATCGCTTCATTCTGCCGTTGTTGTACTTTTCTAAAGCTATCATTAAAAGATTTTTTCGCTCTTCATATTCTTGATACCAAATATCAAATCCGTTTTCCAATATACATTGGCAAGCCTTAGTATAATGTTCATTAGTATTTAGGTCACTGAAGTCTCCGATTTTTTTTACTTTTTCACAAGGAAATTCATTACATAATGCACAATGAAGAATTTGCTTTTCCTTACAACATTTAGAGATCTTACATGGTTCAGAATAATAACCATTTTGAGAGCAACCAGAACAGGCACTATTCCCGTTCACGATATGACGATTACACAAAGCACACATAATACCACAATAGCCATAAGGTAAATCGTACATTTCAGCACCTCCTTTAAATTTTCTGATTTTTCACTCAGATAGTCGAGTAGACAAGTGGCTCACGCCGCAAGCCCCTCACAGATCCGTACATGCGCTTTTACGCATACGGCTCCTCATAATAACATTCGCTTTTAGAATAGACTAACATATATCTTTGGTTTGGCAAGCGGATACACTTTCAGCATATCTATAAACCCTTCCCATGTGTAGCTTTTCATCTGACTACAGCTTCGCAATCAGTTCTTTTGCTGGCAGGTCATTGTTGTCATACACATCTAGTTGATGAAGCGTACTTGTTTCCAAGAAGCAATAGGCTCTCCTCAGTTGACAATTAACCACTATGTCAAGCATGATTGGCTCTTTGACCACGCAGTGCCGACGAACTCTCACCATAGCGAGTTAGCCGATGTTGCTTTCCGCACCAGTTAAGGCGTCAGCCCTCTGAAATTCAACTTTTCGAGGCTCAATCGCATTGCAACCCTACTAGCTTGCTGTCTACGCTTCGCAACAATCATTACTGATTACCACGCAAGACTCGCTACTGCTGGTTGGTTAGACCTTAAACAGACCGGATTTGCACCTGTTAGGTTAATTGCCCTTTGCTGGGCGCACAGCTGGAATTTGTCTATTCCACATTATGTTTATTTTGCGTGTTTCTTCTCATCTTTCAAGGCTTTCATATACTCTGTTGAGTTGCAATTCGGACACCTCAATTTCCTATCTTCAGCGGCGTTCACTGCTATCAGTGAACGTAAAAAGCTTGGTTTAAAAGAACGGTGACATTTAGAGCATATATAATGATATTTTCTCCAAACATAAAAATGAATTAACAGAGCACCTATAATAACTCCGGCAACAAGAATCCAAAATACATTGTCAGCTATAACACACACCTCCTATCATATAAATAACCTTCATTGCAAATTCTATGTTGTCAAATCAGCTTAAACACCATTTCACAATATTTGTAATCAGTTTTGTTGGCAATGCTTTATTATAAGGAAAATAGATTGCATTTTTCTTTGTGACAAATTCATTTAACTCGGATGCAAATTCTCCAATAGCTTCAATCCCTACATAAAAACTAATATGTTTTTTACAAGCAGAAAAGGAGACAGATTTTCCTTCTTTTTCATAATACGGCATACTCCATAATATACGTTCACTTATACATGGAACACTATTTTGCAATGTAATCATCATTTCTTTTAAATGGGAATGTATATCTAATGGTTGCGAATCTATATATTCTAATACTGTTTCAGGTGTTTTTCCGCAATAATGTCCCTGATTTGTTCTTTTAAACTCCCTTCCACATTTGGGGCATATCCACATATTTTATTTTCTCCTCAACTTCAAATTTTCCAGACAAGCTGGACGTTTGCATGCAGATTATACTGCGGCACCTCTTTCCATAATAGGACTCTTTTAAAACTGATTACATTGGTTTTAGATTTTTATTGAGCCTGTCCACCATCCAGACAATTCGCTTTTCCCGTCCGGCATCTGTCTTTGCGTCAAAATATGCCCGTGTATAAGTCTTCTTTACGGATGGAGACATCGCTTGAAAATTTGTGTGAGCGGGTTCGTGCCCTTCCAACAATGCAGACAGGCAGGCAATCTGTTCCTCTGTAATGATTGCCAGAGGATTTGAAGCATCCCACTGACCGTTCTTCTTGGCCTCATCTATCTTCTTCCTGCCAAAGTCAGTCATAAGCCCTTGTTCCTCAAGCTTTTTCACCAGCGCCTTGTTCTTCTCAGACCATTTGCTGTTCTTTCTGCGCAGAGAAAAATACTTCTTGTATGTCTTATCATCAATCTTTTCCATCTGTCCATCAATCCAGCCAAAACAGAGAGCTTCTTCCAGGGCCTCTCCTGCTTTTATAGTTTTTGGCCCACCAGCTTTACCAAACAAAAGCCAAATACCATCATTTATAAGACAATGTTCACTGAGCCATTCACGAAATTCTTTTCTATTGTCAAATTTCATTGTTTCGCTTATGATATATCCCTCCTTATCGTTTGCTTTGCTCGCCATAAGCGTGCAATTACTAATTTTTCTACTGACTAAACGGGTATTTATCAATCTATCATTATACTATCGATCCCTGTAAATTCGGGAACGATGATAGATTGAATATCTTGTTTTATCTCTTTCTTTACATGGGTGATACAACACTCTTTCAATCCGCCAATCGGAGCTAACATAAATTATCTACAACCACTTTTTTATTTATTGTATCTGCCGGCTCTGAAATAAATCAGCATAACATACCATGCAGACTCAGAAAATGAGTAATTGACTCTGCTATCATTTCCGGCTCTTCTCTATGTACATAGTGACCACATGGCAGATTAATAAATTTTACATGCTCGTTTGTCGAAAAATACTCTTGGTGGATCTTTCCCCACGTAGGGATCTGCTTCAGGTTTTCTTTGTCATAGGATAGAAAACAGAGCACTGGCAGAGACGGGGATTTACCCTCTCCTACTTTAAGAGCATTTCTTTTTATAAAATAAATTTCATCAACCATATTTCTACTAAGCAGCTGCTTCGAGGTAATCCTATACATTTCTGCCTGCTGCTTTTTGTTAAGGAGATTATTCTTCACTACTGGATGGCTTTTTGTCATAACTCTAGCAGCGGGTCTGCGCAATAAGTGTGCAATCCACACCATTGGGGAAAGAAATAACGGAGTCTCTAACGAACGATAAGCCTCAGGTACTGCCATATCAAGTCCTATAATGGACTTGATTTCGTCTGGATATTTTTGTGTCCAATATATAACCTCCAAACCAGACATTGAATGAGCGGCTGGAATAAACGGTCCCGTGATATCCGCTTTTTTTAATGCTTTCCGCGTTTCTTCCAAAATAGTATCAATATCTCTGGAAAGTCCGGTTTGTCCGCTCCACCCATATCCGGGACGTTCGACTACCACCATATTGATTCTCCCTGCCAGGAGGTGCCACAACGGTTTAAAATCATAAGTTGGACATTCTGTACCAGAACCTGATAAAAATACAATTGTATTTTTATGATCTGCTGTCTGTTGGGGTATGTGATAAACATGCATATATGTATCATTTACTTTAACAATTTTCCCTGGTGCCTGCATTCTTTCCTCCATTCCTGGTCATACCAGAACTTATTCTTTTCCTGTATATTAATTGTAGGTTCTGATCTTTATCTTTATTCATCTTACCACAATACAGCAGCACTAGCAATCAACCGCTTTGAATCGTAAACAATCATCCTCTGAACTTGAAAAAAGGTATATCCTTAATAAATCAGCTTTTCTTCGCACTTATCTGGTGTTTTTGAACCAGAATCTGGAAATCCTCCCAGGCAGATGGGAGGATTTCAACCTTATATTTCACTTAACCGTTCCTTTAGCGCTTTTCTTGCCTCTCCTACGTTCATTGTTTTTTCTCCATTCAGACGTTCCTGCTCTGCCTACAAAACACGTCCCCGAAGTTCCAGGATCTGTTCCCGTTTTTCATAAGCTTCAATACTCATTAGAACCATATCACCTTCTCTGTTTTTTGTTATATAAATAGGCTCTTTTGATTCTTCCGCAACTGCTTCGTAAGCGAAACAAATTTCCCGACTAAATTATCATTCGATATCAATGTTATACAGGTTCAGTTTTCTCAGCTTTTTTATTAGGAAGCTGCCGTAATCTCAACTTGTTTCCCACTGAAGGCAACTCCGTACTTGAAAATCGTCTTAATACCCTTGGCAGACATATCAGTATTGTACTTACGATCCTCAATCTGCGCCAAAGCCGTTTCTGAGAGTTGCTTTAATTTATCACCAGAAAAATTCTTAACAGCCTTAAGCTCAATCAAAATGCCAGGCATCTTTTCCGACTTAGGCAATAATTGAATATCGTATCGGCCTTCGCCCGACTCCCCATTCGAGCTGATGAAGTAGCGGTTATCCATCATAGCGCAGAGACCCAGAACAAATCCATGGTAAAAGTTTTCTCCGGCAGTATCGTAGCAGCTTACCGATTGAAGTAGAAGCTTGTGCATCTCCTTTTGCAGCCGCTGTACATCATTGGAAAACAACGCTTCTTGAATTGATATCGCAGTAGCCTGGGGAATGATATCCGTTAATTTCTGCAGGATCTCTTTGTTATAGACAAACGCAATCTCCTGGTTAGGCAATGCCACCTCACACATATAATCGCCGCTAAAAGCAGGCTCTACCTTTACAACTTTCAAATATCCGGCAACCAAAAGAAAGCTGTACACAGAGGAAGGGTTGTTTCGAATCTGCGGATAAATAACGCCGGTGTCAATATACGTTAGAAAAGACTCTCCCTGTAATAAAGCATTAAGGCGTTTATAGATATCTTCTCCTGCATTTGCCAGGACTTCGCCGATAATCTCGTTGCTGCCGGTTGACTGCCAAAAGGCTTTGGGCTGACAATGATTTCTAAAATAATTAATAACAGACCACGGGTTGAATATTTCCGAATCTCCAAACCGATACCCGTCGTACCATGTACAGATTTCCCCATACTTCTCTTCTGCATGATAATAGCGGGCAATCGCTTGTACCTCTGCCGGAGTAAAGCCAAAATATTCGCTATATCGACTATCCAAAATTGAATTGACTGCAAGATTATTTAACCCGCTGAAAATACTTTCTTTTGCGACACGAAGAATACCAGTTAAAAAACCATATGAAAGATGTCGGTTATCCTTCAAACCGCCTGAAAACAGGTTGCGCATAAAGAGAATCACGTCATCGTAAAAGCCTCTCATATGCCCCTGCTGGATCAGCGTATCATATTCATCGATAATAATAATCGGCGGTATCCCATAATACTCGTCCAGCATTTGAGAGAGTCTTTGCAGGGCCATCATCATGTCCGTGCTGTCCGCATTCCCCTCCATAATAGCTTTAAAATATGTTTTCTCATATTTGCTGCACTGTTCGCTTTCTAATAGCTCACTGTGGCGTTCAAACTCCTGCCTCAGAATCTTGTAGATTTGATCATAGGTTTCCTCCCAGGTTTCCCGTTTTACATCCTTAAAGGTGATAAAAATCACTGGATATTTCCCCTGATAGTCGCGGTATTTTTTTCCACATTGCCAAATCTTTTTGTCTGTGAAATAAACTGAAGTATCTTCGTCCGTCTTTTCAAAAAAGGTACGAAACATATCCATATTCAAAGTCTTTCCAAAACGACGCGGACGGGTAAACAAAGAGACCATTGGCCGCTCGTCCAAAAAATCCTTGATCATCATAGTCTTATCAACATAATAGTATTCCGATGAAGCTAACCGGTAATCCGAAATTCCAACCGGTAGCGGCAGGTTAGATGGCATTTTGCTTTTTCTATATACGCCAGTCTTAATCCGGCTGTCTGCAGGTTTTTCGGCATCTGTAGGAATCACCCAACTGCGGCCATTCTTATGAGCCCCCTTTATCCGCCCCGCTTTGCATAGGACTGTTACTCTACGTTCTGTGATCCCCCACAGCATTGCGGCTTCCTTCACGGTCATGGTATTGCACATAGTTACACCTTCTTTCTTGGAATTCCCTATATTTGAATTATACAGGAAGCTCCTAAGTTCTATAAATTAGTATACTTTCAATTCGGAATAAAATCAACATTATTCGGAACAAAGGCGGATGGCAAAATCGGCAGCATCGTGTCCAAGAACGGTTTGAGATACCAATTTATTCAAAAGACAACAAGAGCCAGGAGAATTAACCTCCTGGCTGCTTTTTGTGTAAACTGTACGGTTTATTTTTGGTTGCCTGTAATAAACATTGCGTCCCCAAAAGAAAAGAATCTGTACTTCTCTTTCACTGCGATTTCATACGCTTTCATTATCTTATCTTTTCCCGCCAATGCAGATACCAGCATCAGCAGAGTAGATTCCGGCAGATGGAAGTTTGTTATCAGCCTGTCGATCATCCTGAATTTATATCCCGGATAGATAAAGATCTCCGTCCAGCCGCTCCCCGCCTTTAAGATGCCATCTTCACCTGTGGCTGCTTCCAGTGTGCGGCAGCTGGTAGTCCCAACAGCGATTATTTTACCTCCGGCCGCCTTAGTCTCATTGATTAATTTGGCCTGATCTTCTTCCACCACATAGAATTCCGAATGCATATGATGTTCTGTCACATCGTCCACCTTCACCGGCCTGAATGTTCCCAGCCCTACATGGAGAGTCACATGCGCAAGCCTGACTCCTTTTTTCTGTATGGCTTCCAAAAGCTCAGGTGTGAAATGAAGCCCGGCTGTGGGAGCCGCTGCAGAACCTTCATGCTTTGCATACACAGTCTGATAACGGTTTTTATCCTTCAGCTGGTGAGTTATGTAGGGCGGAAGCGGCATCTGGCCCAGCTGGTCTAATATCTCTTCAAAAATACCCTCAAAAGAAAACTGTATCAGCCTGTTGCCCTCCTCAACGACCTCCAGTACTTCCCCTGTAAGCAGGCCGTCTCCAAAAGATATCACTGTTCCGGGCTTTGCCTTCTTGCCTGGCTTTACAAGCGTTTCCCATATATTATTTTCTTTCCGTTTCAGAAGAAGGACTTCAATTTTTGCATCTGTCCCCACTTTGCTTCCTATCAGCCTGGCCGGGATAACCTTTGTGTCATTTACAACCAGACAGTCGCCGGGATCCAGAAAATCTATAATATCTCTGAATACATGATGCTCAATTTCCCCTGTTATCTTATCAAGAACCAGAAGCCTGGATCCGGCCCTGTCTTCCAGAGGATCCTGTGCAATAAGCTCCTGAGGCAGGTCATAATAAAAATCAGATGTCTTCATCTATCATCTCTCCTAATCTTTCATTTACTTTTCCGCATACTTCTGCAAATAATATCATACACTATTTCCGGAGGTATTCAAATGAAAATTTATAAAAAACAGTATTTCTTCCGGGAAATCATATTTATGATAATCGCAATGGGAGCCGGAACGCTCTTTCATTTCATTTATGAATGGTCAGGCTGTCATCCTCTTGCAGGGCTGTTTGCCCCTGTGAATGAATCCACCTGGGAACACCTGAAAATGCTCTTTTTTCCAGTGCTGCTTCTGACAGTTCCTGAATACTTCTGGTGTGCCAGAAAAGCTGAGGGCTTCCTGTTCTCCAGGACTGTGGGTATCGGCTGCGGCCTGGCATTTATTGTCATCTTCTACTATACCTATACAGGCATACTGGGCACTCATTATCTCTGGCTGGACATAGCTGATTTCCTGCTCGGGGTTTTTATCACTTATTTTATAACTTACCTGCTCTTTACAAGAAAAAAAACAGGCAGCCACAGACTTGATTTCATCTGTACCTGCCTTTTGCTCATTACTGCTGTACTGTTCTTCTGCTTCACCTGGAATCCGCCTGCTATTAATCTGTTCCTGTCACCAGACACAGCCACCCCCATATAAGACATATATACAAGAATACTACAGGCTGGCTGCCGCCTCGTCCTCCTTACAGATCCGTACTTCCCCGCCATGGCTTTCCAGTACGGCCACAGCACAGTTTTTAGGAACTCCCTTGCCCCAAAAGTCGTTTGGGCTGTATTCCCGCAGGCTGTTCAGCAGGGCCCGCATAGCGGCCCCATGTGTTGCCACCAGAACTGTTTCCTGCTCTAATTCTGCCCTGCCTGTAATATCCGTTAAAAACTGCTCTGTGCGTCTGCATAAGCTGGACAGGGCCTCACCTCCGGGCGGAGGCACATATCTTCCGGGAGCTTTAAAGAAATCCTGGTAATTTTTCAGCATCCCACGGCCGCTGCCGTCATTGACCAGTCCTTCCATCTCTCCAAAACTGATCTCAATCAGACGTTCATCCTCCCGGACAGGCACATGCCTGTCCGCCAGCAGGATCCCCGCCGTCTCCTTTGCTCTTTTTAACGGGCTGGAAAAGCAAACCGTAAATGGAACACTTTTTAATGCTTCCGCCGTCTTTTTTGCAAGAAACCGGCCATTATCGTTCAATTCAATATCCGTCCGTCCCTGGAGCCGCTTCTGGACATTCCAGAGCGTCTCTCCATGACGGACAATATATATCTGCATCTCTTTTCACCTGTATGCTTTACTGGCGCAGCTCAATCCCCATGGACTCCAGCCCATTCAGGATCTTCTTCATGGCCGCTGTGATCTCCGCCTCTTCCAGTGTCTTGTCCTTAGCCCTGAATACGATTGAATAAGCCATTGATTTGTAACCTGCTTTGATCTGTGAGCCTTCATAGATATCGAACAGGGAATAGCTCTCCAGGATCTTGCCGCCCCTCTGGGCTATCACAGCCTCGATCTGTCCTGCAAGGATCTCTCTTGGAACTACCATGCTGATGTCCCTGGTCACTGCCGGGAATCTGGCAATCCCTTCAAATTTTCTGTCGAACGTGGCTTTTTCTGTTATGACCGGCATATCCAGCACTGCCACATAAGCCTTTTCACCGATCTCATAATTATCTGCCACCTGAGGATGGACCTCACCGAGGTAACCCACCACTTCACCTTCATATACGATATTGGCCTGACGTCCTGGATGAAGGAACGGCTTTCCTGCGCCCGGATCATATTCTCTCTTTTTATCCATGCCGATCTTATCAAAGAATTCTTCCACAACGCCTTTCATTGTAAAGAAATCTCCCTCACCGTACATTCCAAGAGTGAACTGCATCCTCTCATCCGGCAGCTCTGTCACCGGCACCTGCTTGGGCAGATAGATATTTCCAAGCTCATAAAGGCGGACATTCTTGTTTCTGTGATTATAATTAAATGCCAGAGAGGTCAGCATTCCGTTTAATGACACTGTCCTCATGATACTGAAATCTTCGCCGAGAGGATTTGATATCTGCACTGCGTTCCTCAGGGCAGAATCTGCCGGAAGCAGAAGCTTGTCAAATACCTTGGGGCTCTCGAAGGAATATGTCATCCCCTGTGAAAATCCGCAGAATTCCGCAATGTTCCTGGCCACCTCTTCTATACGCAGCTTAAACGGCAGCTTTCCTGTAGTCGCCTCCCCTGTGGGCAGAGTGGTGGGAATATTATCATATCCGTAGAAACGTGCCACTTCTTCAGCCAGATCAGCCATACGGAAAAGGTCATGGCGGAATGTAGGCGCAATGACTTCATTAGTTTCTTCATCATATTCCAGGCCTATTTTCCTGAAATAGTCCAGCATAGTCTCTGAGGCAATATCAGTTCCCAACAGTGCGTTGATCTTTTCCGGTTCAAATGGGATGCGTACAGCTTCTTTTACTTTTTTGTAGACATCTACTGTCCCGCCGACTACTTCTCCGGCTCCCAGCTCTTCAATCAGCTGGCATGCCCTGTCAATAGCCGCTTTTGCATTATTGGGGTCGAGGCCCTTTTCGAACTTGCCGGAAGCATCTGTACGAAGGCCTATCTTTTTACTGGAAAGCCTGATGTTCGTACCGTCAAAGCTGGCAGCTTCGAACATCATTGTCTTGACACTGTCTGTAATCATGGAATTCTCACCGCCCATGATCCCTGCAATACCTACAGCCTTTTCGCCGTCACAGATCATCAGCACAGAATCATCAAGTGTCCTCTCCTGTCCGTCCAGAGTCACAAACTTTTCATCTTTTTCGGCCCTGCGCACAATGATCTCCCTGCCCGAAATAGTATCGTAGTCATAGGCGTGCATAGGCTGTCCGTATTCTTCCATCACATAATTTGTAATGTCTACAATATTATTGATGGGGCGGATCCCGTTCGCTGCCAGGCGTCTCTGCATCCACCTAGGCGAGGGGGCTATCTTTATATTCTTTACGATCCTGGCACAGTAACGGGGACAGAGCTCCTCATCCTTTATGGTGACTTTAATATAGTCATTGGCATCCTCTGAATTTCCTGTTTCAGTTACAACAGGCGGCACAAATTCTTTTCCAAATGTGGCTGCCGCCTCTCTGGCAATGCCAATGACACTGTAGCAGTCTACACGGTTGGATGTGATCTCATATTCAAATACCACGTCATCCAGTCCCAATGCCTTAATTGCACTCATTCCCACTTCTGCGTCTTCCGGAAAAATATAGATCCCGTATTCAGGCGCTTCCGGATACATGTCACGTGTGCTTCCCAGTTCTTCAATAGAGCACATCATACCGCAGGACTCTATGCCGCGCAGTTTGCCTTTCTTTATCATCACTCCGCCCGGAGTCTTTTTGCCGTCATGGCCTCCTGCCACACGCCCGCCGTCAAGCACTACAGGGATCTTGTCGCCTTCCTTTACGTTGGGCGCCCCTGTCACGATCTGAACAGTCCCGTTTCCTGTATCTACCTGGCAGACAATGAGCTTATCCGCGTCAGGATGCCTTTCTATAGATTTGATCTGGCCTATGATGATATTCTCCAGGTCAGCATCCAGAGCCTCATATCCCTCCACCTTTGTCCCTGAGAGGGTCATTGCATCTGTATACTCCTGGGCAGTCACGTCCAGTTCCGGTACATATGCCTTAATCCAAGATAATGAAGTATTCATATTTATTTTCCTTTCTTAATTTGCTGTATTTAATTATCCGGCATTATGAATGCCAGTCTGACATATTCTAGAACTGTTTCAGGAAACGGATATCGTTTTCATAGAGCAGCCTCATGTCGTCTATCTCATATTTCAGCAGCGCGATACGCTCTAACCCTACACCGAAAGCAAAACCGCTGTATACATTAGGGTCTATCCCGCACATTTCCAGCACATGGGGATGCACCATGCCGCAGCCCAGTATCTCGATCCAGCCTGAGCCCTTACAGAACCTGCATCCCTTACCTCCGCATTTAAAGCAGGACACATCCACCTCTGCGCTCGGCTCTGTGAACGGGAAATGATGTGGGCGGAATTTTGTCTTTGTCTCCGGCCCAAAAAGTTCTTTTGCAAATTCTTCCAGGGTGCCTTTTAAGTCAGCAAAGGTGATATTCTTGTCAATCACAAGCCCTTCAATCTGATGGAAGGACGGGGAATGCGTGGCATCCACCTCATCAGAGCGGAATACCCTGCCCGGAGCTATCATACGGATAGGAAGCCTGCCCTGCTCCATCACACGTGCCTGGACAGGGGAGGTCTGTGTACGCAGAACGATATCTTTATTCACATAGAATGTATCCTGTTCATCTTTCGCTGGATGGTTCGCTGGAATATTCAGCTTCTCGAAATTATAAAGGTCATACTCTACCTCAGGGCCTTCTACCACTTCATACCCCATTCCTATGAAGATGCGCTCAACCTCTTCCAAAGCAATCGTATTCGGATGGCGGTGTCCCACATTATTCTTCTTTGCCGGGAGAGTGACATCGATGACTTCCTTTTTTAACTGCTCTTCTCTTGCCCTTGCTTCCAGTTTCCGCTTTGTCTCTTCCAGCAGATTTTCTATAGCAGTCCTTGTATCATTTACCATCTGGCCCACAATGGGTCTTTCCTCAGCCGCCACATCCTTCATACCTTTTAATACGGCAGTCAGCTCGCCTTTTTTTCCAAGGAAAGCGACGCGGACATCATTGAGCTTATCTAGTGCATCGGAAGCCTGGATCTGCTTCATGGCTTCATCTTTGATTGCCTGCAGTTTTTCTTTCATCATTTTTATTCTCCTTTTATTCTTCTGATTCCGACATGCATGAAAAAAAGCTCCGCCCCTAAAAATAGGGACGAAGCTGATATCCGTGGTACCACCCTGCTTCCTGTCTGTGACAGGCACTTTGTCCGCTTAACGCGCGGTCTCGTCATTTCTTACACATGCACTGCTCTCCCCACAGGGATATTTCTCTTATGCATTTCGGAAATGAAGCTCCGGTGGGAAATTCACATAACCATCTGAACTTAAGGAAGCTTACAGCCGGTGACTCCCTCTCTCTGCAAGAAAATGATTTGCTACTTTACACCTTCACAGCTTTTCATGACATGTTTGTTATGTCCTATTCTACCACATCTTCTAAATCTGTCAAGATTATTTCTGGAAATGCTTTGACCAGCATTTTATGTAAAGGATACAACAGGAGCCTTCAGTATACCTGTCGGTTTTATCTGATATTCATAAGCCCACTGCTGGCCAGCAGTCCTCCACGCATTCGGTCCCGGCCACGGTTCTGTATCATTGCAGTTATGGAGGGTTCCAAAAGTATTGATCCTGTTGCCGAATGCTGTGAGCTTCAGTACATGGCTGCCAGCCCCGGCTTTCAAGCATGCACAGTAAGGCGCAAAGGCGATCGACTGGCCCTCCCCGTCATCCAGCGCAGCTTTCATAAGCGGTGAACGGAATCTGCTGGCTTCCACCTTCAGCATCCCGTCTGCCGGAAGCTGTACAGGTATCTGGTACTCTACGTTTCCGCCATAGAAAGGCAGCCCCTGTACAGTTATATCCCCAAATGCCAGTGTCCTTACGGGTGCCGTCAGAACAGCTCTGGAGCCTTTCACTCTGACCCCGAAATCGCCCAGAAGGAACATGTTTTCAATATTCTCTTTCCTGCGGTATGGAATTCTGACAATCAGCTCATTATTTCCTTTTCGGACAGTTCCCAGCCTGCGGCGGATGATCTCTCTGTCAACATACCACCCATCCTCCTCAAAAGGAATCTCCTCACCATTTAATATTACTTCTGCAGTCTTATTTTCCAGGGCAAGCACGACCGGGCTTATCTCCTCTTCTGAGAATATCTCAAACCGCAATGAAAGTGTATGCTCCGCTTTCTCCTCCTCCTGATCCAGCCAGGGCTGTGCGAATGCCTCCATCCTGAGCGGGAACTTCAGGCTGCGGCGGAATTCATTATCGATGCGCAGTATCTCTTCCCTCTCATTCCACTCACCATCATCAAAAGCGTATTCTGCCTGATCCAGCACAAATACATTTGGTTCAGAGAGGCTCACCGGCACTTCAGGCGGTACAGCCAGGTCGTCCCAGGCTGTCTCATCTGTTTTCTCCAGTCCTGCCGCCTTTTCGTCCGGCTCCCCTGAAGCTGCCTCTGCCACATCAGCTGGAAGCAGGTACAGAAGAAGGCTGTCATGGTCATACATTTCCCTTTTCAGGATCGTTTTCCCTTCCCTGTACTCAGGAAGAAGCTCTTCCCTGCTGCCGTCCAGCGGTTCATAATGCATTACCCTGTATGTACCGTCAATAGTGACAGTCAGTGTTTCCTTCTTTGGCAGGTCAGGATTCTCCATTTTATTTACATGGGCCAGGAATAATATCTTTTTATCCTCATCATCTCTCATCTGATATATGAGGTTTTCAGCCATCAGTCCTTCCCCGTTTCTGACTTCCAGGGTCCTCTCCGGCTCCAGGGCAGTAAGGAGGCTGTTCCTTGTAAATGGGATGCAGGTGCACTCCCTCACAAACTCCTCCACCTCTGCTGACGGACAGGCATCCAGAAGCCTGGGTGTCTCACCTGCGAAAATAACCTTTCCTCCCTTTGACTTCCATGCTTTTAAGCGGTCCAGGGTAGATTTCCTGAGTGTCACGCAGTTCGGCACCAGAACGGCCTGATAATTCATCTCACCTACTGTGAACATGTCACTTTCAGACATTTCAGGATGATTCTGCTGAGGAAGGAGAGATTCACTGATAAAGTCAAAATCCAGGAACCCGTACAGCAGCCAGTTGATGAGCTTTTCAAAATTCTCATCCATCTCCTCCCGTATGCCGCCTGTCTTCTCCTCTGAGCCCCAGTACAGCCAGTATGACTCCACAGGATGTATCACGCCGATCTTCACATCAGCCTTACCTCTTGTCATCAGTGTATTCACTCTTGAGAAATAATCCTCAATATATTTATATTCCCTGTACCACGGAGACTGGTATCCGATACAGGCCGGATAGTCCCTCTTGGCCTCTCCTGCCATGGAAGTCCAGGTCAGATGATGAACGCGCACAGTCACGCCCAGGGCGGCCTGCCAGTCCCCCTGCAGCTTATGGCCCCTGAAGTCAAAATCCCAGTTTGTGACTCCGTATAATTCACTTAAGACACCCGGGTATCCAAACTGATGTGAGGCGCTCTGCGCCTGCTTTGCAGTGGACAGTTCTCTTCTGTCACAGAGCATGTCGATCCCCGGAAGCTGGAAGGAACGGTAGGAACGCATCGCTTCACCCAACGCAGCTGTCTGTGATTTAAGTGTCGGCTCCTCCATCATATGGCCGGTAAGCATAATATTATGGTCCCTGCACCATTCTCCTATGGTATCGGCAAAAGCATCGGCAAATCTTTCACAGATGTGGTCATGATACTGGTAGCGGATCTGTGATATCTCATCCGGCCCTTTTTCCCAGAAGAGCTCCGGCAGAGAATCCAGAAGGCTGTGTCCGTAAGCCTCCGTGAAGGTAACCTCCAGATCATCTGTAAAAGGAATAATCACTTCCATCTTGTCATCAGCATAATTAAGCCTTGTTTTATGGCAGAACTGCGGCTCATCTGTAAAGATTGCCGGAACTGATTTTCCAAACTCATCACCCAGCTCCCTGTAATATGCCTCGTGTGTCACCTCGATAAATCTTTCAATAGCCTTTCTGTCCAGGGTGTTTACGTATGACTGGTTATTAAACCAGGGATTGTCCCCTGATATTTCCAGATAGGCAAACCATTCATCCCATCCCTCATCAGGCGTTTTATCTTCAGGAATCCTCTCATATGCTGCCAGCCAGCCGTCTTTGAGCCGAACCTGGTAATGTGCTATAAGCCTGCGGTTCTCACTGCGCACAGCCTGACCGCTGGATGACAGATCATTTTCCTTCTTCAGCCCTGTAAGCCTTTCCGGAGCAAAGACCAGGAAACGGATCCTGTATCTCTCATCCTTTGTCACAAGTCCTCCGCCTGCCCCTGACGGCCATCTGTCTTCATCATACAGCCAGGTTATCATCTCTTTGTCCCTGAACTTCTGATTTGCGTCTTTTACAAGATCCAGGAACTCCTGGCTCATATAAGGATTATTCATTCCTGTGCGGCAGTGTATATGTCCGCCTCCCATCCCCATATCTTCCAGCGCCTGAACGATCATCGAGACTTTCTCCTCTGTCATCTGGCAGTTCCATGCCCAGAAAGGAGTCCCCCTGTACTCGCTGGTCGGTTTTTCAAACAGACTGTCGCTTAAAGGTCCCTGATTTTTAGGATACAAATTCATTTTGTGCTACCTCCCGTTAATTAATATAATGTTTTTATATGAGGCTTTCTTCCCCGTCCTTCTCCATGTACTCTGTAGGGCTTATCCCCGTTACAGACCGGAATATACGGCTGAAATAAAACTGGTCCCCATAGCCCACCATAGCCGCTACATCCTTAATATAAAGACTGCTCTTGTCTTTCATGATCTCTTTTGCTTTTTCTATCCGAAACAGATTTAAAGTCTTATTAAATCCCATGGTGCTGTATTTCCTGAACAGGCGGCTTAAGTATGTCTGTGAGATCCCAAACACCTCACAGATATCCTGGGGAGACAGTGGCTCTGCCAGATGCTCCCGCAGATATTTGACTATCTTCTCAAAAAATTCAGGAGTATCTATCTTGATCCTCTTTGCCTCTTCTGTCATGCTCCTGCCCAGTATCTGCCTGATGTTGTCTGCCAGGCCCTCCATATCAGCGGCATAATAAAAAGCCTCATCAATGAAATATTCGCACATCTCGATGGATTCGTCAAGAGCGTGATATCTGCGGAAGATTCCGAACATCTCCCTCACCTTATCCTCAACCCAGAGCTGTGTATGCCCCTCCTCCTTCCATTTCATAAAACAGCATTTTATTTCCTCCTGGATCTTATTATTTGGAGCATGATCCTTTACCAGGATCTCCAGCCTGTCCAGATATGGGTTCCAGATCCCGCTTCCCGTATTTGCTTTCTCATCCAGATTCTGCCCCTCCTTGACAATCACCTGTTTTCTCCCGATGATAAGACTGTAATCCAGAGTCTGATAAAGCATCTTAATCACCTCCGGCAGTTGTATGGCGGGCACAGCCTCCTCCCGCAGCACCATAGTATAATAAGCTGCAGAAGCCTTCTCTTTTTCCGCCATATGGGTCATCAGCTGATAAAAGCTGTTGTGGAACAGAAGCTCCCTGGGGCATATGTAAAGCGCTTCCATCTCGTCTCTTCCATAGACCATCATCTGCTCATCCCTGATAGAAAATATCTCTATTCCCCTGGAATTCACAAAACGCCTCGGCAGCCCGTTTTTCCTGAAGAGCGCCACATAATACTCTGAGCTTGGAAAAAATCTGGCAAACTTTTTTTCGTCCGGCAGAATTCCTCTGCACATTTCCCGGATCATCCTGTTGCGCCTCACATAATATGCCTCATCCAGTTTCCCCTGAATGACTCTCATCCGCTCCTGAAACGTGGAAGGCTTGACAGGCTTCAGGATATAATCACAGACACCAGAGCGGAGCGCCTCCCTTGCATAGTCAAAATCCTGATAGCCGCTTATTATAACAGACAAGATCTCAGGATATTTCTCCCCTATCCTTTTCACAAGCGTTATCCCGTCCATGACAGGCATTTTCACATCCGTGATCAGCACATCCGGCTGCAGCTTTTCTATCTGCTCCAGCGCACTCCTGCCATTATCAGCAGTTCCAACCACCTCAAAGCCCGGACATTTAATCTCTATGATAGTGCATATATGCTTCATAGCTGCCGGTTCATCTTCTGCAATAAAAACTCGATACATAAACCTTCCTTTCAGCTCAGGGATGCTCCAAAAACAATCTGGGCACCGTCCTCATTATTTTGGATATTAAAAACCAGATCATCTGCGTTGAGCAGATAGAGCCGGGCATATGTATTGATCAGTCCCATACCGCCGATCTTCATCTCCACATGCTGCCGGTTGGTGGTCAGATCCTTTCTGATCTTCTCCAGGCTTTTTTCCAGGTCTTCCATGACCTGCGCCTTAAAGCCTTCGCCATTATCCCGGACACTCACATACCAGCGCCCATCTTCCTGCCATCCTGTCACACAGATTTTCATGATTTTGCTGCTGTTTTCAAACCCGTGAGCTATGCTGTTCTCTACCAGCTGCTGAAGGACCAGCTTCGGCAGTATCTGCCTTTCGATCTCCTGATCAATATTTATCGTATACTCCAGCTTATGCTCATACCTGTACTTTAAAAGTGAAAAGTACAGCTTCAGGAAATCTGTCTCATCTTCCAGCGTGGCGTACTTCTCTTTCGTATCTGTCGCGTACCGGAGCATCCCCGCCAGATCATCACAAATGTCACATATGACCTCATCGCCGCTTAGAATGCCTCTGTTTGAGATCACATTCAGCACATTATAGAGGAAATGCGGATTGACCTGCGCCTGCAGCATGTCAAACTGCGCCTGCAGCTGCAGGAATGAAAGTCTTTTTTCCTGAAGGATCGCTCTGTTCAGCCTGAGCTTCATCTCTTCATATACACGTGCCATTTTCTGGAATTCATCATTGGGGTCATCAAATTCCAGAGGCTGGTCCAGTGTCTCCAGCTGTGTATCCTGTATAGCCTTCTGCAGCCTGTGCATAGGCTTTGTCAGGCGCTTTGTGGCGATCATTACATATCCAAGCGACAGGAGCATACCACCGCCTATCAGAAGAAGAGATATCACATAGATATATCCTGCACCTTCCCTGAGCACCCCTGCGTCCTCCAGAACAAGGATCATAGTATCTGTCTTTTTATTATATATTCCGGCTGCCAGGCAGCTGTTCCCCTGCCCGTCTTCATACTTCCCGGGCGGTATATCCTGTATTCCAAGGAACTGCCTGTTAAATTCCACGTCCTGTTCCCTGTTCTGGAACAGGATCTCACCTGCGCTGTTCATCAGGCATACATCCATGCCCAGATCGGCCGCCTGAAGCACACGGGCTACATCGTCCATAGTTTTCTGGACCTCAATGTACCCCATATCCTTCCCCTGTATCTGCTTTACAACAGAAAAAACTTCAGGATTATCACGTTTGCCCCATGTATCTCTATGAGCCCCCATGATCGTAAATGTATCGGGATTCTCCCTGGCCCTCTCATACCAGGGCATCTCTTTATAATCAATGCCATTTATTATCTGCCGGTCCAGCCAGTTGTTGCTTGCTATAGGCAGGCATCTGTCATTGCAGAAAACCACGCGGTAAAATTTCCGTGTGATATAATCCGTACTTATCTGTACCTGGATCGTCTTTTCAGCCTGAGCCAGATAAATATCATTTTCCGCCTTATCCTCCATGTAGGAGATCCCTGTAATGGCAGAGAGTGTATCCCTGTCACTGAGCAGGTATTGGCTTACATCCTTCATGGACTGGATCATCTCTTCATACTGCTGCTCCAGCTGTCTGGCAGTGATCCTCAGCTTCTGGTTCTCCTGCTCTGTAAGCTTTGACATACTTACAGAATAATAAATGCTTCCGGCTATACAGGCAATCAGTGTCCCGAGAACGGCATACACCACGATCATTTTGGTCTGAAATTTCATCGCATCCCCTCCAAAACTGTCAGTATTGTCCATTATAGCACGAAAACATTTATCTGGCTCCTGTTTTTTATCCTTTCACGGAACCTGCCACCATACCGTCTACAATACGCTTATTAAAAATAATAAATACAATAAGCATCGGGACTGTGATCAGTATTACGTCAGCAAACAGGAGATTGTAGGAATTTGAATACTGTCCCATAAAATTATAAAGCGTCAGCTGGACAGTGGCATTTTTACTTCCCGGAAGGAAGTACAGCGGATTAGTAAAGTCATTGAAGATGCCTACCGCATTCAATATGATTACTGTCGCTGTCACCGGTTTGAGCAGCGGGAAAATGATCTTTCCAAACAGGCTTGCACGCTTGCAGCCGTCAATATATCCAGCCTCCTCCAGCTCTACAGGGATGGTTCCTATGAAGCCGCGGTAAAGCATAACATCAAAGGGGATCTGCAGCGCGATCTCCACCATCACCATTCCAAATAAGGTCCGGTATACATGCAGCCCCTGCATTACCCAGATAGTAGGCAGGATAGCAGGCGGGATCATCAGCCCTGTCATGATGACAAAGTTTACAATGCTCATGGTCCTGTCTTTTCTTCTCTGGAGCACGTATCCGGCCATAGAGCAGACTATGATAAGCCCTAATACTGAAAGGACCGTCAGCAGGAAGCTGTTTTTAAATGCTGTCAGGACAATGTAATTATTTGCCTCAAAAACCTTTTTATAATTTTCCCACAGGAATTCCTTCGGGAGAGCCATGCTGAGCAGATTGGCCTCGCGCCTGTCCTTCAGGGAGTTTATGAACATGAAAAGAAACGGGAAAACAAATATCACGATAGCTGATACCATACCGATAATATCACCCAGAAGCAGCAGTCTCTTTCTTTTTTTCATGCTAGTCTACCTCCTTACTTAACAGGAATTTCTGAAGCGGGAACGCAAGAACGGCAATCAGCACAAACATGATCACATTGCCCGCAGTGGAGAGCCCGTAGAAGCCTGCAGCATACTGTTTGTAAACAATGGATGCCATAACGTCCGTCGCAAAACCGGGGCCGCCCCCTGTCATAGCCCAGATCAGGTCAAAGCTTCTCATACCACCGATAAATGAAAGGATGATAACGGAATTCATTGCCGGGCGGCAGAGAGGAATCGTGATGCTTTTTAACCGCTGCCAGCCGCTGGCGCCGTCTATCGATGCAGCTTCATAAAATGTCTTGTCAATGGATGCGATACCTGCCACATAAATTACTGTTGCGATAGATACGCCCTTCCAGACATCTGTTGCAATGACCGAAAATAATGCCAGGTTGATATTTCCCAGCCAGTCGATCCCTGTCCCTCCGAAGAATTCAATAACTTTATTGAAAATACCTTTTGACGGATGCATAAATGCTGTAAATGTTATTCCGATCGCTATGGTGCTGACCAGGTTCGGAAAGAATACGATAGACCGGATGATATTTTTTGTCCTTATTGCACTTGAAAGGAAAACTGCGATCAAAAATGCAAGGATAACTTTTAAACCAGATGTAAGCACTGCATAGATCAGTGTATTTTTTATACCGATATTCAGAGAACGTTCTGAAAAAAACATTTTAAAATTATCCAGGCCCACAAATGTGAAATTTTTAAAATCCCAGACAGTCATACTGAAAAACAGGGACGTTATCATGGGGATTATAAAGAAAATAAGAAAAATTAACATTGCAGGGGCCAGGAACCAGG
The DNA here is from genome assembly GCF_024622195.1 of Murimonas intestini. Lineage (NCBI taxonomy): Bacteria > Bacillati > Bacillota > Clostridia > Lachnospirales > Lachnospiraceae > Murimonas > Murimonas intestini. Next base: position 572,674 of record NZ_JANKBI010000001.1, read on the forward strand.
TAGAATAGATTTTCTTTTTATTCATATTTCATTCCCTCTCTGTGTAGTAAAAGGCCAGCCGCCTTTATAGACAGCTGGCCCTTTTATATACCACTTTTATTTCCAGTCAAGTCCAAGCTGCACAGCCTGTTTCTTACAGTCTTCATCGTAAGCTGCTGCCGCCTCTTCCGGTGTGGTCTGTCCTGAGCCGAGCTCCTGGCAGATAGCCGGGCAGTTAGCACCTTTTACCGGTGTTAAGAATTCAAGTGCCAGAGCTGTCTTTCCTTCGTCAAAGTATTTCTGCATATCTACCTTAACTGCGTCGTAAGCTGTATCCGGCAGCTGATATCCATTGTGGTACGGTCCGTCAGGAAGCACTTTTTCTACATAAGCATCGATTGCTTCATCTGAAACCCAGAATTCCATGAAACGTTTAATATCATCTACCTTATCTGTATTCTTATTTCCATAGATAGCGCCTGCTGCCCATACAGTAAGCCCTGTCTCTTCCGGTGTATCTCCAGGGATCGGGAAGAAGCCTATTTTATTTACTTCGTCGCCGTACAGAGAATAAATATTGCGCAGAGCCATTGTCAGCATGATGTAATGTGCGCCTTCGCCGTTAACAAGCATATCGCATGCGTCATTATAATTTGTTGCAAGATAATCTTTGTTATAATACGGTGTAGTCGCTGCGAGCTTCTGCCAGCTTCTCAGGCCTGCCTCAGAGGTAGCGTATTTCTTTGTGCCTGCTGTAAAGCCTTCCGGGAAATCCGGCTCCTTCTGAAGGACTGCAAAGTTATCTGCCAGATATGGCACCTGAGCTGTCCAGCTCTCACCAAAAGAACCGATCAGAGCATTTTCACCAGCTTCTTTTAAGACGTCACAGTTTGCAATGAACTCATCCCAAGTCTCCGGCACTTCCAGATTATATTTCTCATATACTTCTTTGTTGTACATTACGCCGCCTGCTGAACTGCTTCCAAATGGTACGCCGTAAAGCACTCCGTCAACGCTTGCTGCTTTTGTGAAAGCTTCATCAAATGTAGATGCCACAGAGGAATCTGTCATATCAATAAAGTATTCAGACGGATTCAGCGCTGATAAAAGAGAACCTGAATTATAGATACAAAGATCAGCCATATCGCCGGAAGCCAGCCTCGTCTTTACGATATTGTCCCCCTCATCTCCACCGGGGCGGATCTCTACGTCTACATGGATACCGAGCTTTTCCTCAGCCAGGGCGAGTACTGCTTCATACCCGTCGGGCTCAGTGCCGTTATCTATGAGCATCGTAAGTGTGACTTCCTCTCCTGAAGCTGTTTTGTTCACTTCATTTTCTACTTTTTTGGCTTCCGCTGAATCATCCTCTGCACTCTTACCGCTGCCGCACCCTGCCAGACTTCCCGCTGCCAGCGCTGCTGCCAAAAGCAATGCCGTCACCTTTCTAAACTTCATAATACCTTCCTCCTTCTTTCTTCTTTGTGATGGAATAATCATAGCATGGATAAACTACTTTTATACATGGACAATCCTGCACTTCTCCATGAAAAATAACAGTAAAAAAAGCCATCCCACACAAAGATGACTTTTTTCTCCATGACATTTGCATTTTTCTCCATACATTTTCGTTCAAAAGCTCCTGCCCATTCCTGCTGTGAGCCATCCCGGGCCCTCTATTTCCCGCACCGTCAAATACCTTCAAAATATCCATATGGATCTTCCAGATATATATTGATCTCAGCCCCGATAAAAAGCAGCCACATACAGAAATACAGCCACAGCATGATCATGATGACTGTGGTCAGGCTCCCATAGATCCTTGACATCTGTCCCACCATTTCAAAATAGATGGAAAAACCGTATGAAAAAATAGACCAGGTAAAAGCCGTCACAATTGCGCCCGGAAGCTGGCTTAAAACATGAACATGCCTCCTGTTGGGCAGCAGCACATACATGCCCCAAAAAAGCAGAGCCAGGATAACAAGCGTCACCACTGTCCTGACACTGATAATGAAACCCGAAAACTGCTGTAAAAACGGAACGTTTGAAAGCAGGGCCTCCTGGATCTTATTACCGAATACAAGAAGGACCATAGCCAGGATCAGCGCGATCATAAAAAACACAATATAAAAGGCAGACCTCAGACGCATATAAAAATAATTTCTCGTCTCATCAATATGATAAACAGAGTTAAGCCCCTTTGTCATGGCCAGCACAGCCCTCCCGGCCGCCCAGACGGCAGCTATGGCAGTTCCCGACAATATTGCCGTAGACCTTGTAAACAGCTCAGACACGATACCCTGAAGATAATCTCTGAACGACTCCGGCATAAAATCCATTATCATCTCCATCACCTGGGGCGATGTCAGGGGGGTATACTGCAGCATAGAAAGCAGCATCATGAGGAACGGAATAAAACCCATGATGATAAAAAAAGCGGACTGGGCAGCGTAGGCGTCTACTCTGTCTCTGCTGACTCTCCTGGAAAATTTCCAGCACCAGAGAATTACTTGCTTTATTTTCTTCATTATAAACCTCTGTATTTTCTTCATACCTCATAATACCACTTTTGGGGACGAACTTCAATACTGCAGTGTATCTCCATAATACTCGCTCAGTATTTCTGTATAGTCAAGCCCTGCATCAGCCATTCCCTTAGCCCCGTTCTGGCTCAGTCCGATGCCGTGCCCATAGCCTCCCCCTTTCAGTGTATATCCTGTGAGAGTGCCTTCCTCGTATTCCGGCACAAAATAGAAGAAGGCGCTGGGAAGCAGGCTCATCCCGTCCGCCTCATATCCGTCCTGAGCGATTACAGGCGTATACAGGGGCGATAAAAACTTTCTTATAGAATATTCCCCTTCCACTTCAAAACTGCCTCCTTCGCCGCTTACAGCGAGCCTGAGGGCAGATCCGTTCTTCAGCCTTTCAGCCACCGACATTTCATACACCTGTCCAAATCCCTCCTGCCACAGTCCGGCCAGCCTGGTAAGTTCCTCTATTGAGAAAAATGCCTGCCATCTGTACCATGTCTCCGAGGCCTCATATGCCTTCGTCCCCCCTGTATCCATAAATGCACAGAACACAGCTTCTTCTGAGAGATCATCCTGCATGGCACGTCCGCAGGATGTAGAATAGTAAAGGGCATCCACAAGCGTGCCGTCCCCTTTTTTGAGGACCATTCCCCGTGTCCCTTCCACAGCCTCAGTGCTCCTCTGGTCAGGTCTGTTGTTATTATATACCTGATATGAGACACTGTCGTCCACATCAGCATGATATTCTGCCGCCCTGCCGCCCGACATGCTCTTGAGGGCGTATGTCCTGGCACAGACTGCCTGGGCTTTCAAGGCTTCCAGAGGATAAGAGGCCGGCATTTCACTCGGCACCACTCCCTTTAGATATGTCTCTAAAGGAAGTTCATTGATAACAAGCAGCGCCCCGTCCTGCACCCTCACTTCCATCTTCCCACAGTAAGCAGGACACTGTACGGCACGCGCCAGATTAGGAAGAATGATTTTACCTTCTTCCTTTAATGGCGTCATTGTCATTATGCCGTCAGCCAGGTATTCACTCTCAGGTGTCAGTTCCAGCACCTCAGAAGTACTGTGTTCTTCCTTCTTTCCCGAATATTCCAGTATAAAATCAGATGTACAGCCGATACTCACGGCACTGTGATAATCATATGAATAATTATCCGAACAGATCAATACCCGGATAGATGGGTTCTCGCCGCAGTCCTCAATTGTAAGGCCGCCCTCTTTCCCCGTTTCTGTCTTCTGCTCTGCCTGAGATACCTCTGTCACACCCTGCACTTCTGTCCCCTTCTGAGTTTCTGTCTCTCCCTGTGCTTCTGACTCCTTCTGAGTTTCCGTCTCTCCCTGCGCTTCTGTCTCTTTCCGGTTTTCTGTCTCTCCCTGTGCTTCTGTCTCTTTCTGTGCTTCTGTCTCCCCAGACGCTCCTGCACTGGCTGTCCTGATTTCTTCCGTATCCTCTGTCCCGCCAGGCCCGGTATCCTTTTCCTCCCCCTGTGCCTGAAGCGCCTCAGACATATCAGCCGCCTCCCGGGAGGCAGACAGAAGACGTTCCTTCGTTTTCTGCTCAATCATTCCAATATAAACTACCATAACAAAAAGCAGGGCGCAGATGTAAAACAGCATCCTCTTCCATTTTTCTTCCATGATTTTCTAACCTTCTCACCTTTTCCATATAATTAAGTATATTGAAGTATGTCCAGAAAATTCCATAAATAACCGGCAATTTAATCCAGATCTGCTGCCAGGCAGAAAAAAAGGAATGCTGTTTTGCAACAAACATTCCTGTTATTTCTGCCTGCATATTCAGATAATACACCACATAAGACAGCAGTACGGTCCTCAGACTCTTATTCCAAATTTATAAATCGTAATGCTGCTGTACTCTTCGCCTGCTTTCAGGATCGAGGACGGAAACTCATCATGATGGGGCGTGTCGGGATAAAACTGGGTCTCCATGCAGAAACCGTGGTGCGGTCCGTAAACAACCCCTTCTTTGCCTATCTGAGTATTCTCCAGGAAATTTCCCGTATACAGCTGGATCCCCGGACAGTCTGTATATACTTCCATAGTGCGGCCTGACTCCGGCTCCATAACCTCAGCGATCTTCCTGACCTCCATGCATCCGCCCCTCAGCAGGAAATTATGGTCATAGCCATGGGCCAGCCTCAGCTGCTCATCATCAGCCCCCATATCTCTTCCGATCGCTTTAGGTTCTCTGAAATCAAAGGGTGTTCCGGCCACCTCTCTGATCTCACCTGTGGGAATAGATTCTTCATCTACCGGCAGATATGCATCCGCTTCCAGCTGCAGTATATGCCCCGTTATCTCTCCGGCATCTTGTCCTGCCAGGTTGAAATAACTGTGATTCGTCATATTTGCAATTGTATCCTGATCACATTTTCCGCTGTATTGGATCTTCAGCTCATTTTCTTCTGTAAGCGTATATTTCACAGATACCTTAAAATTTCCCGGAAATCCCTGCTCTCCGTCCGGACTCATGCGTGAGAACATTACTGCATTTTCCTCCTGGATAATCTGAGCATCCCAGATAAAGCTGTCATAACCATGAAAGCCGCTGTGAAGGTCATTGCCATTCTCATTCTTATCTAATTCGAATACCTGCCCGTTAATGCTGACCTGGGCGCCTTTTACCCTGTTGCAGTTGCGCCCTACTGTGGCTCCCAGATAGCCGCCATTTTCTATGTAATCAGTCACATCCTCATAACCCAGCAAAACATCATCCAGCCTGCCGTTCTTATCAGGTGTACTTACAGCCACAAGAGTCGCGCCGTAATCTGTGACCTCTGCGCTCATGCCATTCTTGTTTGCAAGAGTATAGATAAATGCCTCTTTCCCATCCCTTGTCATGCCAAAATCGTTCTTATTGATCCCCATCTCTTCTCCTTCCAGCCCTCCCGTCACTGTCTGCAGCAGCGGAGTCTTTATATGTTTTCAAGATAAAAGCTGCCGTTTGACAGGATATCCGGCCTCACAGCAGCTTATGCTTTTTCTTTAGTACCTCCCAAAATGCCGTTTCCTGTCTTCTGACTCCTAGCAATGCTAGGTGGGTAACCGCAGCCATAATCTCTGCCTTCCGCTGACCAAGGCGGCCTGACATTAATTACAGCAATGTAGGAATCCCGTTTAAAGTAAATGTAGGTTCAAAACGACAGGAGTGTCGCACATTCCAGGAAGTACCTTTTTCTTTATTAAGATTATACTCTAGTATCTGTCTATTTTCAATATATAATTCTATAAAGAATTTATTACCACTAATTAAAAAATAACAAAAAGGGATGCTGCAAGATGCAACATCCCCATTATATATTGCTTAGTTTAATTCGTCAACAACTTTCTGGATAGCTGCAAGAGCGTCATCCGGAAGTTTATCGTAACCGTCTTTAACAGTTGCAGTTGACTTAACAAAGTTCACACGGTCTGTCATACGTGCCTTTAACTGGCCAACGTACTCAGGATCGTTCATATCAGGAACAAATCCTTCCCAATCCATGATCTCGATATCAGAGAATGGTCCCCACTGTTTGAAATCTGCTTTTCTTTCAACGATAGCTTCAAGGATTCCAAGAGTATCAGCAGGTTTAACCTTCTTGCCCATGAAATCGCCAGTATTGATGATATAGCAGTCTACATTCTTCTCAGCTACGAGTTTTTTGAATTTCTCATAGTCGTTAGCCAGAGGATATGTTCTGAACGGGTTAGCATAAGGTACTACTACTAATGCGTTAGGATCAACTCCCGGTGCAAGTCTTTCTGCTGAAGAACGTTTTGTAGCCAGTGTTGCTCCCATAACAGATGCAAGAGAAGCTCCTTTTAATTTAACAACCGGCGGGATTGTCGGGTCTTTCATGATCCAGAAGATTGCATTAACCGGCTCGTCAATCTTATCAACACGGTTCGGAGACCACAGTTTAGATTTGATAGCACGTCCGTTACCATTTCTGATATCTTCTGTTACGATCTGGATATGTCCGTCCTCATCAAGTGTTGCTGAGTTGTTCATAGATGTTAAGAGATATTTGTTATCTTCACATCCAACCGGATAATCCTGTGTCTTATCAAAGTAAGTAGGCTCAAGAGCGATAGATGCACATGTATCAGTGTTGATGATGAATGCGTCATCATGAAGCACTTTGATGCCGTATTTTCCGTCATGCTTAGCATGTGTCAGAGTAGACTTACCTGATCCTGACAGACCATAAACAGATGCTACATATTTAGATCCGTCTGCTAATGTATATTCTTTCTGTCCGCCGTGGCAGGAGGCATATCCGTTACGGTTTGCAATAGCCCATGCCATTGTCAGTGTGCCTTTTTTGTGCTCTCCGAAGTATCTCATACCAAGGATACATGCACAGTTCTGGTTTGTATTGAAGTAGCAAAGAGTCTGAGGATCGCTCAGGCAGCTGAAATCAACGCCCGGATGCTCAACCGGTGACCACTGGGGATCAGAGAAGATATAGATATCTGCTTCTTTTCCATCACCTACTGCTTTGGAGTTCTTGTACATCTTAACATATTCATCAGACATATACTGGAAGTTCAGCATCCAGGAATACATGATGTTCTCTTCTCCTTCCGGGATCAGAAGGTGAGCTTTTACCATGAATTCAGGATCAAGGCCTACATAAACCTCTGCATGGTACATTGTTTTCCAGCGTGACTCATATACAGCGTCCATAGCCACTTTATCAAGTGCTGCGCAGTCAACTCCCGGTTCACCGGCAATACGGCGTGCTGCAGCATAACGGCCTGTGATAGCGCCATCGTTGAATAAGAGAACTTTTGCATCCGGTTCCAGACCGAATTCCTCTCCTCTGTATACTGGCATATCTGTAACGATTGTTCCTGTTGAGTTTTTAGCTAATTCATAAGCCTCTTTTAAAGTGTTTACTTTAACTACGTTGTTTCCGTAGAAAGCTGCTTCGATAATGGAACGGGTCTTTGCAAAACCAGTTTTGCCAGCGCCGATTTCATTAAGTGGATAATACGCTTTTGTTGACATCTTATGTCCTCCTTTATCAAAATTTGGCTTCATTATCTCATTTTCAAAGTCAAATGTCAAGTATTTAACAAAGCCAGTTTACGATTTTACAGCTTTTTAATAATTTGGCCTGTCCTACCAGAACTTTTTAACAGATTTCTTAACTGCCACAGCAAACCAGATGACAAGCACCAGAAAAACTACTGTGATTGCCAGGTACCAGGAACCCATAAAGTTAGTATAGTCATTGATAAGCCCTGCACCTCCGCAGATAAGCGCGCCTATTCCCAGCGCCAAAAGCCTGGGCCCCATATATTCCATATAAGCCTTCTTATCCTTGCAGCGCTTCAGAGGAGTAGTCGGATTTAAAAGAAGATTCTCCTTCACCTCCCCCTTCACCTTCATCAGGTAATATGCATACAGTATGTAAACACCGCATCCCAGGACTATGACGTCCAGGAGCACAAACATTGAGTCCATATTCTCCCCCCTCTATATTCCCAGGAATTTCTTAACAGTATCTTTCATATCAGCCGCATCCACAACTGTATCATGGAGCACAGGGGCATTTCTGATCTCATCTATAGCCCTGGGCACAGCAACTCCTGATATTTTATTCAGTTCATCCACCAGTTCAAAATCTGACATGGCATCATATTTTTTATCGACAGCATCCATGACACTTCTAGTAAACTTATACGGGCTGGCTGTAGAAGCTATGACTGTCACTGCCGTATCGCCAGTCTCCTCCGCATACTTGCGGTAAACCCTGGAGGCCACAGCTGTGTGCGTATCCAGAACATAACCTGTCTTGCGGTAAAGCCCGGCTATCTCATCAGCTGTCTCCGCCTCTGTGGCATAGTTGCCGTAGAAATCCGCCAGTTTTTCCTTCATGTCTTCTGTAATCTCATATCTGCCGTCTTTTACGAGAGCTTCCATCATCTGACGGTTCTTACTGTCATCTTCCCCTGCTATACGGTACAGCAGCCTCTCCAGATTGCTGGAGATCAGGATATCCATGGAGGGTGATGTAGTCAGGATAAACTCTCTGTTTCTGTCATATGTGCCTGTTCCCAGGAAATCATAAAGCACTCTGTTTTCATTTGAAGCGCAGATAAGCTTCCTGATAGGAACTCCCATATTCTTTGCATAATAAGCTGCCAGTATATTTCCAAAATTGCCTGTGGGAACGACAACATTTATCTCTTCACCATTTTTGATGTCCCCTGCAGCATAGAGCTTTGCATATGCATAGACATAATATACGATCTGAGGCACCAGTCTTCCGATATTGATAGAATTTGCAGATGAGAACTGGAATCCGGCAGATGCCATCTCCTTTTCCAGATCTTTATCTCCAAAGATCTTCTTTACCCCTGTCTGTGCATCATCAAAATTCCCCCTGATACCTACAACAAATGTATTGTCCCCCTTCTGGGTCACCATCTGTTTTTCCTGAATCGGGCTGACGCCTGACTTCGGATAGAAGACCACGATCCTGGTACCGGGAACATCCGCAAATCCGGCAAGCGCTGCCTTTCCTGTATCTCCTGAAGTAGCAGTCAGGATCACGATTTCGTTAGAAATATGGTTTTTCTTTGCTGCTGTGGTCATCAGATGCGGAAGAATAGACAGCGCCATATCCTTAAAAGCTATCGTAGCGCCGTGGAACAGTTCCAGATAATAGACTCCATCTTCCTTCTTCAGAGGCGCGATCTCCTCTGTGTCAAACTTTTCATCATAGGCTCTGGCAATGCAGCTTTTCAGCTCTTCTTCCGTAAAATCTGTCAGATACTGTTTCATCACAGCATACGCAGTTTCCTGATAGCTCATACCTGCCAGTTCATCCATGCCGGCATCCAGCTTCGGGATCATTGTTGGGACAAATAATCCGCCATCCTCTGCAAGGCCCTTTAAAATAGCCTGTGAAGCTGTTACTGTGGTATCACTGTTTCTCGTACTTTTGTATAGAAGCTCCATATTTCCCATCCTTTGCTCTTTCTTTGTTTTCTTATCCGGCTCACCTCTGTGAAAAAATGAAGCCGAAAACTTCTCAATTTATAATTATAGCATAGAATTTAGCACTGTACAAGGCAAAACTAAAGCAGACTTTACGCGAAATTAATCGAAAGAGCGCTGCCCGGCTATACAGCCCTGCAGCGCTCTTTCGTACTTTGCATCACTATTCGGCAAATTTGTAATACTCATGCCCGCCATACTCGAACATCCATTCCAGCGTGTCATCAAACCACTCAGCATTGTGCTCATCAGCACTCGACCTGGCAATGAAGAAAAGCGCTCCTTTCGAGTTATCTTCCCCATCCAGTGCCCTGTCTACAGCCTCTATGGTACTGTCTGTAATATCTACGCTGTAAATACGGCCGTCACTCGTCGGCGAAAACTGCGGTGAACCGCCAACCGTCTGCCAGACCACATCATAAATATTGTCCGGAAAATGGCTGTCCTCCACCCTATTGAGCACAACATTTGCCACTAACATCTTGCTGTAGGTATCCCCGCCTGTAGCTTCAGCTTCTACAATCTGCAGAAGTGCATAATAATCCTCTACAGGCATCTGATGCTGACGCACTGCCAGCTGGGATATGTACCCGATACCGCTCATAGCCTTCAGGCCTTTTTCTACAGATATCCTGTTCAAGGCACCCTTGCTTGCCTTTGAATTTCCAACCAGGACATCTTCATGAGCATTCTCGATGCTTTTGGAGCTGGCCGCCGCAGAATACTCCTCCAGGCTGGTGACACTGTTAACAACACCCATCAGCCCCGCCTGAAGTTCATTGGGGATATTTTCTTCATCCCCCGACTCTGCTTCCTTGTCCTTTGAATTCTGGACGGCATAGACTTTGTTTTTGCCCCCACCTGAAAAGCCGGCGGCACCCAAAACCACCACAGCAAGTACGGCAATGCCGGCCACAATTATTGCGCATTCCCTATAGGTGCGCTTCGTCAACGCCTGTTTTATGAAATTCCATGCTCTGCAGAAAATTTCCTTCAGCCATAACATCTTACCGTACCTCCCTCCTTTTCTAAATATTTTCGCAACTCTCCGGCACCTGCTGCTCCCGGTCCTGCAGACCAGCCTGAACCGGATAGTTACATATTATCTATCTAATCTATGGAAAATACTCTTTTTCGAAGAGACTATGCGCCTTTTTTCGATGGAGTAATCTATGTCGCCCTTAGTAATTGAAATTATATTGAAATTAAAATCAAGTGTCAAGTATGGTTTCATAATTTTGTAATATCTTACATGGCATTTTTTTAGCTCAGCAGCCTTTTTATGAGATATCCACAAAATATTTTGATAATTCCCCCTATTATTTTATGCATTTTTACATCTGCTCATTTTTTTGTATTTCCATTTTTTATGAAACATTTTTCTACATTTTACAACATTTTACATTTTTATTTCGTTTCTATTTATTTTTTAAATATTTCTTTAAATCCATTTAACATTTTTGAAATATATCTCATACTGCTTCTCTGCTGAAAAAACGTAAAGGCAGACTGCTATGATAATCCTCAAAAGAATCACATAATAGCCTGCCCTAATTCTATCTTTTGCTGCCTTTTATCCGGTTGCCAAATTTATGCTGTCTCTTTATTATTGATAGCTGTCACAAGAGCATTGATAGATGCCCGGATAATATCCTGATCTACTCCGGCGCCCCAGTACAGGCTGTCATTCTTATCCTTGATTCCCACATATGCGATAGCCCTTGAGCTGGAACTCTGTTCCAGAGCATGCTCCTGATAAGTTACAAGGTCATATTCCAGATGATAGCATTTCTTCAGGGCATTGCTTACTGCATTGAGACGTCCGTTTCCGGAAGCAATAGCCACCCGTGATTCACCGTTGCATGTAACAGTCACTTCAGCAATGATGCCGTTGTGCTGTTTGAAATGTACTTCTGTAATATTATAAGGAGTCTGAATATCTTCATATTTCTCTTTAAACAGTTCAAATATTTCTTCTGGCTGCAGCTCTTTATGCTGTTCATCAGAAACTCCTTTGGCTGCATATCCCATAGCTTCACGCATTTTTGCCGGAAGATTCAGGCCGAAGTTCTGCTCCAGGATATATCCCACGCCACCCTTTCCGGACTGGCTGTTGATACGGATAACATCAGCTTCATAACGCCTTCCCACATCAGTGGGATCAACAGGAAGATATGGAACTGTCCAGTACTGGCAGTCGTTCTCTTCTCTGTATTTCATACCCTTTGCAATAGCATCCTGATGTGACCCTGAGAATGCTGCAAATACAAGTGCGCCGCTGTACGGGCTTCTCATATCAATGCTCATTCCTGTAAATTTCTCATATTGTTCACTTACATATGGCATATCTGTAAAGTCCAGTTCAGGGTCCACACCCTGTGAGAACATATTCATGGCAAGAGTCACTATGTCTACATTTCCTGTCCTCTCACCATTGCCAAACAGTGTTCCTTCTATTCTGTCGGCTCCTGCCAGTATCCCCATCTCAGCGTCTGACACGCCGCAGCCCCTGTCATTATGCGGATGCAGAGAAAGTATCACGTTTTCGCGGTATTTCATATGGGTGCTCATGTATTCAATCTGGCTGGCATATACATGCGGCATTGAATGCTGGACCGTGCTGGGCAGATTAATGATCACTTTGTTGTCAGGCGTTGGCTGCCAAACATCCAGCACGGCATTGCAGACCTCCAGAGAATACTCAACTTCTGTGCCCGTAAAGCTCTCAGGGCTGTATTCAAATGAAAAGTTTCCTTCAGTCTCAGCTGCCAGTTTCTTTAAGAGCGCTGCCCCGTCGACAGCGATCTTCAGGATCTCCTCTTTTGACTTTTTAAATACCTGCTCTCTCTGTGCAAGAGATGTGGAATTATAAACATGGACTACTGCCTTCTTTGCCCCGTTCAAAGCCTCGAATGTCTTGCGGATAATATGTTCCCTGGCCTGTGTGAGCACCTGAATCGTAACATCCTCCGGTATCAGGTTCTGCTCGATAAGCGCTCTCAAAAAATTATATTCTGTATCAGAAGCTGCGGGAAATCCCACTTCTATCTCTTTGAAACCAACTTTTACAAGAAGCTTGAAGAATTCAATTTTCTGGTCCAGTGTCATCGGTACTATCAGCGCCTGGTTGCCGTCACGAAGATCTACACTGCACCATATAGGGGCTTTCTCAATATGATCCTTCTCCACCCATTTAAAAGACGGTTCTGGCGGCATGAAATACTGCCTGGTATACTTTTCAAAATTTTTCATATCCATTCTCCTTTTCTTTTCTGATTCCTGCCGCCTGCACCATACCGGCAGCGGTCCTGCTTCTTACTATATATAGTAATTTTCAGTGATAATATGAAGCGGTTTTCAGAAGGGTCTGCAGTCTACGCGTGAATAACCTGACAAGAGTTCTTTTATACCGGTGAACCCATATGGCTTTTCCGGAAACTAAAAAAGCCCCCCATCTCCTGACATCTGCTGTCATTAGAGACGAAAGACTGACTCTGCATGTCTTACGCGGTACCACTCTATTTTATGAATTACTTCATACTCTCTGCGGATACGGGTCCAATTGCTGAACATTATATCCTCCCAGGATAACGGTAGGGTTCCGTCTGCGCCTACTCTTCCATACATCATGAAATTTGGGGCAGCCGCTCCAAGGTGAGTTCCCATCCATCCTTCTGCCGTCTCACACCAGCCGCCGGCTCTCTGTAATCAGAACGAATCGTACTATTCCTCTTCATTGCATTCTCTATTATCAACTGAGTCTAAGATATCATTTTTGTTTCATATTGTCAAGCAGAATTTAGTTTCAAAAAAGTTCTGGTAATTTGATCCTTTTTATGGTTATAATAAAAAATAGGCTAAAAAGGAGAACTTAACACTATGGAGTATTATTTAAACATTTTTTTGGATGTTCTGACAGACACGAGCCTGGACTGCATTAAGATGCTTCCTTTTTTGTTTGCTGCATTTCTCGTTTTGGAAGCGCTTGAACATTATTCAGGCAGTTTTCTTAACAGGATGCTGGCCAGAGTAGGCTGGTCTGGTCCCATCTTCGGCGCTCTGGCAGGCTGTGTCCCTCAATGCGGCTTTTCTGTCATGGCTGCAAACTTATTTGCCGGCGGCGTGATCTCCCCCGGTACCCTGGTTTCCGTCTTTATTGCCACTTCCGATGAAGCCATCCTCATCCTTCTTGGAAATCCGGGACGCGGAAAGGATATCCTCATTCTTCTGGCTGTCAAGGTTGTTATAGCAATTCTGGCCGGATATGCAGTTGACTGTCTCTGGAGGCAGAGGCAGACAGATGACAGGCATCTGGAAGATCTCTGCTCCGGCTGCGGCTGCCATGATCACGGGGGTATTGTAAAGCCGGCAATAAAACACACAGTAAGAATACTGATTTATTTATTTGTGTTCTCCGGTGTGCTGAATCTTATAACTGAAATTTTCGGCATTGAAAGGCTGTCTGCCCTCCTTCTGGGCAATACCATTTTCCAGCCGCTGATCGCCGCTGTCATCGGCCTGATCCCCAACTGTGCCGCATCTGTCATACTTACTCAGCTTTATCTGGACGGTGCGATCACATTTGCTTCTGTCATTGCCGGACTCTGCACGGGAGCCGGTGTTGGGCTTATTGTTTTATTTAAGATGAATCCAGACAAAAAAGAAAACCTGAAGATCATCGGCATCCTATATCTGACAGCATCTGCAGCCGGTATCCTGCTGAGTCTGGCGGGCTGGTGACCAAATGAACAAAAATGCGCTTTGCGCCCCCCCTCGAGCCAATATTATGAAAAGCGCAGCTTTTGTTCCGCGTGCGCTGCTGTACATCCTCCCGGAAGGGGCTTCTATATGAAACGAAGTTTCCTATAGAAGAACCAAAGGGTGTGCCGCAATAACCTGGCACACCCTTTGGTCATTTCCCCCTTCTTATTTAATGCTCATGAACCGTTTATTATCATAACATCCCGGTTCGTACATCCCGTTATAATCCACCATCAGACAGACATTGTCAATGACGTCTTCATCCACAGCCCATATGAGAGTGTACTCTTTTTCTTCCCCTGGTTCCAGGTAGTAATAATAAAAGTCACTTCTTGCCTCTCCCTCAATATTTTCGGCGCCGTCAAAATAAAATGGCCGGGATTCCATCTGAATATTATCCACTTCCACCTGTTTATGGACTGTATTATCCATGAAAGAATAATGGCCGTCTTCCTCCTGCCGGAGCAGATACGCAAAAAGCCCTCCCTGAGCCATCTTTAGGGAATCGCTGTTATTCTTTGCCCTGACCCTCACTAACAGATATTTCTGCTGCACCTGCTCTATTTCTTCATCTCCTGTCAGCGGCCAGCTATCTGCCTTAACCCTTCCCTGTGGCTTCAGTGTCCCATCCTCACGGATCCACCAGCTGTTATCCTCATAATCAATAAAATATTTTTCCTCCAGATCCGGCAGCTCGCTGATACTGTCGGCATGGATCACCTCCATTACTTTGTATTTTACTCCGTCTGAAATTTCTGTCCCCTGCGCGTTTACCATCCCGGCTTCTTCCCCCATGGGCGTAACAGCATCCGCAGGAACCCCTGCCTCGTTGGCTGCCATGCTCTTTTTATTTTCTTCCTCCATTCTTTGCTGCCGGATTTTCTTTAATTCTTCTGAAGTATAGGAAATATCCTCCTCTGTCTCTGTGACTATTAATGAATCAGCTACTTTTTTCAGTTCTCCCATCTCCACCAGATCTGTCCCATACAGAGCTATTGCATATCCCTTATCCGGATTGAACAAGTATATCCTTTTATCAAATGGGTGGTAAGACATCTTATTTTCTTTTAACTGCACAATATCCGCATCCATTCCTCCAAGTATATCTGTTGTTACTGATTCCACGCCAACGCAGTCAAATTCGCCGCTGTTACTGTCCATAAGATCCATGTTTACAGTCCTGATAGAAATTCGCGCATATTCATCCTTCTCATATTTCCCCTTCTGCCATTCTTTATAGCCTTCCGGCAGATAGGACGGCTTCGCCTCAAACTTCTTCGGTACAAGTGTATAATCAATCTTGAATTCATATGTCATACTGTCCCCTGTCTGGCTGCTGTTTTTAACAAAAAATCCTCCTGCAGCCACCACTGCCAAAGATGCTGCAGCCAGCAGAACCATCACTGCAGCTGCAAGACCTAATCTTCTGCCGATTTTTCTTCTGCCCATTTTGCGTACTCTTCTGTGGGAATTTTCTGCACTTCCTTCCCTTATCTGTCTTGCGTTCGCCCGTATAAGGGCATATGTTTCATCAAGCCTGTCATTTATTGTCCTGCTGAAAATTAGATCCTGGCATAATATCCTTGAGATTTCCTCATTATTATACTGCTTACTCATCCTATTCCCCCCTTATGATGAAGATGCCTGACTGTATCCCGTTTTTTTTAAATTGCATTCTTTTATAATCTCATCACTTCTCATATATTCTTTGCGAAACTTATCCCTTCCTCTTGCCAGCCTTGTCTTCACCGTGTGTTCATTCATATCCAGCAGTCCGGCTATCTCTCTCGTATTAAACCCTTCCACATAATAAAGGACAAGTATCGTTTTATACTTCTCTCCCACAGATTCCAGAAGCTCTTCAAATTCCAGGTTTACCTGCATCTCCTCCATAAATGGCCTTTCCGGATAATCATCCAGAAGACGGAGTTCTTTATTCTTCTTTAAAATATCTTTACATCTGTTAATCAGGATCCGTATCATCCATGTCTGAAAATAATCCGGCTCTTTCAGTGTCCTGATTTTTTCATAGCAGGCCAGTATCGTCTCCTGCATGGCGTCAGCCACATCCTCTTCACAGTGCAGATAAGATTTTGCCACCTTATACATCCCCTGCTTAGAGCGTTCTATCAGTTCAATAAACGCCTCCTCATCATCATTCTGAGCTCTCTTTACCAAATACCTCACATAAAACTCCCCCTTTTCCTTAGTCTGACTTATTTATACCCATTAGACGAAACAGGGCGCTATTTGGACTCAGAATTAAATAATTAATTTTCAATCTATATAAAAGATTTTATGTAACTAATCCCGCATTTTTAAATTCAAAAAAAATCCGGTCCGTCAAACAGTGAGAGCTGCCTGACCTCATATCCCCTCTTATAGGCAGCTATAATATCTTTCATATTGTACAGTATCCCTCTCCTGTCACATTCTGCCGCAAATGCTTTATATAGTGATGCTGCTTTAGGGGATCTGCATTCATAGTAATTCCCATATCGTTTCTGGTACTTTTCTGCAAGCCCCTCTCCCGGAAAAATTTCCTCCAGTTTGTTATAATACCAGTCTCTCTGATTCTGTCTGAGTGTCATTCCAAAAGCAGGATATATAAATCTGGCTCCGCACTCTGAAGCACGTCTTACTATTTCCAGAACATTTTTCTGATCATCTTCCAAAAACGGAAGCACAGGCATCAGCAGTATGCCTGAAAAAAGCCCTGCACCGGACAGCTTTTCTATCATCTCAAAGCGTTCACTGGAAGGGGACACGTTAGGCTCCAGCTTTCTGCAAAGTTCATCGTCTGCCGCCGTGACCGTGACTTTGCAGAGAACCGGAGAATGTTCTGCTATCCCCGACAAAACATCAATATCACGCGTCATCAGACTGCTTTTTGTGGCAATTGCAGCTCCGAATCCAAAGGCGTCTATGAGCTCCAATGCATGCCTTGTCAGCTCCAGCTCCTTCTCAAAAGGATTGTAGGGATCGCTCATAGCGCCAGTTCCCACAACTCCCGTCCCTGACTTTCTGCGCAGCTCATCCCTGATAATCTGGAGAGCGTTTTCTTTTGCCCTGACCTGGTCAAAATTTTCTACATGGTAGCACTCAGAACGGCTGTCACAATAAATACATCCATGACAGCATCCCTTATAAATATTCATATTATAATCTATCCCAAACCACGAAGACGGACTTTTCGTTTTTGTCACTATCGTCTTAGCAGGTATATATTTCATTGTCTTTTCCCCCATATTTCATAATTTTTTCATAAACTTAAGCTATACTACTAATATACTCTCAGAAAGGATGAACGCCATGACAGAACCAATCAAAGAAGGTTCCGCGCTGATACACGGAGCCAACATCCATTACCGCATATATGGTAATGGTCCTAAAACACTTCTGCTGCTGCACGGTAATGGAGAAGACGGCCACTGCTTTGACAAACAGATCCCCGATTTCTCAAAACATTTTCAAGTCATCACCATGGACAGCAGGGGACACGGCCTCTCAGAAAGAGGTCCTGAACCACTCACTTTGGATCAGATGTCAATTGATGCCATTGAACTGTTAAAATACCTGAGGGTAAAGAGCGCTTCTGTCCTGGGATTCAGTGATGGTGCCAATATTGCCATGCTGATGGCGCTGAAAAGTGTATACCCTATAGAAAAGCTGGTACTGGCAGGTGGAAATCTTTATCCCATGGGTGTTAAGCCCTCCTGTCAGCTCCCCACTATACTGGGTTATGGAATCTGCAGCCTGATTGCAAAATTTGATAAAAAAGCAAGGATAAAGGCAGAGATCCTGGGGCTCATGGTCAAAGAACCGCGTATCAATCCTGACAGTCTGGGACGCATCACCGCCCCTGCTCTTATACTGGCCGGTGAACGTGATATGATAAAGGATAAACATACAAAGCTTATCGCCCGCTCACTGCCCAAGAGTACACTCACTATTATACCAAAGGCTTCCCATTTTGTCTTTGGCAAATGGGCAGAACAGACAAATGAGGTTGTCCTGAATTTCCTTCGCTCAGACAGCAAAACAGTTCCGGGACATCATGTCAGCCAGTAAAAGCCCCTCACTAAAACCGCAAAGAGCCGGCCTGCATTTTTTTGCAGTCCGGCTCCTTGCGGCTTATGTTTCCGCCATCTGTGATATCTTCAGAATATACAGCCTAAATCTCATCAACGTGCGCCTCCACAGACGCCTTGAGGAATGCTGCACATCCCTGCATATTTCCGTCATAGTACGCCCTGAATCTCTCATCAGCCACATACATCTGCACAACCCCGCAGTGGGCTTCCTTCGTATAGCTGGGCCATGTAAATGTAAGCCATTTCTTGTGAAGCTCGGCCGCTTCACGACCTTTTTCACCTTCGGGCTTTTCCTGATTCCTGACAGCCTCTTCCAGTATCTGCAGGATCCTCTCACCTGTGTCTGTCATCTCGCTGTACGCTTCTTCTGTAAGTCCCAACATTTTCTTATTGCTTTCATCTACAGAAGTATCACCATATTTTGAGCGGATCTCATCACCATACTTCTCTTCATTCTCTGCTATGATCTGTCTCTTCAGCCCCATAAATTTTTCCTGATCTGCCATTTGTATTCTCCCTTCTTCTTTCTGAATTGTCTTCTCAACATTTTCTATCAGAAGGGCAAGCTGCACCCGCCGCTCACTAAGTTCCTTCAAGTGCCCTTTTAATACATCCAGCCTGAAATATTCCGGGGCGTCCATTGCTTTCTTAATATCAGACAGCCCTAATCCAAGCTCCCGGTAAAATAAGATCTGCTGCAGCCTGTCTACCTCCCCCTCCCCATAGACGCGGTAACCGCTGTCCTCTTTTCGGGAAGGCTTAAGCAAACCAATCTCATCATAATACCGAAGAGTCCTGGTGCTGATTCCAGCCAGATTTGCAAGCTTTAAAATTGTGTATTCCATCTTTGCACCTCCTGACAAAATCAGCATAAACCTTTACGCAGCGTTAAAGTCAACCCCTTTTTTCTTCTGCCGTCAGAAATTTAAAGTCGAGTTACCATAATGTATTCTTCCGCATTCTCATACAAAACGCTAAAACCAACTTTTTTATACATATTTACAGCATAGTTGGCTTTTTGGACCGCAAGTGAAGCCTGCTTGTATCCTTGATGCTTCAGTAAATAAAGCATTTCTTTCATTAATGCAGTGCCTATCCCCAATCCCCGGAATTCTTTATACAGTGAAATTGCAAATGAAGGAGTCATATCATCAATATGGCCATAATCATTCATAATACGGACCCATACAGCACCGGCCACCTTTTCCCCGGCCTCCGCCACTAAGCCCGCATCACCCGTTTTCTTTCCAAAATCCTTTAGATATACCTGCAGCTCAGGCTGCCTGATTATTGATCTTGGCGGAGCCGCCATACCCTCCGGCACAAATATTGCTTCATACAGAAAATCTTCAAGCAGGCTATACTCTTCTTCTAATATCTCTCTGATTCTGTAATCCATAGAAACCTCCGATTGCAATTATTCTGCTTATCCTGCTATAAAAAGAACTTAACCAGCATCCAGATGATCAAAACTACAATTGCAGCCTTTCCCAGAATCCCAAGGAATCTGTTCTCCTTGCCGGCAGCCACATCGTATATGACCATATTCTCAAGCTTGATATCCGGTTCTCTGCTATTCTTCTTCAATACAAAATCATCAACTGTTGCCTTCCATCCGTTCGGTTCCTGGTAGACATTTGCCTTCGTATCACCCAGAAGCCTGTGCAAAGGCTCACTGTAATACTCACTTTTCACCAGACGCGGCATCATGGTCTCAGGATCATATATTTTTACAATCATATAGTACCTTATCACCTTCTGAGAAACAGAATAATCATCTGCCTTAACAGAAACATCCTGCCTCACTTCAACTATCGTGCCTTTAACCGGCGGGAACTGCTTAAGCCTCTGTCTCTCTTTTCTTGCCGCAGCTGCCTTCCTGTATGACATTAAACCAATATACAAAAAAACAAAGCCGCCCAAAAACATGACTGCTCTCAGTAAAAGCATCCCCGCATTGCCGCCAATACTTGAAATCAAATACAAGCCTGTAATATATGCCCACAGCGGAAAAATTACAAACATCGAAACAGCCATATTCATTTTTTCTTCAACCGGCCTGATTTTTCTGGGAATCACTTAGGCATCACCCTTTCAAAAACTCGTTACAATTCAGCCGCCTGCTTTTCAGCAGTCGTCTGACCTATTACATTATATGGCTTTTCCTGCTAACACCTCTTTGTAATCCTTATAATTCTTTTCAAGCAGAGCCGGAGTATCAAGTCCATATGGGCATTTTGTCTTACATTTACCACAATGAAGACACTCCTCTATCTTCTTCATCTTCGCCTGTACTTCAGGGGTAAGCTGCTGTTCTGAAGGAGACCTCCTCAGAAGCAGAGACATACGTGCACAGTTATTAATCTCTATCCCCGCCGGACAGGGCATACAGTAGCCACAGCCGCGGCAGAACTCACCCTGCAGCTCTTTGCGGTCCTTCTCTATCAGAGCGCTTATCTCTTCAGTCATAACAGGCGGCTTGGCTACAAATTCCAGAAATTCGTCTAACTCCTTCTCTCTTTGAATACCCCAGATGGGAAGCACATTATCATACTCCATCATAAAGGCGGCTGCGGCCTCTGAACTGGTAATAAGCCCGCCTGACAAAGCTTTCATAGCAATGAATCCCATATCAGCCTTCCTGCATTTCTCTACAAGCTCTGTCTCCTTTTCTGCTGAGAGGTAACAGAACGGAAACTGCAGTGTATCATACATTCCAGAATCAATTGCCTCATGCGCCACAGCAAGCCTGTGATTCGTAATTCCGATAAATCTTACCTTTCCCTCTTCCTTAGCCTTCAGCATAGCATCGTAGAGCCCATCCTCCCCTCCGGGAAGAGGACAGAACGGCGGATTATGGAACTGGTAGATATCCAGATGATCCGTCTTTAAATTGTTAAGGGTAGTCTCCAGGTCCTTCCAGAAATCTTCAGCATTTAAGGCTCCCGTCTTGGATGCCAGCACTACCTCATTCCGCACATCACTCAGCGCTTCCCCCAGTTTTTCCTCACTGTCAGTATAAAATCTTGCCGTATCAAAAAATTCAATGCCATTCTTATATGCCTTGCGCAAGATATGTTTTGCAGTGTCCATATTTACCCTCTGTATAGGCAGAGCTCCAAATCCATTCTTCTCCACTACAATTTCTGTTCTGCCAAGCCTTACCTTTGCCATAATATTCGCTCCTTTGTCTTTTTAGTTACATGCAAAAATCCATTTAAAATCGCCTCCGGCGATGGGATTTTTGCACCCTTGAATCATTTTTCTTACGGTCTGTGCAGTAAATGCGCAGACCCGCTGAATAGCTACCATATTATTACAGTTAAGCTTTCTGCCGTCCGGCATCCGTCTGCCCTTAACAGCGCTTCACGAAACAACGGAAAGTTAAACTGTAACCTCATAATACTATTCTCTACTATCAATGATAAAAAGTCAACAAAAAAACTATTGCAATTTATATAGAGTTATGATAGAATATCGTTCGTACCGGAGTGTGGCGTAGCTTGGTAGCGCGCTCGGCTGGGGGCCGAGAGGTCGCAAGTTCAAATCTTGTCACTCCGATTAAAGCCAGTAAAATCAAGGGTTCCGAGCATTTTTATGCATCGGAATTCTTTTTTTCTTGATTACCTTTGATTACCTATATATTTCACTATCTAAATAATCACTCACTTTGCAACAGGCATCTCCGCATTAATCTTTGACACGATTCTGTTTTTTTCTTCAATTTTTCTTCAATATTACTTATAACATACGTATAATATTGTTCATTTACATCCGGACTATGCCCAAGCAGGGCCGCTGCAACAGTTGCTGATACTCCCTCACATCTCATTTTGGAGTTAACAGTTCTTCTAAAGGCGTGTACTCCTCTTGGGGTTATACCTGCTTGTATACATTTATTATCCAAACTCATATATGGCGCAAAATTTGTTTTTTTATATAATTTACACGACAATTTTACTAGCTTTCATTTTTAATATGTGTTATAACACATATATATTTTAGAATACCAGGTACATATAAGGAGTGTGATACCCATGGAGAATTTTTTGTCAACATAATTAATCCAATTTTTTTGAGTAAAGAGGTATTTTGATGAAAAAAATTCCGTAAACTTATTGCTCTAATTCTTACTCTCATTACGGTATTATCTACAAGTATCATTACCTCTGCAGCATCCACTGAAGAAACAACTAATCCTTCAGTATACGAAATTAGAACAATTCCTACAAAAAGACAAAAATGAATTAATCGTCTTTGATGTAAATTCTGCTTTAAAAGATGGTTTTTCGAATGACATGATTACGTCTGTAGAATCTCAAATTGCAAGTATGAACGCTTTAATTACTCAAGGACTTGCTTACATAGACGAAAACTATTCTGCTATCATTCTTCTTCCCAGCACTCGCGCACAGGGAGAAAGTAAAATTGTTACACACTGGTATTACAGAAGTATACATGATTTCTGATAAAGCTCAAGATTTAATTGACTCACTATCAGCTGTCGGTGATGGTGCAACAACAGGTGGACTTTTAGGATTTCTTCCTGGAAATTTAGGAAGTGTGCTTGGTGGAATTGCTGGTATCTTTGGTGTAGGCACATTAATTTATAGATGGCAAGTCGAACAGGCTACTGTTTCTGGTACAGGAATCATTATGTATATTCAAACTGTCGAATCTACTCAATCAATCTATTTTACATCTCAATAAACAGGAGTATCCAGTAAGTATGAAAAAATCGCTACATATTTTGTTCATGTTATTAATTATCATATTACTAATTTCTAGTTTCCCAATTAAGTATATATTGGGATATCAACAAATCTCAGATATAATACGAGTAGTTGGATTTGTTATGCTAATATTCTATATAATCTTTATAAAAAAACATTAAAGGCAGGTGTAGCCAGCCACTATATTTGCAAATAGTTAGACTGCAGCATAAAAAACAAAAGATTATCTCGTGATGATCCAAAGCTTAAAAAAGCCTGGATTTCACGAGATAATCTCATTTCCGGGGTTGAAAGGTTAAAAACTAGAATTAACCGACAACTCCTTTACTATTATTATTGTTCAGTTATTTACGTACTAAAAAGGTGATAGAAAAATTTCAGGGAGGCTGGCTTATTTGACCAGTCTCCCTTTTTTTTGTTAAGCTATCATACATTTACTATTCATTTTGAAGGTGCATAAGGTAATGGACAAATGTTAACCTGTCCTTTCCCACAGTTTAAATGATTTTCTATACAATTGTGACGATTAAAGTACTCATTCACATGTCCGCAATTGAGACATCTATCCTGCCCAGATGCCGTATACCAATTAACTCTACAAGTTCCATCACTGTAAGAATGTGTGGTGTTTCCATCATAAACATGGTCTCTCATACAAGTAATATGTGTAAACCAACCACAATTCAAACAATTTCCTCTTGTTATTATAGGACTTAGAGATTCATCTTTTTGGGAAAATCCCGTTAAACCACACCCTACTATAACAGTTAAAATTACAATTATTATTAGTAAGAAAGGATTTTTTTCATTTGTTCTCCTTTTAATATGACTTTTCACTAGTTAGATGGAATATATCCTACCGTTAATATAATCTGGACATCTTTATCCTTGGTAAAAGAAATTAGTTGCAATGTGTCCCTGCCTCCATCTACATTTTCATTAAGCCACTTATATCCACACATTAATCCAAATTCATTCTCTTTTGTGATATCGTCTTGAAAATCACCATAGTGTTTTGTAAGTTCATTCAATGTCTTTTCAAAAAAATTAGATAAGTCACCGTTTTTATCCGAATTCCTAAAATCAAATCCGACTAATAGAAGTTCATCATTTTTAAATTCAAACCACTGTGTCCCTTCTATGTCAAACAGTTTTATTGGTTTGCTATTATAACAAAAAAAGACATTTTCTGATTGGTTAACAATTTTGTCTTCCTCAAAAGAAAACTTAAGGGATTTTTCTACTTCATCCTTAGATTCTTTCCATTCAATCCCTTTATAACCATAAATACTACCAGTTTTTAAATCTAGTAAATCTAAATTCTCATCGGTCGTATTTTTGCTACACCCAGTAACGGCTAAAGCCAATAGGGTGACTACTAGCACAATCATTATAGAAATATGATACTTAGTTTTCATGATCACTCCCATTTAGATATAATTTATGGACTTGGTGGTAACCCAATCATACAAATTTTGTACATTCCCTTTGAGCAATTTAAGTGGTTTTCAATACTAGGGTGTTCTCCAAATTGTGCGAGTGCCTTTCCACATGACGTACAAACTTCTTGGGCTGTGGCATTATACCAGTTAATTCTACATATACCTCCCCAATAACTATGTGTTGTATTACCATCATATCTATGATTACTCTGGCATACATAGTGACTATACCATGCACAATCAAGGCACATTAGTCTCGTTACGCCTTTGTTTTGTCGTTCCATTATCTCTTTCTGATGTTGTGAAATATTATCTTCATTTCTATTGGAAAATCCTGTTAATGTGGTTCCCATAACAATTATAATTACCATAACGATTGCAAGCAATCTCTTCGAATATTTCTTTTTCATATCCTTCCTAAACTTATCCAGTTTCAGTTAGCGTACAAAAAACCCTATTCGTTTTCAAAATAAAATATCCTCCATTGGAATCACTCTCCCCCACACGATTATTTCATAACTGTATGCTTAAACTATATATTTTTTCTAAATACTTGTCAATATTTCAAATTTTGTATTGAATATTATTTGAGTTATTTTGCACAAGTATAAAAATTAAATATATTTGACAACATGTCCAATAGAGACACTAATTTTTTCAATATATTTTAGTTATTTTTTATATTACAAAATTCATAATCTTACGTTACTGAGCATAGACCTTTTTATTTTCTTTGTTTATTTTTGACTATTCTTTGATTATTTGTGATTATTTCTGTTGTATTTAGATCAATTATCAAGGTTAGCAGATATGAATTTATTTAATTTCGTGAAAATCACTAATGGGTGAACCACAATCAGATGTCGAACACAGTCGAAACTTGCGACTAATACATGTTGAACTGCGCCATATAATGTCATATTATAATTATAGAGTTTGAGGTTTCTCACCTTATTTTCATAACTCGGCCGCATGAAAGCGGCCATCTCATCGAGTAAAGGCTAACCATTAGTTGATTAGCCGACCTCTCACACCACCTGGCAGACCGTTCGGTACCAAAGCGGTTCCTTATTTTTACTGACTCTCAGATAATAGTCAAGCAGGGATATATAACCCAGCTTGACTATTATTATATTGTATGGCAATAAATGCACAGAAAAAAGGCTGTCCCTTGCTGACTGCGATGTATTCTTCTATTGCTTCTGAGTTGCCAAACCAATCTGGAAGGGATTCCAGTATTGTCCTTGCGATATTGGCCCTCTCAATATCGCAGTTAATTTGTGTTATTGTCATTATATAAGTCTCCTATAATAATCAGCATAACGGACTTTATGAACAGGTATTAGTTCATCGGAGTTTACAAAAGCAATAAATTCCTTTTCCTTCAGCCTGTATATTATGGTGAAAATGTACCCCTGTTCCGTAAGAACGGGTTCTTCCGGAATGACGGTTCAGAATCGCCCGGAATACTCAAATACTACTTTTAGGACTTGCTTTCCACTGTTTTTGTTACAGAAAACGAAAAATCGCTATGCTACAGCCTTTGTAAGCTATCGCGCAGCGATTTTATTCAATTTGAATTTATAGATACTTCAATAATTGCTCCATGTTCTCACAATGTGGGATAATAATATCTATATCAACCCGGCGGAAACTTACAAATCCTTATATGGCGTATCTTCTATCCCACTCTTTCGTAGTAACTGTAACAAACTATCAAGGCTCTTTCTCCAGACAATTTTGAACAATGAGTAATCACCAAGATACTTCACTAATTTAGGACTTATCAAATAATATGTCTTAATGAATAATCGCCCGAATAAATTCTTGTCGAGGATATTGTCTCTAAAGCGACGCAATGTCCATACCTCTGGACAATCATATGAACCATAGATGCAGGTAGCTATGTAACATCCTTTTTTTGATTCATCTGGTTTAGAGGTTTCTGCTGTGGGCGGGTAAAAATTATCATGATATTTCATCATTATATTTGAAGGAACTATTTCTGGTATTGTAGGGCAACGTCTAAAAATATCTTCTCCCATTTCCTCGATATTGTACCAATTTTCGAACAACACTTTTTTTATATTGCAGCAATCTAAAAACACTGCATCATTAATTTTTGTTACACTCCCAGGTATAGTAATCTCTTCTAGACTAGTGCATTTACCAAATGCTGCTAAGCCGATTTCCTCTACTCCATTAGGTATTATTATGCTTTTCAAATTTGGACAATAATAAAACATGTACTCACCGATTACTCCTAAATTTGATGGAAGTGTAATATGTTCTAATCCGCTGCCATTAAAGCTACCTATTACTTTTACCGAATCGGGAATAACAATTTCTTTAAGATTACTACATTGACAAAAAGCAAAGGCTCCAATTCTCATCACTGAATCAGGTATTATTACCTTCTTTATCTTTTTATTCCCATAAAAGGCTTCGTCTCCGATAGCAGTAATATGTGAAGGTATATTATCTACTATTTCTGATTCGCCAATATAAGCCTTAAGCGTATGCCCTTCAATTTCAAAATCTGACTTCACTTGAGCCGAATTAGAATATATATTGACAACAGAGTTCTCAATATTGTTTGTTATGTTATAATTGTTTATTGCCTTTTCTACAACATATGCAGAATTACAATAGGGGCAGATAGCAGCATCTTTTGACGAATCTACTTCTAATTCTGCTCCGCAGTTCGTACATTTGGCTGGTATAAGTGGCATGGCTTCTCCTCCGTAGTTTGTTGTCGTAACTGTATCGATTTGAACTCACAACACAGATAACTTTTTTCCATATCTCCGCTATTTAATGGCACTGTTATATATTAATTAGTGTTTAATACACATCACCACCTAAAGCTTTCATCATATAACAAATTTATGGCTTCAAACACACTGCCTTCTGCATCGTTACCAGTAACTTCAAAATCTTCATAATCTAATTTTCAACGTCCTTCCACATTTTTATTAGTAATCAGTTTAAATGTAAAAGAATTCCCATCAAACAAACTAGCAGGTCCATATTCATCTAAGGCCGCTAGAATATACCCTAACATTTCATCTGAAATTTTTAACTTACTGACAGCTTTGCTTAAATCGGAAATCACAAAATCAAAATTTCGTGCTTCATAATCAAAAGTCCCCTCCACACACTCTAACTCCTGTAGCTTATTCATTATTTCAGTGAAAGAGTTCTCATTCGTTATATAGATGCTGGCATTTTCAACATAGGGCAACATTTCCTCCCAGGTATCAAGTGCCTCAAATCCAAAAATTATCGGACAGATTGATTTCCAGTTACCATAATATTTATCACCACCTGTATAAAATTCTTTTAGCCTTTTAGCAAGTGAGCGATAAATTGCACCTTGATTAATCTCTGTATTTTCATCAGCATTTGGGTACTTATCTATCCATTCGACATATTCTGCTAAGACATTAATATCTCCATAATAATAAGATTTACCATCCCTAGTGATATCCTTTCTAGCAATGGACAAAGCTTCATCATATGCCTTTTGCACATCAGAAACCATAGCAGCATCCTTACTGTTTGGATCATCATTGTCTGTTTTATCACTATCTTTTAATTCATTATATGTAATCATTTCTTTATATGATTTCCCTGATGCCTCCATTCACATCCACACTCTTTAAGTCGGTATCCTTCTGGGATCTCACGGTGCCGCCCTACTTTCAGACGGACCAGCTCCGGCAGTTTTATATTCTCTATTTAAGATAGAAATTCCAGTTGATAGCTTTACTTACTCTATATCCAATGCCTCAGCAATCATTTCAATAATCATCCTATCACTGGAATCATCAGTATTATCTTTTAAATATTTTGAAATAGCTGTTTTCGTCTTTTCTCCAACTATTCCATCAGCTTTACCACAATCATATCCTTTTTCATTTAAAACATCCTGGACTAATTTCAATATATCGGTTGAAAGTGAAATCGTACTGTTATCATGTAACGTAACTGTCTTGACTCCACTGGAAACAGATGAAGATGGGGTACTTGTTGATGTAACTTCACTTGATGTAATACCAGACGCTGCAGCTGAGGAAGATGCTGTCCCGCCGTAGGGACATACCCCTCCGTCATGTAAATGAGCAGGATGTCCTCCACAATGATAATGATATGATCCCAGACCACTCTTATTTTTATTGTCTTTATGTCCTCCATTGCTGTCTGTTCTTCCGGAATGAGCCTCTGACACAATAGAATAATCTTCTGCCCCCAATGCAACAGGAGCAAACATTAATGTTCCGCTTAAAATACAGATTGATAATCTCTTAGTAATCTTGTTCATAACTCTTTCTCCTTATCCTTTGTGATATTTTACAACTAAGATGATATTTTAGTGTTTGTAATGGTATGATTTTATCATATATACTGATATAAAAATACTCGGAACGTATGTTTAAACTATGCTTCTTTACATTTATCTGCAGGCTTAAAAAAGCAGCAGAAATATAATAATTATTCCCGAATACTCCACAAATAAAAATCTATTTTCTTTATATCTGACACCCATTTATAGTCAGGAAATATTTCATCAAATAATGCCAAACACAACCTTGCATTTTCCTTACATAAAAACTCCTTGTACCATTCTTCAATATCACTATATAATACAATGGCCGCTTTTAATCTTTTTTCAGAATTTCCATCCGGCATTTTCAATCCTAAAAACTTTAATACAAACTGGTCCCATATTGGTTTTTCGGGATAAAGCGTTGCATACATCTTACTGGAAAAAGAGGCTTCTATTCTTCCATTTGTTAAATCATACAGTTCACGAAGAATTTCTTCAAATGTTGTCTCTTGTCCTTTCACTCTTTCGAACAGAATATAGTAATTATTTAGCCAATCGATATTTCTTTGAATTACATAAAATCCATTAAAATTTCTTTGGAATTTTATATCATTGAAACATCTACGTTTTTATATGTATTAAGGATTGTACTATATTTGTCTATCCCAATGCTTGATGCTAATAAGTTCCGCATGACGCCAGTGGGATTTGTTATCTCCTTTATATTTGTCAATTATACAACCTCTCTTCCTGAATAAATACATGTTTTACAAAATCAATATTAAAAATCTCGCACTCTGTGCTTCTACTGTTGATCCATCCTTCAAGATTATTTTTCATAAAATATTAAGGTTAAATTATCATTGATTTTCTTAAGTTTACCCGTTGTACGATATCCCATTTTTTTATATCAAATAGCAATTGCCTTTTTCCTGCAAGATAGTATCTAATTCCCACCCATCTTCACCATGGATTTTTCGCATAATCGGATTGCTGTCTGTGCAATGCCTTTTCTTTGATATTCCGGTAATATAAATAATGGGCTTATCCTTTTATTCATATTTTTTTCGTGAGAATCAATTATGCGAATTGCTCCAACCTTTTTATTATCCATACAGATAAAATAATAATATGTATTTTCCTGTTCCAGGCGTTTTCTAACCCTATTAACCAGCTCCCCTGCCGGACTAGTCTCAAATTTATTATAGCGCAACTCACTTTTTAAGTATTATAACAGTTTCCGCCATTACCCTGCAAGTTTCAAATTGGCATATCTAAAACTTCTCCATTTGTTCTTACTTCTACTTCATATAACTCACTAAAGCTGCCCCAATATTTCCCCAAAGCCTGATTCTCAAATGTGTATGGCTATTCAGCTATAACAAATTGCAATATAGTGATGATTATGATAAAATAAATGTAATTATTCAGCAGGTCTGTGCATTTACTGCACAGACCGTAAGAAAATGATTCAAGGGTGCAAAAATCCCATCGCCGAAGGCGATATTAAATGGATTTTTGCATGTAACTGTGAAAACAGTTACAAATAATAGAAAGAGAGGTATCAATTTAGCATGGATAAAAAATTATTAGATTTTACCATTGAGAAAACAAACGAACTTATTAACGCATTTTCATGCAGCAGTGAAACTAAAGCTGCAGCACAGTCTTGGCTTGATTCCATCGGAACAGAAAACGAAGCCTCTGAGACTCTCCGTTATATCGAAGAACTGGAAGCTGATATTATGCCAATTGATACTTTAATTAGCTTTGCTGAGTCTGATGCCGGCCAGAAGGTATTTGGAAGCAATGCTCCTAATGTGGCTGCACATGCCAAAGAAATTAAAGCTTCCGGAGCCAAATACTGTGATTGTCCAGCCTGCGCTGCTGCTGAAGCCATTCTTGAACATAAATCTGAACTTCTTAAATAATAGAAACGGGGATACGGGCCTTGATTCTCACAATCTAAATTTCGTCCGTGTCCCCCTTTTATTTTATCTTTTTGAACGTCTGTATTCATCATATATCCCCCTCCCTTGCATGAGACAAGACTTATCCGGCAGCCGGAGTAAAGGGAACAAAACTACCTTGTCATTTTGAAATATATTCATACGCTATCTCCCCTTTCATTCATCTGACATATCTGTTAGTATTTTTTCTTCTGGTAGTCCTCCTCCGTTTATTATTTTATATTATAACTTTATATTATTTTCTTTATATTCATTTTTATATTGACTTTAATTTTATTCATGTTATACTTAACTATATTGAATATTATGTGAAAGGGTGATTGAAATTGGAGATTGACAAAATACCACAGTGGATACTGGCACTAGAGCAGGAAGACGCAGCTTTTCTAAAAAATTTTATTTTAAAATCCGGTTCATTAAAAGAAATAGCAAAACTGTATGAAGTTTCATACCCTACTGTCCGGCTGAGACTGGATAAACTTATACAAAAAATAGAAATCAGTGACCAGCAGGAAGACGAGCCATTTCAGGCTTTCATTAAAGGCCTGGCTGTCGATTCTCGTATTGATTTAGAGACTGCAAAAATTATTATTGATAAATACAAAAAAGAAAAGGAGAGATGAGTATGCCAACTATTGTTTCAATAATCATTACTGTCATCATCACACTGTCTATAACAGTCACGCAGAAGTATTTAGGCACAAGGAAGTATTGGCAGTTAGGAGCAGTTATACCCATTATTTCCGCTATTATAATGAGTATATTATTTTATACCATGAATGTTAAACTTACCGCTAAAACTATTGTTCCATGTGTCATTATTCTTGTACTTGAACTTTTTATTTGGCTGGATAGCCGTAAGGGATACAGGCAGAAAGAACTTAATAGGATGAAAGCAAAAGACATCTAGTATATAAGTTCTC
Organism: Murimonas intestini; assembly: GCF_024622195.1. NCBI lineage: Bacteria > Bacillati > Bacillota > Clostridia > Lachnospirales > Lachnospiraceae > Murimonas > Murimonas intestini. The sequence continues at coordinate 604,461 of NZ_JANKBI010000001.1, forward strand.
AAATTGAGTTTCCTTCAAATAGAGAACTAAAGCACTTCCTCTTTTATTGCCTAAGATACAAACAATAAAATGGATAAGCAAACATACCTGTGCAATGTATCCTTATGACAGCGCCAGACACTAAGCTAAAGAGCCAATAATTATAAGGTCTTTCGACCTCATGAATTATCGGCTCTTTGAAGTTAAGATAATTTTACGGCATATACCATATAAATAAGCTGCTGTTTAATTGTCTCCAAAGTTTTTTACTAACAACCCTCGGTAAATATAACCTTCTGCTATATCTTCTTTTTCCGGCAGCGGTCGCGAATCAACTTTGTAATAGCTGTTAAAAATCCTTTTGTGAATATTTGTAAAATGGACAGGCAGACCAATACAAGAATAAAAACCTGCAGTATTTTGCAGTTGAAAATGGAGGTGGGGTTCAGTCGTATTGCCTGAATTACCGCACTTAGCAATAACATCGCCTCTTTTTACTTTCTGTCCTTTTTTTACTAATATGCTCCCAGGCATCAGATGGCAAAGAGTACTGTACTCATTTGCAGAGTGCTTTATGATAATGCGGTTGCCGCCAATATCTGGTGTATCCGGGTCTGTCTGCTCCCCGTCCATTATACGGCAGTCCGGAAAGCTGTTCTTTACTGTAACAACGATACCATCCGCCGGAGCAAGAATGTCCTTCCCATAACAATAATAGCTGTGCAGATCTTTACTGTCTCCGTGATAACTCCCGCCTTCATCATCCACAATTATAAAATCATAGGCAAAACGCTGCGGCAGAATATCCCAGGAGTGGGACGTGTTTTTTGTTATACCACCATTTATCGTATACCATTCTCCGTCAAACGGCAATGAATACTCTGTTTGGGGAACAAAACCATCAGCACTGTCAATTTCTTTGTCTCTGTATTTTACAGTGGCATAAATCAATCCGGTTACTTGCAATACAATCTGACCTAAAAAACGTATATTCATGTAGATTCCTCTCTATAACTTTCTTGTTCAACCCCCACAGCACTTTCTGCCTCCTCTTTGCTAAGAAAGACCTTAATTCCTATCTGCGCCGATGATATCCTGTGCTGACCAGAACAGTCACCGTAGCTGTCTATGCTGAATACAAACTCTTTCCCCGATTTTTCCACATCTGTCACTTGTCCGGAATATATCCGCCCCTCATCAATATAATAGACAACTTTTCCCTCTTCCATTTCTTCCACCTTCTTCTCTTCGCTTGGCCAAACTACGTGCATCCCATAACTTAGATCCTTGCAGTTGGGCGTGCTGCGCACAATATTGTATATATTCCGTAGGCCACCCCGTCTTCATCGTTCCCGGGAACTATATAATCTGCAGCCTGGAGGCATTTTGGGGATGCATTTGCCACCGCTATCCCTATGCCGGCCTCTCTAAGCATTTCTGCATCATTGTCGCCGTCGCCAAAAGCAGCCAGCTCCTTGGGCAGTATCCCCAGATAATCTGCCAGGAATTTGATTCCCATATGCTTCCCCGAATCTTTATATGATATCTCTATAAGCTGCCGTACAGATGAAGTCATATATATATCCGGAACCTCCCTCTGAATGCGCTCCCAGATGAGATCTTTTACAGGGCCCTCCCGGCACACCACATCCATGCTGTCCAATTCTTCTATATGTTCCAGTATAAACTTTTGAATATCTTCTACTGGTTTTCTGCTTCCCCGGATATAAGACACGGCTTTTGGGGATGCCCCAAAGTGAACAGGATCCGCCACATACCCTGCCTGTGCATATGCCTCGCCGTCCACAAAGACTTCATAAGCCGCTTCCCGGCTCTGTGACTCTGTCCCGGTCACCTCCAGGATCTTCAGTACTGACTGTTTTGTCATCTTATAATGCCTCAGGCGCACACTATCTGAAAGGCGGTAAACAGACGCTCCATTGGAAGTAACTGCATATTCTACTCCCTGTATCCCTGTTATTTGGTCAGGAAGTGAATACAGGGCTCTGCCGCTGGCCACGATTACATGCATCCCTTTTGAAACTGCGTATTCGATTGCCTCTCTATTCCCATCAGATAATCCGCCTTCTGCGTTCAATGTAGTTCTGTCCAGATCCAGAGCTATCGCTTTGATCATTGTTCCCGATCCTCCTTTGATTCCCCCAGCAGTTCTATAGCACCTGCCGCCTGTATATTTCTTTAAATTTTTTCTTACGGTCTGTGCAGTAAATGCACGGACCTGCTGAATAGCTACAAATATTTTAACATACACCCGTAAGGAATACCATGTATATTCATAAATCCTATAAAGTTACTTTTCACTCCGTGACCAGTAACACGCTTCGCAATGCACAGAAACGGCCAAAAGCGCCGTTTCGCGCTGCAGCCCTCAGGATTTTCGTGCAAAATACGCATGAAAACACCCGGCGGGATAACGTCCTGCGAACAGTTGCATTTTTCAGGCAAAAAAATAAGGTATGTACTAGAGCGTGTTTGAAAAATCATTCCCGCGATCTGCACGCCCCACTTTGTGGGAGATTTGCCCCTCATTCAGTCGACGTAGCCCGCTACGCCTCCTTCATTCGGGACAAATCTCCCACAAACTGTGACGCACATCTCACGGAAAGCATTTTTCAAACACGCTCTAAGACATACCTTCAAGCTGTAAACAAATTATTTTTTAGCGCAGGGTGTCCGGGGGAGCAGCCCCCGGACTGGAATCTAAGCGTTTTTATTGTTTATATAATTGATAAGTCCCTCTGCTTTTATGATCTTCTGCATGAACTCCGGGAAAGCCTGGCCTTTGTACTCTGTTTCCTTTGTCCTGTCATATATCATACCGCTGTCAAAATCTATCTCCACCCGGTCTCCTGCATCGATATCTTTTGCCGCTTCCGGACATTCAATGATCGGCAGTCCGATATTGATCGCATTCCTGTAGAAAATTCTGGCAAATGTCTCGGCTATGACACAGCTGACTCCCGCCGCCTTGATTGCAATAGGCGCGTGCTCCCTTGATGAACCGCAGCCAAAATTCTTGTTGGCTACGATGATATCTCCCTTATTTACTTTTTTCACAAATTCTTTATCGATATCTTCCATGCAGTGTGTAGCCAGTTCCGCAGGATCTGACGAGTTCAGATACCTGGCAGGAATTATAACATCTGTATCTACGTTATCTCCGTATTTAAATACTTTTCCGTCTGCTTTCATGAAAGTTCCTCCTATAATCCTAATTCGTCCGGCGCTGATATCTTACCGGTCACTGCGCTGGCTGCTGCTACTGCCGGACTTGCCAGATATACTTCTGAGTCAACATGACCCATACGTCCCACAAAGTTTCTGTTCGTAGTAGATATGCATCTCTCACCGGCGGCCAGAATTCCCATATATCCGCCCAGGCAAGGGCCGCAGGTAGGTGTGCTCACAACAGCTCCCGCCTTGATAAATGTCTGCACAAGCCCCTCTTCGATAGCCTGCAGATAGATCTTCTGGGTCGCGGGTATCACGATACAGCGGATTCCTTTCTTTACATGACGTCCTTCAAGGATCCTGGCAGCTATTCTTAAATCTTCAATACGACCGTTTGTACATGATCCGATAACAGACTGGTCAATCACCACATCCTCTTTAATCTCATCTATTGTCTTTGTATTCTCCGGCAGGTGCGGGAATGCCACCGTTGGCTTTAACTGGCTTAAGTCTATTGTGTATTCTTCCTCATATACAGCGTCTTCATCTGCTTCATAGGTTTTGAAGGGGCGGACAGAATGCTCCTTCATATATGCAACAGTCTGTTCATCAACAGGGAAAATGCCGTTCTTGCCGCCGGCCTCGATCGCCATATTGGCAATTGTAAATCTGTCATCCATAGAAAGGTTCGCTATCCCGTCTCCCACAAATTCCATTGACTTGTAGAGCGCGCCGTCAACACCGATCATTCCGATAATATGAAGGATCACATCTTTTCCGCTGACCCACCTGGACGGTTTTCCTGTCAGGTTGAATTTAATAGCTCCCGGTACCTTAAACCATGCTTTCCCTGTAGCCATTCCAGCTGCCATGTCTGTGCTTCCAACACCTGTGGAAAATGCCCCCAGGGCGCCGTATGTACAAGTATGGGAATCCGCGCCGATCACCACATCGCCAGCTACAACCAGCCCTTTTTCAGGCAGCAGGGCATGCTCTATTCCCATATCCCCCACGTCGAAATAATTTGTTATATCATGTCTGCACGCAAATTCACGCACACATTTACAGTGCTCTGCAGATTTAATATCCTTATTAGGAATAAAGTGGTCCATAACGAGGGCTATTTTTTCCTTGTCAAACACCTTGTCTGTTGTCATTTTATCCATCTCATGGATAGCTACAGGTGATGTAATGTCATTTCCTAATACAAGATCCAGATCCGCCTCTATCAGCTGCCCCGGTTCTACAGATGGAAGATTGGCATGTGCAGCCAGAATCTTCTGTGTCATTGTCATTCCCATTGTCTTACCTCCTGATTTTATCGCTGCACTCATTCTGATGCAGCTTTTTTCTTTTCTGATTGCATTATAACACAGGCCTTGTTATAATTGAAATATATATTATGAATATTTAGTATAATTTAAAGTTATGGAAGGAATTTATATGGATCAGAACCTCTCCCTGTACAAAATTTTTTATACAGTCGCAAGTACCGGAAATATTTCCCATGCCGCCGAAGCCCTGTATATCAGCCAGCCCGCCATCAGCAAATCCATCAGGAAGCTGGAGCAGTCCTTAAATACCACACTGTTTTCAAGGACATCCAGAGGCGTCCGCCTGACTGATGAGGGCGCCCTTTTATTTGACTACGTAAAATCCGCCTTTGATTTTATCGAGGCCGGTGAACAGCAGCTGAAGATGGCGCTTGATCTCGGGATCGGGCATCTCAGGATAGGCGTCAGCACTACGCTGTGCAAATATCTGCTGCTGCCGTATCTCCAGAGATTCATTGGACTGCACCCTCACATCAAGATAGCTATCGAATGCCAGTCCACTAACCAGACCCTCCAGCTTCTGGAAGAACGCAAGATAGATATAGGCCTGATTGGGCGCCCCGAGAGATTTTCACATATCCATTTCCAGCCTTTGACTGAAATAGAGGATATTTTCGTTTCCACCAGAAGCTACCTGGATAATCTCATGCTCAGGCTTCCCGGTTTATCCTGCGCTCAGGAGCATTCCCCTGCTTCCATCCAGGAGATAGCCAAAGCCGGGACTCTGATGCTGCTTGACAAAGAAAACATGACAAGACAGTATATTAATGACTATCTGAAGGAGCACGCCATAGAACCAAACAATCTGATTGAAATATCATCTATGGATCTTCTGATCGATTTTGCTAAAATCAGCCTGGGTATCGCATGCGTGATCAAAAAATTTGTTGAAAAAGAGCTGGATGACGGCAGTCTGATACAGATTCCTCTGCCCTGCCCCATCCACAAAAGGCAGGTTGGTTTCGCATGGCCCGCAGATATCACACCCTCACCCAGCGTAAAAGAGTTTCTTGATTTTCTGGACATGGAGAAGTAATTATAGAAGACAAAAGGATGCTGCACAGATAGCGAGCATCCTCCCATACCAAAATTCTATTTTCCCGCCTGCCCGGTGCCTCACCCTCTGTATATCTGTACTTTAAGCGTTACTGTTCACACGCCAACATTCCGCGAGGTGTTTTCGTGCGTATTTTGCACGAAAATCCCGAGTTTTGCAGCGCGAAACGGCAAATTTTGCCGTTTCTGTGCATCGCGGAGCGTGTTACTGGTCACGGAGTGAACAGTAACCTTTAAGACGCCCCAGCAGCTTTTTCAGAGGCTTCAGCAGAATCAGGACAAGGATAAAATTGCTGACTCCATGGATGACATCAAAGGGTATACCGCTTATCCACCAGGAGATCCCCGCAGCCAAACCTCCTCCTACGGCATAAGGTATCGCACAGAGCGCGCCAAATGCCAGCCCAAAGCCGCCTGATATGACTGCCCATATCCAGACCGACTCTGTCTTGTTAAGCAGGAGGGTGAGCACAGCCAGAAGCGGCCATACATACAGATACATGATCCACCAGATCCCAAATCCGTAGATAAGTCCCTCCAGAACTGCAAATACAGCCAGGATATAAAAAACACGTTTTCCAAAGACCATGGCATATACGATAACTAAAAGGCTTACGACTTCAATATTGGGAAGCGGCCCAAGCGCTACCTGCAGGATCAGAAGCACAGCGGCCAAAAGCCCTATCAGCGTAATGTCTTTTACCTTCATGATCAGTAACCAGTTGTCAGGGTTGCCTCAAAATGATCCCCGTCTGCAACCGGAGTTGTATCAACACCGGTCTCAACCATCGCTCCCCCTTTAGTAAAGCACCACCACTCCTGCTTTGACTCATCCGCTTCGATCCCATTCATAGTTGTGACCCAAAGGCCATAGTCACTCTCATTTCCGCCGACGATACCGGCTTCCTCCATGGCCTGCCGCAGATACTCTGAATCAGTGTGTATCACAAATTCTTCTGATGCTCCGCCGCCGTCCACCACTTCCACAGTGATCGTTTTAGCGCCCTTCTGGGTAGCCGGCCTGTTCAGAAAATATACTGCTGTCACAACGACAATCACCGCGATGAAACAAATCACCGCGATGACAGCTGTCTTTTTACTATTATTTTTCTTAATCACATTATCCATATTTCAGATTAGTTATCCAGAAGCTTATTATTGTTGTTCCAGCTGTAAAGTTTACGAAGCTCTTTACCTACTTCCTCCAACTGATGTCCTGCTTCTTTCTTTCTCATGGCATTGAAGCTCGGGCAGCCTACTTTGTTCTCTAACAGCCAGTTACGTGCGAACACACCGCTCTGGATATCTGTAAGAACCTGCTTCATAGCCTTCTTTGTCTCATCTGTCACGATCTTAGGCCCTGTGATATAATCACCGTATTCTGCTGTGTTGGAGATAGAATATCTCATTCCTGCAAATCCGCTCTCGAAGATCAGATCTACGATCAGTTTCATCTCGTGGATACATTCAAAATATGCGCTTTCCGGTTCATATCCTGCTTCAACAAGAGTCTCAAAACCAGCTTTCATCAGAGCACATACACCGCCGCAGAGAACTGCCTGCTCACCGAAAAGGTCTGTCTCTGTCTCTTCACGGAATGTAGTCTTAAGCACACCTGCTCTTGCTCCGCCGATAGCCAGCGCATATGCAAGCGCCATGTCTTTTGCCTTTCCTGTTGCATCCTGATGCACTGCGATCAGACAGGGAACGCCTTTTCCTTCCTGATACTGGCTTCTTACTGTATGTCCCGGTCCCTTTGGTGCGATCATGGTAACATCCACACCCTTCGGCGGAACGATCTGTCCGAAATGGATAGCAAAACCATGAGCGAACATAAGCATATTGCCCTCTTCCAGGTTTGGCTCGATGGACTGTTTGTACATATCTGCCTGCTTTTCATCATTGATAAGGATCATGATGATATCAGCCTTCTTTGCTGCTTCTGCTGCAGTATATACCTGGAATCCCTGTGCCTCAGCTTTGGCCCAGGATTTGCTGCCTTCATAAAGTCCGATGATCACGTTGCATCCTGATTCTTTAGCATTGAGAGCATGTGCATGTCCCTGGCTTCCGTAGCCGATGATTGCGATAGTCTTGCCTTCCAGTAAAGAAAGGTTACAGTCTTCCTGATAATAAATTTTTGCTGCCATTTTAAATTCCTCCAAATTTTTTATTTGTTAAAGGTTTGAAAAGCCTCTAGCGAACTTCATCCTATATGCAGGCTTGCTGCATAATAAATTATGTATCACAGTAATAAATATCCCCTGAAATTCCTCTACAGATATTTGACGTCCTTTGTACCTCTGGACAATCCTGTGATTCCTGTGCGGGCCAGTTCAAGTATCTCATAGCCCTCCAGAAGATTAATAAAAGCATCCAGCTTCGACTGGTTCCCTGTCAGTTCAATTATCAGGGAATCTATAGCCACATCAACGATCTTGGCTCTGAATATATCCGCAACCGCGATTATAGACTGACGGTTCTGGGCATCAGCCCTTACCTTTACAAGAATCAGTTCGCGGCTGACGCTCTCTGACTCTTCCAATACCTTGATATCAATTACATCGATCAGCTTGGCCAGCTGTTTTGTGATCTGGTCTAAGATCAGCTCATCGCCATTCACAACGACAGTCATCCTGGAATACCTGGGATCTGCCGTAACACCTACTGTCAGGCTGTCAATATTATAGCCGCGGCGGCTGAATAACCCTGCCACACGGCTGAGGACACCTGATGTATTGTCTACCAGTATAGATAACACTCTTCTGTTCATCCATATCCCTACTTTCACTCAAAGTTACTAACATTCTATCAATTATTAAAATCTTTGTCAATGTTTAATTCGCTAAAGTAAGAAAGCAAAGTAACAGTTAATATAAAGCTAACGCACAAAAGCGCACCCTGCATAATAGCGTCTGGCCAGTGCGAGGACATTTATATCACAGGCTTGGAAGCCAAGCGGCTTATCTGTTACCTCCCTGACAGTTTCCAGGACCTCCTGCACCTCTTCCGAATCCAGGCTGTCTTCAAATATGATCAGCAGCGCATCCGCATCCTCTTTTTCTTCAGTCTCATCCATCAATGCATCTAAGTTCTTCAGAGTATCTCTGCTGCATATTATGCTCTCTGTCTTTGTCTCCTTGTCAATGACCAGAAGTGTACGTTCCGTGGCCGCCAGTTCCGGCATCTTGCTGCGCTCCTCCCACACGGGAATGGGCATTTTCTCTGCCCCCTCTGCCAGCGCTCTGATATGCTCCTGTGTGGTGCCGCAGCATCCTCCTATGATACATGCCCCTGCATTTATAAGTTTTTCTGCATGACTGCAGAACGTCCCGGGATCCATATTATAAACGGCATTTCCTGCCTTATCAAATGACGGCTTTCCCGCATTCGGCTTTGCAATGAGCGGCACTCTTGCTGTCACTGCCATCTTTTCGATCATAGGTACCATAAGGTCCGGTCCTGCTGAACAGTTTATTCCCACAGCATCCGCCCCTGCATCCTGCAAGACAGCTGCCGCCACCGACGGGTCAGTGCCATAAAGGGTCCGCCCGTTTTCCTGGAAGGTCATAGTAGCCATAACAGGTAGGCTGCAGGTCTCCCTAGCAGCAATAACAGCTGCCCTGGCCTCCTGAAGACTCATCATGGTCTCAACCACAAGGAGATCTGCGCCTGCCTCAACAAGAGCTGTTATCTGCTCTTTATATATATCCACAAGTTCATCAAATCCCATATCACCCATGGGGTACAACTGGGCTCCTGTCATACTCAGATCGCCGGCCACATAAGCCCGGCCTCCTGCTGCGGCCTTTGACAGCTCTACCAGCTCTCTGTTCAGACGGACAGTCTCATCCTGCAGCCCGTATTCCCTGAGGTGATACCTGTTGGCTGTGAAAGTAGGCGCGTATATGATCTGTGAACCCGCATCCACATACCCTTTCTGAAGTTCAAGAATAATATCAGGATGTTCACTGGCCCACAGCTCCTGGCATACGCCCGCCGGCATCCCTGCTTTCTGCAGGCAGGTCCCCGTGGCTCCGTCCAGCAGGATGATCTTCCCGTCTGTCAGCTCCTTAAATTTCTTCTGATCCATCTTTTCCCCTCAGCTCAAGCATTTCTTTTTCTGAATTTTTATAACAGTTATAACAATACTGGATGATATCTTTCCTTGTTATTATTCCAATAAAAATCTGATTATCATCAATGACCGGAACAAAGTTCTGGTTCATTGAAGTCAGTACAAGATCTTCAATCTCGCAGTTTACATTTACCGGCTCATTGTACCAGTGCCTTCTGATCTGGCTCAAAGGAATATCTTCAGCCTTGTGCAGATCCAGCAGATATTTATCTTTTATGTCCCAGAGCAGGTCACCTTCCGTCAATGTCCCTACGTAGTTACCCCTCCGGTTGATGACCGGCACCGCACTGTATCGGTAATGCTCCATTTTTTCCAGTGCCTGCCTCAGTGAAAAATCGTCATAGAGATAAGCCAGTTCGCTCTTAGGCGTCAGGAAAAACAATACATTCATTTCTTTTACCTCGTCTCGTCAAATTAATATAGCACATTCTTTTCCATAAATAAAATACATAATATTCATGGCTGTTATAAATATAGGTTATATTCAGCCAGATCACATCTGCTTCCTGACAATTTTATATTCATCATTGTACTGGAAATACGGGCAGTCTGAGAAATCATTTCTCATAAAACGCCCCATCTCATCCTCATCCAGGTTTACTTCACATACATAAAAACCACACTCTTCATCGTAAGAATAATTAATGCAGCATTCACAATTGCCCTTTCCCGGCATCGTCATTCACCTCCTGCATTTTATCTTACTACGGATTCCCCCTCTTTTCAACAATTCCCTTATGATTATTTCTTTTATTATCTCACAGTCATACTCAGAGCCTCTATAGCCACACTGCCTCCCCGCACCACCTCGATGCGGTTGGGGAATATCTTTTGGAGGAGCCTTATCATGTCATCATTTTTTTCTTCTGTCTGAAGGCATTCCAGAATATATGAAGTCTTGTCACAGTCAGCGATAGACACCTGAAATACCTGTGCGATCCTGAACAGCTCCGCCTTATCACTTTCAGAGCAATGGCCCACCTTCACATACATCAGTTCCTTCATATGAATAGGAATATCTGTATAGTCAATGACCTTTATTACTTCCACACTTCTGTTCAGCTGTTTTTTGACCTGCTCAAACGTGCGGTCATCACTCGTAAGGCTGATAGTCATCCTGGAGATCGTGGGATCTTCTGTCTCTCCCACTGTAAGGCTGTCAAGGTTATACGATTTTCCAGAAAACAGGCCCGAAATCCTGGCCAGGGTACCTATTTCATTTTCCACAAACAGACAGATCCATCTCTTCTTTTCCATTACTTTCGTCCTCCTAACAATCCATAATCATGTCTTTTATTGCATTTCCGCCAGGTACGATCGGAAGCACGTTTGCTTCCCGCTCTATAATAAACTCAATCAGTGTAGGTGAATTTTTATTTGCCTTTGCCCTCTCAAACGCCGGCCGTATATCTTCTGTACATTCAACTCTTATACCGGCCGCATCATAGCTTTCAGCCAGTTTTATGAAGTCAGGAGAGTACTTCGGGCATTTCTTATCTCTGTTCATACAATCGCGCTCACAGCTTCTCCTGTAGCACAGGCAGGTACTGGAATACCTCTTGTCAAAAAACATTTCCTGCCACTGCCGCACATTCCCCAGATATCCGTTATTCAGCACACAGATGATGACAGGAAGTTCCAGCGCCACTGCCGTGGCCATTTCCTGTATATTCATCTGCATCCCGCCGTCTCCCGACACACAGATCACTGTCTTGTCCGGATTTCCTATCTGTGCGCCTATAGCTGCCGGGAATCCATATCCCATGGTTCCAAGTCCGCCTGATGTGAGCAGCTGGCGTTTTTCATCCAGTTCCAGATACTGTGTTGTCCAGAGCTGGTTCTGCCCTACATCTGTTACAACAATCGACTCAGGAAACATCTTATTGATCTCCTCAAGTATGATTTGAGGTGTCATCCCCTGATATTTTTTCATATGGATTGGATATTCTTCTTTCCATTCACTGATCTGTCTTTTCCACTCTTCCACAGGGAGCGGCTTCGCATCCTCAAGCATTTTTAAGATTGCTTCCCTGGCATCTGCAACTATGGGGATATCAACCTGTATATTCCTTGAAATTGATGCTGTATCTATATCAATATGGATTATTTTTGCATGAGGAGCAAATTCATTGATTTTCCCTGTGATCCTGTCATTAAATCTGGTCCCTATAGAAAAGAGGACATCGCATCTGGTAACTGCCTGGTTAGATGCGTAGTTGCCGTGCATTCCTATATTTCCCACATAATTAGGATGGCTGGTAGGTATGGCCCCCTTCCCCATGATCGTAGTGATTACAGGCACTCCCGTCTTCTCAGTGAGCATGGTCATTTCTTTCTGGGCCCTGGCTATATTAACACCTCCCCCAATGAGGAATACCGGCCGGCTGGCCTTCTCAAGCACATCCATGGCACGTCTTATCTGGCCTGCATGCACACCCGTGTTCGGTCTGTATCCCCGGACCGTAACGGTATCAGGATACTCACCGCTCCCATATTCCTGCTGGATATCTTTTGGAATATCTACTAATACGGGGCCCGGTTTGCCTGTCCGAGCAATATAGAAGGCTTTTTTAATCACTTCTCCCAGTTTTTCCCTCTCTCTTACGGTTACGGCATATTTACAGATATTTCTTGTAACTCCTACTATATCAACCTCCTGAAAAGCGTCATTTCCAATTAAATGTGTGGGAACCTGCCCGGTAAAGCATACAAGAGGAACACTGTCAAAGTTTGCCGTAGCGATCCCTGTGACCAGATTTGTAGCGCCCGGTCCGCTCGTTACAAGGCATACTCCTGTCTTCCCGGTAGAACGGGCATATCCGTCGGCTGCATGGATCAGGCCCTGCTCATGCCGCGGCAGCACCACATCAATTTCATCCTGGCCATACAGAGCATCAAAAAGGTCTATAGCCATCCCGCCCGGATATGCAAACAATGTCTCAACGCCTTCTTCTTTTAATGCTTTTACAAATAATTCTGTTCCTTTCATTTCCATACCTTTCATTCCTCCTTCAAATTTTTTAATATAAATACATAGGACGAACTTTCCTATGTAACAGAAAAAGCCCTAAACTGGATCTCTCCAGCTTAGGGCGAATTCATCATCCGTGGTACCACCTAAATTCAGAAACTAATTTCTGCTCTCATGCCAGTACGGATATCTCCTCCTGACATTTGAAAATATCTGCTTCTGCTATATTTTCTGACTTGATCAGTACGGATAAATATCGATACCGCTTTCCTCGTAACGGCGGAAACTTCCGTTGGAGTCTACTTAGAATCTCTATGCCTGATCCCGTTCAATCCACTGCTCAAGGGCTACTTCCATATTCTAAGAATAAAGGCTTTCACCAGCCGCCTTCTCTCTGAATTCCGCCAAACATGTACTACTCCCTGTCACTGCATTTACAATCTGTTTATTTTTATATAATCTACCACATAATCTAAGTGCTGTCAACTATTTATTTATAATTCTATAATGTTTTCCCTTGAAGGTTCAGACAATAATTCCTGCCCAATATCAGGCACCTGGAATCGCTGCCATGACCTATCTGGGGCGTAGCAGCCACAGGTACTCCTCTCTTTTCAGTTATATTCAGCACCAGTTCCTCTATCCGCGGTCTGCAGCCTTCCTCTTCCATCTGTGTAAATGTCCCCAGGAGGATTCCGTTTACCTTATCCAGGGCCCCCGTCTGTTCCAGCTGGCACAGATATGTGGCCATCTTTGCCGCGTCTCCGCTTCTGCTCTCCAGAAAAAGGAGCTTCCCCGCAAAATCCGGCCACCAGGGTGTACCTGCCAGCTTCAGCAGACACCGTATATTTCCTCCCGCCATGATTCCTTCCATCCCGGATCCCCGCAGAAACTTAAATTCAAAATCATAGAGACATGCACTGCCGCCCATGGCTGTCCTGTAAAACTCTTCCCTCTGCCTGTCCCCACAAGCCCCTGTCAGATTCCTGATCTGATACAGATATGTCTCCATACCCGCCGAAGCATTTACAGCATTCAAAAGAACTGTCAGATCACTGTATCCAAACACAGGCTTCGGCTCTCTTATAAATATCCCATAATCCAGATGCGGCAGCACCTCATTTGCCAGGTCCCCGCCCGACACGTCAAATACAGCTCTCACGTCTTTCCTGCAGTACAGCTCCATAAACGCTTCCGCCCGTTTTTTCCCTGTTCCGGCATAGTGCGTTGAAGCTGCATACATTACAGCTGAAACTGCCGTCCTGATCCCCATATCCCCCAGTATATCTGCCAGAGTATCTATCCTTTGTTTCTCAGACGGCCTTAATCCATTAGAACAGCACACCAGCGCCGCTGTATCACCTTTGTTTAACATTGCCATTTGTATCCCTCCTGTTACAAAATATTATATCATCTTACGCGAAATATGCTATACTATCTGTGGTGCAGATCAGCACAATATTATCAGATGAAAGGAAAATAACATACATGAAGAATTCAACAGATTTGGAAAAACTGCTGCGCTCCATTGACCACCGCAGCTATCCTGCATACAAAGATACAAAAGGCAGTTATTCATTTCCAAAATACGTATTATCTATTGACCATGTCCAGGGGGACCCCTTTGCATCTCCCTCTAAAGTAAGTATACAGATACAGGGCAAAGCCGCCGGTTTTCCCTCTGAAACCTATGATAAGCCCTACAAAAGGACTGCCCTCTGCGACTATCTGCTGCGCCTGTTTAAGCAAAAGATTGACAAGTATAATTTCAAAGCAAAGGGGTCAGGAAAAAGCGGACTTATATCTGTAAGCAAATGCGGACAGGAGATTCTTGAGCGGACCGCCTGTGAGATCTCCCCCTCTGACGGAAGCCTCATGATCCGGCTGGAGGTAGGATTCCCCGCTAATGGCCGGACAATCAATTCCCAGGAGCTTATCAAAATCTTTTTTGATTTTCTTCCTGAATGTGTAAATTCAGTTTGTTTCTACGCCAAGCTGGATCCCAGGAAGGTGGGATCCGTTATTTCTCTCTCTGAAGACCAGCAGTATATCAGGGAACAGCTTCCCATCCTCGGGCTGACCTCGTTCATTGCTAACGGCTCCGTCCTTCCCAGGGAATCCGGTGTCTCCCAGCGCCCAATGAAAGACAGCGTACCATTTACATCGCCTGCATCCATGGAAGTAACACTTATGCTGCCCCACCGGGGCCCTGTCGCCGGCATGGGCATACCAAAGGGCATCACTCTTATCGTAGGCGGCGGATATCACGGAAAATCAACACTGCTGAAGGCCCTGGAGCTGGGCGTGTATAATCATATCGGAGGGGACGGGCGTGAATATGTCATAACAGATGCTTCAGCCATGAAGATACGCGCCGAGGACGGCAGAAGCATTAAAAAAGCGGATATTTCCATGTTTGTAAATGACCTGCCAAACGGCCGGGACACTGTTTCTTTCTATACAGAGGACGCCAGCGGCAGCACTTCCCAGGCTGCAAACGTGGTGGAAGCCATAGAAAGCGGGTCTTCACTGCTTTTAATTGACGAAGATACCAGCGCCACAAACTTTATGGTTCGGGACGAGCTTATGCAGCGTGTCGTACACCGGGACCAGGAACCGATCACTCCATTTATCGAGCGCGCCCGCCTGTTATATGAGAAATACGGTATTTCTTCTGTCATAGTAGCCGGAAGTTCCGGCTCTTATTTTCATATCGCCGACTACATTATCCAGATGGACCGTTATATTCCAAGGGAAATTACGGAATTTGCCAAGAAAGAGGCTCTTGCCTTTCCTATGCTCACAGGCCCTGCCGGCGAGCCGTCAAAGCCTTCCGTGTCACGCTGCCCTTCCCCCAGCCCGGAGGTCAAAGGCAACAGCCGCCTGAAAATGAAAACCATGGGAAGGGACGGCTTTAGCATCAACCGCGAAAATATTGACCTGCGCTATGTGGAACAGCTGGCCGACTCCGAGCAGTGCACTGCCCTGGGATATATCCTCACTTATGCCGAAAACAGCCTGTTCAATGGGCGGAACAATCTTCAATCTGTAGTAAATGCGCTGGAAAACATTTTAAGATCAAAAGGGCTGGCCGCAGTCGTTCCCGGAAGCTATCTGCCTTCCGGCCTCGCTATGCCCCGCAGGCAGGAGATCTTTGCATGCCTGAACAGATACAGGGGATTAAATGTATAAAAAATGTGATTATGGGTATTCTTCTACTGTACCAACAAATGAAGATATACAAGGAGATGCTCATGGAAAAAATGAAATCTACTTACGATGACGGCAATATCCCCGAGATCGATATGCCGCAGTCAGATAATGCTACTAATAATATACCAGAAGAATTCCCTGTAACCGTTGAACCGCTGCCCGAATCCACAAGGCCGCGAAAAGACGGACCAGGAGGGGAATAAAAAACGGGGGCCTGTGCACTTTGTGCGCCGGCCCCTTCCTTAATCACTTGTAGCTCTCTAATAATTCAATCCTGCACTTGAGTTCCTTCTGCAGCGACAGGTATATGTACCGGCCGCTTCCATCTCCATAAGTCCCCATCTGTTCCACTACAGCTCCAAATTCATCCTGCAGCCTTTTGACCACAGCATCCCCGTCCTCTACCTGGAACGCTATGTGGTGGATACCCTCCCCATATTTATCCAGATGATCTCTCCAGACTGAGGGATATTCATTAGGCTCGATCAATTCCAGTGAAACGCCGGGGGTAAGATCAAAAAATGCCAGTTTGCAATTAGCCAGCGGAGCCGGTTCCCCATACATTTTTGTCTGCATCACTTTATAATCCCCGCAGATATCCGCCTCCGGTTCAGCGCAGTCGAATAACAATGCATACTTCTTTTTTGTTTCTTCAATATCGTTCACAACAAAACCAACCTGTGCAAACTTAGCCTGTCCTAAAATCTGTTTTAAACCCATCTCTTTTCCTCCTCATATAATTTTTGCTATTTCATAATAATTATAAAAGATCTGCTCTTTTCAATCGTTCCTTCACATAATTTAAACTGGAGATATATTCCTCATCCGTATCCAGATGTTCAATTATGACCGGCATATCCTTATCATATTGGTCAATAAGTGAAATATATTTTTCTATATTCAGGCTGCCGTTCCCGCAATAAGTCTCTTCCAGCTGGAAAGTATATTCTGTTTTTAATCTGATGTCTTTCAGATGACAGCTGCAGATAAATTTCCCCAGTTTATCAAAACACTCCTGGAGAAAATCATCAGAAAAGAAATATCTCCCGGGACAATTGATCATATTGACCACATCCATATGTACTCCAAAAGCAGGTCTGTCAACCTCTTCCAGCATTTTCAGATATTCGTCCGGACTTGACGGATACATCCACGGCATTGCTTCAAGACTGTACTTCGTCCTTGCCGGCTTTACTTCATCCAGCAGGCCACGGGTATAATCCCTGATCATATCCCAGCACTCTTTTGAGTAATTTGTTTTATACCCGCCGTCCCACAAAGGCCCCCCGTATGTTCCGGCTACATTTACACAGCATTTTGCACCTATCTCATCCGCCAGCTTTAACTGGCCCGCTGCTCTTTGACGTGCTTCTCTTTGTTCTTTTGGATCAATTGCAAATACATTTCTCCATATTCCCACCTCCGCGATCATCAGATCATGGCTATGGGCAGCATCAGCATAATCGGCTATCACATTTTCAGGTGCAGTATAGTCTACGGGAAATACCACGGATCTGCACCCCAGCTCCTGCATTCTCAAAGCCCACTCCTCCGGTGTTTCATGTTCCAGCGCGGATGATAAGCCAATCCTCATTTTCAGTCCCCCCTTCCATTCTTCATTTTATTATAATTTCTCTAACTTGTCATCATTTTTAGGATCATTCTGTCAGTTTCCCGCATGCCGTCTCTTCCCATGGTCGTATATGCCTCGATCGTTTCCTGCAAAGTATCCGCGATCAATCCTTCTCCTGATTTCAGCACATCCCCGCTCATTGCCATCTTATGGGCCAGTATGGCGCTGTCAACAGCTGTAGCAATTTTAGCAGCGCAGGAAGCTTTTGCTCCGTCACACACAATTCCTGAAAGCGTGGCGATCGCATTTGTCAGCGTATTTTCAATCTGTTCATAAGTTCCGCCCAGCATATATGTAATAGCCGCCCCGCTTGCACAGGCTGCGCTCACCGCACCGCAGTATGCTGAAAGCTTGCCCAGTTTGCTTTTCTGGTAAATAGCCGTCATATTGCTGAACACCACAGCCCTGAGCATTTTCTCATGGCTGACATTATATTCTTCTGCAAATATATATACCGGCATGCTCACCGTAAGCCCCTGGTTCCCGCTCCCGGAATTGATCACAACGGGAAGTTTGCATCCGTCCATTCTTGCATCTGAGCCCGCAGCGGCATATGCGACAGCTTTATCAGTGCAGTCCCTGCAGGTCTTCATAATATTTTTGCCAACATTTGCGCCATAAGGTCTCCGAAGGCCCTCTTCTGCGATCACCAGATTTTTATTTATCTGTTCCTCAATTATATCTTTTACATCGTTCAGATCTACATGATCCGCATACCAAAGAATATCCGGCAGGGTTGTATCCGGGTCAAGCATTACTGCATTTTCAGCGGCTGCTTCAGATTTTGCCTGGTAAATGATCTCTCCATTTTTTTCAATGTGGTCTATATGTGTATGCTCATCCTTGACCTCAACTACTACGCTGTCATTTCCGGCGGACATCCGCACCTCAATATCCAGAACAGCCTCCGTGTCAAGAAGCCCCACCTCACACATTCCCTCTTCCAGAAAATGCCTGACCGTCTCCACATTTTCCCTGGTGATCGGCTTCAAAACCTCATATTCCAGGGAGGAATCCCCATTAACCGCACCTGCGATCGCACTCGATGCAATTCCCTTTAATCCGTCTGTAGACGGTACGGTAACGCTCTTTACATTTTTAACAATATTACCGCTGCAGGAAACTTTCATTTTTTCCGGCATATGCCCAAGGACTTCTCTTGCCTTGGCAGCAGTAAAAGCAATCGCAATTGGTTCCGTACATCCCAATGCCGGTACAAGTTCATGCCTTAAAACTTCTGTAAAATTCTCATACATTTTATTACTCATAATGTCTCCATCCAGTGTGCCTTACTAATTCTCTGCTTTACTATCGACCAAAACCCAGCAGCCAGAAGCGTTTGACTTCTTAACAGCATCAATCACCTGCATGCAGCGGCATCCGTCCAGCCCGTCTGCAATCACTGCTTCATTTTTCGTCAGCGCATCAAGAAAATTTATTGTAATATTCTGATACTCATCATGATCTGCCAGAGTATCATATTCTTCCGTGGAACCATCTTTATAACAGATCCTGATCCCTTTTCCCTCAAAGGTCTTCAGTGTTCCATTCGTCCCATAAACTATTGTTTCGTTTTCCGCTTCCCCATAATTGCACCAGCTGATCCATATAAGACCGGCTAATCCATTTGACAGTTTCGCATTTATTAATGCATGATCCTCCGCATCTATTTTTTTCCCGTCTGCATAGCTTTTGTCAATGGTAGGAGTAAAAGCCTGTACCTCCTCAATATGAGCGTCAAAGAGATAATCAACAAGGTCAATTCTGTGACAGCCCACCGACAGCAAGGCTCCGCCAATATTTTTTAAATATTTATCATAAAAATCCGGCTGATTGCCGGCAAGCGTTGTATACTCCACTCCTTTTTGTGTAAGATTTGTCCTGAAGAAAACCGGCTTTCCAATTTTCCCTTCCCTGATCAGCTGCTTAGCCATTGTATGCACTTTATATGTTCTCTGGCTAAATGCCACCATTAGCATTCTGTCTGTTTTCTTCCACTCTTTTACAATCTCCTCAGCCTGTCCGGCATTTAACGCAAGAGGTTTTTCACAGAGAACGTGCTTACCTGCTCTCAGCGCTTCTATGACATTAGCCATGTGAAACCTCTCAGGCGTACATATAATAACAGCATCTACCTCTTTGCAGGACAGCAGTGTTCCCAAATCATAAAACGCTTTTACATGATAAGTTTCCGCCAGTTCATCCGCATTCTCTCTAACCGGGTCACAAACCCCGTAAAAACATGCACCCTCATATTTTGAAAGTGCCGGTGCATGACGTTTTCTGGCAATCGCCCCGCATCCTATAATAGCTACATTCATTGATCTTCACCTATTTTCAGCTGTATTTCCCCGTCTGATGCAAGTATGGGAGAATATGGCGGTTTTCCCTTCTGAACCTCCCGAAGTTCATTTTTACTCTTTTCAACTACTTCCTTGTTTTTCAGAACATCTGCACAAAACTGCGCGATATATTTGCCAGCCTGAACAGCAGCTTTTCTTCCTGCCGCAGAACCTGATGAAGCTGTTACGCCCCAGCTGTGGCCTCCAACCCCCATGACGCCTCCTCCAAACAGCTGCACCGTGGGAATCACCTGGCTTACATCATTTACGTCTGTAGATCCTGACTCCGCCCAGCCAGTCCCCAGGGGCACACACAGATGCGTGGGCAGCAGGCAGCATTTTCCCATGATAGCTTCCCGGCCCGCCATATCTAATGTATCCGGAGCTTCCTTACCGTTATAGTTCTTATACAGCTCTTTTGCAAACTGATAGTCATTCTCATCATACACGATGTTCGGGACCTTTTTCATAGCTTCATACAAAACATCATTCAGGGTAAAATTCAATACTGGCTCGTATCCGCCGGATATGATTTTATAGGATACTTTTGTTCCTGACATGAGCGCCGCGCCTTTCGCAATATCACATACCCTGCCAAACACCTGATCCACTGACTCTTTCTTATCTGATCTTATGTAATATTTCACTACTGCATAATCAGGGACCACATTCGGGCGCTCACCCGCTGCTCCAAATACATAGTGGATCCTGACAGCGTCATCAACATGCTCGCGCAAAAACTCAACCCCCATATTCATAAGCTGCGCCGCATCCAGGGCGCTTCTTCCTTCCTGAGGGGCACATGCCGCATGTGATGTAATTCCGTAAAAACTAAACTCCACGCTAATCATGGACTGGCATATATGTTCACAGACTCTGAACGGTCCTCCTGTATGCCAAGCAATGCAGATGTCCACGTCATCAAAACAGCCCATCTTCATCATCTGGACTTTCCCTGCAAGTCCTTCTTCCGCGGGACAGCCATAGTATTTCACAGTTCCGGAAAGCTTCTGTTCTTTCATAACCTGCTTTGCCGCTATTGCCCCTGCAGCACACCCGGCTCCCATCAGATTGTGACCGCATCCGTGACCTGGTCCTTCAATGGGAGAACGGCTTGCAGTTCCTTCCTGTCCCAGCCCCGGCAAAGCATCATATTCACCAAGAACAGCGATAACAGGATACCCGTCTCCCCATTTTGCAGTCAGACCATTATTTACCTTTGAAGGCGCAACCGGATATGTCTCTACCTCAAACTCATGCTCACGCAAATACGATGCGACCTGAGAGCAGGCATATTCTTCTTCTCCGGAAACTTCCGGATGATCAAATATTCTTTTCGAAAGAGCTTCTACACCTTCATGATTTTCCAAAAACCATTTTTGTATCTCTCTATCCATATTACCCCTCTTTTAAAGCAGACCCGCCAGCTTAATCTGCAGCGGGTCTGTTTTCCACTATTCTTCTATTTTCCACTCGCTGTAATTGAATCCGCGTGTGAGCATCATATCTTTATCCACGCCCACAAGCCTGTCGCTTATTGCAGTATTAATATAGGGCCCGATAATGTATACATAGTTGTACTCTGTAAGCTCAAGTTTCTGAATCTCCTGTGTAAGTCTCTTGATTTCATCCTCACTTGTTGCAGAAGCCAGTTCTTTCTCAACCTTCATAAATGTAGGATCATCCACTTTAGCCAGGTTATATGGGCCATACTCACCACTGTCATCGATCGTTACCCAAATAATAAAGCCAGTCTCCAAACTTGTAAAATTGGCGCCTGCGCCTCCGTTGATCCACATGTCATAAGCTTCATCTCTCATTGAGGAGATACATGTCTGTGTATCAAGCGTTACAATTTCCAGTTTAAGGCCATACTTGGCCCATGTATCCTGCATTACAGTACAAATAGCCTGGCGCACTGCCATATCATTGATACATACTGTATAAGTGCGGTCAAAGTCGAATCCTTCTTCTTTGAGCATTTCAACTGCTGTCTCAGGATCAAACTCATAACCATATTCCTCTATGATCTCCTGGTCGCTCCAAACATTTTTCGGTGCATATGTTGTGTATACCTTTGCTCCATTCCCATAACAGCCTGATTCTATCATGGCATCTTTATCAAGAAGCATCGCAAAAGCTTTCCTGATCTTGGCTGAATCAAATACCTTATTGTTCAGTACAAAGAAATTGGCTGATGTTCCTTCCATGGATTCTGCATTATATCCTTCAAGAGTCTGTGCAAATTCCATATCAGCGTCCGGGATTGCTGCAAGAGTGCCATTGATCAGATCAACTTCACCTGCCATCATTGCAGTTGTCAAGCTTGCCGGCTGTATTACTTTAATGCAGAGAGTCTCAATTGAAGGCGCGCCCAGATAATAATCAGGATTTGCTTTATAAGTCACACTTTCGCCCGGAACTGTGCTTTCAAAAATATATGGCCCTGTGCCGACCGGCTTTGTCCAGAAATCATCCTGGAGGATTGTAGCAGGGTCTTTTCCTTCCAGACAGTGTTTCGGAAGAACTGTAAAATACATATTCCATGCAAACATAGCAATTTCTGATTTAGGCTCTGAATAATATACATCTACTGTATAATCATCAACCTTCTCCACATGTACGCTGTTTGGTGAAAGCTCAATCCCGCTTTCATCACAGCCCTCCACGCCCTGTAAGAAAAGCCTTCTGGATGTGACAAGATCAGCGCTTGAATAGAGCTGATATGTAAACACTACATCGTCAGCATTGAACGGTTCTCCGTCATGCCATTTAACGTCCTTGCGCAGATTCAGGGTAAGAACCTTAAAATCATCTGAAATATCAAAGCTCTCACACAGTCTGTAGCTGTAGCCGCCCTTGCCGTCCAGCTCTAAAAGCCTGTCAAACATGGGATTGGCAGCGCAGTCATCATAATCCGCTGTAGCCGCTAAAGGACAAAGCGTATTCCACGAACCTGTAAACGCCATAGTAACTGTCTGGCTGTCTGCAGCGCCTGAAGTAAATACTGTACCCAGAAATAAACTCACCATAAGAATTGCTGAAAATAAAAATGCTGTTTTCTTCTTCATAATCATTTTTCCTTTCATTTTGTTATTTTGCCGCACATATGACATGCTGCAAAATGATCCTCCCCAACTAATTTCAACTCTGGTCTTTTACTTTTACAAACATCCGATGCATACCTGCATCTTGTTCTAAATCTGCATCCTGAAGGCGGATTTACAGGGGAAGGAACTTCTCCCTCCAGGTATGTCCGCTCTCTCTTGTAGTTAACGTCTGCAACCGGGATTGCAGAAAGCAGGGCCTGTGTATATGGATGCGACGGGTTGTTAAATAATTCTCTTTTCGTAGCTAATTCAACAAACTCGCCCAAATACATAACTGCGATCCTGTCTCCAATATAATTAACAACACTTAAATCATGTGATACAAATAAGTAAGAGAATTTAAACTGTTCCTGCAGATCCTTCATCAGATTCAGCACCTGGCTTCTGATCGAAACATCCAGGGCTGATACAGGTTCATCACATACAATAAACCTTGGATTCATAATGAGTGCTCTGGCAATCACGATCCTCTGTCTCTGCCCCCCTGAAAATTCATGCGGGTATTTATTCAGCCAGTCTTCAGAGATCCCGACAACCTTACAGACTTCCCTGATCTTTTCATCCAGCTCATCACTTGTTGCCGCAAGTTTAAAAGCATGTACAGGCGCGCCTATCAGCTCCCTGATAGTCATCCTGGGATTCAGCGATGCGTATGGATCCTGAAAAATCATCTGAAGGTATTGTCTGTATGGCCGCATTTTCTTTTCGTCTAACTTGCACAGATCGACCCCGTCAAATATCACTTCACCTGAGGTTGGCTTTATTATCTGCAGAATACATCTCCCCAGTGTTGATTTCCCGCATCCGCTTTCCCCAACCAGGCAAAGAGTCTCTCCTTCCATAACATCAAAAGAAATTCCATCCACTGCTGTAAGCTTTTTACTTTTCTTCAAAAAACCTCCATTTACAGGAAAGGTCTTTGTCAGATTCTTCACCTCTAATAATTTTTTCATGTTAGTGCCCTCTGTCAATTTCCT
Source organism: Murimonas intestini (assembly GCF_024622195.1). Taxonomy (NCBI): domain Bacteria; kingdom Bacillati; phylum Bacillota; class Clostridia; order Lachnospirales; family Lachnospiraceae; genus Murimonas; species Murimonas intestini. The sequence goes on from NZ_JANKBI010000001.1 coordinate 628,406, forward strand.
TCTTCATAGCGGAAACAGCGAACTTCTCTTTCCCCTGCCCGATACATTGGCGGATTTTCTTTGCGGCAGCGGTCCGTACAATACTGGCATCTGTCGCAAAAATGGCATCCCTTTGGCATATCCTTTAAACTTGGCACCATACCTTCAATCGTTGACAATCTTGTATCATCATCAATCTTGGGAATAGAAGCCAGCAGCCCCTGTGTATAAGGATGCAGCGGATTTGTAAACAGTGTATGGCAGTCCGCCAGCTCCACTCCCTGTCCCCCATACATAACAAGCACGCGGTCTGCTGTTTCAGCTACCACCCCCATATCATGGGTTATCAAGATTACCGCCGTGTCCAGCTCCTTTTTTAAATCATATATCATCTTCAGGATCTGAGCCTGAATCGTCACATCTAGCGCCGTTGTCGGTTCGTCACAAATCAGAACTGACGGATTGCACGACAATGCCATTGCTATCATTACACGCTGTCTCATCCCGCCTGAAAACTGATGGGGATATTGCTTCACACGAGCTTCAGGATTCGGGATGCCCACCTTCCGCAGCATTTCTATCGCAGCTTTTTCGGCGTCTTTGCGGCTTATCTTCTGATGGACCATAAAAGGTTCTACCATCTGCGCCATGACCGTCATTGTCGGATTCAGTGAAGTTAACGAATCCTGAAAAACCATTGATATTTCATTTCCTCGCAGATTACTCATCTGCTTATTGCTGTACTTTGAAATCTCAGTCCCTTTAAATTTAATAGACGATTCCGGCGTTATTTCACCCATCCTATCCGGAAGAAGATGCATAATAGACAGGCTGGTAACGCTTTTTCCACATCCGCTTTCACCGACAATTGCTAATGTTTCTCCTGCGTCCAATGTAAAATTCATTTGTGAAACAGCGGGGAATGTACCTGTTTTCGTATGGAAAACGGTAGTCAGGTTATTCACTTCTAATACTCTTTCTCCCATCTCTCATCTCCATTAACCAATCTTTGTCTTAGGATCAAGTGCATCACGCAATCCATCGCCAAATAAATTCACGCTGATCAAAGTAATAAAAATACACATTCCTGCCGGGATCCAAAGCCACGGTTTTGTTGAAATGATCGCGACTGACTGTGCTGCATTGAGCATATTCCCCCAGGAAGCCTCCGGAATCTGAATTCCAAGCCCAAGAAAGCTTAATGCCGACTCTGTCAAAATCGCACTTGGTATTCCGAAGGTAAATGCCACCAGCGCCGGTGATATAGAATTCGGCAATATGTATTTCAGCATAATTCCCAGATTGCCTGTCCCTGTTGTTCTTGCAGCTTCTACATATTCTTTTTCTCTTACGGAAAGCACCTTTGCATACAGAAGACGGACAAATGACGGCCATCCCATGACTCCGATTACTAATATCAGAGTTTCCGCAGACGGACTCAGCACTGATACCAGCACTATATTTAAACACATCGAAGGAATGGACTGAAACATATCTGCCAGCCTCATTATGATCACTTCCGCTGCCTTCCTGTAATATCCGGCTATGATGCCTAACGGTATCCCTATGGCAGCCTGGACAAGAACAGAAAAAAAGCCGATTTTTAAGGATGTTCTCCCCCCATATATCAGTCTGGCAAAAGTATCTCTGCCATATGTATCCGTCCCCAGAAGATGCGTTTTATCAGGCGCCATATTTACCGCCGGGGTTACTGCATTAGGCTCTAAATTCATTATGACCGGCAGAATGACCAGCAGCAGGATCTCAACCGTCACCACTGCCAAACCCACCACAGCTAACTTATGGTGCATAAAACGCTCGACTGCATCATGAAAATATGAACTGTTTTTCTTATTAGACTTCTTCATACGCTTACACCTTATCATCTATTCTTGGATCCAGCATTCGGTAAATAATATCAATCACAATATTGCCGATCAGCACTATCACCGAAATAATAACGGTTATTCCCATTATTAAAGGATAATCTCTGTCTTTAATAGCTTTAAGCATCAATGTCCCCATTCCCGGCCATGAAAAAATCTGTTCTGTAATGATCGCGCCGCCCACAAGTGCTCCCAGGGAAAGTCCTGCCTGTGTGATCAGCGGAAGCAGTGCATTTCTCAAAGTATGTTTGAACAGCACTGTTCTTTCATTCAGGCCCTTTGCCCGCGCCGTGCGCACATAATCATCACTCATGCACTCATACATACTGTTTCGCATCTGGCGGGTGAAGATTCCTAAATGCTGGAAGGTCAAGGCCAGACAGGGCAGTATCAAGTGCTTCAGTACCTCTCCTGCTGTTCCGGATGATCCCGAATTATACATTCCGCTTATCGGAAGCAGGCGCAGTTTCACTGCAAAAATATAGATCAATAACAGAGCCACGAAAAAATTGGGGGCAGCCTGGCCAACAAACGCCAGGACTGATGAAGCATAATCAATTCCTTTATATGGCCTGTATCCTGCTGCGGTTCCAAGCGGAACCGCAACAAACAGCGCCAAAAGCATCGATGATAAGCTGAGCAAAAGTGTAGGTCCGATACGTCCTGCTATCAATTCCACAACCGGCCTGTGCTGCGTATAAGACACCCCAAAATTGCCTTGAAACATATTTTTCAGCCAAAAGAAATACTGAATGTAGATTGGTTGGTCAAGCCCCATTTTATGTTCGATAGCTGCCAGCTCAGCATTTGAGATTCCACTTTCCGGCTGAACTAACTGATCAAGCGGCGACCCCGGCATCAATGAAGCCAGACAGTATGTCATTATGGTAATTCCTATAAAAGCTACTATAGCCGTTAAAGTACGTTTGAGTATATATCTTCCCATTATAGCCTCTCGCTTTATCTTTATAACTGTAAAGGTACTGAACAGTTATGGACAATTCTAATTTTCAGTTCTGTGCATCTTTGCTCTTTCTTCTGCCACTTCTTCCATGACTTCATCAAAGACACAGAATCTGTGCGGTTCAAAGCATCCGCAGCCGCCTGCAATAACCAGTTTATTTCCTGCCTCTTCGATTGCTGTATCTACTCTTTCACGAAGCCTGGTTTTGATCACCTCTCTGTCTTTTCCGCAAAAATCATTATCTTTTGGTGAATTCCAGGATATCCTTCCAAGAGGCATTGCTGAATGCTTAATTCCTCCTACAAGAACCTTATCTGTCTTTTTACGGATATCCGTAAAAGACGGCATGATCTCGGTCCATGTATTGCTGTAGTTAAATGCATCAAACGGCAGATCCAGACAGCCTTCAATAAATTTCGTATTTTCTTCTTTATCAAATCTGCCGTTGCAAAGATGTGCCATGTTAAACCATGTACGGTCTTTTACTGCATTTATCACACGCTCAGAACCGGCATGTTCAAATTCCATAAAAGCATCCCATCCAAGCTTGGCATTTAAACCATTCTGGAATCCGAAGAAGAATCCATCAGCTCCCGCGTCTATGTATGCGTTCATTAAATTTACAAGCGTCTCTTCTATAACTGATAATCCGTATTCTACCTCTTTTGTATCATACTGGATCATGCTTACGATTTTTGCTTCATCAAAAAATCCGCCTGTCATTTCTCCTGCCATGCTTACCGGTGAAAACACAGTTGGCAGGATAGGTACATCGCCCTGAAAATGATCTGCAACTCTTTTGATCACTTCAACATTACGTTCAAAAATCTTATTGCCTTTTACCTGAAGCGGTTTTAATTTCAGCCAGTCTTTGCCGTGATTTATTATAAATTTCTCCACATTGACCCAGGACTGCATGTCCTCTGTAATGTTTGCCGGCATATCCTGTCCGAATGCCTCCGGGAAATACATTCCTGATTCCATAACCTTGATGAAGTCCCATCCGTATGCCTGCTGGTTAGCAATTGTAGCATATGCCAGGTCTCTTGCGTTTGCCTCCTCAAGATTATAATGAGGTCCCCAGAAAGCCGAACATGGTCTGTCCAGCCACTCCCCTTTCACTGCCTTCATTAACCGTTCACGATGTGTCATTACAATTTCCTCCTTGTTTGTATATTTATTTATGTGCAACTTTTAATCACATTATAATCTCAATCTCATTTCTTTGCAACAATTTTCTTATTAATTTTCATACTTATTTGCATATTCGTAAATTTTTCCCTATTTACAGCAGTGTTTTTCCTGTAAAAATATAATATATGCATAATATTGCTGCAAATTATTTGCATTCATGCGCTTTTATTTTTTAATTTTTTCATATTTTTGCAATAATTTTCCTCAATTGATCTTTTAAAATCCCTTATTCTCGTCAGCACAAGCAGTAAATATAAACATAAATTTTCAATATTTTTTCTTTTTATAGTATATTTGTTTTATTATTTTCCATTTAGAAATTTATTTTCTTCGCCCAAAATTGTTTTTTTCAAAAATGCTCCCTGAAATTTAAAATATCCTTGACATTGCTTACAGTTCAATTTATTATTAACTCAAGCATGACTGGCCAGGTACTGAACAGTTAAGACTGCGTGATACACATAAAGCACAAAAACGCATACGGTTTTGTGCTAAAATTCCTCATAAAATTATGCATTCTGCATAATTTTAGCTTTGCAGGACAGAGGTAGCGCAATGGCAGTTCTCAATCTTCCCATATTAAGAACAGATTTGCACCATAAGAAATAAATTTTCAGCAAATGACAAAACTACTGAACAGCTGCTTTCCTTTAAATAATTTTAAAGCTGCTGTTCGCAGAACCGCGTCTTTTGCGGGGCTGTGAATAGTAACATTTTAAATGGAGGTTCACATGAACAATCGTATCAAAATGAAAGATATCGCCGTGGAAGCGGGAGTTTCCATATCTACTGTTTCCAGGGTCCTCAGCGGAAAAACCCAAGTTAACAGTGCTACAAAAAATAAAATTTATGCGGCACTTAATCATCTTAATACTGTCAACCACGATCCTACAAAAACGATAACAAACCGCAATATTTTAGTAATCTCTGCAAATTTATCTCATTTAATGCATCTCAAAATCATTGATGCAATTAATGAAACTGCTGAGGAACGTGGTTACCGCATCATTATTGAAATTACAAACAACCGTCTTCTCTCATTTGACGAATTGTATGAACGTGTAACAGAAAATAACGTTTGCGGTGTTATTGTTTTAGCACTCATGGCAAAGTTTGAAACTCTTGAGGAAATAAACAAGATCGTCCCCGTTGTTTACTCATCTGAAGTCCCGGAAAATTGTCAAATTTCCTTTGTAGGAACCCGCCTGTACAGCGCTTATAAAACAATGGCAACTTATCTGGTTTCGCAGAACAGAAAACACATCGGAGTGCTTTTTCCCCTCAGATATGTAACAAATGACTTGCTTGATGCCTACATGGACGTCCTGAAAGAAGCAGATATCCCATATGATTCTTCTCTGATTCTGCGGCCTAATAATTATGACTATTTTTATATTTCAACACTTTTAAATCAATTTTTCAGTACACATCCAGTTATAGACGCCATGATCTGCGAAGACGATGCGCTGGCCTTAGTCGCGATCAGCGCAGCCCGCCGCAATGGTCTTAGAGTCCCTGAGGACATAGCTATTCTTGGATTTGGAAGTACCTTCCTCTCCCATGTCACTTCGCCCAGGATTACTTCCGTTGACACATCCCTTGACATGATTGGCTTAACACTTTGTAATGCATTGATAAACCACGTTGAGAAGAATGATCATTCTCCGGAATATATTTACGTCGATTATCATTTTACGATCCAGGAGTCTACCGAGTTATTGCCTGAAAGCAAAAACAGCCGCTGATTTTAAACGAAGTTTGCTATAAAAAAATAAGGAATAGGATGCCTGCACATCCTGTTCCTCATTTTTTACTATTATTTCATTTCCCCCATCTGGCTTGTGACCATCTGACAGTAAATGCCTTTCTTTTCCATCAATTCCTCATGGTTCCCCATCTCCTGAATACACCCTTCCCCGATCACCATGATCCTGTCCGCATCCCGGATAGTCGAAAGCCGGTGGGCGATAAGAAAACTTGTATGGTGCTCCATCAGATGCAGCATTGCCCTCTGGATATCTTTTTCCGTTTTAGTGTCTACAGAGCTTGTAGCTTCATCCAGGATCAGTATCGGAGTATCACAGAGGGCCGCTCTTGCAATTGCCAGCAGCTGTCTCTGGCCCTGACTGAGATTATCCATGCTTCCGGATACCATGGTCTGATACCCCTTGGGAAGGCGTTCTATAAACTCATGGGCATGCGCCAGCCTTGCCGCCCGGACCACCTCTTCATCCGTGGCCACTGTATTGGAATAGCGGATATTGTCCATGATAGTCCCTGTAAAAAGACAGGTATCCTGCAGGACAACTGAAAAATATTTATTCAGGCTGCTGCGCTTTATATTTCTGATATCGGTGCCATCAAGCAGTATACTGCCGCTGTCCGCGTCATAAAACCGTGTCAGCAGGTTCACTATTGTAGTTTTGCCTGCTCCTGTCTCCCCCACAAGCGCCACTACCTCCCCCGGCTTTACATGAAAATTAATATTTTTTAGAATTTCTTTTCCCGGCTGATAGGAGAAGCAGACGTTTGCAAACTCTACATCGCCCACAGGATCTTTAAGCTGTACGGCATTCTCAGCATCCAGCTCTTCTTCAGACTCATCCAGTATTTCAAAAACCCTCTCTGCACCTGCCAGGGCCTGCTGGATAGTATTGAACATTCCTGCTATAGCATTCAGCGGGTGCGAGAACTGCTTGGAATAACTTAAGAAGCTCACAACTGTACCCACCAGCAATACGCCTCTGGCAGACATAAAGCCGCCTATAATAGCAACAAGCGCAAAAATCAGATTGTTGATCACATTCATAACTGGCATCATAAAACCGGCCCAGATCTGCGCCTTCCTGCTGTTCTCGCAGAGAGACTCATTCTGCTCTGCAAATCTTCTGCTCTCTTCTTCCTGGCGTCCAAAAGCTTTCACCATCTTCAGCCCCAGAATATCCTCCTCAACAATACCGTTCAGTGCTCCCAGGCTGATCTGCTGGCTCAGGAAATAAGATCTGCTTCGTTTAGTGATCACACCTGTCAGGCCTGCCACCAGCGGAACGCAGAGAAGGACAACGAGAGTCAGCCAGATATTCAGGGCAAACATAACGATCAGAGACCCTGCCAGAGTCAGGATACTGGAAATCAGCTGAGTAGCTGACTGTGCTATGGTAGTGCTGATATTATCCACATCATTTGTCAGCCTGCTCATAGTGTCTCCATGTGAGTGCGTATCATAGAAGGCCAGCGGCAGCTTCTGCATTTTTTTGAAGAATTCTGTTCTCAGCACATAGACCAGTTTCTGTGAAACTCTGAGCATAATAACAGAGCCTGCTGTAGTTACAAGCCAGTTGGCACCATAAAGCAGCAGCACAGCCGCCAGCAGCTTCATCATCACCGTTTCATCCACTGATCTTGTCTCCACATCAAAGATATTGAAAACCCGGCCTGTAAAATAGGGGATGGCTACGGCTATTAAAGATGAAAGGGCTGTCAGCAGCATTGCGGCAAACACTGTCCTCCCCCACTGCAGATAGATCCTAACAATGCGTTCCAGTGTCCCCTTAGCGTCTTTCGCTTTCTTGCCCGGAGCAAAACGTGCTGCGCCGCCCCCTCCTCCGCCTCCTCTCGTAAGAGCAGGCATCTTCTGGTTTGTGTGCATATTATCTGCCATCTGTCAGCGCCTCCCCTCAATCTGAGACTGGTAAATTTCCTGATAGATACGGCAGTTTTCCATCAGTTCCTCATGTGTTCCATAGCCCATGCATCTGCCGTTTTCTAATACAAGTATGTCGTCTGCAGCCATTGCAGTTGTGCAGCGCTGGGTGATAAATACTGTCGTCCTCTTCTGGCGTCCCTGAAGAAGATTTTTTCTCACACGGGCTTCTGTAATCGCATCGAGGGCACTTGTGGCATCATCCAGTACAAGGACAGGAGCATTTTTAATGATTCCTCTGGCTATGGATACCCTCTGTTTCTGCCCTCCTGACAGATTCACTCCGGCACTGCCCAGATTTTTATCCAGGCCTTCCGCTGCCTGCAGGATAAAAGAGCCTTCCGCTGCCTGCAGGGCAGCTTCTGCCTCTTTTTTCTTTGCATCACTTTTGCCCCAGCGGAGGTTTTCCAGCACTGTACCCGAAAACAGCATGGGCTTCTGGGGTACCAGCGCTATATTCTGTCTGACCGTCCTGACATCCATCCGGCGCACATCTGTTCCGTCAAGCAGCACCTCACCTTCGTCTGCATCATAGAACCTGAGCAAAAGCCATGCCAGTGTAGATTTGCCGCTCCCTGTAGGGCCTATAACAGCAAGGCTTCTGCCCGGGCGGATATGGAAGGACACATCCTCCAGCACAGGAAGGCCGCTGCCTCCCGGATAGGAAAATGTCACATGCGAAAAGGCGACCTCTCCCTTCAGCCTGCCCTCTTCCCCGGTGCCGGACCCGTCAGCCTGATATGCCATTTCTTCCGGAAGGCTTAAGTCCTCCTCCTGATCCAGCACTTCTTTGATACGCTGTGTGGAGGCTTTCGTCCTCACAAATGTATTAAATATATTTGTAATGATCAAAAGAGAGCTCAATATCTGCGCCATATAGATAATGAATGCAGAAATATCTCCGGGATTGGCAAGTTCTATTTTAAAGAGGCGGGCTCCCAGATAAACAGCAGCAGCCGTACCTATCCCAACTGTAAGGTTCAGGATGGGCGCTATATAAGTTATGATCATCTGAGCCCTGATACTGCTGTCCATCAGATTTCTGTTAACATTATTGAACTGGTTTTCTTCCTCTTCATATGTGCCGAATGCCTTGACGAGCCGCACTCCGATCAGATATTCCTGCACTACCCGGTTCACCTGATCCATGGCTTTTTGAAGTACGGCAAATCTGGGGTAAGAGAGTTTCATGCTCAGGATGATCATAGCAGCCACAGCCGCCACTACCCCGTAAATGATAAAGCTCAGCCTCCAGTTTAAAAATGTGGCCAGAATAATGCTGCCTATACATGTGACAGGCGCTTTCATAAATATCCTCATGATACCGTTTATAAATTGTATCACCTGTGTAGTATCATTGGACATCCTGGTGATCAGGGAACCGCTTTCGATCCTGTCGGCTCCTGCCTCAGAAAAATGCATGATTTTTTCAAACAGATCTCCCCGAAGATCCTTGCCGGCGCGCTGCGACACATTGCTCGCCAGTATATTCCTGATGACCGCAAAAACTGCCCCGGCTCCGGTAACCAATATCATCAGGGCGCCAAAGTGGAGCACCTGCCCCGTGTCCTGCCGCTCTATACCGCTGTCGATGATCCGGGCCATCAGCGTAGGCCCCAGCAGGTCACAGAATGCCTCGCAGCTCACACAAAATATAGCTGTTAAAAAAGGTATTTTATACTTTTGGAAATATTTTCCGTAAATCCCCACAGCCTTCCCTCTTTCCTGCTTATTCTAAATTTAATCTGAACACTTCCGCATCTGCAGTATCTGATTGTTTATAGGTTACTGTTCACACGTCACCATCCCGCGAGGTGTTTTCGTGCGTATTTGCACGAAAATCCCGAGGGTTGCAGCGCGAAACGGCGGTTTTTGCCGTTTCTGTGCATCGCGGAGCGTGTTACTGGTCACGGAGTGAACAGTATTATAGTTCAGCCTTCTGCACCGTTTACAGACGATTTTACTGCAATCCCGTTAATCTCTACCTGGTCAGTAGCCTTGATCAGTATATAGGGGATTCCGTCTATCTCCCGGTGTTCAACCAACTGGGCTTTATCCGGGGAAACCTTTATGACAACGTCCGGCGTCTTGATTTCATAACTTCTCACACTCGCCACATTTGCCGCTATGAAACTGGTCTTCTCATCAGCCGCCGCTTCATAGTGGGTATCAAATTCTTCCAGTCTTTCATTGGCCACTCCGCTGTTTGCCAGAAGCCTTTTAACTTCCACTTTGTCCAGCGTCACCGGTTCAGGATCTTCTTTCCTCTCCTCCAGAAGCTCGTTCAGATTCTCCTGTATACTCATAACTGTATCAAAATCGCAGCTCCGGTCCAACGTCTCCTCAATGATCGTCTGGAAGGTCTCCTTTTGTGTCTTGGCGCTAAGGGGTATCCTGCATCCCAGGAACTGGTCAATGAATTCTTCCTGAAGTATCTCCGGATTCTTGGCATAATATAACAGACCATGTACATCTGTATTCCTGTCATTAAACGCAGGAAACAGAAATCCCACATCGGGAGTCTCCACAATCCAGTCCTGTATCCTGTTTTCAATCTGGTTCGTGTCAATATTGTAACAGAGACCAGGCTTTGAGAGTTTCACGGGACAGATACTGCACAGTACAAAATTATACACATAATCAGAAGCGTCATCCATATCAAGGTTGTCCGATGCTCTTCCCGGAACATCATAAGCGCCATGCACCAGGATAATGTAATAGTTTTCAGGATAGAGATATGTCTCCATCACTTTCTGATAGAACTCTTCTATAAGGTCATCATCCTTTAATTCTGTATCACGCAGTTTCAGCAGGAAGGTCTGGGTGCCGTCCCCCATCTCCTGATCCAGCGGAAATTCCATATTGATCAGATTCCTTCCGATAGTGCCTGAGAGTGTTTTCTTAAAAATCGCAAAATATTTAAAGGCCTCTTCTTCCAAGAGCGAAAGGAAGGCCTCTTTAAGCTTTGTCTTCTGGTTCTTCTCTGCATCCACATAACATCCGCAAATACGGGTAAATACTGACTTGTTAGGGGTTAACAGCTTCTTTATCTCACTGATTTCTTTCTTGTTCATATGTAAAATTCTCCATTCCTGTCTTTTATTTATCGAGGCTGATACTATTCCGGCTTCACCAAATTATTATAATATTTCTTTTGAACTTAAGTCAAGTAATTGCAGACTGCTTTCACCAGTGTAAACAGTAACGGCAAAAAGAACCGCCCAGGTTATAAAAGGAAAATGCAATGATGATGATATTCCTCTAACCTGAACGGCTGTCCATTTAAAACTCTTCGTACCTGTCCGGTACTTTCACAGTTACAGCTCTTTTTTAATCTGCCCCATGATTTTTTCTACCGTACCGCCCGCAAACGGATTACTCAAATGCGCCTCTTTTAACAATTCAAAATACCCCTTGCTTCCTCCTGCGCGGCACAGCCTGCAGTAATCATTCCAGGCTTCCTCCCTGTTCTCTTTCATACGCCCGTATAACTCAAGAGCGCCCATCTGAGCCAGCGCATAATCAATATAATAGAACGGAAACAGGAATATATGCTGTTTCTGCATCCAGAAGCCGCCATTTTCCAGGAAATCATTTCCGTCATAATCCCTCCAGGGCAGATATTTCTTCTCCAGACGGCTCCATATATTCCGTCTTTCTTTTGCATCTGTCACCCTGCCCTCATATACCTCATGCTGGAATTCGTCCACACACGCCATATATGGGATCACCTCAAGGGCATCAGCCAGATGGGCATAGCGGTATTTATCCGCATCTCCCCCAAAAAACAGCTCCATCCATGGATACGTAAAGAACTCCATGGACATGGAATGGATCTCATCGATTTCCGAAGTAGACCAGGACTGCTCGGACAGAGGCAGGAGCCTGGAAGCGATGTAGGCTTCAAAAGCATGTCCCGCTTCATGTGTCAGTACATCCACATCTGCGCTTGTCTGATTAAAATTTGAAAAGATAAACGGCGCCTTATAATCCGCTAAAAATGTACAGTACCCGCCCTGGCGTTTGCCCGGCTTTGTCTCCAGATCAAACAAGTCATTGCAGACCATAAAGTCAAAAAACTCGCCTGTCTCATGAGATAATTCATGGTACATTTTCCCTGCCTTCTCTATCATCTCATCCTTTGTACCTGACGGAACTGCATTCCCTTCTGGATATACAAGCGCCTCGTCATAGTAGTGAAGCGTTTCTATACCCAGCCGTTCCCTCTGCTCTTCAAACAGACGCCGGCATACAGGCACTACTGTCTCTTCTATCTGTTTTCTAAATACAGCCACATCCTCCTTTTTGTAATCATATCTTTCTCTTTGGAGGTATGCCATTTCAATATAATCAGAAAATCCCAATACTTCCGCCATTTCACAGCGCACCTTGATAAGCTCGTCATAAATCTTGTCCAGTTCTCCTGATACAGACTCATACAGCCCGGCCCAGGCTTCAAACGCTTCTTTTCTCACAGCTCTGTCAGTACTCTGCATATATTTCAGCAGCCCGTAAAAATTCACTTCTTCTCCATGGAATGTGGCGGTGCAGACAGCTGATGCCTTTGCATACTGCTGTGTAAGCTGGCTCTCTCTTATTTGATTTTGAATAATCTTCTCATCTGCCAGACGCATCCTGTTTTTTATATTCAGAAAATACAGCTCTCCGAAATCCTTCTCAAATTCACTCAGCCATGGTGATTCCAGAAGCAGCTTATTTGCCTCCTTCATTTTCAACTGTATCTTAGGCAGCTCGCTGTTCATGAATTCTACTTCTTTTTCGTAGAATTCATCAGCTGTATTGATCGTATTTCGTATACTGGCCACTGTATTCATTGTATCCAGATGATCCGCCTCACTGTTCATCCACAAAAACAGTTCTTTCGCCTCTTCATAGCTTCCAGCTAACGGCAGCTTTTCCATATACTCTTCAATCTTTCCCATAAAGGCATTTGTATCCGGACGTTCATATACTATCTCAGAAAATTTTTGCATTTTGTTTCTCCCTTTCTTATCTTAATTTATATTGTATTTTTGTTGTAATTATGCATGTATCAGTAATCATGCATGTGAAAGCAGCGGGAACATCATTCCTGCATTTTCAAATTCCTTAAAACCTTGTCCAAGCAGAAACAAGGTCAGGTCATGGCTATGAATCTCCCCTTTTGTGAACCCCTCCCCGTCTAAAGGCGTAAAACCTAATACAACCTCCGTAATTTCGCTGCCAAAGGCTTCTATAATTTTTTCCAGATCAGCCGGCCTCTCAGAATAGACAGCATAAAGCACCAGCCTGGCATTTTCTATATCCGCAACAGCGTATGCGTCCTCACTTTCAATGTAATAAACGTTATCTTTCATGAATTGAGTCAGTCCAAACATAATAAGGCCCATATTATTTTTCATTTCAAATAAGCTGTTATTGGCTGAGCTGATGACGGCATTCTCTACTGTCTTCCAGCCATGGCGTGATTCCATAGGAATCTGCTGTACCCGGCTGCTGCCTGTAATCTTAACTTTTTTGTGGAAATTCCATTCTTTTCCCCGTCTGAATCCGAATCTGGGATAAAAATCCAGAACGCTGTTATTGGCAAATAAATACATACCATCTGCACTGTCCAAGTACTCTTTTTTGATCTCATCCATCAGGAACCTGATCATCCCCCTCCCCCTGTATTCCTTTTTCGTCATCACCGTACCCAGCTGGATATATTTTCTTTTTTTATTCCCACATTCAAACTCCATCTTATTCACTGATACGTTTGCAACTACTTCATTGTCCCTGACTACTGAATATGGATTGTACATTTCACCCCAAAAGCCATTCTTGTACCATTCCTCAAAACTAATGCCAAAAGTTTCCCTGGCTAAGGAATTAAAACTGCTTCTGAGTGTACTATTATCTTTATACGATTTTACCAACTGAAACGCTTCCTTCATAGCACTGTTTATCCCTTCGTATTAGTTTTCCGCTTCCGGTATCTCATTCAATATTACTATTAATTGCCCATTAAAAACTTCTGTCCCTAAACTCAAAAATACTTTTTCGCACTGTAATTTATTATATCACCATTATTGCCAAAAAACGATATATATCTGATTCTTTCTCTTATTTTAAGTTACAGTTCAGCCATCTGATCTATAACAGCGCTCCTCGCGGAACATTGGAAGGCTGAACTGTTACGATTTTAATTCACCCTTTAATTAATGCTTCAATTAAAAAGTCATGTGCTCAAAATATGCTCCTCTTTCTTGATCTGTTTCCAAGATAAAAGGACTGCCGCGGTACGGCAGTCCTTCGTAAATTCATAAATTATATTGGAAGCAGTCAGGGTATCTTATACCAGCCGTAAGCTCCTTCTGAAGGCATGGAACCGGGAGTGGCATAATCGGCCCAAATATAATATGTTCCGTTAACATCAACGATATCTCCCTGCTCATAACTATTCAGTGGAAAATCTCCCTGAAGCACCTTTCCTGTCAGCTTTTTGACAAACCTTTCTCCCAGATATGCATCCGGACCCTTGTCCACCCTGTCCCTGTCAACATTTCCTTGTGAGGTAATTACATAATAGTTCTCCCCATGTTTGAATACACCACCAGGTTCCATCACGATATTCCACGAATTTTGATTCACGAAATCATCCATAGTAGGCCATATACTCTCCTGGACAACAATATCTGTCCCCGGATATTTCTCTGCTCCGCTGCCATCCGGCGGCTGCAGACCTCCGCCATTTCCGCCCGGCCCCTGTTCTCCATCGGGTTTTTCTTCCGGTTTCGTCACAGTATCATCTGACTCCCCGTCTCCGCCCCCATGGACAGAACAGATCACATGCTGGCCGTCAGACGATACGCTGTAGTCTCCGCCTGAGGGGCAGGAAAGTTCTGAAGCATCCGTTCCCGTCACAGAATTTCCGTCCAGCATATCCTGCATTTTTGTATCCGGTGCATATATTACTTCCGCCCTGTAATAGCGTTCTATCATATTTCTGTTGACAAGGCATACTTTTTCCTTGCTCTTATCAATAAAACCTAACAGTGAAGGTACCAAAACAGCGGACAATAATGCAAGTATCACCAGTACAACTATCAGTTCCACAAGTGTAAAACCCTCTTCTTTTTTGGCCAGTTTTTTCCAGCTAAAAATCATCCTCTGTTCCTCCGCACTTATTTCTCTGATTTAAATTATCCTCTGTGCGGAAAAATTACAAGACTTGCACGCAATATTGACAACATTATACAAACAATGACAATATATGCAATGATATCCGGTGCTACCTCTCACTGCTCATTATTCCAGCCTCATATCAATCCCATATACCCCTCAAAATGATACAGCCGTTTTGCCGTCTTTAGAAATCAATATCACTTTTATCCTGCCGGCTGTATCTTTTTCCAGAAAGTCCATTTCACCGCCGGCTTATATCCAATACCTACATAGAAGGAATTGTTGCCCCCGGTCATATGTGTTGCTCCAAGAGGTTTCATACGCCTGTACATTTCTGAGAGTGCGGCAGCGGCAATACCACGGCGCCTGTATTCCGGCAGTGTGCATAAGGGCTCCATATAGGCAAGATGATTCTCAGGTGTCCACCACATTCCAGCCCAGCATACATAGTCCCCTGCTTCGTTTTCCACTGCCACATTATACTCCATTGTTGCATGCGGGGCCTGGCTGAGCTGATACCCGCCTTCAGCATTTCCATTCCAGGGACCTTCCTTTGCCTCACGCTCAAATCCTTTCCAACAGCATTCAGCCGCCCTTCTTATATCCTGCTCTCCCTGTGGTACAATTCTGAACCCTTCCGGGAGTCTGTAATCCAGCGGCTTATCAAAATCAATCTGCAGATCAATATGCTCACCCGTCTTAGAATAACCAAGTTCCTGTGCAGCCTTCATGATGGCATCCTGTCCCTGAAATATGACCAGCTGTCTTTCCCCGTCACATCCCGGCATATATTTGTCAGCATGCAAAACCATATCAGCTGCCAGTTCTTCATATCCCGGCCTAAGGCTAAAATATATGTCTGTCACCGGTTTCTCAGTAAAAACAAATCCAACGATCTTGCCGCCATCCAGCCAGATCTTATTTCTGTGTGTATATGACAAGTCCATCCAGTCTGAAGAAAGTGCATATTCCAGAAATGGTGCGGGGACGCCGTTTCTCCAGTCTCTTTCATAGATCTCTATCATAAACTGATAAATATCCATATGGTCTGCCAGTATCTGGTACTGTCTTGATGTTATATTTTCTGTATTCTTTCTCATTTCAATCCTCCATCAGTCTATGTATAAGCGGCTGTAAATGCACAGACCTGCTGAATAGTTACAAGCAGCTTACATATTTATCATAAAAGACTGAGAGAGATAGCACAAGTGGAAAGAATAGTTATAGCCAAACATGAACCTGTCAAAGGCAGTCATCCGCTGATAATCATTCTGTTTCTTTAACATGAATCATGCAGGCCCTATGATTTCTTCTCTGAAGCAGTTTTAGATGAAGAAAACAAAACCGGAACTGCTGTAAGCACAGCCATTAATACATATGAGGCTGCAAAAATATAGATACACTGATTTATAGTATATTTTTCTGCTACTTTTCCCAGTATGTTGCTCCCGAGGGAATCACCCAGGCTTCCGCACAGGGATATAAGCGCAAGCTCTAATCCCTTCTGTTCCTTTCTTATGTACCCTACCCTTTCTTTGGGTATTCCCACAAATGTGCAGGAAATGGACACACTGCATAATAGAAATACAATCATGAATACAACAGCAGACTGTGATTTTATAAGCAGCAGGCCACCCAGCGCCGTCAGAAGCAGGAAGATAATGTTGAATTTTACTACATTTACTTTATCCACAATACGTCCTGCCAGCATATAAGTCGGCGCGCTGACAAGTTCATCCATTGACATGAGTATTCCCAGTTTTGCCGGTGAAAAAAGCAAAACATTATAACAATACATGGGAATTATAAAGCTCCACATTGGACCGGCCACAAAAGACTGTATAAAAATTAATACGCAGAATATCAGGATCCTTTTATTTATAGACTTAAATATCTGCAGGATGGGCAGACGTTCTCTGCGGACATTACGATCGCTTTTAAGGCCTGCAGCCGCCCAGACAGATGCCGCCATCAGCAAAAAGCTGCATATGTAAAGAGCATATTCTCCTTCCCGGAACTGGTACAGCAGGCCAGATATGATCCCCCCAATACTGGCCAGCAGAGAAGATACGCTCTGTACGGCCCCATATATTTTCCCATATCCTCCGCTGCTCGCCATATCCATCACGTATGAGCCGCTTACAGCAAGGAATATCCCGCGGAAGATTCCAAGGGCTGCCATCAATACAGTAAATGCCACGATTTCATCAGCCCTTGCCAGGAGTACTGATACTACCGCCAGCCCTGCAAGAGATGAGAGTATAAATTTCTTTGTTCCAAGAATATCAGAGAGATGTCCGATCAGCAGCTTAATTACCATCAAACCAATAGCTACAGCTGACATGGCGCTCCCTATTTTGCCGTAGCTGAGTCCATGATCTGTCATCCTCAACGGAATGACTGTCATTACCACATTATAGCCAAAAGAAATCAGGCCTGAAATAAGAGTAAAGCCTATGAATTCTCTGTTTATACTTCTCCCCTGCATATCATATGCTCCCTTCTCAAAAACATTTGTTCTGTTTCACATAATGATAGCACATACGTTCGCTGTATGCAATACTTAAATCACTTTTCTCTCATTAAACTTTTCTCTTTATTTTATAACTGTAATGATTAATTAAAAGCTCCTCTGCTAATCGTCTGACAAGCAGAGCGCAAAAAGTACCGCAGCCTTTAAAGAAACTGCGGTACTCGTATATTCATCTCATAACTCCGAGCATTCAGAAGTGTGTACCCTAAATAATAAATTGCCGCAGATACACAGACATGCTCAATAGTACTAATTGTCTTCCAGCAAATCTTTGAAAAATGCAGGATATTTCTCTGAGAAAAGTTTTAGCAGACTGCAGGCAACCTCTCTGCACTGCGGATGTGAGGCCTTTGATGTCCTAAGCCTTAAGAAATTTCTCCAGCCTCTTAAGTTCATTGTCATAACCATTTCTGTTTTTAAAGAATCCCGGGGCTTTGACTCATGATGTTCCCCATTCATGTGATGTTTCTTATGTAAATATTTTTTCATGAGGAAACAAATCAAAAAGTCACTCAGAGACAGCCGCAGCAGTATATGACAGATTTTATACTGAGCCATATACTACTGCGGCGTTTTTATTTCCAGAGCCTGGAAACAGCGTAAAAAGGCAGCTCTAACTCAAGTGTCCGCCTTCAAATACAGGGGCGTTGGCACGTCCTGCGATCAGCTTCCTGTGGGCTTTTCGTATCTTTTCCTGATATATGGTCAAAAGCCGGGGAAATTCTTCCCATTGTTCCAGATCTGCATTTTGGGACAGTTTTTCTTCCAGCAGGTATGCCTGGATTACCAGATGGTAATACAACTGGGAATCCATGGAACCAGAAAGACAAATTTTATCAAGAAGCTCTGTGACAGATTTGTATTTTTTCCAGAGCTGTCTCGTTGCTTTGGCGCGGTTGTAAGGAAAAAGAATGCAGTTTGCTATATATCCTGCAGCGGCGCCCGCTAAAATATAGCCAAGCCTTACCAAGAACATACCACCCACAGCCTTAATACCGAAACTGCCCATAAAGACGGCGCCCCCAAGTGCACCTATGGTTGAACAGGTAAAGGTTTCCCTGTAATCTGTAAAATAAAAAGACAAATATCCGGAAAGCATCATGGCAGCGGTACGTCCTGCCGGAGACGGAACCAGCGAATAGATCACTACAGATAATATACCGCCGGATATAGTTGCGAGAATACGTTTTTTCATCTTGACAGGTACATCGTCTGCGTAGGGCAGGGAGACAGAAGCCAGGGTAAACAGCAGCCATTTGCCGTGAGGAAGACCAAGACATTGTACTAACAGGGTGGCACAGGACAGGAGCAATGCCGTTCGTAAGGCATAGACAGCTCTGACAGGACTCAGATCAAGAGCTGCCTGAAGGCGTACCTTCAGGGAAAGAGCGGTTTTCCTGTAATGTGTTTTGTTCTGAGGGTCAGACATGTGCAGGAGTCTGTCCTGTGTATACAGCAGATTATTGTAAAACAGATGAGCTGTCTTTCCATCCTTTTCGTCAGAAAGATCAGATAAGCGGAGAGGCAGAAGCTCTTTTGTCTCACCCTGGAGAAAAGCACAGAAAGATGCAAGCCGGTCCAGAGTATACAGAAGAATGGCAGTATCACAGTCAGACAGTTGTTCTGGCAGTTCATGGACAAGGATCAGCAAATGTTCCAGTCCCCGTCCTGCGGCTACCATGGAGAAACTGGCGTCAGAGATACACAGCACCTTTTTTCTCCGTTCATATACTGTTCTCCCCAGGCGGCAGAGTTTGCGGCGTATATCTGTCAGATCCGGTTTTTCTTCAGTCTTTCCAAGCCGGTATGAAATGAGAAGACAAATATCATCCAGCATTTCTGTCAGCACATCCCTGGCCGTCTCTTCAACTCGTTTTCTTCCCATAATCCACTGATACAGCATAATGGACACAGCGCCTGCTGCCATGCCGATCATTCTTTTGGGGAGCTGCTGGGCATTTACAGGTGAAATAAATACCAGGAATAAGTAGGATAAAATATAAGGAAAATATATATGATTGGAATATTCATATGTATAGGCATACAAAATCAGTAATAATGTGATAAAATTAATGACAAAGGACAGGGGAGCAGGTAATGTACTCACCCAAAATGCGGCAAGTGCCATCCACACAAGTACAAGTGTCTGAACGATAAGGTGGCGAAAGGGCGTAGCAGTCAGGTCCCGTACCATGGATGCTGACATCATGATGGTAAAGATGACGCCCACAATGGAGTTTTCAGGGCCAAAGATGGTCTGAAAAATATTCACATAAAAAATAATAAAAATAAAACTCAGTGTGCTGAAACGGAAGTTATTTTTTATCACGTCCAGTACGTTCCACTTGCTTTTTTGCATAGATATCTGCATCTCCTTTTTTGATCCTTTTAATAATATGGTTCAATTTAACAGATCCACTTGACTAAAAATATATCTGTTATATAATAGCTTCAAGACTGTAACTTAAACATGATAGTCATATTTTATTTACTAATTTATTAGAATAACACCTTTCAATACATTTGTCAACGGGGGAAGAAGGATGAAGACTGAAAAGATATCAGAACAATTTGTACAAAATTTACTGCTTGTAATGCCTGACTGGCACTCCAAGCTAATCAAGCCGTTTAAAGATACGCTAAACCGGGAGATGAGCCTGGAGACCTACTATTGCCTGGAGACAGTGAAGAGGTGCGGGGCTATTACCATGACAAAGCTGGCCCAGGAACTGAAAGTGCCAAAACAGCAGGTGACTAAACTGACCGACAAGCTGAGTGAATATCAGTTCGTAGAACGTGTGAGTAACGACCAGGACAGAAGGTCTGTCTGGATCCGGCTTACGCCGAAGGCATCTGCATATCTGGATGAGTATTATCTGAAAAACAAGGTTTTTATACATATGCTGGAGGAACTGCTCACAGAAGAAGAGCTGCAGAGGCTGAACAATGCAGTACAAGTGCTGATCGAGATACTTCCGAAGCTGAAATAGAAAGATTTGCGTTCTAAAATAAACAGCAATAGAAAGAAGCTCTCATGAAATATCAAGTATGAAAAGTACTGTATTCCATGGGAACTTCTTATTTTATGGAAATAACTTAAAAATCTTTCCATGTTTATTTTTTACATCATGCAGCCTGTTTTGGCTCATCTTTTCATCTGTACCTCTTTTTCATATATCTGCATATCATCCATCCAATCAATACCTACACCGGCCGATTCTCTCAGACACAAATAATCCCACACGCTGTTAACAGGCAGATTTTTAAACTCCTCTGTCAGAGCCAGCCTTCTCGTCAGCTCTCCCTCCTCTTCGGCTTTGAGCAGCATTCCTGTCGGCTCCACCAGCGCTCCCAAAAGCGCTTTTCCCGCTGCCCTAAGGCCAATAATCCAGGAAGTAACCCTGTTAATCGTAGCATCAAAATAATCCAGGCCAATCCCCACATTCTTGTGGAACAACCCCTGCCTTTTTATCTCCTGCATAATATAAGAAAGCTCATCGCCCTGGATCAGGCAGTGGTCGCTGTCCCATCTGACTCCTCTGGACAGATGGAGCATAATATTATCTACAAATGGCATAATGGCGGATATCTTGTCTGCCACATTTTCCTGTGGATGATAATGTCCTGTATCCATAGTAATACCCAGGTGGTTCTGGACTGCATATGCCAGATAAAAATCATGTGACCCTACGGTAAAACATTCTGTCCCGATACTAAACACCTTGCCTTCAAGACAATCACACATATTGTCGGCGTCATATTCTGCTTCAAATATCTGATCCAGAGAATCTTTCAGACGCATCCTGTAGGCGCTTCTGTCAGCCGGCATGTCCTTTGTCCCATCCGGGACCCATGTATTATTCCGGCAGACTTCTCCCAGGCTTGCACCTATGTCATTTGCTATTTTTCTGGACATTCTGCCCGCCTGTATCCAGTACCGGCGTATCCCTTCATCCGGCGAAGCCAGAGAACACATATCCTTCATCATGGGATGCGTAAAATAAGAGCAGTTAAAGTCCATGCCTATTTTTTTCTCTCTGGCCCAGTCTATCCAGTTTTGATAATCCTCTGTGTCATATTCATTGCGTTCTTTCTTCTGTCCTGGCTCCGCATACATGCTGTGCAAATTGAGCTTATGGCGGCACGGAGAATATTTCATGGCTGTTTCCATGTCCAGACGCATCTCATCCCCATTTCTGGCCGCTCCCGGAAATCCGCCTGTCACAACATTCTCACTGTGCACGCCTTCCAGTCCTTCGAATCCTTTAACATCATCCCCCTGCCAGTTGTGGACAGATATAGGTATACTCTTAAATTCCTCTATTACCGCATCTGTATCCACTCCATAAGATGCATAGATCTCTTTCGCGTTATTATAATTATTTCTTACTACTTTTTCGTTAATATTCCCCATAGTAAAACCTCCCGTCTATAGTTTTGTAATGAAATGCTTTTCACAACAGGGTAACAATAAATCTGAAATCTTAAACCATTTTATTTCTTGAGAACAAGTGATTTACGTATTATCAGTTCGTTGTGGATCACAACGTGTTCATTCTCTTCCCTGCCGGCAAGTTTATCACACAGCAGTCTATATGTCTCCCTGGCAGCGGCGGCATAATCCTGATGCACAGTAGTCACAGAAGGATTATAATACGCTGCCATCGTCATATCATCGTATCCCACCACACCGATATCCTCAGGTACCTTATATCCATGCTGCAGAAGCGCATCCAATATTCCTATAGCAATCATATCGCTTGATGCAATAAGTACTTCCGGCATACTGTCCCTGGATATCCTGCCTATGAGCCTGTTTACCATATCTTTTGCAGTATGGAGCTTTTCCATCCTCAGCCAGCTGTCTTCCAGCGTCCAGTCCTTCTGAAGCTCCATGTTATAATTGTTTAAAGCATCCATGATTCCCCGGTAGCGGTCTATGAGATTCACCATAGTCATGGCCTCAGAAATATACCCTATTTTTGTGTATCCATTTTCCCACAAACACCTGATAAGATGATACATTGTCTCATAATTATCAAAGGAAACTGAAGGATAATCCTTATAATAACGGTCAGCAAAGACCGTAATGATATTTGCCTTGTCCAGTCTCTCTATTAAATTTTCATCCTGGCTGCCGCCCAAAAATATTACACCGTCAACACGGCTTCTTATCAGAGTATCCACTCCCCGCTCTTCCCGCTCTTTCTTGTACCCGAAATCTATCAGGGATGCAGAAACCTCATCTTCCCCGGCGAGCTTAATCAGGCAGGCTGCATACTTGGCATAAAATTCATTTGTAAGATCAGGAACAATAATCCCAATAGTATTTGTTCTGCTGTGTCTAAGTCCCCTGGCAAGGGCATTCGGCGTATAGTTGAGTTCCTCAATGACCTTTTGGACCCTGGCCTTTGTCTCATCTGAAATAGGCGCAGTCCCATTAATTACGTGAGATACTGTGGACAGAGCCACTCCTGACTTTTTTGCCACCTCATTCATCGTCGGCTTATGGACCGAACCCTTCTTTTGCGTTATGTTCAATTTCCCACCCTCTTTACTACATGTTTCTGTAAGTATACCATAGTTTTTCCAACCTTAAAAGATAAACTATGGTAATAGGGCAGGCTCTTTCTTTACTCTTTATCTTCCCCCATAAATATCTGTTCCAGAAAAGAAGCAGCAGCCAGCGGCCATATCTCCGCCTCCTTACTTACCTTCCTTTCATCACATATATCCGCACCGTCCTTTCCCAATACATTTAGTACCTCCTGCGGTACTTCTCTGCCTTCTCTTACCGCCTGTATATAATAATTTTCCAGCTGTTCCAGTAC
Source organism: Murimonas intestini (assembly GCF_024622195.1). Lineage (NCBI taxonomy): Bacteria > Bacillati > Bacillota > Clostridia > Lachnospirales > Lachnospiraceae > Murimonas > Murimonas intestini. Next base: position 651,663 of record NZ_JANKBI010000001.1, read on the forward strand.
ATATCCGGGCTGGCACTGCCCTTTTGCCCATACCTGATCCGCCAGAGAAAGTCCGTGTTTTCCACCTGAAAATATGTGCAGCGCGCAGCGGATATGGTTTCTTCTGCATGCTTCTGCGTATAGTTCACTGTTCTCCGGCGCCACTCTGTCATCTGCCGCCGTAGTCCATATAAAGCATGGCGGAGTATCACTGTTTACATGTTTTTCAAGCGACATATATTGATATTCTTCCTGTGAGGCACCCTTCCCAAGCAAAGCTGTGAAGGATTCTTCATCCTTATATTTTCCAGCTGAAATTACCGGGTAGCAGAGTACCGCTGCATCAGGACGGTTTGAAATCCCGCTGTACTTGCCAGACAGATCTTCTATATCACCATGGTGAACACAGAGGCTGGCACATAAATGCCCACCTGCTGAAAATCCACATACCACTATCTGCCCCGTCAGTACATGGAATCTGTCGGAATGCAGTCTAATATACCGTACTGCCCTCGAAATATCAAAAAGAGGCTGTTTCATCAATGGAGACTCCATAAAATAATCAGTCGTATACGTCAGCACAAAAGCCTGATATCCTGACTCGTAAAATTTCAGCGCAGCAAGTTCTCCCTCTGATGGTACAACTGCCCTGTATCCTCCGCCTGGAACAACTATCATGCACGGACGTTCCTGATTATCTTCATGAAAATACCCTGTTATTTTAGGAATAAATCCAAAAGACTTTTCATAACTGTATTCTTCCTTCTCCCAAATACGGAATGTCTCTATTACCACCTTTCGTTCCTCCTTTGATTTTAATAAATCCCGGCTGTTTATCAATGGGGCTTTATAACTTTCACCTCAGGTTTTTCCAGCATCCCCTGTTCATACAGCACATATTTCCCGGACCAGTTATTGCCTTCTGTCAGGAAACTGGCAGGTTCCACATATGGCTGTTCCCGTGGAAACTGATGCAGCGGCCCAAAAGTATTTCTTCTTCCAAATACGATCTGGATCCCCCAAAGGTCTTCCACACAGCCCTCGAAGGGCTCAAATCCCAGTATCACCTCCTGTTTCCCACGAAGAATTGCGCATGCGCCCCTAAAATCTGCCATCCTTACCTGTGAGATACCCTGCACTTCAGTAAATCTGTAAGTTATTTTTCCTGAATAAAATGGAAATCCCTGATTACTGATATCTCCGGTACTGACTTTATCCGGCAGGCCAATGATAACAGGAAGGCTGCCCTCTTCCAGCCTTACCCCAAAATCTCCAAGCAGCCAGACAGACTCTATGCCGCTGTGTCTGTCGTAGTCCATGGTCAGAACTATGCTGTTGCCGCCCACTATCAGATATTCCTTGGGAATCTTAAGACGGGCAAAGCATGGATCGATCCAAATTCCTGAAGGACACAGGCTTATTGCTTTTCCATTTATTTCTATTCTGCGAATATGGCTGATATCCTCCACTGCCAGTTCAGCCTCACACAATATTTCCATTCTTACTGTATAACATATATCCACAGTTTCAACAGGAATCCTCCGGCATTTTTCAGTCTTGTCCTCATACCATGGCTGCCTCATCTCCCCTCCCCGGTAACACAGTCCGAGATGATCCCGGATAGCGCGGTCCGCCCTGAGAACATCCATAGGGCCAAACTCTGTCCCTTTAATTGATACTTTTGCCATGTCCAGCACACAAATATTTTTCTCAGAAAGCTCATATTGAAAGCAGTCCGGAAGTAAATATGTGCACCCCTCTTCTTTTTGGGGCTGTCTCCTTTCTCCGTCCTTTTCGTCTGAGATCAGGAAAAGTTTTTCTTCTCCCTTTGCAAAGCTGATATTTACATAAAGCTTTCCCTCTTTCTCCTTACAATTAAGCGGATACACCTGTCCGTTTCTTGCGTTCCAACACGAAGCACTCTTTCCCGCTCCCAGGCAGATGGGAACATCCCTGTACTCAGCCTCCCAGTTTTTGTTCAGCAGCATTACTTTCCTGTCATTTCCGTCCCGGTAACTGCGCGCCAAAATGTCTCTTTGTGCCTCCCCGCCTGCTGTGATCTCTGTGCCGTCCGCGCAGGCTCCTGCAATACTGTTTCTCGTAAATGGAATCCTCTTTGCAGTACCGGCCAGTTCTAAAACTTCATCGGAGCTCTCAGCATTTACATAGGAGGGCACCTTTCCTGCAAAAATAACTTCTCCTCCCTCCTCCGACAATTGCCGCAGCAGGTGCAATGTAGAACTCCGCATAGTATCCATGCCTGTGACTAATACTCTGTCATATAAACAGCAGCCGACAAGAATTTTTCCATTTTGTATTTTTCCGGCGTGCTCCAATATACCTTCATCTCCATACTCGAAATCGATGCGCGCTTCAGTCAAATACTGAAATGTATCCCGATACCGTTTTTCCAAAAGTTTTATCTCTGTATCTCTGGGATCTATGCAGTCAAATGCCCCTCCATACGCCCTTGCCCATACACTCTCTACAGGGTTTAACACCAGAAGCCTGCATTCCGGCTGCGCTCCTTCCAGAAAACAATTGATTCTGGAAAAATAATCTTCTACGTATTTATACTCACGGTACCAGGCTGACTGGAAGAAGATACTTGCCGGATAGTCTCTCTTTCCTTCCCCTTTCATGGTGTACCATGAAAGATGCTGGCATCTGAAATTAACGCCAAACAAGGCCTGCCAGTCCCCGCAGTTTTTATAATCCTGAAAACTCATCTGCCATCCGGTACACCCGTAAAGTTCTGACAGCAGCTGGTCCTTTCCCATCTGTCTGGCCGCCGAAGCGGCCTGCTTTATTATCCACCAGTTTTCATTATCCCGAAACAGTACATCAACCCCAGGTATGTCCATATATTCATAGAATCTCATCAGAGATCCCTGCATAACTGTCTGTGCTGTGAGGGTATCCTCATGAAGCACATGTCCGGTAAAAATAATATGATGTTCATTACACCATTTCTGCATTGGTACTGCATAGCTTTCTAAAAACAGTTCCTGGCAGAGCTCTATATAGTCCCACTTAACTTTTAATAATGGCTGGTCCTTTTTTCTAAAAAACAAATCAGGTAATTGTCTCTGCAGCTGATATCCGAAACGCTGTTCAAATTTTTCAAACAGACCCGGAGTATACGGAACTGCATTTTCTCTGCCATTATTAAATTCAGTAAACATGGGGTTTCTGTGAGGTTCATCTGTAAAAATACCTTTTATAGATGAACCCAGCCTTTTATTACATTTGTCATGATAAGCTTCATGTGTAATACTGATAAAATATTGTACCGCCTCAGGATTCATCGTATCCAGATATGTGGCGCCATTATAAATATCCTGCTCTTTTGCCGGCTCTTCGTAAAAGACAGCCACTGTTTCTCCTGCTCCTGCTTCTCTTCCTTTTTGAAGTTTGTAATACCTTACAAGTTCCCCATTCTCCAGCACACACGCAAATGCCATTTCATCAGGACGCATATCTCTGGCAGCGTATTCATCCTGGTTAAAGCATTCCATCACGAGAAAATGTGCCCTGTATTTCTCCGGTTCGGATGCCATTCCTCCGGCAGTGCCTGAGGGCCATCTGTCTTCATCATACAGCCAGGATTCCATTTCCTGTCTCTCACCGTAATCTGCACAGGCATTTATAAGTTCGAACCACTCTGTCCCCAGATATTCTGTCGCAAGACCTGTCCTGGAATGCATAAAATAGCCGCCGAATCCCATTTTCTTAAACACGTCTATCTGTCTTAACAGCTCTTCCTTTTCCAGTTTTCCGTTCCATGCCCAGAAAGGCTTTCCCCTGTATTTGCCTGACGGCTCCAAAAACTTACTATAATCAGCTCTCATCCCTTAACGGCCCCCACGATCATTCCCTGTACATAGTATTTCATGCAGCTGGACACCGCGATAAGCAGCGGTACTGTCCCAATCACAAATGCTGCCGCCAAAAGCCCCATATCATTGGACCCTTTTCCCGCGGCATTGTTAAAGACAATCTGACAGAATGTCTTTATTTCGTCCCCTCCCGTCATAGCCACAGTGGGCCATATGTAGTCATTATACATAGCGACTACAGATGTGATTCCTACAGTTGCCAGGATTGGCTTGGACAGAGGAAGGGCGATGTGCAGAAATGAATACCCCTCTCCTGCACCATCTATCCTGGCCGCTTCAAACATGTCCACTGGAAGTTCTCTGTAAAATGATTCAGCAAGTATGATACCGAATATCTGCTGGCCTGACACATACGGGATAATCAGAGCCCAGTATGTATTCAGCAGATGCATCCCGGAAACAATATTGTAGGTGGGGATGATCTGAAGTGTATAGGGGATCATCATAACAGCAAGAACAAGCATATACAGCACACGGCGTCCCTTAAAATCCATTTTGCCAAACGCAAACCCGGAAAGAGAGACTACAATGAGGATCAATACAAGTGATATACCGCACACCAGGATGGAGTTCATGATAGGCCGGAGTATAAATTTCCATGCCTTCATATAATTTGTCCAGTAAAAGGAACGCGGCAGCCCCCAGAAATCATTTGCAATCATCACGTGCTGTTTTACAGACATATTTAACATAATCATAATTGGAAGGAAACACAGCACAAGCAGAACTGCCAGCAATCCTCTGCTTAGGAAAACCCCCGGTCCGCTCATTCTCCTTTTTTTCATTTTCATGCGCCCTCCTTATTTCCAAAAAACTTTCTGGATGCCAGTGTCAGAATAATAATAACGATAAACAACACACAGCCGCATGCTGAAGCATAACCAAACTTTCCGTCCCCAAAGGCAATCTTGTACATATACAGTGCCGGAATCATAGTAGAGTATCCCGGGCTCCCATTCGTTGTTGCGGCCACAAGGCCGAACCCCGACAGGCTGTTTATCAGCGACAAAGTGACAATTGTATTAATATAAGGTTTCAGATTAGGGACGTGTATAAAACGTACCACCTGCATGGGTGTGGCCCCATCCACCAGCGCTGCCTCATACAGTTCTCCGCTGATCATATTGAGTCCATTGTGCATAATCAAAAAATACATGCAGGAAATAAAGGGGAAGCCAATCAATATAATACACAGCAATGCTGTAGTCTCATCATTCAGCCAGTTATGGGCCAGACTTTTCAGTCCCATCCTGCGCAGGATAGTGTTGATTCCGAAATTAGGATTATAAAGATATTTCCAGATAAAAATTGTAATAATTGTAGGAACCATCATAGGAACAACAAATAATGTTTTAATAATATTAGCCAGCTTTGAATGTTTCACAAAAAACAGAAGTTCAGAAGCCAGCAGCGGAAAAAATACGCTGTTAAAAACTGCTGCTGCAGTCAGCAGCAATTGATTGATAAATGAAGTCAGAAAAATCTTATCCTGAAATGCCCTGGCATAGTTTTCGAGCCCCACAAATGCTGATGTGGTACCATAAACTGAATCTGTAAACGATGTATAAATGGCATTTATGATAGCATAATAAGAAAAAATAACCATCAGCACCAATGTGGGCAGGATAAACAGATAGGGTAACATTTTTGACCCCAGAGACTTCTTCATTATTATTCACCTCCTTGTAACACTTCGGCGACGCCAGACAAACTGTCCTGCCGGGGTTTTTCCCCGGCAGATTATTTGCCGCCTTAAACAGGCAAATCCTGTTTGTCCGTAATGCATCATTCTTTAGGTGTATCTGCTGTGGCAGGATCCAGGTCGTATCCATTCCTGCTTATGGCATCATTCACATAATTATCATATAATCCGGACATTTCATCCATAAAGCTGTCCATATCAATTTTTTCTTCAGAAAGTTTGTTGATCAGACCGTTAAAAGCCGGCAGGTCTGCCTGCGTCACGCGTGAAAAACCAGTTACCCAGTTTCCGTCTTTAGATGGAGCTACCGGCTCAAAGCCTGCAAGAACCTGCTGCAGATTGTCACTTAAGACGACGCCTTCAATTACACATGGCCCCTGGATATAGTTACCATTATTTAAAGTCTCTTCAAAACATGTCTGTGCCCCATTTGGTGAATACCAAAATTTATAAAAGTCTTTAACACGTTCCATATGGTCTGTATCATCTTTTTTAACAATGCTCATGATATTGCCAAAATTCCAGTATCCACGTATTTTTCCAGTAAAATAATCTGGTGTGTTTTCAAAGGAGTCGATCTGGAAAGTAGCCCATTCAAATTTCATATCATCCGGAAGAGCATTTGTGTCCGCAAGGATATTTCCGGCATTATAGCTGGCCTGGAAAAGTATTGGTGCCATCTGGGATTCAAAATCAGTAATTGCCTGCGTACTGTCGGCTGAGATCCAGTTGTCCGGGAAAAAGCGTGCAATTTTCTGGAACTCTGTCCACATAGCTTTATTTTTTTCTGTGTTATATCCATTTTCCCTTGCAAAAGCCATCTCACGTTCATCACTAAACACAGTCAGCTGGTCACAATACAGATTGCCCTCATCAAACTTGAAGTCTTTATTTGCCGACATAGTGGCCTCATCCCAAAGTGCATCCCCGGGCTGGATCAATACCTGCGGATAGACATCAGCCCGGTATATGCAGTCCGCGAAGGAGTCCAGCAGACGATAGCTTTCCCCACCTGCAGACAGCGGTACATCATACCCTGCTTCCTGCAGTTTCTCGCATACGTCTGTAAGCTCTTCGAATGTTTCAGGTACTGTCAGACCATTATCTTCGAATATCCCTTTATTGTAAAAAAATGCGAACCCAATCTTATCAAATGGAAGAAATGTATTATATTTTCCGCCTGAACTGCTCAGTACAAGTGCCAAATCATCCTCTGTAAATACATCCCTCACAAGCTTGCCCTCATTATACGGATTCTCCTCGTCAAGCATTTCTGTTAAATCATAAATATATCCTTTTTCTGCTGCGATCCCCATATTATCGTTCGATACAGCCATTGCCAGAAAATTCCCATGCACTATATCAGGAGCATTGGCCCTGTCATCACTCATAGATGTCATCATTTTAGTGGTATATGCATCATTGTCAGAAATGACGTCAATTACAACCTTTGTCTCAGGATGAAGCGCCATATAATCCTCTGCCAGCTTTTTCTCCCCGGCAGTGTAAAAGTTATTGATGACAGACACCGTAACCGTATCTTCCCTGGAAGTATCCCATGCCGGGCTGCCAGATGAAGCTTTTACCTTTCCTATATCATTGACCTTCTTAGCAGCTTCTGTATATGTCTCCTGCTTTCCTGCGCCACTAAATCCTGTCAGTGTTGTTAATACCATTGTTCCCGCCAATATTCCAGTTAATAATCTGTTTTTTCTCATACCTATTCTCCTTTACTAAATCATTTTATAATCAAACGTTCCAATGAAAAGCATTTCATGATACGGTAAAAAAATATTAAATTCTTTTCTGCTTCCTAATCCCTGCAGCCCCCCTCTCTTTTATAGCCTCCAGCGCATCCAGATACGCTATTCTGCGGTGACCCTGACTATAGAGGTTACTCTACCGCTTCCTGCATGGCAGTTACGTGATCATTCTCAATAAAGGATTCTTGTTACCATCTTCTCCTCCATGGAGTTTACCCAGGTAAGCAATCCAGCATACTTACCTGCCGGTCAAACTCCAGTTTTAATATTTCAAATAAAGCCTGTACAGGCTTTACCTATTCTGTGGTAAAAATATGGATATATTATGCACTCCGGAATCCAGCTCCATAACTCTTGAGCCAATCTCTCCATCCGCCATGATTTCTCCTTCTGCTTCTGACAGTGAAAAACTGCACTTCGAGTTAAACGGAACCTTGATTTCTACCTGAATAAGCTGCTTCTGTCCATCCCGGCATATGTCTTTTTTCTCCCATGACACCTCAATCATTCCTCTAACCGTATGTACATTTCCCCGGGCCCATTTCAAGCCTATCGGGAAATATGGCCTGACCTGAAAAGTGCCAAATCCTGCTTCCAGCGGCTGGATACCCAGCAAATATTTATAAAACCAGGCACTTATCGTAGCGTACATTGGATGGTCATGAGATGCCATCTCCAGCTGCCACCCATGATCTACATATTCCCAGCGCTCCCATGCAGTCGTAGCACCCTTAGAAAGCATGTACCCCCAGCTGGGATATGTTGTCTGCGTCACCAGAGCATAGGCCAAATCTATTCTTCCATTATCCGCCAGCACCTCCGGCAAATATTTAGTACAGATATTGCCTGTTGTCAGATGCACTCTGTGGGCCTTTATATCTTTTTCCAGATTTTTCAGGACTCTCTCTCTTTCTTCCTCCAAAACCACCCCCAGATAAAGCATAAAAACATTTGCTCCCTGGCTTCCTGTTGCGTAATATCCCTTTTCCTTATTATAAAATTCTCTGTTTAAAGCTAACTTCGTCCGTTGGGCCGCACGCCCCCATTTTTCTGATTCTGAAGCTTTGCCGGTTATCAGGGCTATTTTCTCAAGCAGTTTCTGATTATAATATAGAAAACCTGTAGACATCAGGGCTATCGGTGTATTCTTAGAAACTGCCCCAGCCCCATAGCTGCTTTTATCACTTTCTGTAATAGGTGAAGCCCAGTCTCCGTAATACCCCCAGCGAACGATTCCGTTCTCCGCCGAATCCTGAAGATATTTTGTCCAGCGGGCCAGCCCCGGATAGAAGCGCTGCAGTATGCTCTTTATTCCGTAATGTTCATAAATCAGCCAGGGAAGATTTAAGTAACTGCTGCACACTGGATCCGCCGGCGCTTTGCCGCACATGAGGTAAGGGGCTGTATCCTTTATGGCTCCGGAACTCTTGCCTTGGGTATCTGCTATATCCTGGGCATACTTTCCAAAAAAACGGGCCATTTCAAAATTATATACAGCTTCCTCCGCCCTGACTGTCAAGTCATTGAGCCATCCCTGCCTCTCATCTCTCTGAGGACAGTCTGTTGGAACACCATGCAGATTATTGCTCTCTGTCTGAAAACACATCTCCTGAATCCTGTTTACAAGAGAGTCTGAACATTCAAATCGGCTCCTGACTGCCACATCTGATCTGAGTACCACAGCCTTTATATCTTCTGGCCGCAGTGCTTCCGACAGTCCCTCCACCTGTACATACCTAAATCCATGATAAGTAAACCTTGGCTGATAAACTGCCGGGTTTCCAGGGGAAATGTAGGTATCACACGCCTTTGCTTTCCTGAGATTCTTTCTGTTAGGCCTGCCTCTCCTATCCAGGATCTCTGCATGTGTGATTACAATCTTTGTACCTTCTGGTTCCCGGATATTAATCCGTACCACACCGGCAATATTGCATCCAAAATCCACCACGTCTGTCCCATCTTCCATATGCGTAACTAAAGCCGGATCTAAGATTTTGACAGCTCGTATGGGTTCCAGATCCTGCGGCTCCAGGAGCCCCTCAGGTGGTTCAGCGACAAGCGGCGTCAGCCAGCTTCCATTATGCGGGATGTGATATTCACGTGTGCTCCAGCCTGCCATCTCGTCCCTTGCATCGTAAAGCTCCCCGTCATAGATAGATTCTTCTCTTATTGGTCCGCTGCTTGTACATAACCATCCCCTGGTACTGCCGCTGCTCACTTCTGAAATGCTTCCATTTTCAAATTCCATGATCAGCCGCATTGTAAAGCAGGGATCAAGCACTTTTTTGAGACCACCGTACCAGCCATGTCCCAGAAGGATTCCTATCACATTTTTACCCTCCAGGAGCATCTCCTTCACATCATAAGCCACATAGCTAATCCTTTTATCAAAATCTGTCCATGCAGGATCCAATATATGGTCCCCTACCCTTTTTCCGTTCAAATAAGCCTCGTAGTATCCCAGCCCGCTGATAAACAGCCTGGCCCTCTTAGGAATGTTCTCAGCTATAAATTCCCTCCTGAACATGGGCGCTGAGGTACCAGCTGCTTCATGCTGCTTCAGCCACACAGCTTTCCATTCGGCGCGTTTCAGAAATCCTGTAGAAAACCTGACACGTCCGCTGCTCTGCAGATCTCCTGATATCTTAACAGATACTTCCGCCTCATAATCACAATTACTTACAAAGGGCTTTCCCTCATAGCTGACTCCTGTCTGAGTACTGCTCCAATTCCAGCCACTGTCCCAAACCAGTTCATTTTCCCCCTGTTTCCACACCTTAAGACGATATGCATCCTGCTTACCATACAATCCCCGGACTTCCCATGAAAATTCCAGCGTACCTGTAAGAGCATCCGGATACCCTTTACCATATCCGCACAGTATACACTCAGCTTGCCCTGACAGACTCCCCAATCCATTTTGCTCCATAGCATTCCTCCTTCTCTTATCAATGAAATGCTTTTCATGATTTTATCCTACGCTATATTCTATTTGTCGTCAAGAGCAGAAAACACAAAAAAAGCGAAAAGATTTTTGTGCATAATTACCTATTTTAACTCTTTAAGTATCTTTCCATATAATGTATATGCAGCTGATTGCCTGTCTGTGCAGATTGGAGATATCTATGAGTAATAAAGGCAATCAGAAATATTTAACATTAGAACAGCACATTGTTATTGAGAAAAGACTTACTGAAAATTAAAGCGGATGCAGGATATACTTCTGTACCATGTATCGTAAATCATGTAAAATGAACGATCTGTGCGCTGAAGGATGCAGTACACTTTGCAAGATGTGCAGGAAAGCAGCGCCAGTCTTTCTACAATATTTGCTGAGCAGGTATTACAATCGAAAAAAGTGTCCCGCAGGTGCCGGTATTTTCAGCCTCCAGAATCCAGCCATGTTTTTGAGACACCATACGCGCTATGGAGAGGCCGAGACCTGCACCGCCAAGTTTACGGGACCGGGAGGGATCGATACTGTAGAATGGCTCAAATATATGTTTCAGCTCATCTTCCGGTATGCCGGGACCATTGTCCGCAACCATGATGCGAAAAGTGTCCTCAGAGAGTTCCGTTGTAAGGCATATTGTACCGCTGGGTGGAGTGTACTTCATTGCATTCTCCACCAAATTGTTTATAAGCTGCTGCACAAGACGGATATTTCCCATCACTGTAATCTCCCCGGCTTTAAAAGCGCTTTCTATATGCAGTTTTTTTTCGGCATAGAGTGTCTGAAGATCATCCGCAGCCTTTAACAGCAATAAAGAAGGAACAACTTTATCACAAAGCTCAACAGGGGAATCATCGGTCAGAGCAAGCAAGCTGGTAACTACCCCCGCAAGCCTGTCTACGCTGCGTTCTGTGGCCGCAAAAAATGGAACATTTTCCGGATCATTATTTTCAAGCTGGGCTACCTGAAGACTCATTTTCATTGTTGCAAGAGGTGTTTTCAGTTCATGCGCCACATTTGAAGAAAATCGTTTTTGACTCTCAAAAGCATTTTCGAGCCGGTCAAGCATGGAATTAAATGCATTAATCAGGCTTCCAATATCATCAGGCACATCTGTCGATTCCAGACGGAAGTTCATATTACTGGCACTGACTTCGCTTGCCGCCCGGCTGAGCCGGTGTACGGGTATGAGCGCACGTCCTGCCAACAGATACGCCATCACCATGCCGAATATAACTGCACTCAATAAACAGCCAATACTGAGCAAGTTGAACTGTTGTCTCACGTCACTTTCCGCTTGCGTGATCAAGGTATCCCGGTTGGGAGTAAGTATCTTCTTTTGTGTATCTGGAATAGTCCCCGGTGCGTGCTGGGATGATGTTGTTTCTTTATCCTCACCCACAGCATTTCCTTGAGACGCCTGATCTTCTGCGATGATCTGACGTGCAACGCCACTAAAATCATATAGTCCCTGGCGGGCATTAAGCATGGAGGATAATGTAAGCAGTACAGCCACTACAGCAATGACCGCACCAGTCAGTAAGGTAATACGCATACGCAAAGTCACACGTGTTTTCATAAAGGATCCTCCGTTACCATATATCCCTGCCCTCGCAGATTGACGATATATTCACGCTCCGCACCAGCAGCGCGCAGCTTCTTTTTGATTGCATGTATATGGAGTTTTACTGTATTTGAAAATGGATCAGCCTCACTATCCCAAATATGTTCAAACAACTCTTCCGAACTCACAACAATGCCCTGTCTATTTATCAGATATTCAAATACTGCCATCTCCATCCTCGTCAGAAGTACCGGCGCGGCATCGCAGGTCAGTGTACGCGCGGCAGGATCAAACGACAGTCTGCCACATTTCACTATAGGAGCACGCTGAACAAAATCCGCACGAAGTAAAGTACGCACACGGGCATCCAGTTCCAGAAAGTCAAAGGGTTTCACTAAATAATCGTTGGCACCTGCGTCCAGGCCAAGTACACGCTCATCAATGCGGCTGCGTGCGGATAGAATCAGCACCCTCGCGGCAGGATCGCACGCACGTATGCGGCGGAGCACTTCGATTCCGTCCAGTTTTGGCAGGTTTAAGTCCAGTATTACAAGATCATATCCACCAATCCCGTAGAGATAACAGGCTTCTTCTCCATCATATGCATGTTCAACCGTGTAACCTCTTCCACGCAGCCCTCGTGCGAGCATTACAGCGAGGTCTTCCTCATCTTCTACCAGCAGTAGTTTCATCTTTGCCTCCATATGCAGTAAGGCTGGGGTACTTATGTACCCCGGCCCATTGGTAAGTTATTTGCTATTCATGTTATAGCTTATTTCCTCTCTTATAATATCGTTGCCTTCTGGTATCCACTTCTCTCCGCTGTCAGCAATGACAGCTTCATCAACGCTGTCTTCCTTTACTACTCTGGAATCATTCTCATAGTCAAATACGGTCCTATAAGATACGGCATTTCCATCCTCCGCAACTACATCTTCGGTTGGGATCTCCGCCTTTTGGTTATTAGCGGCAAACGCCATCGTTCCACCACCTGCCGCCAATGTCAATGCCAGCGCACCAGCGCCAATAGCCTTCTTCATGTTTACTTTCATGTTGTTTACTTTCATGTTGTTTACCTCCATATGATTTATTTTTGCAGAATTTTAATCTGTAAACATATCATACCACATGGATGGTTTAGATTCGGTTAGCAAAAATTATTGAAGTACCCTTGTCTGTTAAAAGCATGTTCACATCTCTGAGTAATTGTACTATGATTCAATATGTCCGTCAATCTTTGGATTAAGTCTGTCTGATCCAGAAACGTGGCATTTATTTTCATCTCCGTAACTATAATAGTTTTTATCTTCAATCTGTTCCATATAATCTGTGGGACATATTCCTGTATAGGAACGGAAAATCCTGCTGAAATGAAATTGATCGTTAAATCCTACTTTAGCAGTAATATCTTTTACAAATACTTCCGGATTCAGTTCCATCAGCTCCACAGCTCTTTTTACTCTGATGAATGTCAGATATCTGTTGAAAGATTCCTTTTTATATTTTCTGAAAAGTTTGCTTAATCCACCCATAGCTGAGGCTTTTTTCACTCTTCCATTTTCTGAAAAGATATCTGAGTTCACTTTTAAATTTATCATAACGCTATTCCAAAAGAAAGTGCTCAAGATCTGAGATCACTAAGTTCATCACCTTCTGCCCAAGTTCTGCCTCCCCATTGCATTTATCCAAGTTTAAAATCTGATTTTCACCCACAGTACTAAATGTATCCAACACTTTATACAGTTCTCTGACTCTGCTCTGAAGCTGAGCAGTGTAAAAACTGCATTTACCATAACCACGAGTAGTGTAATGTCCATCGGAACATTCTTTCTTGTAAACACCTATAATGTACCTCTCAAAGTTTCTTCCGCATAACAGTTCCTCCGGTACAAGATAAGGAAGTATTGCTGCCGATACCATAAGCCCTGCCAGGATCAGGGAACTGACAACACTCATCCTTTACCTTTTCTCCTCTGAGGACATATCCAGACATAGAGCAGGTAATAATCAAAATAATGACAGCTCCTATAGTTATCACAAAGCCATTCTTAAAAGCTGTTAGAATAATGCCATTATCAATCTAAAAATTTCTTTATAATTTTCCCAGCGAAAAACATCCGGAAGACTCATACTCAACAAGTTAGCTTCTCTTCGCTCTTTCAGAGAGTTAGTGAGCATAAACAAAAATGGTACGCGGATAGCCAAACGCTGCAACTAAAATGAACATAATTACATTTCCCGCTGTAGACAACCCATAAAAACCTGCTGCATACTGTTTATATACGGCTGAAGACAGCACATCCGTGGCAAATCCTGGGCCGCCGCCTGTCATAGCCCATATCATCACAAAATTCCTCAACCCTCCAATTAAGGAGAGTAAAATTACTGAATTCATGGACGGGCGTATAAGCGGCAGTGTAATATGTACAAGTCTCTGCCATCCTCCGGCGCCGTCTATTGATGCCGCCTCATAGTAATTCCGATCAATCGCCTGGAGTCCCGCAATGTATATGGCTGTCACTATGCTGACACCTTTCCATACATCAGTAAAGATAACACTGTACAGGGCAATATCAGGTAATGCTGTTCCGGATTCAATGCTTTAAAAAGTGAGCCTGAGTTATACATACACAAGTCCGTCATATCCCCCGATGCCAACCGTGTCTTCACAATATTATCTCCGTCACTTCCATCCACACGCCGTTCTACTTCTACTGTCAGGCCCAGCTGTTACCAGCCCTGTGAGGATCAATGCTCCTGCTCTTTTCATTTTCATGATATACCTCCCGTTTTTTTTAGATATTTAAACATATCATTTTGATCTTTATATTGACATGAAATATCCAGCAGTCCCCATGAATAATCTAACACATATTTCTAATTTATAATTTTCCAATTTTATCCTGTACCTGATCAGATAAATACCCGATCCTGTTTCTGGATCAGCTTTCCCACCATGGCATTTCGTATTAGCACTTTGAAAAATAATTGATGGCAAAATGTAATATAAATGCAGACGGGCCTTAAATGTGATATAATTTTTTTAGCTTATCAAAGGCTCTATCCGTCATGAAAGGAGCATGATGAATATGTCACAAAAAAGACGAGGCAGCAAATATAGTTTTGCAGTCTGGAGAGAGCCGCAATCAGATAAAAGATACAGAAAAAGAATGAATACATAAGAAAAGAGGGAATTATTTATGAAAAGGAAATTTCTAGTCATTTTATCTGCAATGTGCATATTATCTGCCAATGCTTATGGAAATGGAACTAAAGCTTTGGCAAATGCAGAACTTTCAACCTTAGAAAGCATTAGTGAAATCGTCCAGGCAGAGTTTAAAGATACCCAGTTAGCTGAAACAGTCAATTCAGACGGATCTATACTATATGTTACCGCTGGTACCAATGAAGATACAGAAAAATTAGCAGAAGTTTTAGGCCAGGCTGCTACTGAAAGTTGGTTTGATTATGATTATGTAATGCTTTCCCAGTACTATGAAGATTACCTGGTTGTATCCATTTTATTAAAATGCGATGACTACCAGATGACTTTCCACGCATGGTTTGATGACAATGGTAAATTAATTGATATGGGAGATGGAAGTAATACTGAAACCGAAAAATCAGAGATATCCGAAAACCAGCGTTCAGCAACTGATAGTCAGATGACAATGTCACAAAAAAATGCACTTAGTAAAGCAAAGGATTATTTAAACCTTACCGCATTTTCTTACACCGGGTTAATAAAACAGTTAGAATTTGAAGGCTTTTCAAATGAAGATGCAACTTATGCCGCCGATCACTGCGGTGCAGACTGGAATGAACAGGCAGCTAAAAAAGCGCAGGATTACTTAGATTTAACAGCTTTTTCACGATCCGGCCTTATTGATCAGCTAGTATACGAAGGTTTTACCAATGAACAGGCGGAATATGGTGTTTCTGCTGTAGGTTATTAATTATAACCGCTATTCTTATCTCTGTTGTGGCAGGTATAGTTTGCTACTATATTTGCAAATGGTTGGACGGAGATAAACAACCAACAGCCTGCCTAAGTTATTCCTCTTCAAAAGGAAAAAGAAGCCCCAAGAAGGTGCAACTCCTTGGGGTTTCGCTTTGCGTCCAGTGGACACAACCGCTTTTCTCTGTCAACAGTATATTACGCCAAGGAAATGTAAATATCAATAGTTTAGTAATTATAAAAATGATGTACTGCTCTGCACTACTGACCGCTTTCCATTCCTCTTATCCAGTTTATGCAACTCGATTCATCTTACTGACTTTATCAATAAACTCTTTCATATCATTTACATAAGAATATGGGGCATACTCCGAATAGATATCCGGATCATCTAATATCACAATTTGTACTCCATCAGCTCTCAAAGCCTCCAATGTTCCGGGCAGACAACGCGCTTCATTTACCGTCTTACACAAATATGCTATACATCCCTGTTTATCAAATATTTTAGCTATGATATATATTTTTTTATCTCCCATCTGATCCACCTTCCCAATATTTTAGACGCTCAACAAATTCCTGCTCGTTAGTTATTAAGTTTTCAATATATTCCATATAAAGACGTTTTCCTATTTCCGGCTCTTTATATTTATATACATATTGATGGCTCCATATATTGAATAAATAATCTTTTTCGCACCATAACTGTACCTCAATAGGATAAGCTAAATTGTCTCTTTGATAATATAGGTGGATTGCATGGTAACCATCATCTACTTTCTTTCCTTTTCGTAAATCAACAACTCTAAAATATTCTGGATACTGTTCGGGATATTTTTCAAATCGCAACCGAAATCCAAGTATATCATTAAAACACTGTTTAAATCCACCACCTGTTCTAATTGTCTTCTCATACTTACGCATTATAGAATCATCACTCTTAAATCTTGAACCAATCAAATTTCCCTGTACTAATACATCTATATAGCTTGCACGATATCTTGCAATATCTTCCAATATTAATTCCAAAGGCGTATCCCTCAATGAAATCTGCTTTAGACTTTTTCCTAATGTCGATTTATAAGACAATATGTCAAGAGCTTCTTTTGCAATAAATAAGTCCATACCTTCACCACCTTTTACTGGTAGTATATCATAATGCTTTCGTAATATCACTATTTTAGTGATATTCTAGTTCTTGGATAAACTCACAGTTTTAAAAACCGCACCAGCCATCAAAGGTTAGTGCGGTCTATAAAGCTATCTATAAGTATACGATTTTCTTAAAACTTCCCGGCGTTCGCTGCTTCCTCAACAGCCACTGCCACAGCCACTGTAGCTCCAACCATAGGATTGTTACCCATACCAATAAGTCCCATCATCTCTACATGAGCCGGAACTGAGGATGAGCCTGCGAACTGTGCGTCTGAGTGCATACGTCCCATTGTATCTGTCATACCATAGGAAGCCGGACCTGCTGCCATGTTGTCCGGATGAAGTGTACGGCCTGTGCCGCCGCCTGATGCAACTGAGAAATATTTCTTGTTCTTATCAACACATTCTTTTTTGTATGTGCCTGCTACCGGATGCTGGAAACGTGTCGGGTTTGTGGAGTTTCCTGTGATAGAAACGTCTACGCCCTCTTTCCACATGATCGCAACGCCTTCTGTTACATCGTTAGCGCCATAGCAGTTAACTTTTGCACGGAGTCCTTCAGAGTAAGCCTTGCGGAATACTTCTTTTACTTCTCCTGTGTAATAATCCATCTCTGTCTCAACATATGTGAATCCATTGATACGTGCAATGATCTGAGCTGCATCTTTTCCAAGACCGTTCAGGATAACGCGCAGAGGTTTCTGGCGTACCTTATTAGCTTTCTCAGCAATACCGATAGCACCTTCTGCTGCTGCAAATGACTCATGTCCAGCCAGGAAGCAGAAGCACTCTGTCTCTTCTTCAAGAAGCATCTTGCCTAAGTTTCCATGTCCCAGTCCTACTTTACGCTGGTCAGCTACAGAACCCGGAATACAGAATGCCTGAAGTCCTTCGCCGATTGCTGCTGCTGCGTCTGCTGCTCTTTTGCAGCCTTTTTTAATTGCGATCGCTGCGCCTACTGTGTATGCCCATTTTGCATTTTCAAAGCAGATCGGCTGGATTTTTTCTACCTGTGTATATACATCAAGCCCTGCTGCTTTTGTAATTTCTGCTGTCTCTTCAATTGAATTGATTCCATACTCTTTTAAAACAGCCAGAATTTGTTTTTCTCTTCTTTCATATGATTCGAATAAAGCCATTTTAATTTTCCTCCTCTATTACTCGTGTCTTGGATCGATGATTTTCACTGCATCTGCAACTCTGCCGTACTGGCCTTTTGCTTTTTCAAATGCTGTGTTTGCGTCATCGCCTGCTTTGATGAAGTCCATCATCTTTCCGAAGTTAACGAACTGATATCCTATGATTTCATCATCTTCATTTAAAGCAACGCCTGTAACATAACCATCAGTCATTTCCAGGTAACGAGGTCCTTTTGCAAGAGTTCCGTACATTGTACCAACCTGAGAACGAAGGCCTTTTCCTAAGTCTTCCAGTCCTGCTCCGATTGGAAGTCCGTCTTCTGAGAATGCACTCTGGCTTCTTCCGTAAACGATCTGTAAGAATAATTCTCTCATGGCTGTATTGATAGCATCACATACCAGGTCTGTATTTAAAGCTTCCAGTAATGTTCTTCCCGGAAGGATTTCTGAAGCCATAGCTGCTGAATGAGTCATTCCTGAACATCCGATCGTCTCTACAAGAGCTTCCTGGATCACACCTTCTTTAACATTTAATGTTAATTTACAGGTACCCTGCTGAGGTGCACACCAGCCTACACCATGTGTCAAACCGGAGATGTCTTTAATTTCTTTTGCCTTTACCCACTTTGCTTCTTCTGGGATCGGAGCAGCGCCATGAGCAACGCCTTGCGCTACTTTACACATTTTTTCTACTTCATGTGAATAAATCATTTTAAGACTCCTTTCAAAATAAATGACTTTGTATATGTACACGCCAAACATCGTTAGATATTTAACATCATACTTAAGTTCATTCTCTCATAAATCGCCAAAATAGTCTAGTATTTTTTTTAAAAACAGCTGCCATTTTTATGGCAGCTGTTTTGGGTTCCATATTCTGTTAATGCAATTGTTCAGTACCTTCACAGTTACATGCTATTATCCTCTACCATTCCTTCTTTTTATAAATGGCGAAAGATATGTGGTAGGAAATATACATAAGGACAATCAATATCACCGGCAATGCTATATTGAAATTCATTATAAGCGAGGGCAGCTGATCTTCTTGTATGGCGATCCCTGATTTCTCCATCATATTAACAATCACGAGAATCAACACGGTGGGAACCAATGCGCAGCCAATCATGATGTAGCGTGCCTTCTGTATACCTACCTTATAATAGACCGGTGTGACAATAGCTGCAATTAAAGAAACCATTCCGAATGCCAGGTAAGACATCTGCAGAGAAGAAACAATGTCCAGTTTCATAACGGCTGACATGCCTCCGCCTACCAGGCAGGACACAAGTCCGGTACATATCAGTATCAATATGATCATCAAGTATTTCTCCCTGACCATAAGCTGCCTGTCGATAGGCATGCACAGCGCATACTTATCCCAGTGGCTTACTTCGTCATCTCCCAATACAGTAAGGATAATACTCATAGCAAAGAAGCAGATCATAAAACTTACAAAGCTTGTATTTTTCAGGAAGACACCGTAAAGCAGCATCAGTCCGGCCGTAATAAGAACTGATTTAGTAAATTTCTTTAGACTGTAAAGATCTTTGATAATTAATCCCTTCATTGCAATTCTCCTTTCGTCATAAAGAGCATGATATCTTCAATGCCCGCCTTATCGATCACAAAACTATGAGCCCGCTTCTCCAGCTCTGGTTTATTGTCTACAAGCACCTCATACCCGAAGCTGTTCCTTTTTACTCCCGCTATATGCTTATCTTCCAGGTTTTTATATTCTTTTTCATTACACCGCACAATACCATATTTATATATGAGTTCATCTTTAGATTCTGAGAAATGAATTTTCCCATCGTGGATAAACGTAATATAATCAGCTATTTTTTCCAGATCACTGATTATATGCGTTGAGACAAGTACACTGTGTTCCTCATCCTGAATAAAATCCAGAAATATATCCAGTATCTCATCCCTTACCATGGGGTCCAGCCCGCTGGTAGCCTCATCCAGGATAAGGAGCTTTGCATTGTGGGAAAGCGCCCCTGCAATACTGGTCTTCATCTTCATACCTCTTGAAAAATCTTTAATGCACTTATCAAGTGGGAGTCTGAATTTCTGCTGGTACATATCAAAAGCTCTCTGATCCCAGTTTGCGTAAATGCAGGAGAGCATCTTTCCCACCTGCTCCAGCTTCATATCTCCCGGAAACATGCACTCATCAAAGACTACTCCAATCTCCTGATTACGCGTCAGTGAATCTTCAGTGTTTTCTTTCCCGAATATCTTTATGGTTCCTTCCTCCGGATATATCAGATTCAGGATAGCCTTCAGTGTTGTACTTTTCCCTGCCCCATTCTCTCCGACCAGCCCTACGATGCTTCCCGAAGGCACATCAAAAGAGATATGATCCAGGCTGAAGTTTTTATAATGTTTGGTCAGATTTCTTACCTCAATCGCATTTTTCATCTTTTTTCCTCCTCATATAACATTTCCAGAATCTCTGTCATCTCCTGCAGTGCCACTCCGCTGCGTGATGCAACCTCAACTGCCTTTGTAAGATAACCTTCTACAATACGCAGCTGTTCCTCTTTCATAATTTCCGTATTTGACTCAGATACGAAACTGCCTCTGCCTACCATAGTAGTGATAAAACCATCACGCTCCAGATCTTCATATGCCCGTTTTGTAGTTATCACACTAATGCGCAGCTCTTTTGCCAGCAGCCTCATGGATGGCAGAGGGTCCCCGGCTTTCAGTTCGCCAGTCATTATCAGATTTTTTATCTGGCTGGTGATCTGCTCATAGATAGGCTTGCCGCTGGAATTGCTGATCATGATATCCATATGCATCCCTCTTATCTTCATTTGATTTTATATATTGTATATACTTTATATATACATATATACCACTATATATATACAATGTCAATAGTATTTTTTATTTTCCGCAAAAAGAAAAAGAGGCTGCATCTTAGCAGTCCCTCTTTCTTAATGGCTATAGTGCCGGTAACGGCCTGTCGGCCCGTGATCCTGATAGTAAGCTTCCTTATCTGAATACATCATTTTATCTGCCTCTGCTATCACGCTCCGGATATTATTGCTTTTTTCTGTCCATTTGCTTCCTATGGCCGCACGGCACTTTTCATCTCTGAAGCTGTCTTTTAACTCACAGACATATCTGTTAAATTCATCCTCTTCTATCCCCGTACAGATAATGACAAATTCATCGCCTCCTATACGGTAGAACATTCCCGTCTTAACTGCCTTCTGTATGGTCCTGGCACATTCTTTAAGCGCCAGATCACCTGCATCATGTCCATACATATCATTGATCTCTTTCAGCCCGTTCAGGTCCAGATACACCACCCCTGCCGGAATATTCCTGACGGCAAGCTCCTCTGTATCTATCATATAACGGTTCCTGTTATAAAATGATGTGAGCGTGTCCTGATAGCTCAGCCTGTACAGCTCCTGCTCATCCTCATTTCTTTTCATTGCCAGCATTAAAAAATACCTGATCGCCTCCAGAAAAGACACCCCATTATCCATAAATCCTGCCGGCGGATTATCCAGGCCTATACAGCCGCTCACCTCTCCCCCGCGTTCCAGCGGAACGAGGACTACACTCCTGATTCCCTGTTTTTCCAGTATTTCATATCCTTCCGACATAGTTTCCTTCAGGCTGTCCACGTCCTCTATAATGAGATTTTCTCTGTTTTGAAAAAGTTCAAACCAGGCTTCATATTCAGCCTTTGGTATATTTTGGAGATTTTCTTTCTGAGGCTCGATTCCCTCCCTGCACCATTCTGAAGTATTAGAAAAATACTCGCCATGGAAAACTATAATATATGCCCGGTCAGCCATGAACAACTTTCCTGCCTGTTCCAGTACGTAAAAGGCCGCCTCTGAAAAATTATGGTTGCGGTACAGCTCCCTTATACAATCCACCATGATCTTATCCATGTCCACGCGCTTTTGAAGTTCTATCTTTTCATTAGCAGTCTCCGTTATATCAAAGGCAATCTCCATTCTCGCCGGACGTCCTTCCCACTCAACCAGTCTGTCTTTCAGCAGATAGTGACGCTTAGTAATGGGGTTCGTATATTCCCAGGTATAATTCTCATCTGTTTTTAATAAAGGTGAGGTACAAAAAGGACAAGGCTCATCTCTTCCCTGTATCAGCTCATAGCATTTAACACCCTCCCTTTCATCACACTGAAACGTCTCCCTTCCTGCATTATTAATAAACAATAACTCATATGTATCTATGTCTGATATATACATCAGCTCAGAGATTTCATTCATCGGCGTTAACACCTGCTGAAACATTTTTGAAAGATGCTCGCTTTTCCTTTTGTTCTCCTGTTCAGCCTCATCAAGCTTCCGTCTTCTTTTATCCTGCCAGAAGGCTGACAAAGCGCTGCAAACTGCCAGCAGAATGCATATGCCGTTTACATAGATGAGGGCATATTTTGTATTCTGGACACTTTTCTCAGTAAATACCTCTGCTGCCAGAACAGTCCTGTCCGCCAGTTCAAAATAATCCTCACTCAGGCTAAAAAGCAGATCTCCTTCTCTTCCATTCCTGAAGTTCAAGATCTCTTTTTTAATCTCAGTCCACTCTCCCAGCATTTCTGTGAGCAGTTCCTGGTACTCCGGACACTCAAGGCATATCAGATCAAACTCACTGCTGCCCTTTGCCAGTCCTTCCAGTATCCCGTCCAGCCTGGCGATCAGACCGTCATCCGGCACATGATTAAGCTCCTTTTTGATCAGTCTTTGTGTTGCCCCGCGAACGATACCTGTATAATTGATAACACGCGCATTTCCCTGAAGACCTTTTATTGTATTTCCTGAAAGTACTCCTGTTAATATAAGTGCAATTCCTAAAAAAATAAGAACAGCCTTTCCACGTAATCTGTTAAATATCTTCTTCATGCCATACCTCTCCTGGAAAATTCCGGATATGTTTTATTTATGTGTTATATCTTATCACAAAACAACAATTATAGATATATCCAGCTGATAAAACAAACAAATATCTTTGCATCAAAAAAGCCATTTGGGAATCCCAGAAGGATATTTCCAAATGACTTTATTATAAAGGGTATTAAACAGGCTTCATCTTGGGAAAGTACTTCATCAGCACAGTATCCGGATAATACTTATCAAGTGACCTCTCCACCACATTCCTGGGCGGTTTATTGGCTGAACGGGCACTCATTCTCAGCAGCGCAGTTCCTGAAATACTGGCTGTCACGATCATAAAGCAGACCATGATCCAGGTCAGGATGACGCCTGTTTTTTTAGGAATTTTTTCTATCATCCTGGTAAAGAATGGATAGACCCATTTTACCCAGGCGATCGCCACCAGTCCCCAGAAAGCGCAGAATATCAGATTCACATAATTCCCTATACTAAGCGGAAGGCCAGTATAATCCCAGAAAGTTACGCCCAGTGCGATCTGGCACACCCACCCGCAGAGAAACTCGAATACCCCTCCCAGCAGATATCCCTTTATGAAGACCACCCAGGTACGGCTGTCTTTACTGTTATGTAAGAAAACACTGAACAGGGCGCATCCCAGACCCCATACCGTGCTGAAAGGAAGAAATACGTTACTGGTGCGGCTCGACAATTCTCCAAAAGCAAAGTAACACCAGATGGTCTCCACTATGCATCCCAATACTCCTCCTACCATAAAAATCCAGAATACCTTATACAAGTTGAATCCCTTTGCAAATCTCTCTCTCATTTCCTTCAATCCTCCTGTCAGTTAAATCCATAAAGTCTCTGCAGCAGATGGTAGCATCCCACAGCTGCCTTTCTGCCCAGCCAGCCTGGCATATTCACTCCGATACCCAGCGGACTCATCCGTATCTTCCGGTACAGCCTTTTATCACTCTCCCTGAGGTACAGCCAGATATTTTTTCTGTTCTGACGGTTCTCCTTTGTATCCTCCAGCATGGACATGATGCTGTCAACGGCAATTGTAAGAGCCAGATTGTTCCGCATGGTCTTCCTCAATGCCTTATCATGAACGTCAGGCTCCGCCTGGACCATAGCGTCGATCATCAGCTTTGTTACTCTCTCGTGCTGGGGCAGCCTTGTCAGCATCACCTTTTCCTGGACAGACTGTCCCTCCCTGCCTATGAAATACCTGTAAAAATTCAGATCCATGTACCTGATAGTCCTCACATGAGACAGAGGAACAAAAGCATAGAGGCTGTCAACATAAAAAGTGTGCTCCGGCAGTTTCAGACCGCATTTTTTCAGGATCTGTGTCCTGTAAATAATGGAATGCATCATGAGATAATTCGTCACCGGAAGGCCCCGTATATCACTCCACATAAACAAGCCGTCGTCGTCCAGGTAATGCCTGTAATGAATTACCTTCTTCCTCTTTGCCCCCTGCTTTTCATACACAAAGTTAGACAAAAGCATATCCAGCGGCTCATTGTTCCTGACTACATTCTTAAGCTCATCCAGTATTTTCAGATATGCATCTACATTCACCCAGTCATCGCTGTCCACAACTTTTAAATAAGCTCCGGCTGCCACCTCAATGCCTGTGTTCAGCGCGCCCCCATGACCTTTGTTTTCCTGGTGAATGACTCTTATAATATCAGGATGCATGCTCTCATACTTTTTCGCCAGATTCAGAGTGCCGTCTGCAGAACCGTCATCAATAAGCAGGATCTCTACATCTTCACCGCCTGAGAGCAGCGTCAGTATGGCATGCTCCATGTAGCTCTGTGAGTTATAACAAGGTACAATGACTGATAAAATCTTCATTTTACGCTTCCTCCCTGATTTATACTTCGATTCTACACTCCACTTTTCAACAAAATATCAATTTAATATAAAGTTTTAAATGCTTTTATCCCCTGATCAGGCTTAGTTTGTATGGATCGTAATATCAGAGCTGTCACCCTTGACAGATATGCTGTTCTTCCTGTTCTTCTGGCGCTCCAAAGTTCCCTCTGTGTTGCTGCCATTCAGACTGATCTCACCATAGCCTGCTTTCAGCAGGAAGTCATAATCATCCTCATCCCCAGTCAGTTCAAGCCTGATATCACCATAATCATCCTCCACATCCAGATTCTGGACTGTCAGCTCACGGAAACGTATATCACAGTAGTCCCCCTGTATTACGCCTGTGCCAATTGTCACCTCATTGCTGCTCACATTTCCGCTTTCAGCATTCAGACTGAGTGTTTCAGCCTTTACATGATTCAACTCCAGGTCACCGTATTCGGCACTCAATTCCAGCGTCTCTAATTCCTTCTTGTCATTTGTGTTTATTACATCCTTTATACTGACAGTTCCATAATCAGCTCCTACCTTCAGGCTGCCGGCTTTCACACTGCTTATATATACTTCCCCATATTTTGCAGCTATCTGGGTTTCTCCTATCTCACTGTCTGAAAGCTTTGCATTGCCGTAGTCCATCTTCAGGTCAGCCATCTGGAAGCTGCAGTTTTTCGCCTGCAATTCACCATAGCCGCTGCTGATATCCATACTGCCTGCCTTGATTCCATCCAGGCTGATATCACTGTAATCAGCTTTCAGAATCAATTGCTTCGTATCCACTGCATTCATATGCAGGTCGTTATACTTTGAATCTATCAAAATTTCTTCAAATTTTATATTAGAAGGAACATACAGCTTGATATAATCCTCTTTATTTTTGCCTTCCCAGCTCCCGCCAAAATATACTCCGGTGAAAACTGACTGACGGTATCCTCTCTTCTCGCTCAGTTTCAGAGTCAGCTTTCCGTCTATGATCTCATACAGAGGATCTGTATAGTCCTCCCAATATCCATACTCGACTTTAAACTTATCACTTTCCACTATTTCAATATTGCCGGACCATGATTTTAAATCAAGGGATGTGATATTCCTCAGGTCTTCTTCTTCCTTCTCAATAAAATCACCCTCTTTATCTTCACTCCTGACCCCATCCCTGGTGATCACAAAACCCGGTCTTCCGCCAAGTGCCACGCCGGCCGACAACATGATCCCGCCTGAGAGCACCAGGCATCCTGATATAATTAAAAGGACTTTTATATACTTTTTCATTTCTTCTTCCTCCCTCTTAATATCCTGCGGAATATCGCACGCACACCCCTGAATATCCACTTAACTATAAATGCCATTGCCATTGCCACCAATATGCCTGTGCCGGCTGCCAGCAGCCCCATGCCAATGACAGCGATCCCGGACGGCACCGACTGGGCCAGCATAGATATCCCCGCTCCGATGGACACAATGCCTAAAGCCACACTTCCCAGCCCTGCTATTACCATCCCTGCCAGTACTATGACCCCAGCTGCCAGCAGCATTACCAGTACAGCCAGCAGCAGGATTGCCACGGGCAGTGCAATTGGCGCTGCAAATATAGCTAATATGACGATCCAGATAGAACTGAATCCTTTTTTCATTGACTTTATCGGCTCATCCATTCTTTTTAGAGCTGTCTCCCTGATGATTTCCCTGGCCACTTCCACCGGGGAACCCAGGTCTGCCATAACCGCCTCGGCATTCTCCGGCCCTGCTTCCTCAAAATATTCTGTATAGTATTCCATCGCCCTGTCAAATTCCTCTTTTGGCAGCCTGCTCAGCTCCCTTGCCAGGATCCTCAGATACTCATCCCTGCTCATTCTCTTTCCCTCCTAACATGATTCCTTCTACCTCATCCCTGAAGCTCATCCATTCTTTCACATAAAAATCCTGCTGTGCCTTGCCTGATTCTGTAATGTAGTAATACTTTCTGTTCCTTCCCTGGAAGGGCTGGTCATACGTCCCCAAAAAACCCGCCTGCTGCAGCCGCCGCAGTACAGGATAGAGGGCTGAATCCTTCATATCAGTTACTGACTTAAGCTTTTGTGAAATAGAATATCCATAAGCGTCGCCTCTTGAAATAATAGAAAGGACCATCGCATCCAGGAGAGAAACACCCAACTGGTATGTCATCTTACCGCCTCCTTTGCGTAAGCATTTCGCATATACTGTATAATATCTTTAATTATTAGTATATGTAATTGTGTTATATATGTTTTATATTTTTATATTATATATCATATAATATAATTTTTCAATACCTATTTTCAATATTTTAAAGACCGCAGCATGATGAACAACATCATCACACTGCGGTCTTTAATTGGGGTCCTGCCCTATTTTTAGTTATTTCCTTCCTTTACCTTTGTAAACACAAGCCCTGCTGTAAAAATAGCCGCTGCAAATCCCAGCTGTATGAGTATTCCCACCCAGAACTGAGTTTTTATGCTGTCAGTAATGACTGCCGCCGTTCCCAGCAGCGAATTATTTTTCACATACCAGTACGTGGGCATAAACCTGGCTACCATGAGTATTTTTTCATCCATCATCTGCTGGGGCACAAATACTCCCCCCAGGAAACTAAGACCCAGTGAAAACACGTTTACCATGGCCCACTTTGCATTTTCATTCTTTATATTCATACCTACCAGAAATGCCAGTGATGCCGAAACAAGCAGAACAGCTATGGAATTAAGCAAAGTATAGGGTATGCCGGGAGAGTCTAATTCTTTGTTATACAAAAAGAAGCCTACCACTGCAAAAACCAGCCAAACAATACCTGCGGAAGCCATAAATGCTGAGAGCATTTGTATATTCCTGCCCCTGAGTGACAGAGCGCCGCAGTCGTTGCGCATTTTAATGTCTTTCTTTACAAAAACGCTGAGAGGCGCGGATATTCCCACTGCCAGTATCGCAATAAATACAAAAGGCAGATACTGCGTATAGTAAAATACCGACCTCATATCTGACAGGACAGTCATGTCCTGCATCGCTACCTTGGCTGTATTTGACAGGACCTCTTCTGCCCTGTCTGATGCATTTGGAACAGACTCGCCGCTCTGCAGATATATCCTCAGATATTTCAGGTAAGCTTCTATCTGGTTATCAACAAGATATCCTGTATACGAACCTGGTACCTTCAAATTCTCTGTCTGCACCGGATCCTCAGAGGCCAGGCCTTCTCCAAACCCTTCCGGTATGATCAGCACATATTCCACAAGTCTGGCAAACAGTGCATCCTGTATTTCTTCTTTCTCGTCATTGAGTTCCACCAGATCATGCCTGTTTCCCATATATTCTGTGAGGGCGCGGGATGCTTCACTGCCGTCTCTGTCTATGACAGCTATGGAGAGTCTTGCATCTTCATACTGCACCTTCTGTGTGTCTGCCGTAAACTGTGACATAAAAATCGACAGCAGAAGAAAGACGCCAAAATAAATACCCATCCCCACAGCATTCTTTTTTACGATTTTAAAGAAACATTTAAAGACTTGCATACTTTTTCCTCCTTGCCAGCATAAACCCGCCAATACAGAATACAGCGGCATAGATCAGGATCCCCGCCAGATTGGCCAGGTATCTGCCATAGCTGTCATAGATATTCAAAGAGTAAAATGCATCTGCGATCAGCGCTGCCGGATTAAGCCTGTTTATTATAGGGCATGAGCGTTCCAGCCACATCTTGATATCGCCTATCATCAGGCCGCTCAGAAAACTGAGAACCATACATGCAGCTATCATCAGATAGTTTTTCAGCTGAGCGCTTGCTTTTCCAATACATCCTATAAAGAATCCAAAAGAGACACCAAGGATGGACCCTGCAAAAGCCAGGGGGATAACAGGCAGGAATCTGTTTCCAAAATCAATGCCCAAAACGAACCTCAGAAACAGGATCACAATGAATATTATGGCAGTCTGCAGCAGGACTGATGCCGAAAATTCCCCCAGTATCATTTTCATTCTGTGCGCTGGTGCCGCTACCTTGCGCGCTGCCAGGGGTGAGAGATTCGCCTGAAGCTGCTCTGCATTGATAAGCCCGCTGAAACTGCCGTACAGACAGGTCATGGCCAGCAATGCATAGAAATACTGCAGCATGGAATCCATATTTCCTCCTGTATAAGTGATCTCCTTATTGAGGCTGATATCCTCAGTTATACTCTGCAACATGAAAGCTGCCTCCGCAGGATCAGACACCGCCCTCTCTTTTATCAGGGCGCTCACCTGGGCATAATTGTCTGCGATGGCCTTTAAGATACTCTGCGACAGCCCGTTTTTCTTAAATATCAGGCCAAGCTCATCACCTTCTGTGAAAATACCTTCGACTTTTTCATCACTCAGAAGCCTCTCCGCCTCTTCTCTGTCTGTAAAGGTAAGCTCAAGCATCTGGTCTTCTCCCTTTACTGAAAGCTCCTCAAACAGCTGGCTGATATAGGGGTTCTCTTTTTCCACAACTACTGCTGCCGGGATCACATGGAACTGTTCCTTCGATTCAAAAAAACTGCCGAATCCAAAATAGAAAAATAAAGACAGCAGGAGAGGAAAAGCCAGAGTCCAGAAAATCACATCAAAGCAGCGTATCATGCTTTTAAACCTGTATTTGAATATATGACCAAACATAAGCTCCTCCTTAATCCCTGAGTTCTTTTCCTGTGATTTCCAGGAAAATATCATTTAGCGTAGGCAGCTTCGTGTATACCTGGCCGAATGAAACTCCCTGCTCCTGAAGGTAATTCAGGATACGGATCACATTATGCCTGCCGCCGCTGCAGCGCACCGTGAGCAGATTATCCTCATATACAGCCGAATATACATGCGGCATTTTGCCGATCTCGGTGAGTGCTTCTTCTGAAAGTTCCATAAGATCAACCTGGATAGTCTCGCCCTCTTTTATCATTTTTTTCAGTTCTTCCTTTGTCCCCAGGGCTATGACCTGGCCTTTATCCATGATAGCGATCCGGCTGCAGATCTGCTCCACCTCTTCCATATAATGTGACGTATAGATGATTGTAGCCCCCTGGCTGTTCAGCTTCAGTATACCTTCCAGGATCTTATTCCGGCTCTGGGGGTCCACCGCCACGGTAGGTTCATCCATAATGATGAGTCTGGGCCTGTGCGCTATGCCGCAGGCAATGTTCAGCCTTCTGAGCAGGCCTCCGGAGAGTTTTTTAGGATAAAATTTTCTGAATTCCTGAAGCCCCACAAAATCGATGGCTTCTTCCACCATATTTTTCCTCTCAGCCTTTGAAGTCACATAAAGTCCGCAGAAATAGTCAATGTTCTCATACACTGTCAGTTCTTCAAATACTGCCACATTCTGCATGACAACGCCTATATTGCGTTTAGACTCATAGGTATCCGGCTCCATAGGCCTTCCAAATACCTGGATCTTTCCTTTATCATATTTTAACAGGGAGAGAAGGCAGTTTATTGCTGTTGTCTTCCCTGAACCGTTGGGCCCCAGCAGTCCGAAGACTTCCCCCTCTTTTATCTCCAGATTCAGATGGTCAAGCGCCACCAGCTCTTTGTATCTCTTTACTAAATTCTCTATCCTTACGATTGTCTCTGCCATACTGCTTCCTCCTCATACTCCATGCCGCTGTGTCAGCAGCCTTTTACTGTCTTAAGTATACAAAAATAACTGCTGCTCTTTAAGTGCAATCTGTCAGCATTCTATATGACAAATGTCACTATAATCTAAGCTTGTGATTTTGGTGTGTCTTCGTTATAATGGATTATGGATCAGACAGCGCCTGGTTCTGGCATGTGATGACACAGAAAGGAATCCTTTATGCAAAAATTATTAGATAAACTCATTTTAATCCTGTGCTGCAGTATTTTTCTCCTTCCCATTAAAAAGGGGGCGCTTCCTGTGGCGGTTTTTCTGAGTGCGTTTACGCTGAGCTGCCTGATTTTCTACATTAACAGACGTCTTTTTACTTTTGTTTCTGGCCTGCTGTACGCACTGCTGTGCATGGCTGTGCCGGCCTTTTCGCTCTTTCTGCCTCTGCTCTTTTATGACTACTTTGACCAGGGGCTGTGGCTGGTGATCGCTGTAAGCTTTTCTGCCGTGATCAGGTATCTGCTGCAAAATGCTTCGCCTTTTACTTTTACACTCCTGCTGTTCTGTGCCGTCAGTCTCCTGCTCTCTTTCAGGACAGGGCATCTGCTGACGCTCACTGAAAAGTATAAAAAAATGCGGGATGACAGCCATGAACTGAATATGATACTTGAGAATAAGAATAAAGATCTGCTGGAGAAACAAGATTATGAGATCCATCTGGCCACGCTGAATGAGCGGAACCGCATAGCCCGGGAGATACATGACCATGTAGGGCATATGCTCTCCCGCTCCATCCTCCAGGTGGGAGCTTTAATTACAGTCAACAAAGCAGACTATCTTAAGGAGCCATTATGTGACCTGAAGGATACACTCAATAAGGCCATGGATGCCATACGTTCCAGTGTCCATGACCTCCATGCTGATTCTGTACAGCTCAGAGACGCCATGACAAGCCTTCTGGAGAATTACAGCCAGTATGACACCGTGTTTGAATATGATATGCCGGAAGATGTTCCCAGACAAGTCAAATACTGCTTTATCGCTATATTAAAAGAAGCCCTTTCTAATATTGTAAAACACAGCGATGCAACATGTATAACAGTGACAGGAAGGGAACATCCCTCCTTTTACCAGCTTGTTATAACAGATAATGGAAGCATATCAGAAAATGCCCTTGAATATACTCCCTTTGGCGTACCTGCCGGAAACGGCATAGGCCTGGAAAATATGAGGGAAAGAGTGAGCGCTTTAAATGGCATCCTGCGCATACAGGCCCAGAATGGTTTTAAGATTTATATATCCATCCCAAAACAGACTTCCTAGTGTACAGTTAACAGTACAGATATTTTCGTTAAAAATTAAGAAAGGAATATATTATGAATGTAATTATTATAGACGATGACAGGCTTGTAGCCCTGTCTCTGAAGACGATCCTGGAGAGCGATCCTGCCATTTCGGTGCAGGCCGTCGGCTCCAGTGCTGCACAGGCAATACAGCTCTGCCGCACCTCCCTCCCCGATATCCTTCTTATGGATATCAGAATGGAAGGCAGGACCGGACTGGAGGCAGGCGAGGAGCTTCTGGCCTCTTATCCGGAACTTAAGATCCTCTTTCTGACTACGTTTTCTGATGATGAATACATAGTCCGTGCCCTCCATATGGGAGCTAAAGGCTATCTGCTGAAACAGAATTATGAGAGCATAGTCCCATCCCTGAAGGCGATCCAGATGGGACAGAGTGTCTTTGGCGGTGAGATCGTCCAGAAGATACCTGATCTCCTTCAGCCTGCCGTCGGCTTCGATTACCAGAAGGCCGGCATACTTCCCAAAGAGGAAGAAATCATAAAGCTGGTGGCGGAAGGACTCAGCAATAAGGAAATCTCCCAGACCCTATATCTGAGCGAGGGCACAGTGCGCAACTATCTGAGCAGTATCCTTGAAAAGCTGGAGTTAAGAGACAGGACGCAGCTTGCCATTTTCTATTACCAGAAAGGAAATCCTCATTCATGAAATACAAGAACCATAAATACAGAAATCACGGCTGTCATTTAAGCACTTCATTAATCTGTATCTTATTGTTTTTACTGATATGCGGGACTGCTGTATCATGTGCCAGGCCATCCTCCCCCATATCCAGGACAGGGTTTTATTTTGACACAGTAATCACCATAACCCTGTATGACGAAGGACAGGAGTCTGTGCTGGACGACTGCTTTTCTCTCTGCGGGCAGGAGGAAGCGCTTTTAAGCCGCACTGTCAAAGGCAGCGACATCTACAATATAAACAGCTCAAAAGGCAGGCCTGTCACTGTCTCTCTTGACACAGCCAGGCTGCTGGAAAAAGCCCTTGACTACAGCCGTCTTTCAGACGGGGCTTTTGACTGCACCATAGCCCCTCTGACTACTCTCTGGAATATCAAAGAAAATACAGGAGATATCCCTTCAGAGGAAAAGATCGAGGATGCCCTCTCCCATGTCTCTTACAAAAATATAGTGATCGACAAAAATACAGTAACACTGAAGGACCCTGAGGCATCAATCGACTTAGGTGGCATAGCAAAAGGATATATAGCAGACAGGCTAAAGGAACTCCTGCTTTCAAAAGGTGTAAAGAACGCTCTTATAAATCTGGGCGGGAACGTCTATGCCCTGGGTACTAAACCGGATGGCTCTCCCTACAACATCGGGATACAAAAACCATTTGCACAGGAGGGCACGGCTCTCACTTCTGTAAAGATATCCGGACAGTCCCTGGTGACTTCCGGCATATATGAGCGGTATTTTGAAAAAGACGGCAGAATCTATCACCATCTGCTGGATCCCCATACAGGCTGGCCGGCTTCCAACGGGCTCTACAGCGTCACCATCCTCTCAGAAAACTCTGTGGACGCAGATGCACTGAGCACTGCCTGCTTCATACTGGGTGAAGAAAAGGGAATGGAGCTTATCGAGTCTCTGGAAGGTACTGAGGCCATGTTTGTTACAGACAAAGAAGAACTGCACTATTCCAGCGGGTTTCCCCGCTGACGTGCAGCTCTTTTTATATTACGGTTCTTTTTTCGCTTCTCTCTCCTCCAGCTCATTTAATATCCTGGCATATGCCTCCTCATCAATCCTGTATTTTTTCCTGTATATCACATACCCGGCCAGAATGCAGATCAGAGGCAGAATCAGCATGGCTGCCTTCATCAGGAAAAGCCCTTGTGCAGTCACATCTGCGGCAGTCTCCGCTTCCTTAATACCTGAAATGATCACTACTGCACCAACAATACCGCTGGATACTGCCCCTCCCATCTTATTTATAAATGGCTGCAGGGAAAAAGTGACACTGTCATTCCTTTTTCCCAGCTTCCACTGCCCATATTCCACTGTGTCTGCCAGGAACATAAGCATCAGCAGCTGTATAAATGCCTGGCCCACAAATAAAAGCATGCCGGCAATCCCGATAAATATCATGGTATTGACAGGAGCAAAAAAGAATACAATATACCCCGCCACTACAAGAATGGTCGCTGCTGTATACAGCTTCTTTCTGTTAAATCTCTTGCTGAAGACAGGAAAGACATAAAGCGCCAGAATCTGGGAAACTCCCAGGATAACTGCAAATATGGAATACATTCCCTCATCCCCGTAGGCATATTTGAAAAAATACAGCCCAAAACTGGTGGTCGTAGTATATCCGATCATAAAGAGCGCCATAGAGATGGCAGTAAACAGCAGCTGGTCATTCTTAAAGATTGCCCGGACCATCCCTTTTAATGTAGTATGTTCCTGTACTTTTTCCAAAGCTCTGGGTTCCTTTACTCCCAGAAGCGTGATACACTGTCCGGCCCACATGATCCCAACAACAATCATTGCAAAGTAAAAATATCCTTTCTGCTGGCTCCCGGCAGCGTTCCCCAGTGCAGTTGTAATAGGCACGATCCCTGCAACCACTGTAAAAAGCCCGACATTTGCACATATCCTTGCAAAAGCCCCGATCTTCTCTCTTTCCTTTTGGTCTGCGGAAAGGGACGGCAGCATAGACCAGTATGAAATATCATTTGCTGTAAAGCTCACCCCCCACATCACATAGACAACTGCAAAAAATGCAATATACGCAGCGCCCTCAAATCCAAAATCAGTAAAGAGCAGAACTGTCAGAGCGCCTGACAGCAGAGCCCCAAGGGCGATCCAGGGCTTAAACTTTCCGAACCTGCCGTGTGTATTATCAACGATGACACCCATGATGGGATCATTCAGGGCATCGAATATCCTCGCCGCCAGTATAATACCTGTCACCCACCACATGACAGAGGTGGGAAGCCTCAATATATCTGTGAGATAATACATCAGATACATGCTTACCATTGAATAAAGCATATCCCTTCCAATTGTGCCAAGTCCAAAGGTGTAATGATTTCTTTTGCTGCCTTTTTCTATCTCTTTTCCCCCATCTTATCTTCCTTAAAAAACTCAATGATACCCTGGATATTGTGATCTATTCTCTGCAGGTTACATTTATAGCTCTGAATATTTATAGTTTACACTAGAATGGGACCAGATGCAATCTTTGAAATATTACTGTTCACTCCGTGACCAGTAACACGCTCCGCGATGCACAGAAACGGCAAAAAACGCCGTTTCGCGCTGCAAAACTCGGGATTTTCGTGCAAAATACGCACGAAAACACCTCGCGGGATGGTGACGTGTGAACGGTAACTTTGAAATATCTCTTGCGGACAGCGTACAAATATCGGATAATAATACCATAACTGTAATGATTCAATCTATTCAGGAAAGGTTGTGAAAATATGGCAAAATGGTGGCAGGAGCAGATTGTTTATCAGATCTACCCGCGCAGCTTCCAGGACAGTAACGGTGACGGGATCGGAGATATCCCAGGCATCATCTCGCGCCTGGACGAATTAAAAAATCTGGGAGTGGGTATTCTCTGGCTCTCCCCCGTATACAGTTCTCCCAATGCAGATAACGGATATGACATAAGCGATTACAGGAATATCAATCCTGAGTACGGAACTATGGCAGATATGGATGAACTTATTTTACAATGCCGCAGAAGGGGCCTGCGCCTCATCATGGATCTGGTCGTAAATCATACCTCTGATGAACATAAATGGTTCCAGAGCAGCCGCGATAAGGACAGCCCTTACCGGAACTACTATATATGGCGTCCCGGCAGGCCTGACGGCTCTCCCCCAAATAACTGGACCAGCTTTTTTGCAGAGGACTGCTGGGAATATGACCCCAAAAGCGGTGAATATTACCTGCATCTTTTTGCCAAAAAGCAGCCTGATCTGAATTACCAGAATCCAGAAGTCATAGAGGAAGTGAAAGAAATCATTCGCTTCTGGCTGGATAAGGGGATATCCGGTTTCCGTTGTGATGTGATCAACATCCTTTTCAAGGAATCATTAAAGGACGGCAAAAAAAAGCTGGCTCTGACAGGCAGTGAACACTATATCTCCCGGGAAGGCACACATGCCATACTGCGCAGGCTGAAAAGTGAGGTTCTGAACAATTACGACTGCTTCACTGTCGGGGAAACTGTTTTTGTCACACCAAAAATGGGACGGGAGCTGTGTGATAAAGCCCGCGGGGAACTGGACATGATTTTTTCATTCGAACATATGGAGACTGACCAGCTCTTTGTAAAGTGGTTTAAAAAGAAATTCCGCTCCCGGCCGTTTGCACTCTCCCTTGCAAAATGGCAGAATGCTCTGGAATGGCCCGCCGTCTATCTGGAAAATCATGATCAGCCCAGGAGCGTCTCCCGTTTCGGGAATGATCAGAAATACTGGAAGGAGTCTGCCAAAATGCTGGCTGTTCTGCTGCTCACTCTCAGAGGCACACCCTTCCTATACCAGGGTGAAGAAATAGGAATGACAAACTTTGACTATACTTCCATGGATGAGATACAGGATGTGGAATCACATAATGTATATGCCCTGGCCAAAAAGCTGCACATTCCATCCTGGTACAGATGGCGCATGATGCGCCTTGTCTCCAGAGACAACGCCCGCACTCCCATGCAGTGGGATGCCTCTGAAAATGCCGGTTTTACCAGCGGGAAGCCCTGGCTTGCCGTAAATCATAATTTTATTTCTGTCAATTACCAGGATGAAAAGAACGACCCTGACTCTATTCTGAATTTTTACAGAGAAATGATATTGCTCCGCCAGAGCAGCAGCCCTCTTAAATTTGGAAAATTCAAGGCCTTCTGCATCACAGATAAGATTTTCGCATATGGCAGGAAGTATAAAGGGCAGACTGTCTTTATCTGTCTGAATATGTCAGACAGATATACAGACGCAGATATCTGCAGAGTAACAGATAAACGCTGTTCCGGGCTGAGCAGCCAGAATCTCCTGATCTCCAGCTATTCCGGCGTCACAGAAACCACAGAAGGCCGCCATACAGCCGGCATATGCAGGACCGGCAATAAAATATACAGGCTCCGTCCTTATGAGGCTGTTGTGTTTACAGACGGAAACCGGGACGCAGATATAAAGCAGGAGGGATTTCAATGATATCAGTAAATGAAAATTGTTTTTTTCTTCACACGCGTCACACCACATATGCTTTCTGCATAACAAAATATGGCCATCCGGAACACCTCTACTATGGTGAAAGGCTGGATGAGCCTGACGCTGCAGCTGCGCCTCTGCTGGCTCTGAAGCGCACAGCCCAGGTTGGAAGCACGATTGCCTATTCCCAGGAGGATCTGAATTATTCTCTGGATATACTGCCTTTGGAGTATTCCTCTGCCGGCTGCGGCGATTTCAGGAACAGCCCCATTGAAGCGCTTATGCCTGACGGAAGCTATTCCTGTGATTTCCTGTATACCGGCTATAAGATCATGGAAGGCTGCCATCCCATGAAGACACTGCCCTGCGCCACAGGCACAGAAGATGTAGCGGCCTTATGTATCTCTCTGAATGATACACGGAATGAAGCTGAGCTGGATCTGTATTATACTGTATATGAGAAAACAGATGTGATCACCAGGCGCTGTGTCCTGAAAAACCGCAGTTCCTCTTCTATTCTGCTGCGCAATCTGGCCAGCATGAATCTGGACCTTATCAGCCAGAACTTTACTATGATCACATTTGACGGCGGATGGGCAAAGGAGGCTCACATTCACAAGCGCAGGATCTCCTATGGCATCACAGTAAACTCATCTGTCACAGGAAGCAGCAGCAACCGCCATAATCCGGGCTTCTTTCTGGCGGCTGACGGCTATACAGAGCAGACGGGGAATGTATACGGCTTCAATCTCATATACAGCGGAAATCATCAGGGGCTGGCAGAGCTCTCAGGCCACGATACCGTCCGGGTACAGCTTGGGATCAATCCGCACTGCTTCTCCTTTGAAGTAAAGCCGGATGAAGAATTTGAGGCCCCGGAGGCGGTCATGACCTTCAGCAGCCGGGGGCTGGGCGGCGCCAGCCGTCACTTCCATTCCTTTATCAATGAACATATAGTCCGTGGGCGGTGGAAAAAGCGCCCCAGACCCGTACTATATAACAACTGGGAAGCCTGCTTTTTCAAATTCGATGAAAAGAAACTTTTATCACTTGCAAAAGAGGCCAAAGGCCTGGGTGCTGAACTCTTTGTTCTGGACGACGGCTGGTTCGGCAGCCGTGATTCTGATACTTCCGGCCTGGGCGACTATGATGTAAATAAAAAGAAACTCCCTGGCGGCCTTACCGGCCTGGCATCTAAGATAAACAGCATGGGCATGAAGTTCGGCCTGTGGTTTGAGCCCGAGATGGTAAATGAAGACAGCCGGCTCTACCGGACACATCCTGAATATGCCGTAGTTATCCCTGGAAAAAAGCCCAACCTGGGGCGCAACCAGCTGGTTTTAGATTTATGCAATCCTGAGGTCCGTGATTATATTGTGGAACACGTGGGGCAGATACTGGATTCGGCTTCTATTTCCTATGTAAAATGGGATATGAACCGGCACATCACAGATGCTTATTCCCCATGCATGAAAAATCAGGGAGAATTTTATCACCGCTATATCTGCGGGCTTTATGAAGTCCTTGACAGGATCTTTTCGCCCAGACCCCACATACTTCTGGAGAGCTGCTCCAGCGGCGGAAACCGCTTTGACCTGGGAATGCTCTGTTATTCACCGCAGATATGGGCATCTGATGACACAGACCCCATAGAGCGCCTAAAGATCCAGGGCGGCCTCAGCTGCCTGTATCCTCTTTCATGCATCGGCGCCCATGTGTCCGCATCTCCCCACCAGCAGACGCTGCGAAGCACCCAGCTTTCTACCAGGTTCAATGTGGCGGCCTTCGGATGTCTGGGATATGAGCTGGATCTGGACAATCTTACCCTGGCAGAGCGCAGGGAAATAAAAAAACAGATCACGTTTTATAAGAAATACAGGATGGTATTCCAATACGGCACATTTTACAGGCTTCCTTCTCCGAAGGATAATAAAGTCTGCTGGCAGTGTGTCAGCCCTGACCGCAAACATTCAGCGGCGGGATTTTTCCAGACTCTCTCAGGGGCCAGTGAGGGGCCTGACGTCCTGATGCTGTCAGGCCTGAAACGTGACATTTCGTATACAGTGTCCACTAAGCCGCAGAATCTTTATATTGAGCAGTTTGGAGAACTGACAAAGCATGTCCTGCCTGTAGAATTAAATCCTAACGGCCTGATTCTGCATACAGCGAATAAATACTATACGCTGACTGACTGTGTGGAACACTACAGAGGAAAGGGGGCGCTGATCATGGCCGGCATCCCTTTAAATAATCAGTTTATGGGCAGCTACTATAATGAAAACACAAGGCTTTTAGGTGACTGCGGAAGCAGCCTGTATATCATTGAAGCAGAAGATGCTTGATTGGAAAGCCGGGAACAATATTTGTGGGGATACGGAAATTTCCGTATCCCCACATTAACTGTGATATCTCATATATAGTATTTAAGCCAAAGCCTGCTTAGCAAATTCTTTTAACAGCTCTGCTGAATGGTCCATCAGCTTCTTTTCATTTTCATCCATAGGGATTCTGTGCGTCTGAACGATTCCTTCCCAGCCAAGCCTGCAGGGGAGCGAAATTGCGACTCCTGCCCATTCCCCAAAGCTTTCATCCAGCACATGAGCCACGGGGAGGAGGGCGTTGTCATCCTTCATGATCGTTTCAACTATATTAGATACAGCCATGGCAATACCGTAGAAGGTAGCTCCCTTCAGCTTTATCACCTCGGCCCCTCCATTCTTGGTACGCTCGGCGATCGCCTTTTTATCAAGCTGTGCTCCAACCTGGCCGGCATATTCTTCCAGCGGGAAACCTCCCACATTGGCAGAACTGTAGATTGGCACCTGGCTGTCTCCGTGTTCTCCCAGAATATAAGCATTGATATCTTCTATATTTACATGCAGCTTTTCACTTAAAATGTAACGGAATCTGGCTGTATCCAGCGATGTTCCTGAACCTATCACTCTCTCTGCCGGCAGCCCTGATACCTGCTGTACTGCCATAGTGGTGATATCAGCAGGATTAGACACCACAAGGATCAATGGATTCTTTGCATATTTCATGATATTCTCTGTGATACTCTTGACAATAGATACATTCGTCTTTGCCAGATCCAGACGTGTCTGTCCGGGTTTCCTGGCAATGCCTGCTGTTATGATGATCATCTGGGCATCTGCACATTCTTCGTATCCTCCCTGTCTGACCCACACCTGCTTAAAAAAGCTGGTTCCATGAGCAATATCCAGTGCAGCTCCCTTTGCGCGGTCTTCATTTACATCCACCAGCACGATATCATTTGCCTGTACACGCACCATCAGCGTATAAGCGATCGCTTCTCCAACATTTCCAGCTCCGACTACCACTATTTTATCTTTATGAGATTTTTTCATTATAACTCCTGTCCGCATATTTGCTTTTATAATTTTTCTTCCGGGTGCCCCATAGCTTTAAGCCCTTGTATGGGCGCACTCCGCACATTAAGATATGCATTTTATATGACAAAAGTGTATGGCGGACCTCTTTCCCCAACCTCATCTTCAGATATTCCACAAAAGCTGACAGACATATCCCCGGCTGTCTCTTCTGCAGCCCAGCAGCTCCGGCTATATGCCGGAGATATGTACATCATGTCATTATCCTGCTGCTGTCTTGATTTTGCCGCTGGCCTTCCCTGCTGTGTCAAACGCAGCGCTTCTTTTATCTTCTGGCTTTCTCTGGAATCCCGGTTATCTTCCTCCCCGTGCATCAAGTCTGCCTGCTTTGTATCAGCAGATATATATTTCGGCTCCGGGAAAGAACTGCCCATAACCTGACACTGGAGGATTACAACTAACAGAAGAAAAACCATGTACGATTGTAATTTTCTATTTTTGTCCATGGATTTTACAGTACCCGTTATTATCTTTCCAAATTTATTTACATGCTCTGTAAAACTCTCTAAGCTCCTCTTTTACTTCTTCCGGCAGCTGGCTTTTCTTCACGCCGCGGATAGCTCCTTCAAAAGCCAGAAGTCTGTGTATACAGGCCGATTCATCAATTGCCTTTATTTTAAGCCAGGCCTGCCTGCTTCCTGCTGCCTTTAACTGCTCATAAGTTGTTATTCCAACCTGTTTTAGCTGTTCTTCTACCACAGGGCCGATATTCGGCAATTTTGCTATTTCACCCATATTTACCTCCATGTCTTCTTTTGTTTATTCTGCGAAGCCTGAACATAACCCTAACTTTTGCGTAAATTCAATAAAGAAACCGTTTACATTATTAAATAGTATTGTCTGCATCCCCATATTAGCCGGAACAACTAAATTCTCTTCTGTATTGT
This sequence comes from Murimonas intestini, assembly GCF_024622195.1. Taxonomy (NCBI): domain Bacteria; kingdom Bacillati; phylum Bacillota; class Clostridia; order Lachnospirales; family Lachnospiraceae; genus Murimonas; species Murimonas intestini. Next base: position 692,957 of record NZ_JANKBI010000001.1, read on the forward strand.
CTATAAACATACATTCTTCTGGAGATACATTTAATTTAATCAAAGCATCTTCAAAGATATACCTCTCTGTTTTTCCGGAATGTACTCTGGAAGATATGGAAACTGCATCAAAATACTGCCCTAAATCATTATACTCTAAAATCAAATCAATTCTGTCAGCTTTATTATCTGTTATCATACCAATCAAATATTTCTGTTTTAATTTCTTTACAAAGTTTATCATGTCTGATTCCAGCAGTGTATTTTTGAATGCATCCAATAGAATATTATAATCCAGTTTAAAACCGACGTCATTGCAAAAGCTTTCCCACATATCAAGATGTGATATCTTACCGCTTAAAAGTGCTTCATTATATTTGTAATAATTTGACTCAACCGCCTTTAATGAAAGTCCGCATTTAGTGGAAATAAAATTTATTATTGACTCAGAACCTGTTTTATCTACAGTAAGGACTCCGTCAAAGTCAAATAATATCGCTCTTATTATCTTAAAGCACCTTCTTTCTGCTATCAAATTATCAATATCTGTCCGGATAAGCAGCTTCTTCCATATTTGGTTATTCTACTATAGTATTCTTTATAAGTCAATGTCGTGCCATTATGGCTGTAACCAGCCGTTTCTGTGCATCGCGGAGCGTTATTATAGTTCAGACGGCTGCCGAATGGCAGACGGCTGAACTGTAACAACCATAAAAGCCGTCAGCCCAATCCCCAAAATGAGCAGTCCGGCCCCGCACCACCACAATCCGGGAATACCCAGTCTGTCTGCGGAAATACTTGCCATGCAGCTGGACAGAAAACCTCCCAGCTGAAGCGCCAGGCCCTGTACACTTAAAAGTGTAGCTCTGAAAGCAGGAGGCGCGGCAGCGTTAATGGAAACACTCTGTGCTGTGCTGGAGATTCCCAGTAAAAAGTAGAACAACAGATACAGTACGGCAAAGATCAGTCCATTTTCAGTACAACCTAAAGCCGCCAGGCAGACGCCAAACAATATTGCAAAAATCATATATGTCTTCACAGGGGATTTTTTAACCATCAACTGTCCGGCCGCAATTGTACCCGCCGCTGATGCAGCAAAATACAGAAAGCCCAGTACGCCAAGCAGCCAGGTAAAATTACTCTCAGGAAGCAGTGACAGGAAACGCGGCTGCCAGTAAGTTTCCATGAGGGCAAGCGTCGTGCCCGTAAACACTGTTGAGCCAAGCAGAACTAAAAGTAAAGGAGTTTTTCTGCAGACTTTACAGATGCTGGCTGCCTGTCTTTTTATTCCATTTGTCTTTCCACCATCCTGATCCTGTGCATTCTCTCTGAGGGCAGGTGTCTCTTTTGTAAATAATGCTGCCGCTGCTGCTGCCAGGGTCAGGGCAAATGCTGCCGGAAGTACTGTAAGACTGCTGTGGTCTCCATTCCAAAACTGCCCGCCGGCCCAGTTTATCACACCCCCTGACAATGCCCCGGCGGCAAGTCCCACCGTAGCCCAGAGGGTCTGTCTGGTGGCTGCCTTTGTAAGATAAACTTCTCCTCTTTCATTAAGGCAGGTATCAATATATAGGGCATCCATACTGCCGCTGGCCAGCGCCCTGGCAATTCCATATCCGCCCATAAGAAAATAAAGGGCGGCGGTGCCTTTTACTGCCAGCATAAGTGCAAGCACCGCTGCATATGTAAGCTGTGAAAAAATAAAGGTGCGTTTTCTGCCAAACATGTCCGCCACAACCCCGCTTGGCACCTCCATGATGAGCGCTACTGCTGAGTATACTGCAATCCCGCCCGACAGCTGCGCCAGACTAAAGCCCTTCTGCAAAAAAATCAGGCTCAATACAGGCACAAGCAGCCCTCTGGCCAATGACTCTATGATTATTGCCGTCAGGCACCTGCTGCTCCAAATCCTTTTCTCTCCCATGTTTCTCCTCCTTTTGCCTGCTGCCGCCTGTTTTCTTATCTGTTTCCCTTACAATTTCTCTGATCATTTTTCTAAGATCTTAGTATTGTATGCGATCAGTGCATATTCATATGGGAGACATCCCTCCTTGGGCTGTTCATGCCTTTCAAAGAAATCCAGAAGCCTGTTCCCCATCTCTTCTGCCTCCTCCGGCGTCAGATAGATAATTCCCGTCAGAAGGTTTCCGTCAGACGCGGCCGGCTCTCTTCCCTCTGACTCTATTTTAATGGCTGCCTGATTCCAGCGGCTGTAAATGTCATTGATCAGATTCTGAAGCATTGCATTTTTTATCTCCTGTGCCGCCGGCACAGTATCCTTCAGAGACACAGTTGCCTGGACTTCTTTATAATATTTAGCAGTAAGCCCATGTATCTTTTCTGTCCTTATCATCTTTACCATCCCGATACTTTCCAATGTGGAAAGATGATGCCCTGCACTTGAGGGAGTTATGGCAAGACGGTCAGCCAGCTGTTTAGCCGTCATGCCATCCGGGGCTAAAGACAGATAATGAAGAATTTTCTGGCGGGTTGGATGCATATATGCCCTGAGTTCTTTTTCTGTATAAAGATATACTTTTTTAGTTTTCATATCGTTTCCTTTCCGTCATAACATTTTTTGTTACGTTGTACACTCATCATATCATAACATTTATTGTTATGTCAAGGTTATATCTGATAAATATCAAAAATACCCCTGGCAGAATCTGCTGTAAGGCTGCGGGCCGCGATTCTGCCAAGGGTATTTGATTCATACAAGATATTTAGCTGCGATCTCTTCCAGTTTCCCAGGATTTTCTTCATTCCATCTTCTGTAATCCAGTCCGGCTGCTGCTGCTTCTTTCCCTGTCTCTATGAGAAAACCGGGAATGTCTTTTTCCAGAATGATTCCAAGCCTGGTCCCCATACGTGCATCCTTCTGTCCCTCCCGTCCATTTACATGAAGAAAGTAAGCAGGATAAGTTGTCTTATCTATTTTTTTTGCAGTACCATGGAAGCCTATAGCGCCTGTCTGATGCGTGCCGCATGAGGAAGCACACCCGGAGATGTGTATCTGCGGAAGCGCCGTATCAGGAAGACCTGCTTCTCTTACTGCCTCCACACAGGCCCTCAGCAGTCCCTGGGAATCTCTGACGCCTGTCTGGCAGGTAGATGCGCCTATACAGCTTACAGACGTCTCAAACAGGGTAGCCGCCCCGTCGTCAGTAGCTTTCAGTATTTTCCTGGCTTCATTTCCCGTGAGATTAATGATATAGACTGACTGATCCGGTGAAAGACGCAGCTCCACGTCCTCCATATTTCTTATGACCTCACTGACCGAGGCAAACCATGAGACCCCCGGCTGTCCGCCGATTGGATGGTACAGGACACTGTACAGCCCTTCCTGTTTCTGGGGGATGACCCTGAATCCCTGCGCACAGCTTCCGTCACCTCTTTTGCCAGTCTCCTTTGCAGATATGGAAAGCTTCAAATCCTCCCCGGAGCCGTAAGCTTCTTCCAGTTTTTCTCTGTAAGCATTCACATAGGCCTCAGGCCCTCCCAGCGATTCCTGCATATATCTGGTACGTGCCTTCCCTCTGGACTCATAATTTCCATAGGCCAGAAAGGTAAGCCACATAGCCTTAATATAATAAAGAATATCTGAAGGATCCACAGCTTCTCCTGTCTTTACACCCAGCCGGGGATTGTTTCCCAGTCCCCCTGCACTGTATACATCAAATTTGCCATCCGGTCTGGCGGCAAACCCCAGATCACGGTAAGTGGCATGAGTTATATTTTCCGGGGTATTAGAAAAAGCCACCTTCAGCTTTCTGGGCATTTTCTCTGCCTGTATAAGAGTCAGCAGATAATCCCCGGCCGCCTCAGCCCAGGGGAGGATGTCAAAATACTCTCCCTTCTCCACACCTGCAAGCGGGGAGCACATGACATTGCGCGGATAATCACCGCCTCCTCCGGCGGTTATGATGCCGGCATCCAATGCCCGGGCCATGATTTCATATGCATCCTTTCCGCTCAGGTCATGCAGCTGGATCGTCTGGCAGGTTGTAAAATGCGCCCGCTTTACATGGTATTGTGCCAGGATGTCTGCAATAAAATCTAACCGTTCCTTTGTTATCCTGCCTGCCGGCAAACGAAGGCGGAGCATATTTGCCGTCCCGCCTCTCTGGGCATAGCTGCCAAAACGCCCGGAAAAGGCTTTGTAGGCTCCCTTATCCATCTCACCGGCATAAAAAGCGTCTGTTTTTTCTTTAAATTCTTCCATGTCTTCTCTAAGAGAACGGACATTAAGATTTCTCATCAGGCAATACCCCATTTCTGTTTTTTCTAATACAGCATTGCCTGTTTCTCCTGTTTATATACACTGTGCACGCGCTTCCTATAGAAATAAATAAGAGGATGCTGATATAAGCACCCTCTATTCTCAGCCAGCTATACTGCCGGCCGGCTTATTATTCTATTTTCGCAGAGCATTTCAGACATCCTGAACTGCTGCCCTACTGCCTGTTTACCTCCGCACAGTCTTCCTATGCCCTTTTGGAAAGTACGTCTTTTTCATACTGCTGTACATCTTTTAACCAATCCAGGCTGACACCAACACCTTTCTGGTCACAGTAGTAATCCCATACGAGGGCAAATGGAGCTGCCTTAAACTCTTCTTTATACGCAAGTCTTGCACTTACATCGCCTTTTGCTTCCAGCTCTTTCATGTATGCATTTGGCTGAAGCAGAGCTGCCAGCATAGCTTTTCTTGTGTTGCGCAGACCGATGACCCATGCTGCGATACGGTTGATGGACGCATCAAAGAAGTCAGTTGCAACATAAGTATCCTGCAGTTTATTCATGCGCACAAGCTCTTCGAAGATTGCCTTTGTCTCATCATCGAATCCGACTACATGGTCAGAATCCCAGCGTACAGGACGTGTCACATGAAGCAGAACTGAATCTGCAAATGTGAAGATGCTGGACAGTTTGCCGGATACCATCTCTGTAGGATGATAATGTCCGTCATCAAGTGTCATGATGATGTGGTCTTTATTTGCTTTCATCACATATCCCATACAGAATTCATGGGAACCTACTGTGTAACTCTCAGCTCCGATGCCGAATACTTTAGACTCAATACCGTCGATTACGCCTTCTACATCCTTTGTTGCCTCAAAGATCTCATCATAGCTCTTCTTTAAGCGCTCTCTTGGCCCCAGGGTATCGATGGGCACTTCTTTATCGCCGTCCGGTGTCCAATGGTTGATCACACATGGTTTTCCTGTTTTTTTGTAGAAATATTCACCGATCTGACGGCATTTGATTCCGTGCTCAACCCAGAATTTACGGACATCTTCATCTGCTGCAGAGAGTGTTCCGTTTTCACTCTTGGGATGTGCGAAATATGTAGGGTTAAAGTCAAGTCCGATACCTTTTTCAACAGCCCAGTCTACCCACTTATCAAAATGCTCAGGGGCAATTTCATTACGGTCAACAAAATGGTCTGCCTCCTGGTAATTAGCATGGATGTTCATCTTCAGATTTCCTGGAATGAACTTCATGGCTTCTTCTATATCAGAACGAAGCTCTTCCCCGTTCCTGGCTTTTCCGGGATAATTTCCTGTAGTCTGGATACCGCCTGTCAGTGACTTATCCTCTTTTAACTCTGTTCCGCCTACATCATCTCCCTGCCAGCAGTGCATGGAGATCGGTGTCTCATCTGCGATCCTGATCGCTTCATCCACATCGATTCCGTACTGTGCATAGAACTCTTTTGCAGCCTCATATCCTTTTTTTACATCATACATAGTTTAAGCTCCACCTTTCTTCATAAATGTCCGTCTCCCGGACAATTATTGATGTCTCCATTATACCTTTGTGCCTGTAAAAAAACAAGGACGTAAATTCTAAGATTTACGTCCTTATTTTCCATATGCCAGTGTGTCTCTGTATTTCTTTGGGCTCATACCGTGCAGCTCTCTGAATATCCTGTGAAAATAACTTGTATTGTCATATCCCACCTGGTATATGATATCTGTGATCGGCAGCCTCGTGTCCTTTAAAAGATGCTCTGCCTGCCTCATCCTCTTATCCTGCAGAAGCTCCTTGAAGGTGCGTCCTGTCAGATTCTTGACGATCTTGCTCATATTGGAATCTGACTGGTTCATTCGAAGAGCGATCTCCCCCAGGGATGCCGTCTTATAGTTCTCTTCAATATATTTGAGCACCTGCATGATAAATACTTCTGAATACTGCTCAGGATTTCCTGATTCGATGCGGTCTGTCTCATTGACCAGCTGCATGAACAGAAGCCCCATGGTGGTCTGATTGATCTGGCGGTAATTGCTCTGGCGGTTCAGCAGTGACCATACCAGGTTCTCCACAAGATTCTGTATTGGCAGGACATCTGCCACATGGTAATGCAGATATCCTGCCGTATCCGTGTTCCTCTTCAGTGTGCTGATAAGAAAGCTGCTCAGGGCATTCTCCTGATTCAGCATAGGCAGCACTTCATCAAAAAACTCCGGCAGCACGACAAAATTGATCCCGATATCGTCTTCTTTTGCCGGCAGGATCTCATGGGAAGAAAACTGGTTCAGAAAGAGCAGATCTCCTTCACCCAGCACCACTTCTGTGGCGCCGTTTATTACATGGACAGTGCTTCCCAAACACATATACATGATTTCAATGTAATTATGCTTATGCTCCGGAAATGCGATGAACCGGGTATGTTTCCTGATATCGATCAGGCGCCCTTTTTCCATCATCTTCTCACTGTCCACAGTAAACTCAGGCCCAGTAGTGTAAAGTTCTCTCTGGATCCTCCCGTCTCCGGAGAGGATTCTTGCCTCCTCTTCTGTGACAGGCTTGAGATATTCTATCAGGCTGCTTCTCATCACTGCTTCTTTTCCGGTATATTGGTGATGATCTTTCTCGGGCATTCCAGAGCGCAGACACCGCAGTTTGCACATTTTTCTGTATCTACATGTGCCACATTATTTGTTACGGTCACAGCTTCTGCGGGACATGCGCGCTCACACTTCTTGCAGCCGATACATCCTGCCTGGCAGTTCTGCATTGTCTGCTTGCCTTTATCCTGGGAGGCGCATTTTACAAGGTGCTCCATCTCATATGGCACAAGTTCGATCAGATGCTTCGGACAGTGGGCCACACATTTGCCGCAGGCCTTGCACTTTTCCCTGTCTACCACGGCGATGCCGTCAACTACATGGATCGCATCAAACGGACATACCTTCACACATGTGCCAAAGCCCAGACAGCCGTAATTACAGCTCTTAGGGCCTCCTGAGGGGACAAATGCCAGCATCTCGCAGTCGTCAGCGCCGTAATAATCATAAATCACCTTTACATTATTACAGTCGCCGGAGCATTTTACAAATGCCACCATATGCTTTGTTTCCCCGACTTCTTCTCCCATGATAGCGGCAATCTTTTCCGCCACAGACGCTCCGCCCACCGGGCAGGCATCCGGTTTCGCCTCACCGCTGGCAATTGCCTTGGCAAGAGCATCACATCCGGCAAAACCGCAGCCTCCGCAGTTATTCCCCGGAAGCTCTTCCCTGACGGCCATTTCCTTTTCATCGACTTCTACCTTAAACTTCTTATCCGCCGCTCCAAGAAACAGGCCGAGGAGCAGTCCGGTACCGCCTACTATAGCGGCAGCTATCAAAATCCCTGTTATACTCATCCTTATCTCCTCCCTATTTCAGGCCTGAAAAGCCGAAAAACGCAATTGCCATCAGGCAAGCAGTCAGCAGTACGATGGGGGAACCTTTGAAAGAAGCCGGAACATCATTGTACTCCGTTTTCTCACGGATGCCTGCCATCAGCACAATAGCAATTGTAAAACCAACAGCCGTGGCAAATCCGTTCACAACGCCCTCCAGTATCCCGTATGATTTCTGTACATTTATAAGCGCTACACCTAACACTGCACAGTTTGTCGTGATCAGAGGAAGATAAACTCCAAGTGCCTGATAGAGACCGGGGCTCATCTTCTTTAAAACCATCTCCACAAACTGCACCAGCGCTGCAATGACAAGAATAAATACGATCGTCTGCAGATACTTCACATCTGCCGGGACCAGGATAAATTCATAGATCAGGCTGGTCACCAGAGAGGAAATGGTAAGTACAAATACAACTGCCGCTCCCATGCCGGCTGCCGTACTCATCTTCTTAGATACGCCCAGGAACGGACACAGGCCCAGGAACTGGCTCAATACTACATTATTGATAAGTGCGCTTCCAACTGCAATCATAAGCAATTCTTTCATTATTCCCGGCCTCCTTTACAGTTATTGTCACAGGCAGCACAGGAACCGCTGCAAATATCTGTGTTTATTTTTGTCTCCCTGCCCTTTTTCTCTGCATTCATCTTCACCTTATTCATAACCGCCGTCAGCACTGCCAGTACAAGGAAAGCGCCGGGGGCCAGGATGAAGATCGTCACAGGCTCATAGGACGAAGGCATGATCTGCTGTCCGAAAAGCTGTCCCGCACCGATGAGTTCACGCACTGCGCCTATACATGTAAGCCCAAGAGTAAAGCCCAGACCCATTCCAATTCCGTCGAAAAGAGACGGGAGCACCGGATTCTTAGAGGCATAGGCCTCTGCACGGCCCAGGATGATACAGTTTACAACAATAAGAGGAATGTAGATACCCAGGCTGTCATATAAGGTCGGGATATAGGCCTGCAGCAAAAACTGCACTATCGTTACAAATGAAGCCACGATAACGATAAACGCCGGGACCCTGACACCATTTGGGATCACTTTGCGCAGAGCTGAGATCATCAGATTGGACAGGGCAAGGATAACCATTGTCGTCAGTCCCATGCCAAGGCCGTTGACCGCTGAAGTAGTGACAGCCAGTGTAGGACACATGCCCAGCATCAGCACAAATGTAGGATTTTCTTTTATTAAACCATTGTATAGGCGTTCTGTAAGCTTATTCACCTAAGATTCCTCCTTCCTCTATACTTTTGAAGAGGCAGATGCCAGCATTCACGCCGTTTGTGACAGCGTTTGTAGTGATTGTCGCCCCGCTGATAGCATCGATCTGGTCTTCTGATTCGGCTCCGGTTTTTGTGTACTGGAATTTATCTACCTTCTTGCCCGCAAACTGGGATTTAAATTCATCGGTATCTGCTTTCATTCCAAGACCGGCTGTCTCACTGATGGTCAGGATGGCAATGCCGTTCACTGTACCATCGTTCTGGATTCCCATTGAGAAATTAATGTCTCCGCCATATCCTTCACTGTCAGTGATATTCATAACAACACCGATAGTTTTTCCGCCTGCATCCAGGGCCTTTAAGACTTCTTTAACAGTACATGCGGCCAGGTCATTCTCATCAAGCACTTTCCTCATATCATCTCCTGAGAGCACATCCTCCGGAATTTCCTCAAAGGTATCCGCATCCTGGAAGACTTCTTTATAAGCATCCATCTTCGCCTGCTCTTCCTGCTTTGCAATAGGCCCTTTTGTGATCTCGTACACGGCGCCTAAAAGGATGCCGGCTACAAGGGTAATAGCCATGAGGATCAAGGCATTCTTAACTATTTTGTTCATGCTTTTTCCCTCCTTCTACTTTTTCCAAAGGCTGTGGGAGGTGTCAGTTTTTCTATGACCGGCACCAGCAGGTTTGAGAAAATGATCGCATAAGAAACACCTTCCGCTGAATTCCCGAAAATCCGGAACAGCCCTGTCAGTATCCCCAATATACACCCATACACCAGCTGCCCCGTCTTTGTGATCGGAGATGTGACATAGTCTGTGGCCATAAAGAAAGCGCCCAGGATCAGTCCTCCACCGCAGAGCTGTGCAGCCAGATACTGCATATCAAAACCATGTCCTGAGAAAATAAGGACAAAAATAATAAAGCTCAAAATATATGTACCCGGTATGCGCAGATCAATGGCACCTGTCACAAGAAGCAGCACAGCGCCGATCAGCAGGGCTATGACGGAAGTCTCACCTATGGTCCCGGCGATGTTGCCTGTAAACATATCCCATACATTCACTGCTTCCCCGGCTTTCAGAGCTGCCAGAGGCGTAGCGCCTGTAAAGCTGTCATATGCAAAATTCGTCATCCTTCCTGTAAAAGAAATCAGCAGGAAGCATCTGGCGCCCAGTGCAGGGTTCATAAAGTTCTGTCCCAGTCCTCCGAACAGCTGCTTTACCACCAAAATGGCAAATACACCGCCGATAACCGGTATCCACCAGGGAGCTGATGAAGGCAGGTTCAGGGCCAGCAGAAGGCCTGTCACGGCAGCGCTGTAATCTTTGATCGTTACTTTTTTGTGCATCAGCCTCTCATATGCATACTCTGTCAGCACACATGAAGCCACGCTGACAACTATCAGCAGCAAGGCATTAAACCCAAAATGCCATACCCCAAATATGCTGGCAGGAAGCAGGGAGATCAGGACGATCAGCATGATGTCGCTGCTCTTCACTCTTGACCTGACATGAGGATTGGATGATACATTTAATAAATCACTCATTTCTTCTCTTCCTCCTATTTTTTCTTTCTGTTCGCCAGGATAATACGGCGCATAGACTTTATGTACTGTGTCAGAGGCCTCTTGGCAGGACAGATAAAGCTGCAGCATCCACATTCACAGCACTCCATTCCGTCTGCCTTCAGGAAGCTTTCCTCGTCGTGCCTCATGGAATAATCTGCAAGCCTCGAGGGAACTACACGCCCCGGGCAGACACTCACACATTTTCCGCAATTAATGCAGGCTGTCGGCTCAAATTCCGCTACCTCATCCTTTGTCAGGCAGAGCAGTGCGGATGAAGTCTTTGTGACAGGTACATTCAGATCATAGATACATACTCCCATCATAGGACCGCCTGAGATTATCTTGATCGGCTCTTCCCTGAAGCCCCCTGCCTCTTTTATGAGCTGCTGGTAATTTGTTCCTGTGGGAACACTGAAGTTCTGAGGCTCTTTAACAGCGTCACCGGTGACTGTCACGATCCTGTGCATGAGAGGGCGTCTCTCATTTACAGCCTTATAGATAGCAGTTATCGTATCACAGTTATTTACAACACAGCCTGCATCAGCCGGCAGCATGGAAGAATTGATCATCCGTCCTGTAGTCGCATAGATCAGCTGGCGCTCTGCACCCTGGGGATATTTTGTCTTCAGCAGCATGATCTCGATATTGTCATCCTTTGCAGCTGCCTCCCGAAGAAGAGCCGCCGCGTCCGGCTTGTTGTCCTCCACAGCCAGGATACCTTTCGCATGAGGGAATATCCTCAGCGCCGTCCGCAGGCCGCCCACAACTTTCTCAGGCTCCTCCAGCATCCTGCGGTAATCAGAGGTCAGATACGGCTCACATTCCGCGCAGTTAGCAATAATATAATCGATCTTATCTGGTTCTTTTGGGGAAAGCTTTACATGTGTAGGAAATCCCGCACCACCCATGCCAACTATACCGGCCTCTTTTATCATGTCCAGTATCTCTGCCCCTGTAAGCTCATCAAGAGGCCTGGCCTTGGGCCATTCTATTTCTTCATATTTGCCGTCATTTTCAATGACAATAGCCATGGCCTCCGCCCCTGTGACAGTAAGCCTCGGTTCAATGGCTTTTACCGTACCTGATACAGATGAACAGATGCATGCTGATACAAATCCTCCCGCATCTGCGATCTTCTGTCCCAGAAGAACATGGTCTCCTTTTTTTACGATTGGTACGGCAGGCGCCCCGATATGCTGTGACAGCGGGTATACCAGCTCCCCTTCGGGCAGCACAGTCCTGATAGGCTTATCTTTAGATAATTCCTTTCCGTCATACGGATGAACGCCGCCTTTAAATGTAAGTCGTGCCATTACTTTTCCTTCCTTTCCCTCTTATTCTTCTTTTTGATATTTCTTTTTATCTTAAACCTGGAAATCCTGCTCAGGCTAGGATACGCTCTCATAAAACGCCTTGCACCGAAGCTTCCCTTTTCAACAGCCTTCATATAGCTCTCTCTGAGTGATGAGAGCTTCTCTGCCGCTGCATCTCTGTATTGGGTAAGTCCCCGGCTTTCCAGCTGCTCCGCCAGCTTTTCCTGATAGAGATCTACTTTCTCCCTGAAACTCGTCTTAATACTGTAGATTGTGTAATTCTCCCATTTTTCCCTGAATTCATCCACTGAAGTCATGATCTTTGTGTTCAGGAAATACTCAGCCACTTCCCCCAGCTTCAGCTGCAGCCTGCCAAGCTTCTGGCCAAGATTGACAGCGGAGGTCATGGAATATGCAAAATCTGCTGCATACAGGACTGTCACCGCTATAATAATTGACTGCCCTGTCTCCTGGTCAACAAGACCTGTCACCAATTCTACAAAAGGCTGCAGGACCTTAAACATGATCAAAGTAAAAAATCCCCAGGCCACAGAGCTTCCAAGACAGATCTTACCCTGGAAATTAAATTTCTTAGTACTGTAGTCCCACCAGCAGGCATGAAAAATTGCTTCCATCAATACTGCCGTGATATACTCCAGAACAGTGGCAACTGCCACACCGCCCAGATATACAAGCAGCGGATTATCTCCCAGCGGTCTGAGTATCAGATAGACGCTGACTGCCCCCACCCCGTAAATAGTACACAGGGGACCTGTAACAAATCCTCTGTTGACAAGCTTTTTCTGTTTAAAAGAAATAAAAGCACTTTCCCACACCCATCCTAAAAAACTGTATATATACAGCCATGCTGCAATATGATACAGACTTACTCCAAGTATCTCAAAATTCCACATTGTGTACCTCGTAAATTCATACTATCCCATCATTTGAAAATGCGCTATAATCTAAGTGCACATTATGCCTGTTATTACATTTTACCTCAATATGCAGGGAAATGCAAAAGAAAAGGAGGCTTTTACCATGACTATACAGAAACTGCCGTTCACCGGCGCTCTGCCCTACCCTCTTGAAAAGAAATGCCTTCCGCAGGAGGCTGTTTTTTTCGATATAGAAACGACTGGATTTTCTCCAAAAAATTCCGGGGTTTATCTGATAGGCGCCGTCTCATATGAGGATGACTGCTGGCAGATGTGCCAGTGGATGTCAGATGACCCGGAAGAAGAGGCAAAGCTTTTAAATGCATTTGCCGGCCTGTGCCGCCGGCACAGTACACTGATCCATTTTAACGGTGACAGGTTTGATCTGCCCTTCCTGGCCTGCAGAGCCCGTATGCTGGGCATAGAGGAGGATTTTACTTCGTATGGAAGTCTGGACCTCTATAAGTCATTTCTTCCCTTAAAACCCCTGCTGAAGGCTTCACACATGAATCAGAAGTCGCTTCAGGAATTTATAAATGCGAAACGTGAAGATGAGTACACCGGCGGAGAACTGATACCTGTCTACAGGAATTATCTCCTGAACCATGATGACACATCAAAACAGCTTCTCCTCCTGCACAACCATGACGATGTGCTGGGCATGTTAAGCCTGCTCTCTTTTTTCGCATATACTGACTTCCTGGAAGGAGATTTTACTGTCAGGGAATGCCGGACCGGGTCTGATGACATTCATGATTTTTCCCTGGAACTTATCCTCAGCCTGCCAACCCCTCTCCCGCGCAGGATATCCTGGGGCTGCAGCAGCTTTTATTTGACAGCCGCACAGCAGGATGCCCGTATGCTCATATACGGGCTGCAGGGAGAATTAAAATACTTCTTTCCTGATTATAAAAACTACTATTACCTTCCCAGGGAAGATACGGCAGTCCACAAAAGCGTCGCATCCTACGTAGATAAAGAATACAGGACACCTGCCAGGGCTTCTACCTGCTATTCTAAAAAGTCCGGCTTCTTCCTTCCTCAGGGCAGTGAAGCTTTTGGGCCTGCCTTTTATGAGGATTACAAAAGTCCTGCTGCTTACTTTGAATGCACAGATGAATTTCTTGCCAGCAAAGATACTCTTAAAAAGTATATTCACTCTCTTCTGGAGAATATGACAGGCTGACAACCCAAAAACCCCGCGGCAGCGGCTAAACGCGCTCTGGCATGTCCGCCAGGCCCATTGCCCGCGGGAATCAAAAAGACCCAGATTGAAAGATCCGGGCCCTTTTTTTTATAATTTTACCTGAGATAAGAAGCTAAAAGCTGCCATCAGAGAATACTTACCGCTTATTCCTCTGTAGGAACATAATCCATATCGTCATATGTCTCTTCTGCTTCTCTTGCTGATGCGTTTTCCAGTGCCTTCATGCTCAGGCTGATCTTCTTTTCATCTTCGTTGAAATCAACGACCTTTGCTGTGATTTCCTGACCTACGCTCAGCACATCTGACGGCTTCTCAACATGGTCATGAGAAATCTGTGAAACATGAAGGAGAGCGTCAACGCCCGGCTCCAGCTCAACAAATGCGCCGAAGTCTGTCATTCTGGCAACTCTTCCGTCTACCACATTTCCAACTGCAAATTTATCAGCAGCTGTCAGCCATGGATTCTGGTCTGCAAATTTCAGGCTGAGGGCAATCTTGTCCCCGCTGATATCCTTGATCAGAACTGTAAGCTTTTCACCGACCTTAAAGAGCTTCTTTGGATTCTCAACACGTCCCCAGGACATCTCTGAGATATGAAGCAGGCCGTCTGCACCGCCTAAATCAATAAATGCACCGAAATCTGTAACATTCTTGATCGTTCCTTCAACTACATCACCTGCGCTGATCCTCTCAAACAGTTCTTTCTGCATCTGTGCCTTCTTAGCCACAAGAAGCTGTTTTCTGTCGCCGATGATCCTTCTTCTGCGCGGGTTAAATTCGCTGATCACGAATTCGATCTCCTGTCCTGCATACTTAGATAAATTCTTCTCATAAGTGTCGGACACGAGACTTGCAGGAATAAATACTCTTGCATCTTCCACAACGACACTTAATCCGCCGTCAAGTACCTGGGCAACAGGAGCTTTTAATACTTCCTGAGTATTGAATGCCTCTTCCAGCCTCTTATTGCCTTTTTCAGCTGCCAGTCTCTTATATGTGAGAAGAACCTGTCCCTCTCCATCGTTTACTTTCAGGACCTTTGCTTCCATTGTGTCGTTTACCTTCACAAGGGTACGAAGATCTACGTTAGAATCGTTCGTGTATTCGTTTCTAGTGATGATACCGTCTGCTTTATAGCCAATGTTTAAGATAATTTCGTCTTCTTTTACATCGATGACTGTACCTTCGACTACCTCTCCATTATGAATTGTTTTAAATGATTCATCCAGCATTTGTTCAAAGCTCATTTCTGACATTGTTTTGAACCTCCTCAATAATTTTATTTGGGGTTGAAGCCCCTGCGGTAATACCTACGCAACTCATGGACGGTAACGAATGTACATCCAAATCAACCAGTGTCTGTATATAGTAAGTATTTTCACATTCATTTTTACATATTTCAAATAGCTTCTGCGTGTTGGAACTATTCCTGCCGCCTATGACAATCATAGCGTCAACCGCCTTTGCAATCTCGGCTGCCTCGGTTTGACGCTCTGCCGTGGCGTTGCAAATCGTATTTAAAACAAGTATATCATAACCCTTTTCAGAAATAATTTCAACTAATTTATTAAATTTATTGTAATTAAATGTCGTCTGTGACACAATACATATCTTCTGTCCCGGAGTCGAAGTAAAATTTAATGCCTCTTCCTCCGTGGCAATGACTGCTGCGCCGCCATCACACCACCCGTAAATGCCTTCGACCTCCGGATGGCTCTTGTTGCCTATAATTACAATGCGGGCGCCCTTTGCACTCTGCTCTCTCACTATATTGTGGATCTTAAGCACGAAGGGACAGGTAGCATCTATCAGATGCAGTCCCTGCTGTTTTATCATATCATAGATCTCTTTTGAGACCCCGTGGGACCTGATGACAACAGTTCCCTCGTGAAGCTGCGAAAGTTCTTCTGCAGAGCCGATGACCATGACTCCCTTTTTTTCCAGATCCTTCACGACTTCCTCATTATGGATGATGGGGCCATAGGTGTATACAGGTGTCTCGCCCTTTTCCGCCTGTTCATACACTTTGTCTACTGCCCTTTTCACACCGAAGCAGAATCCTGCTGTTTTTGCTGTTATGACCTTCATTCTGCAGCCGCCTTTTTCTCTTCATACAGGGAAATAATATGGCTGGTCACCTCTTCTATCCCCATATCTGAAGTGTCTACCAGAACAGCGTCATCTGCCTGCTTCAAGGGCGCGATCTCCCGGTTCATATCCCGCTCGTCCCTCTCAGCTATAGTCCTTTCGATCTCCTCCAGGCTGTGAGTGTTATCACCCTTTTCAAGATATTCCAGATAACGCCTCTTCGCCCTGGCAGCCGGGCTGGCCGTCAGGTATATCTTCAGCTGTGCGTCAGGAAGCACCTGGGTGCCGATGTCACGTCCATCCATCAGGACATCCTGCTCCTCTGCCAGCCTGCGCTGAAGATTCAGAAGCGCTGCGCGGACCGCCGGCCTGGCAGATAACCTGGATGTCATCTGGCTCACCTCTTCAGTCCTTATATACGGTGTAACATTCTCACCATTTAATATAACCTGCTGTTCACCGTCCTCATAGGCCAGCTCAATGCTGATCTTTCTGCATGCCTCTTCCAGCGCTGCCTCATCTGTACAGTCCACATGGCTGCGCAGCATATACACCGCCATTGCCCTGTACATGGCTCCGGTATCCACATAGATAAACTTAAGTTTCTTTGCTACCTTCCTGGCGATGGTGCTTTTTCCTGCTCCTGCAGGTCCGTCAACCGCAATGTTGAAACTCATGTTTTCCTCCTCATTTTGCTACTGATCAAATATTACCTCCGGCAGCTACGGCAGTGGACCAGGCTATCTGCAGATTAAACCCACCGGTCAATGCATCCAGGTCCAGCACCTCTCCAATAAAATAGAGTCCTTTTACCAGCTTTGATTCCATCGTGGCCGGATTTATTTCCTTTACCACGACCCCGCCTTTAGTAATAATAGCTTCATTATAATCTCTAAGCCCTGTTATGGTCAACTCTAAATGCTTGATTTTATGAAGAAATCCCGTTCTTTCCTCCCGCGAGATCTCATTTACCTGTTTTTCCGGCATTATTCCCGATAATTCTACCATCACAGGAATCAGCTTGGAGGGGAAGAGGCCGCCCAGTGAATTCTTGAACTGCTTATTCTTGCTCTCCTTAAAGTCCCTCAGTATCCTGGCATCCAGCTGCTCTTGTGAGAGAGCCGGCTTTAAATCGATGGATAGTGTCAGCGGCCCTTTTTTAAGCTCCTTCTGGATCAGGCTGCTGGCGCTCAGTATTAATGGCCCTGTGACGCCGAAGTGGGTGAACATCATCTCTCCGAAATCCTCGTACAGGCACTTTTTCCCTTTAAACACGCCTGCACGCACATTGCGCAGAGACAATCCCTGCAGCTGTTTTGCAAAGTCCTCTTTTATATTGAGAGGTACAAGTGCAGGGCTCAATTCACTCACTGTATGCCCCGCCGCTCTTGCAAACCGGTATCCGTCTCCTGTTGAACCGGTGCTGGGATAGGAAATCCCGCCTGTGGCTATGATGACCTCATCAGCCGGTATTAATGCGTTTCCCTCCGTCAGGATTCCCTTTACTTTTCCTTCTTCTATCACTAGTTCTTTGACGCCGCAGTTCAGATGGACATTCACTCCCAGTTCTTTCATTTTCCTGGAAAGCACACCTATGACATCAGAAGAATGGTCTGAGGCCGGAAAAACACGGTCCCCTCTCTCCAATTTTACCTTCAGTCCGCAGTCCTCAAAAAAGGCTACTGTATCCTGATTGCTGAAACCGTAAAATGCGCTGTACAGAAATTTCCTGTTGGAACAGACATTCTCAAAAAGTGTCTCCATATCACAGGCATTAGTCAGGTTGCACCTGCCCTTTCCCGTGATAAACAGCTTTTTCCCCAGCTTCTCATTTTTCTCATAGACATGCACCTCATGTCCTGACCGGGCGGCTGATATGGATGCCATCATCCCTGCCGCTCCGCCTCCTGCTATTACAACTCTGCTCATCTTATCTCCATCGTAAATATTCTTTTAAAAAGGGCGGAGACACCCCATTGCCTGTCTCCGCCTTCGAAGGAACCTCTTATACCGGATATGCTCCGTCCTTTGTATCAGCTGCAGCCGGATCGACTTTTGTCTTCTGTGCTGCTCTGTATTTGAAGAATTCTGTTGCAACCTGTGGGAACAGTGCATATGT
Organism: Murimonas intestini; assembly: GCF_024622195.1. Taxonomy (NCBI): domain Bacteria; kingdom Bacillati; phylum Bacillota; class Clostridia; order Lachnospirales; family Lachnospiraceae; genus Murimonas; species Murimonas intestini. The sequence goes on from NZ_JANKBI010000001.1 coordinate 711,096, forward strand.
GAGTACATCTTCATCCTGTTCTTTCCACTGGGACATCTCTGCTTCAATTTTGTGTAACTCTGGTTCTAAGAGATCTGCTGGGCGGCAGGTAATCGGCTGCTTGTCGCCAATACATTTTTTCTGTACTTCCGGGTTAAACGGCTTTGCTGTTGCGCCGTATTCGCCTGAAAGGACAGCCTTTGTCTCTTTTGTTACCATCTTATAACGCTCACCCATGATTACATTGAATACAGCCTGTGTACCAACGATCTGGGATGACGGTGTTACAAGAGGAGGCTCACCTAAGTCTTTACGTACTCTCGGAACCTCTTCCAGAACCTCATAGTACTTATCTTCAGCATGCTGTTCTTTCAGCTGGGATGTCAGGTTGGAGAGCATACCACCCGGTACCTGATATAACAGGGTCTTGATGTTAACACCCAGGTTCTTTGGATTCAGAAGCCCTGAATCAAGAGCCTCGTCTCTCATCGGCCTGAAGTAATCAGCGATCTCTGCCAGAAGATTCTGGTCAAATCCGGTATCATACGGCGTACCCTTAAAGGTCTCTACCATAACCTCTGTAGCCGGCTGTGAAGTACCCATAGCAAACGGTGACATAGCTGTGTCGATAACATCCACGCCTGCCTCAACGGCTTTCATGTATGTCATGGAAGCTACACCAGATGTATAGTGTGTATGCAGCTGGATAGGAATGCTGACTGCTTTCTTTAACTCAGTTACAAGTTCTGTCGCATGGTAAGGTACAAGAAGGCCTGCCATATCCTTGATACAGATGGAATTAGCTCCCATCTCCTCGATATTCTTAGCCAGCTTGATCCAGTAATCCATTGTGTAGGCATCACCTAATGTATAGGAAATAGCTACCTGCGCATGTCCCTTTTCCTTGTTTGATGCGCTTACAGCTGTCTGCAGATTTCTGATATCGTTCATACAGTCGAAAATACGGATTATATCAATACCATTGGCGATAGATTTCTGTACGAAATATTCTACCACATCATCTGCATACGGACGGTATCCTAAGATATTCTGTCCGCGGAAAAGCATCTGCAGCTTTGTGTTTTTAAATCCTGCACGGAGCTTGCGGAGCCTCTCCCATGGATCTTCCTTCAGGAAACGAAGGGATGCATCGAAGGTAGCACCGCCCCAGCACTCTACAGAATGATATCCGACTTTATCCATTTTATCCACGATGGGAAGCATCTGCTCTGTTGTCATTCTCGTGGCAATCAGTGACTGATGGGCATCACGGAGTACTGTCTCGGTAATTTTAATTGGTTTCTTTTCTATTTCAGCCATTATAATTCGAACCTCCTTATTATTTTATAGCTGCGAGCCTGCGGGCCCCGCCTTTTTTGTTAAACTCCAAAAATAGCCATGAATGTTCCGGCCGCCACAGCTGTACCGATAACGCCCGCAACATTCGGTCCCATTGCATGCATGAGAAGGAAGTTGGTAGGATCTGCCTCCGCACCGACCTTCTGCGATACACGGGCCGCCATAGGAACAGCAGACACTCCGGCGGAACCGATCAGAGGATTGATCTTTCCGTGGGTCAGCTTGCACATAAGTTTTCCGAGCAGTACACCTCCGGCAGTACCGCAGGCGAATGCTGCAAGACCAAGTGCAACGATCTTAAGTGTATCCAGGTTTAAGAAAGCTTCAGCGCTTGTAGAAGCACCGACAGAAGTACCAAGAAGGATAACTACGATGTACATAAGCGCATTGGAAGCTGTCTCTGAGAGCTGCTTAACAACGCCGCACTCACGGAACAGGTTACCAAGCATAAGCATACCAACAAGCGGTGCTGTTGTCGGCAGTATAAGACATACTACAACAGTGATGATGATAGGGAAGAGGATCTTCTCTAATCTGGAAACAGGACGAAGCTGTTCCATCTTAATTTTTCTTTCTTTTTCTGTTGTCAGAAGCTTCATAATCGGAGGCTGGATGATCGGCACCAGTGACATATAGGAATATGCTGCCACTGCGATCGGCCCCATCAGTGTAGACTGTCCGAGCTTTCCTGCAAGGAAAATAGAAGTCGGGCCGTCTGCGCCGCCGATAATTGAAATAGCTGCTGCTGCTTTTCCATTGAATCCCATAAGGATTGCAAGGAAATATGCGATGTAGATACCAACCTGCGCTGCCGCACCCATGATAAAGCTCTTAGGATTCGCGATCAGCGGACCAAAGTCAGTCATTGCACCTACGCCAAGGAAAATCAATGACGGAAGTACACTCCACTCATCTAAGATGTAAAAGATATGAAGAAGCCCTGCCACTCCATTGGAACTCTCTTCTGCGCTTGCAAAAATACCCGGGAAGATATTTACAAGCAGCATACCAAATGCAATCGGAACCAGCAAAAGCGGTTCGAATCCTTTCCTGATGGCCAGGTAAAGGAACACGAAGGCAACGAGAATCATTACATAGTTGCCCCAGGTCAGATTGAAGAATGCCGTTTGATGGAGTAGGTTAGACAACGTATCAATAACGTATGACATTTTTCTACCTCCAATATTAGTTCATTGATGCTAATGCGTCACCTGATTCTACTGCATCACCTACTGCTACATCAATGCTTGCGATTGTTCCGTCCTGAGGAGCCACTACAGGGATCTCCATCTTCATAGCTTCCAGGATCATGATGTTTTCTCCGGCCTTTACAGCCTGTCCTGCACTTGCTTCTATCTTGCATACCTTACCCGGTACAGAAGCTGTTACCTTAACTGCGCCTGCTCCGCCTGCCGCTGCCTTCGGTGCCGCTGCAGGAGCTGCTTTCGGAGCTGCCTTTGGCGCTGCTTTTGCCGCAGGAGCTGCCGCTGTGCTTCCTGTTCCTTCTTCAACAGTTACATCATATGCTGTTCCATTAACAGTAATTGTATAATTCTTCATGATAATATCCTCCTAATATCAGGCCTTCTGCCATTTTTTACGGTTTGCTTTTTTAATAGAACGAACTACAAAACCATCTGTAGAAGTATTCTCAGATGCTGCGATTGCTGCTGCAATAACTGCAACCAGCTCTCCGTCATCCACAAGCTCTTCCTCTTCTTCCACTGCAGGTATTTCTGCAGCTGCAGGAGCCTTCGGCTCTTCTTTGATCTCTTTTTTCTTTCCAAAAGACTCTGTAAGCTTAGGAATATACTTGAACAGAGAAATGAGGAAGCTCAGGAACAGAAGCATTAAAAATACAATGACTATACCCATGACTGTATTTAAAGCCGCTCTCTCCAGCATAACAGACATTGGATAGTCAACATTAAACGTCATGCTGGTGGCTGTAACGCTGTTCAGATTAGAAAAGTCCACAACCAGCTCCACATCTGCATCCATCTTCTCAAAGAAAGCTTTTGTAGTGATTGTGATAATCTTATTTTTCACTTCATAGGACTGTTCACCTGACTCTTTATAAGCTCCCAGCTCTTCTTTTACGCCCTGCCATGACTGGATACTGCCTGTCGTGAATTCATCATTCAAAGTCAGATAATATTCCATAGCAGCATCATCCATTGATGTGACGCTCTCAATCATTCCTACTGCCGAACTTTCAAAAGAAGCAATCTGCTCTTGGCTCAGGCCGCTGTTATTTTCTGTGCTCTCTGTCTTCTGTCCGCATGCTGCGAAAACGCTCATGCTTACAAGCAGGCATACGACAAGTAACAGACTTTTCAGTTTTCCCTTCATATTATTCACCTCTCTTAAACCGTGCCATGTTTTTTGCTCGGGCGGTCTTCTCTTTTCGTGAATAACATTTCAAAAGCTCCGATCACATATTTTCTGGTATCTTCTGCCTCGATCAGAGTATCTACATATCCGCGTCTTGCTGCTGCCATGGCGCTTTCCTGAGCAGAAGCATATTCTGCCGCCTTTTCATTCAGAAGGGCTGCATCTGCATCAGGATACATGATCCTGGCTGCTTCTCTTGCATCCATCATACCGATCTGTGCATTGCCCCAGGCATAAGTCATATCTGCTCCCAGCGCTTTGCTGTTCATGACTGTATAAGCACTTCCGAAAGCTGATCCGATAACCACATTGACCTTCGGGACTGTAGCATTTGCAAAAGCATATGTCAGTTCTGCCACTGCAGAAGCAATGCTTCTCTCAGAATGCATATCAGCTTTAAAGCCCTTCACATTTGTCAGAGTAAGTACAGGGATTTCAAAAGCATCGCAGAATTTAACAAATTTTGCTGCTTTTCTGGCTCCCTTTGTAGTCAGCACGGCGTCGTATTCTGCTGTCTTATTTCCTTCTGCGTCATACACTTCTGTGCGGTTTGCCACAGCGCCCACTGTCATGCCGTTTAATTTGATAAAACCTGTCACCATCTCTTTTGCATAGGAAGCTTTCACTTCTACAAAAATATTATCATCTGAGATATTTGAAAGAAGGATCGAAGTATCGCCTGATGCGTTCGCCAGATCCGGGCAGACTCTGTTCAGATCATCTGTACACTCTTCATATGATGCATCATCCTCATTGTTAGACGGAAGCATGCATACCAGCTGGCGGATCTGTCCGAAGATATCCTCTTCACTGCCAGTAAAATCAACAGTACCTGCCTCTTCGCTCTGGAACTTTGCAGCTGCTGTATCGCATTTGTCCACGCGGTTATTATCAAGCGCATTTGGAGAGTTTACGAATAATTTAGCTTTGCTGTCCTCCATGAAAGTAAAATCTGTCAAAGCAGAACCTATAGTCATTCCGCCTCCGCATGTTCCGAAAACAGCTGTGATCTGCGGGATCACTCCGGAAGCCATTGCCTGCTTCAGATAAATCTCACCAAACGCGTTCAGAGCGTCTGTAGCTTCCTGAAGCCTTAATCCTGCACAGTCAACGAGACCAATGACAGGCGCCCCCATCTTCATAGCCATGTCATAGATGCCTGCGATCTTCTTTGCGTGCATCTCGCCGATAGAACCTCCTAAAACAGAAGCGTCCTGGCTGTAGACATATACAAGATTACCGTCAATCACACCGTAACCTGTAATAACGCCATCTGCAGGAGTTTCTTTTTCCTGCATGTTGAAATCAGTATTTCTGGCAGTTACACTTCCGCCGATTTCAACAAAACTGTTCTCATCAAGCAAAGACGCTATTCTTTTGCCTGCTAAGCTTTGTGCTGTATCACTCATTTTTCAGCCCTCCATTTTTATATTTTTAATAAAGTAAACCAATTTTCTGCCGATTATAATTGTATCTTGTTTCTCAAAAAATAGCAAGCGTTTTGTCATTATTTTAACAATTTTTTCCCGTAAATTGCCGTCAAAAAATGATGAAAGCCATCAGCCGGTCTTCTTCATCAGGGCATATTGTTTCATGATTTGCTCAAAGCACCACATAAAATCTATCTTTTCCACAGCATCCTTTGTAACTACCGCTTCCTCATATATCAGCTCATCACCCAGGTAATACCTGACACTGCCAACCTCCGCCTGCGCCTCCACAGGAGCTTTAAGCCCGTCACACACATCACATTCCACCCGCACCTGTTCATTTTTTCCAAGGAGCAGCCCTTTTTCCAGCTCTTCTCTCCTGCCACCCACACTCCCCGGCTGCCCGTTTTCACCGGGATCCGCGCCTTCTTTCTCCTCCCGGGCGATCTCACTTTTAAGGCCTGCTTTTACAAATACCTGCCTGCCCGGCCAGCCGTCATCCGTTATCCCATCCTCAACCGGTATATCGGCTATCTCCTGTTCCTCCCACACCTGCCGGTATTCATAATTCTCCAGTCCATATGTCATCAGCTTCTTCGTATCGCTCCACTTATATGTTTTATTATTGGGCCACCCGCAGGCCAGCAGCGCTACAATAAAAGTCCTGCCGTCCCTGTTCAGGGCCCCCACATAGCAGTAGCCCGCCTTTCCTGTAAAACCTGTTTTTCCCGACAGCGCCCCGTCCATCATGCGCAGGAAGGCATTGTGGTTATTGCAGGAAAAGCTCCTGCTGCCCGCCAGGTCTGTAAAACTGTAGGAGACTGTCTGGGTGATTTCCAGAAACTCGTCCTTTTTAGGGGAGTCCATGATACAGTATTTCATGATATGGGCCAGGTCTTCAGCTGTTGTACTGTGCTCCCCTGTCTCATCCTGGGCATCCAGCCCGTTTGGGGTAATGAAATACGTATTCTCACACCCAAGTTCCCTGGCCTTTTCATTCATCAAGGCAGCAAAGCCTTCTACGCTTCCTCCTATATGCTCGGCGATCACTACAGCGGCATCATTGTGGCTCTCCAGCATAAGAGAATACAGAAGATCTTTCAGACGGAATTCTTCACCTGAGGATACGCCAAGGTGCACCTGGGGCATAGACGCCGCATAGGAGGAGGCTGTGGCAGTATCCTCCATATTTCCCAGTTCAAGTGCCAGGATACATGTCATGATCTTTGTTGTGCTTGCCATAGGCTTCTGCTCTTTTCCGGCCTTGGAAAAAAGCACCCTGCCGGAGTCACCATCGATCAGAACTGCTGACTGGGCATAGAGGGACTGCAGCTCCTGCGGTACTTCCGCCTGGTTTTCTGCTGTCCCGGCAGCCTCCTCAGTCCCGGCGGCCTCACCAGCCCCGGCACCCTCTTTTGCCTCTTCCCACACGGCGCTCCCCTGAACAAACCTGCAGGGTACTGTCATAAGTATCATACATGCTGCAGCAGCCGCTGCCGCTCTTTTCCATTTTTTCAAAAAGACTCCTCCTCGCTCATGATATCTGAGTCTGTATCATGTTTGAGTCTATGCCAAAATACGAGATTTTATACTCCAAAAAGCCCCCTCAGGTATTTGTATTCCCTGAGGGGGCCGGGTCTTTCTGTTCAAGAATGCCCCGTCATTCTCGCTACGGAGCGCGCATCATACAGATGCATAACATAATAAGCGGGACGGTAAGCCGGGTTATGTCGTGAATGGCCATCTATCTAGGCCTGATGTCGCCACCAGGCTCGAGCGACCTACCTAAAGCTGACGGGCCGCCATATGCTTTTGTTCGGTCTTGCTTCGGATGGGGTTTACATATGCCCTCTCTGTTGCCAGAGAGGCGGTAGTCTCTTACACTGCCCTTCCAACCTTACCGGTCTCCCGGCGGTATATTTCTGTTGCACTATCCTTAGAGTTGCCTCCACCGGACGTTATCCGGCATCCTGCCCTGTGAAGCCCGGACTTTCCTCGTCTGGCACCTTTCGGTCTGCCAGCCGCGGCCATTTATCCCACTTATTTCTCCGGTATTGTATCATTTCTGCTCCCGCCCGTCAAGTGCAGTCTCAAAACTGGAGCTGAGGAAGTACATTTTTAGGCTGGTCTATAATAACAAGATCTGCTTTGGAATCCATATAATGCTCCCTCTGATGGATGACTACAAGGCTGCTGCCTTCAAAATACCTGAAATAGCTTGAAAATACTTCTGAATCCAGATTTGTTCCAAGCAGGAGCAGTGTATCAGCCTTTTCGATCTCATCCACCGCCCTGGCCAGCAGCCTTGCATCCACCATCTCCCCAAACAGAGAGACCATCGGACGCACAGGCACATTGCACTTCTCACAGATGGGGACTTTCCTGGAATTCATCACATAATCAAGCGAATACTCCCTGCCGCATCTGGGGCACTTATTATCATAAATAGTGCCATGAAGGTTTATCACATTGCTGCAGCCCGCTTTCCGGGGGTGGTCATAGATATTGGCCGTGATAATACACTGCAGTCTTCCCGCCCTCTCCATTGCGGCCATGATCTCTCCTGACGCTGTCGGTTCCGGCGCTATTTTAAGCATTTCCTCCTTATAAAATCTGAAAAATTGTTCCGGCCGGGTATTATAATAAACGCTTGAGAATATCTCTTCCGGCGAATCCCCATACTTCTCCTCGATCTCATATGCCCTCTCAGGGTGCTTGACCCCCACAAAGCCGCCCTCCTCCATCATTCCGGAGCCACATATGGCGACTGTATACCTGCTTTCATCCAAAATTTTCTGAAGCCTTTCAATTTTACCTCTCATGCTTCACCTTCTCCTTTCTATTTCTATATTCTCTCTAAATTCCCTCCTTATCTGCCTTGCGCTGAAATCCATTTTATCCTGCATATCTGCTGCATCAATCGCTGTCTTTTCCATCCATTCTTGGAACCGGCGTCGGCCTTGCGCTGTCAAATACCTGGCTGGCATCAAACAGGTCAGAGACAAGATCAGGATCGTAATACATTCTGTAACCGTCCAGATTCCTCCTGCCCTGCCTCATGAAATTTTCCCCGAACTGTACAAAATATTTCTGGGAATCCACATTACAGTAAATATCAAAGCCCTGGCTCTTCAGATAATCAAACTTACCGTTTGTATTATCAGATGTATACGGCGCGGCTTCTCCAATGTCGGCGCCAAAAGCAAAAATGATAATATTTGTAGGTCCTACAATAGGCTCCACATAACTCTTCCACTTTTCAGTGTCAGCCTTAATATCATCCAGTGCTGCCGCACTGACATCTTTATGTCCCCATGTATGGCTGGCAAACGTCCAGCCGTTTGCTTTCATGGCATCTGCAATTTTAGTTGCCTCAGCCACATCTTTATCAAAATCAAAGTCAGGATTCTCCGCCAGCCATGCCTTCTGGTCGTCCAGCAGATGCTCCTTTACTTTATAATCAATATCTGTCCTGTAACCGAAAACTCCGTTGTAGCCTGTCATGGCAAGTGTCCCCTTCGCGCCTCTGTATGAAAAATCCGGGTGCTCTTTTACAAATGAATCAATAAGCGGGACCATGTCGAAATCTCCAATACTCTCTGTACCGTCTGTGTCTGTGTAGAGAGCCTTCACCTCTCCGTTTTCATCCAGCACCAGCTTATCAGCCATCCCATATCCTGCCTGGTAGTGGTAATAGCTCACGTCATCCTGGGACAGCACAAATGGTATTTTTCCGGGAGGCAGCATGATCTTTCCTTTCACAGCATTACCGTTTTCGTCAAAGGTGACCATATCAGACAGTCTGACCATCACATATCCCTTATCATACATAGACTGGGTGATCTTATTAAACTCGTCTATTGTTGTCATGACCTGATTAATCCCCTTAGATGTGGCGTCATCCGGAGCGAACGCGCGGGCGGGATCCTTCACAAGCGAATGGTAAAATACGTGAGTCACTTCCTCAAGGGGATATTCTACGCAGGAAGCTTTTGCCGCCTCATACTCCGCTGCCTTCGCCTGCAGCTGGGAATCAGATTCATAGCCGGCCATCCCTTTTAGTAATTCAATAGCTCCGTCGTAGTCGTACATAGCTGCCAGCGTATCTGCCTCTGCCGCTGCTGTTGAGGGGTCTGTTCCTGCCGGCAGTGCCTGGGTGCTCCCCTCTGTCTGGCTGCCATCCGTCTGGCCTGTCTCCTCCATCTGGCCATCCGTGGCTGCTTCCGTTGCCGGATCATCAGCTGTACTGCTCCCATCTCCCCGGTTAACTAACTTCACTATGAAAACAGCGCATACTACAAGCAGCACAAGCGCCAGGCCGCCTACTGCACTTCTCACAATAAGCACCTGCTTTTTTCTTTTCGCCTTCAGTTCAGCTATCTTTTTTTCGCGTTCCTGTAAATCCATCCTGTTGCCTCCCTCTCTTTTGTTTTATATTCCCCATGTTTGCTTCATAAGTTTTATTATAGCATGGCTTCCTGCATTTTTCTACTATATCCGGCATATCCTGCCGCTGTCTTCTCCGGCCATATATAATGCCTCAGCCTCGTCATGCGTCACCAGTATCACTGTCCTGCCATTGTATTTTGACTTTGTATAGTCCATTACTATCAGCTTTGTCTCTCTGTCAAGGCCTTTAAACGGTTCATCCATCAGCAGGATGCTGCTGTCTGAGAGCAGAGCCCTTAAAATAGCTACTCTCCTGCACATTCCGCCTGAAAGCTCCCTGACAGGCTGCGATGCGCATCCGGCAATGCCCACGGCATCCATAGCTTCTATTATCTCCGTTTTTGTAATATTCTTGCGGCACACAAGGCGGATATTTGATACCGGGCTTAAATTTCTGCAAAGCCTGTCCTCCTGGAACACGGCGCCCATCTTCCGGCCGTCCAGACCGTCTATTTCCCCGGAGTCTGCTTCCTCCAGCCCCATCAGTATTCTGAGGAGAGTCGTCTTTCCCTGTCCGGAAGGGGCCATCACCAGTGTTATGCTTCCCTCCTTAAATCTGCAGGATACATTATCCAGCACTTTTTTTCCATTATATGATTTAGAAAGGTTCCTTATTTCAATATCCATCTGAACTTATCTCCTCTCCACTCTTCCAACCAGCAGGTCGGTTAACAACAGAAAAATCTTTTCAAAGGCAATGCTGAGAATAATGATGACAATTGTCCAGGAAAACAGGTCCGGCGTTTCCAGATACACTTTGGCCTCATACAGCTTTTCTCCAATGGATCCCGCCGGGATGCCGATCACCTCAGCTGCAACTCCTGCTTTCCAGCAGAGTCCAAGGCCAAGGGAACATCCTGCCCTGAAATATGGCAGCACAGAGGACATGTATATATATTTGATGCGTCTCCAAGGGGATACGTCAAAAACCTCTGTCATTTCCAGAAGCTTTCTGTCTGTACTCTGTATCCCGTTTAATACATTCGTATAGATGACCGGCAGCACCATCAGGAAGGATATGACTACCGACAGATTCCTGGAAGGCACCCATATCAGCACAAGAATAATAAATGATGCTACAGGAGTCGCTTTCACAGCCGCCATGGCCGGAGCTGCCAGTTCTCTCACAAACCGGCAGGCAGCGCCCGCCCCTGCCAGAAGGACGCCGCAGCATGCAGCAAGCAGGAAACCTCCGATTATTCTCCCGAAGGAATAAGCGACAGAGCTCCAGAAATCTGCCTCAGTCCCCAGCTCAAATAAACGTCTTATTACAGAAACAGGAGATACAAGCAGTATCTCCTGTCCAATAATCCGGCTTACGATTTCCCACAGCAACAGCCAGAAAGCTACTGACCAGAGACGGATCCTGGTCTTTTTCCTGTTTTTATCTGCTGTAGTAGAAATCATCCGATGGAAGCTCTCCTCCTACAGCTTTAGGATTCTGCTCCATCAGTACGTTCAGGTAACCGGAAAGCTTCTCTTTAAGCTCCCCTCCCTCGATAAAAGTGATGTTGCAGTATGGCAGGGCTTTCTTTGCAACAGCGGCCGGCACTATATCGTATTTTTCAATTAATGACGCCGCTTCGTCAGTATTGCTGTTTACATATTCAACAGAGTCTTTATAGGAATCCATAAAAGCATCTACCCAAGCCTTATGTTCTTGTGCAAAATCAGTGCGCACGACAACCACTCCTGTTATTAATGCGCTGGGCATCACTTCTCTCCCGCCGCCCTGCTGCAGTTTATCCCATTCTGCTGTAAGGTCCAGGGCGATCCTGATCTTATCATTCTTTGCCTGGGCGGTGGTGACAAAAGGCTGAGGAAGCATGGCAATTCCGTCCTCGTCAGCTGCCAGAGCCGCTACACACTCCGAATGTTCTGATTTCCACTCAATGGTAACATCCTTCTGAGGATCTATCCCATTCTCCTGCAGGATATAATTAAGAGCGTATTCAGGGGTTGCACCCTTGCCGCTGGCATAGACTGTTTTTCCCTTCAGGTCCTCTACCGACTGTACGGCCTCCCCGTTCTCAACAATGTACAGCACACCGAGTGTATTGACAGCCAGTACCTGCACCTTGCCCTTCGTGTTATTATATAATACAGAGGCCAGATTTGCCGGAACAGCAGCAATATCAGCTTCTCCCTGTACAAGTTTTGGCGTAACCTCATCCACAGACGCAGCTATGGTAAAATCATATTCATTTCCATTCACGGCTCCCGCCTCAGAATCCTCCATCAATTTTACCATTCCCATGGCCGTAGGCCCCTTCAGAGCCATGACCCGCACTTTCCCTTCAGCATCTGTCTTATTCAGCGCCTCTGTTTCCAGTTCTGATTCCGTCCCGGCTTTGGCTGCTGTCTCAGACATATCCTCCGCCGTTTCATCTGTCGCCGGCTGCGTTTCTGTCTCCTTTGCCGTCTCTGTCTCCTTTGGCACCTCTGTACTCTTATCCGTCTCTTTTGGCGCGTCAGTCATTTTTTCTGTTTTCTCAGACGCTTCTGTCTCTGCCGGAGTGACAGCCTGTGTGGCCTTTTCCGTATTTCCGCTGCCTGACCCTGCACAGCCTGCCAGCAGTGACAGACTCATGGAAAATGCAGCAAGAAAAGTAATGGCTTTTTTCATAATATTCCTCCTATTTCATCTTTTTGTATTTAGAATCTATTATAGAATCAAATATTCTATTTGTCTACACAAAAGCGCGGTCCCGCAAATGTTACTGTTCACACATCACCGTCCCGCGAGGTGTTTTCGTGCGTATTTTGCACGAAAATCCCGAGGGTTGCAGCGCGAAATGGCGGTTTTTGCCGTTTCTGTGCATCGCGGAGCGTGTTACTGGTCACGGAGTGAACAGTAACCCGCAAATAGTGACATCCCATCAGTGGGTGTGGTATAATGTCGTTAGACATTATACGCGCCAAGTGCGCATCTCCCAGAGGGATACTATATCGCAGATATGGTATAATGAGGCCAGCTGATGTATACTGCAATTACAGGGAAATTTCAAGATAAATATATTGTAGTAGAAGGGAGTATAACTCAACATGGAAGTTACTATGAATCTGCTGATTTGGAACATTATCGCACTGCCCGTCCTGGGGGCTGTTTATGCCGTACAGTTTATTATTCCCAGGAAGTTTTATCTGATTCCCAAGTGTGCCGGCAGCTATATCTGTGTATGCACCGCTGCGCTCGCCCTTGTTCTGGAGGGTAAAAATCCTCTTACGAACCTGGTATTCTGGGGTCTTATATTCTGCATGGCAGGGGATTTTTTCATCGAGCTGAATCTTATCGCCGGAGGTATCTCCTTTGGCGCCGGACATATACTGCTGATACTCTGGGCTCTGGAGCAGGCTCCTCTCCACCCTGCCAGTCTTGTGGTCTGGATTGCCGAACTTATATTGATGGTCCTTATTTTTAAGAAGGAGATACCTCTCATGGGAAAGCTTTTTATTCCCTTTATTATTTATGCAGCCGTACTGACAGGAGATTTCGCAGCCGCAGCTGTCCTGCCTTTTACTGCAGGCATAAGATTTCTGCCGTTTGCAGCAGGCATTCTCAGCTTCCAGATCTCTGACATGATCCTTGGAAAGAAACAGTTCGGCAAACCTGATACTTTTAAGCAAAAGCTGCTCATGTTCCTCTATTATCTGGCCCTGTATCTGATAGCGGCTTCACTGTGGTGACATTCTTATCTCCATATGATATCAGCTTTCCTGCGGGGCGCAGTGCGCCTGTAGGTAACAGCCGGATATCCCAGCAGCATGCAGCAGACAGGCTTTTTTTCACCCAGCCCCAGCCATTCCCTGAGTGCGGGCGCCGCTGACAGGACGCCTGCCGTAAATCCGCTGTATAAAACACCTGCGCCTGAGGCGGATGCCATCATTTCCATATTCGCTGCCGCCAGGCCTGCATCCAGAGGTTCTTCTGATGCTGTCACAAGAAGAGCATCCGCATTAAAAAGCAGAGAGTCCTCACCGCTCTTCTCCCATTTGCGGTATAAAAACTGTATGCTTCTCAGATAGGGGTGGTTCACTTTCTCCATCTCTTCCAGAATGGAGGGCATAGTATCCCACATAAGTTTCCGGAATTCCTCCAGCCGCTCCTGTACAACCACAAATGTGCAGTCCTGCATATTTTTTGCTGTTGCCGTATATCTGCCGGCCTGGAGGATTCCCCCGATCACTTCTTTTTCCAGATGCCTGTCTTTAAAATTCCTGATGCTTCTGCGGAATTTAACTGCATGAAGAAAATTCTCCGGTTCTATCCTGAAGCTCTCACTGTCATATTCTTCCACATCCTCCATCTCATACGAGGGTATGGACACTGCATTCTGCGGACATACTGCCACGCAGTGGCCGCACTGTATACATTTACGCAGCCATGCAGCCCTTCCGTCTTCTAATTTTATTGCCCCGGCGGGACAGTCCTTTATGCACGCGCTGCAGCCTGTACATTTTTCTTTTAAAATTTCAACCATATTATCCTCCAATCCTCTCTGTTCAGTACATTCTCAGTTACATGCCAAAGCCCTGCCTGTGGCTGAGCTTTCATTTTCCATAATGTCTGAGGGCGTTCCCCAGGCAATCACACGTCCTCCATGTATGCCTCCACCCGGGCCCAGATCTATGATCCAGTCAGAATTTCTGATGACTTGCAGATTGTGTTCTACTACAACCACTGTATTTCCGGCGTCTGCTATCTTGTTCAGAAGGACCAGAAAATTCTCCACATCTATGGGATGCAGCCCCGTAGTAGGTTCGTCGATCAGATAGAGGTTCTTCTCCCTGCTTCTGCCCAGCAGCTCTGATGCCAGCTTCAGTCTCTGCCCCTCTCCCCCTGACAGTGTTGTCAGTGTCTGCCCCAGTTCCAGGTATCCAAGGCCTGTCTCCAAGAGCATACGCAGTATCTTTATAATGCCCGGATATTCCTTAAAGACCTCAAGCGCTTCCCAGACGGAGAGCTGCAGCACATCCCTGATGGAATACCCTTTATACTGTATTTCCAGCACTTCATCCCTGAAGCGCCTTCCATTACAGACAGGGCATACCACTTCTGTATCGGGAAAGAACAGCATATTGCTGGCCACCATTCCCAGGCCCTCACATGTCTCACATCTGCCTCCTTTTATATTAAAAGAAAACTCTTTCGCTGTAAATCCCTTTTTCTTAGCTTCAGGCAGGCTGCCGAATATCTTCCTGATCTTATCATAGAGACCGCTGAAGGTAGCCACATTGGAACGTTTCATCCGTGTCAGGGGCGACTGTTCTATGGTTATTACACTGTCAAACTTTTCCAGGCCTGTTATGCAGCAGCTGCCGCCTGCCCGCTGTCCCGGATACTTTGCCAGAATTTCAAATATAAGAGTGGATTTTCCTGAACCTGATACTCCTGTCACACTGATAAGCTTTCCCGTCGGTATGGAGACAGTGATATCCCTCAGATTAAACATAGAGGCATGTTCGATTTTTATGCTTCCCCCATCACCTGTTCTCACATTCCTGCACTTTTCTGCTTCGCGCTTCAGATAATTCCCGGTTATGCTCTCTTCCTGGTTTTTTAGCTGTTCAAGTGTGCCGCAGCCTACGATCTGTCCCCCGTATTTTCCCGCGCCGGGTCCCATATCGATCACATAGTCAGCCGCCTCCATGATATCTGTATCATGTTCTATGACAATCACCGTATTCCCCAGGCCGCACAGATCCTTCAGAATCCTTATCAGGCCCGCCGTATCCCTTGGATGCAGTCCTGCAGTGGGCTCATCCAGCACATAGATGATCCCGGTAAGCTCTGAATCCAGCACAGCCGCCAGTTTTATCCGCTGTGCCTCACCACCTGAGAGTGTCATAGCCTGACGGTCCATAGTGAGATATTCCAGCCCCACATTGATAATGCGGGTTATCTTTGTCTTCAGGTCCTCCAGATAGACTTCCACGAGAGGCCTCTGCACATCGTCCAGAGAATTATCCAGTTCACCCAGCCACTCTGAGAGCTCCTCCATTGTCAGTCCTGACAACTGGGGCAGACGCATCCCCATCACGCTGACCTTGCGGCTCTCCCGGCCAAGCCTCTCCCCATGGCACTTTTGACAGGGCTTTTCGCTCAGATATTTACCCAGCTTTCCTGCATCAGAGCCCTTCTCTGCGACCCTGCGCATCATAGTGTTATAAATACCCTCAAATCTGCCGTCTGCTGCGGTCCTGGGCATCTGGATATCAGGAAATGCCTGGCGGACTGTTTCATTATCCACACCGTAAAGCAGGATATATTTCTGCATCTCTGTAAACTTTTCAACCGGCATATTGGGCTGAAAGAAGAGGTTATAATGAAAGAATGCTGCATACAACACTTCAATCTGATATTCCTTATATTTCTGTTCCCAAAAATCCACAGCCCCCTCTTCCAGGGAAAGCTCTTTGTGGAGTATACGCTCTTCCTCCACGCTGATGATCTTTCCCATGCCCTCACACTTGGGGCATGCACCCTCTCTTGTGTTATAAGAAAAGAAGGTTCTGGTCAGCTTCTTCATTTTCCCGCCGCATTCACTGCAGTACATAAAGACTGTAAACTCATCCTTGTCTTTTACCGCCTCTTCCACACAGCTGCTTGCCAGTATCTCTTTCCCGCAGTATGGACAGGTGCGTTTTCCCAGCTTTTCATATATCATCCTCAGATCCGTGTAGATATCTGTCAACGTTCCAACTGAGGATCTGGGATTTTTATTGCAGCTTGTCTGCGTAATGCAGACTGCCGGGGAGGCGCCTTTCAGATACTCTATATCCGGCCGTCTGATCCCCTGAAAGCTGATAGCCTCCAGATACTGCCTCTGGCATTCCTGATAAATGACATCCATTGCGAGAGTTGTCTTGCCGCTTCCCGACAATCCAGTCAGCACCACAAGTTTATTCCTTGGTATCTCCACTGAAATATTTTTCAGGTTTCCTTCTTTTACTCCCGTTACTATAATAGAATTTTTCAAGCAGAATGCCCTCCATAACCTTTACATTTACATTTTCTTAAGTTCCCTGGGAAGCCATTTTCCCTTCCACGCATATATAAAAACACCCAGCATGGCAAAGATCCAGGATACGGGATACCCCCAGAGTACAGTGTCGAGTGAAGGCCAGACGAGCGCTGCCAGATTTACCCACAGCATCCTGATCCCCACCATGCTCCCAACCATGATAAACATAGTAGCCAGTGATTTTCCCGCCCCTCTGAAAACGCCGCCCAGAACCTGGGCTACAGTAATGCATACATAGAACGGCGCCAGGATAGTCAGCATTGTATATCCCACATCATTCACAGAAGTATCTCTTGTAAATATAGAAAGCGCAGTTTTTCCAAAGACCAGCAGTACTATTGTCATGATGATGCAGTATGCCAGCCCCACAAGAAGAGTCTTCACTGCTCCCTCTTTTACACGCTGACGTTTGCCTGCTCCCACATTCTGGCCTGTATATGTCATGGCAGCCATACCAAAGCTCATGATCGGGAGTACCACAAATCCGTCTATCTTCATGTAAGAGCTGCAGCCTGCCACAGCGTCTGAACCAAAACTGTTGATATTTGCCTGTACAACTACATTGGAAAGAGAGATGACAGCACTCTGAATCCCTGAGGGGATACCCATATTCAGGATCCTTTTCATCATCTTTGCGTCTATCCTTATCTTCTTCAAATCCAGAGTATAAATATCCCTGTCCCTCATGAGAGTCGCGATCACCAGCACCGCTGAAAAAGCCTGGGAGAGGATCGTAGCCAGGGCTGCACCCGCTACCCCCATGCGAAAGGCAATAACAAAGAGCAGGTCCAGCAGGATATTTAATACGGAGGTAATACAGAGATAATAGAGCGGCCTTTTGGAATCTCCCACCCCGCGCAGGATACCCGCCCCCATATTATAGAGAAGGTTAAAAACAGAGCCGCAGAAGAAGATCCGCAGATAGACTACAGACTGCTCCATGATCTCATCCGGCGTTCCCATCCATTTAAGTATCTGCGGCGACAGAAGAACGCCTGCCACAGTCAGTATAACTCCTCCTATAAGACTGAAGGCGATGGATGTATGTACTGCCCACTGCATTTTTTCCTTATCCTTTGCACCGTAATACTGTGCTATGATAACACCTGCTCCAGTCGCGATCCCAAGAAAAAGCCCTATCAGCAGATTGATCAGGGAATTGCTGGATCCTATAGCTGCCAGCGCCTGTTTGCTGATAAAATTTCCTGCGATGACCGAATCGGCAGTATTATACAGCTGCTGAAAGATATTCCCTATCAGCAGCGGGATGGAAAAAAGCAATATAGCTTTGACAACCCCTCCCTGTGTCATATCAAGTGTCTTAACTTTCTTTTCTGTCTCCATTTAACGCTCTCCTTTCCCTGTTCCTGATACTTTTACTTCAATGGCATAAAAAGAGCATTTACAGCCGCTCTACGGTGTAAACACTCTTTCCTGCTGCCGCAGGCATCTTTCTTTTACGCCTGCACTTTATTTAATTATAGTCTCAGGTCAGGAACATGTCAAACTAAATCCTCTGACTTCTTTACATCCTTCTCTGGCAGGCCCTCGAACTGACAGTCCTCTTCTGCCTCCTCCCGCTCTATCTCCCGCTCCATCCTTTCCATTGCTGATCTGCAGGATAGGGGCAGCTCTGTAACAGATGACACAATATTTGATTCCTTCATTGATCAATTACCTCCTGTAATATTACAAAACATATTATGCCGCCTGCCTCTGCCCTCTATACATATATGTCACACGATCTCCCCCAGCGGAGAGATCCCGATGCCTTCTTCCAGAAGCGCTTTCCTGATTTTTTCAACAAAAGCGAGAGCTTTTTCTCCGTCTCCGTGGACGCATACAGAATCTGCCTGGATGTCAATATCCCTGCCTGTTACAGACGTGACTTTCTTTTCTTTAATCATGCGGACTACTCTTTTGATAGCCAGTTCTTCGTCATGGATCATTGCCCCGGCTTTTCTCCTGTTCACCAGGCTGCCGTCTTCCTCATAGGCTCTGTCTGCAAATACCTCCAGCGCTGTGCGAAGGCCCATATCTTTTGCAGCCCTGGCCAGTTCGCCTCCTGAAAGCGCCAGCACGATCAAGTCTTTGTCAAATTCCCTTACAGCCTGGCAGATTCCTCTTGCAAGCTCATAATCCCCTGATGCCATATTATACAGGGCGCCATGAGGTTTCACATGTGAGAGCTTCACTCCATTTGCCCTGCACATCCCATCCAGGGCGCCTATCTGATAAAGCGTATACGCCTTGGCTTCCCCTGACGTCACATCCATATTTCGCCGCCCAAACCCCATGAGATCCGGGTAGCCGGGATGTGCTCCGATGCTGATCCCAGCCGCTTTTGCCCTGGATACTGTCTCTTCCATCACCACAGGGTCAGAAGCATGGAATCCGCATGCCACATTCGCCGAACTGATTAAAGGGATGATCTTTTCGTCCATTCCCAGAGTATATCTTCCGAAGCTCTCGCCCAGGTCACTGTTTAAATCTACCTTGTACATTCTTCTCTTCCTCCTAGTCAATACCCATCATCTTTTCTATGAATGAAGTATCCGCCTCCCCTGCACAGAATACAGGATTGCGGAGTATCTGATACTGGAAATCCAGATTCGTCTCCACTCCCAGGATCACCATTTCATCCAGAGCTGAACGCATCTTCTGCAGGGCTGCCTCCCTGTCAGGCGCATGGACAATGACCTTGGCTATCATGGAGTCGTACTCTGAAGGAATCTTATATCCCGTGTACAGTGCAGTATCCACCCGAACGCCGTTTCCGGCCGGAAGATGCATATGCTTTATCAGACCCGGGCTTGGCATGAAATTTTTTTCAGGTATCTCGGCGTTGATGCGGCACTCTATGGCGTGTCCTCTCTGTATGATATCACTCTGCTTAAAGCTCAGCTTTTCACCCATGGCCACACGGATCTGTTCGATGATAAGGTCTGTCCCAGTCACCATCTCAGTGACACCGTGTTCTACCTGGATACGCGTATTCATTTCCATGAAATAAAATCCCCCATGGGGATCCACGATGAATTCAATGGTACCGGCATTTGTATAATTGACTGTCCGCGCAGCCAGAACTGCACAGCGGTTCATCTCTTTCCGCATTTTTTCAGATATAGCCGGGGACGGAGATTCTTCAATCAGCTTCTGATGGTTTCTCTGCACAGAACAATCCCTCTCGCCGAGAGCTGCCACATTTCCATGCGCATCAGCCATTATCTGGATCTCCACATGGCGGGGATTCTCTATAAAACGCTCTATATACATAGTATCATCCCCGAATGCATTTGCCGATTCCCTCTGTGCCATATTGAACTGGAATTCAAACTCCCGGGCATTTTTTGCCACGCGCATTCCCTTTCCCCCGCCGCCTGATGAGGCCTTTATCATGACAGGGTATCCGATCTCCTCTGCTGCCTTTTCCGCTTCTCCGGCATTAAAAACAGGCTCCTTTGTCCCCGGCACCACAGGTACCCCGGCATCCATCATAGTCCTGCGTGCCTGGGATTTATTCCCCATCCTGTCTATGACATCTGCCGAAGGGCCGATAAATGTAATCCCGTTTTCTTCACACATCCTGACGAATCTGCTGTTTTCTGACAGGAACCCGAAGCCGGGATGGATGGCATCGGCCCCCATATTTCTTGCGGCGGTGATAATCCTCTCCATATTCAGGTAGCTGTTCCTGGCCGGCCCCTCCCCTATGCAGATCCTCTGGTCCGCCAGCTGCACATGAAGGCTTTTTGCATCCTCTTTAGAATAGATGGCCACACTTCTGATTCCCATGCAGCGGCAGGCGCGGATAATACGGACTGCTATCTCGCCCCGGTTGGCTATTAATATTTTGTTAAACATAAGCCCAGTCCTCCCTGCACGATCATAATTTCTTTACCCGGAAGAGCGGCTGGCCGTATTCCACCTTCTGCTCATTGCTCACAAGCACTGCCTCTATCTCACATTCAAAATCACTCTGGATTTCATTCATCAGCTTCATAGCTTCCAGGATACAGACTGTCTGTCCCGCTTTAACCACATCGCCCACGCTCACAAACGGCGGCTCTTCTGGAGACGCGGCCGCATAGAATGTACCCACTATGGGAGATGTGATAAATGCTTCATCCTCCTCAGTTTCCGCCTCGTAAAGCCCCTGCACTGCCTCCGCAGCTGCCAGTCCTTCCACTGCAGCAGCATTCTTGTTTATCTTACTCATGGTGATCTTTAAATCCCCTTCTTTCACAGAAAACTCTGTGAGGGAAGATTTTTCGATTATTTTAACAAGTTCCTCTATTTGTTTTAAATCCATGTATGATCTCCTTATTCCTCTATGATTATTCTACTGGTCAAAAAGCTTGCAAAGCCTCTTCGCTACAAGACGGCAGTCCAGCACCTCTTTACATGGCCTGTATATCTGCTTGCGGAACTCATCCATCTCCCTGATCTCATCCAGGTACAGCTTCTGTGCCTCCTGGACTGTGATTGCCTGAAAACGTATCTTATGGTCTGTCTTGCGCTGTACCAGCTTCGGTATATCTACTGAGGCCACAGCCGCTATCTTGGCATAGCCTCCTGTAGTCTGCCTGTCTGAGAGCAGTATGATGGGTTTGCCGTGGGACGGCACCTGTATGGCGCCAAATGCGATACCATCTGAGATAATGTCCGCTGTATCCCTGTAGGCTATAAACGGTCCTTCCAGCCTGCAACCCATTCTGTCAAAGTCGCTTGTAACCACATATTCACTGCCAAGAAATGTCTCTATACCCTGTTTTGTGAATTTACTTTTCTGCGGCCCCAGTACGACACGCAGAGTGGCATCCTCCTGATCAAATTCATCCAGGTCCAGCTTTCTGGACAGGAAATACGGCAGATAACGCCTTTTCATGCGGAACCCTAAATAATCCCCATCCTCCAGCTTTCTGCCTTTGAACCCTCCCACAGAGCTTCTGATATTTGTAGAACGGCTCCCCATGACTACCGGGATATCCAGATAACTGGAGAAGGCAATGTAACCTCTGCTGCCTGTCCTGGCGCTGCTAAACTTAAGTATATCTCCCTTGTTCATATATATGGCTGTATACATGGGCGCAGGACTGCCATTGATCACAGGCTGGAAATCTCCCCCTGTTATGGCTATGATAGTCTCAGATGTAAACTGCAGGGTCGGCCCGATCAATGTAAATTCCAAAACTGCTTCATTCTCCGGATTGTCCAGAAGGAGGTTTGCAATCTTAAATGAGCGCACGTCCATAACCCCTGATACGCCAAAGCCCTGGCTCTGGTAGCCTGTTCTTCCCAGATCCTGGACCGTAGTCAGCATTCCGCCTTTTAACACACGTATTCCCATATCACACCTCTCCTTCGTGAATAACCGGCTGATAGACTCCCTTGTCCGCCAGTTCTTTTATCCTGAAAAACTCTGATTCATCTATGGGAATAAAGCGGATATAGTCTCCGGCTTCAAACAGTATGGGCTCTTCTCTGTCCGGGTCATACGTCTTCACCGGAGTCCTTCCCAGAAGCTGCCATCCGCCCGGTGAATCAAGAGGATATATGCCTGTCTGGGATCCGCCTATCCCCACACTGCCTGCGGGTATCATCATTCTCGGGTCAGCAAGCCTGGGCGTGTGTATTCTCTCATCCAGGCCTCCCAGATAAGAAAATCCCGGCAGGAATCCCAGCATATAGATCAGATAATCCCCTGAAGAATGTATTCGTATTACTTCTTCTTTGGAAATACCTGCATGTTCCGCTACAGTACTGATATCAGGGCCAAATTCCCCGCCGTAGCATACAGGGATCTCTATTATCTTTTTTCTCACTTCTTCTGCGGCTGTCTCCAGCTTTACAAGATGGCGCATGCGCCTCTCTATCTTTTCAAATGATATGACTCTCGGATCATAATTGATCAGAAGTGAACAGAATGCCGGAATTATATCCACGACACCCTGGATCTGCTGCTCTCTCATCAAACGGACGGTTGCCGTTATTTTTCTGTTTATTTCAGGGCTTATCTCATTTCCGAATTCGATCAGAATTGACGAATCACCCGCTGCTAAAAACTTGATTTTCTGCATTATACCTCTCCTACCCTGTGCTGTTCTTACGCAAACAGCTGACCCAGATTTGCCAGTGAAGTGATTCCCAGATAGGCCGAAAGCAGCACAACTACGATCCCGGAGATAAGCAGCCACACAGGATGGCGGTATGCCTCACCCATGATCTTTTTCTTCTGGGATGCCACAAGGCACACTCCCAGAGTCACAGGAAGGATCAGACCGTTGAGGGCCCCTGCCAGAACAAGAAGCTTTGCAGGCTGGCCTGCCAGAGCCATGATCAATGTTGATACAGCGATAAAGCCGATGGTGACCCACTTTTCCTGTTTCTCAATCGTCCTGCTCAGCGTTTTCAGGAAGGAAACGGAAGTATATGCCGCTCCTATAATAGATGTGACTGCTGCACAGAGGAGTACAAGGCCGAAGAAGCGGTATCCCAGCTCGCCCGCCCCCTGCCTGAATGCATCCGCTGCCGGGTTGCCGGCATCGAGAGCCACACCTTTCACAACTACGCCCAGCACTGCCAGGAAAAGAAAGATACGCACGATTGTGGCAATGACCATTCCCATCAGAGAGCTCTTGTTTATCTCTTTGAGATTTTCTTCCTTTGTAACGCCCCCGTCAATCAGCCTGTGGGCGCCTGCAAAAGTGATATATCCGCCTACCGTGCCTCCCAGCAAAGTAAGGATGGCCGGAAACAGCTTCACAGGGCCTGTAGACGGCAGGAAGGTTTCCTTTAACGCCTGTCCCACCGGAGGCTTGACAATAACGATCACAATAAAGATGACTACGATCATTACACCGCCCAATACCTTTGTCAGGGTATCCATAGCCTTTGTAGCATTTTTAAGCAGGAACACCACGATTGCAATCGCACCCGCAAGGAAGCACCCCGCTTCAACGGGGATCCCCAAAAGGGCATTGAATCCAAGAGAGCCTCCGCCTACGTTTCCGATGTTGAATACAAGGCCTCCCAGGACGATCAGCACAGCTACAAAGTAACCCAGTCCTGGCAGCAGCTTGTTCGCCACATCCTGTCCGCGCATCCCGGAGACGCACAGCACTCTCCACACATTGAGCTGCACTACGACAGACAGCAGGATCGATACAAGAATGACAAAACCAAAGCTGGCCTGAAAATCGCTTGTGAATTTTGCCGTCTGTGTAAGGAAGCCTGGTCCGATCGCTGATGTTGCCATAATAAATGCAGCGCCCAGGAGCGCCCCTCCGTGAGATTTTTGCTTTTCTTTCATTTTACACTCTCCTTTTTTCTCATTTTCATATTGATTATATACAATTAATACAATTTGTGCAATATTTATCTGGGATATACATGCTCTATGCTTGAGTATATCCATTTATACTGTAAAAATCGCATCAGTCCTGAAAATTGACAAAAGTCTGAGTGATATATGATGCAGGCTAAGTCTGAAGCGCGAAACGGCGATTTTAAATGATAGTCTGCAGTTTGCCATATTTCAGGCTGAACACTGCATCGGCCTGTTCTGCCAGCTCATTCGAGTGTGTAACGATCACCACACATTTGCCTTCCTCATGAGCGCTCTCCTTAAGGATTTCCGCAATATCCTGTGCCGTATCTGCATCCAGATTTCCCGTGGGTTCATCTGCCAGGATGACCGGAGCCTCAGATGCCAGCGCCCTGGCAATGGCCACACGCTGCTGCTGCCCGCCCGAGAGCTTCAGCACATTCCGTTTTGCCTCATCCTTTGTAAGCCCCAGCCTCTCCAGATACGGCAGAGGAGGCTTCCTGGCAATCAGCCTTACATTTTCCTGGGGCGTCATGTAATCAATCAGGTTATACGTCTGAAACACAAAAGAAACATGTTTTCTTCTGTGTTCATCCAAACCAGTCTGTTCAATATCTGTTCCGTCAAACAGAACCCTGCCGTTTGACGGACTGTCCAGACCGCCCAGCAGAGAAAGCAGTGTGGTTTTCCCGCACCCGGAAGGTCCCAGGATGGCATACATCTTTCCTGCCTCCATCTTTGCATTGATACCTCTCAAAACATACTGTTTATTATCATATGTATACGTAATTTCCTGCAGCTCCAATATACTCATATTATTTTCATCCTTTCTATTATCTCTCTTGTTTTAATATACCCGGCGGTAAAACGCCCCTGGCTCAGCTCATCTTAGCCAATATCTCCCGGGGCTTCAGTCTCATGACAGAGACGGATGCAATACCGGCTGAAATGGAAATAACAGCCAGCCCTGCCAGAAAAAGAAGGATCATATCCTTTAGCTGTACAGTAACCTCCAGATCTGCGGGCCCCATCTCCCTGATCCCATCCTGTGTACCTATGCCTGAGCCTCCCCTACTGCCTGCATCCGCTCCCTCATCTTCCTCCTGTACCCCAAAGGCTTTTTGTCCTGCCGCCAGAAGCTCACCTGTTCTGGATACAGCCGCGCTTGATGAGAAATATGATAATAAAAATGCAGCAAATGCTATCAGCATCAGTTCTGCCATATACTGGCCCAGAATTGAAGATTTCCTTATCCCTGCCGAGAGGAGCACACCTGTTTCATGAACTCTTCCCCGGGCCCATAAGGTGAGGATCAATGACAGAACAGCCACACTCGCAACAAGTATTATGACCAGAAAGGCAGATGCAAGTCCTGACAGCTGTTTCAGGGAAGATACTGTACTTTCATAGCTGTCATTTTCTTCCGTGACAGTAAATCCTTTCCAGTCCACCCCCTGGATCTCCTTTATCTGACTCATTATACTCTCCATCTCTTCCGGGTCCAGAACAGACACTTCCAGTTCCTTAAATCCCTGTACAGACGGCCCATTCTCCATCTCCACCAGGGCAGACAGATCTGTGATTATCAGATTCTGTATTTTATCATAAGTTGTAACCTGCTCATTGACGCTTTCAAGTTCTCTTGGGATAAAAAGCCCTGCTATTTCTAAATCAAATCCCTTTTCTGTCCGTATGGTATCACCTGTTTTCAAATCATTTTTCTCAGCCAGGTCTTTACTGATCAGAACCTTTTTGTGATCCTCCGGCGTTATATGCCTTCCCTCCGCAAGAGTGAGCCTGCCTGATGTAAACAGGCTGTTTTCACTGCTTTTCCACGTACCGATGATTTTGGCTGACTGCCTGAATTCTTCTACTATGGGGACATTCCCCGCAAACCACTTCATATCAGGGCAGGTGACAAGCGATTCATCTTCTGCGCTGCAGTATTCAACACCTTTTATATTTCTGATCTGTTCCACCAGTTCAGGTGAGATCTGCTGTGTTGTATAGATAAGCATCCCGTTCTCATTCTGTTCAATTTTCAGATACGGATTATTTTCAGAATAATCACAGGCCACAAGAAATTTTCCGCCTATGCTTTTCTTCAGATTCTCTCTTGCCGTCTCCGAAGCGCTCCCCAGTGACAGAGCCGTCAGTACTAAAGTGGCCATGACCAGAAAGACAATAAAAAGCAATGTGCTTTTCCCCTTCTTCCTGACAATGTACAGCCACGCGCGGTTGATAAAATTCATAATATATTCCTCCTTCATAATTTTGTATTTACATCACTGAAGGCAGAATATCATTCCAATGTGTAACTAATATGAAGCCGGAATATTGCTGCTGACAAAAAAATACCGTCTTTCAGAAGTCTGAGACTCTGAAAAACGGTATTTTTATGTTTAGTAATATTATTTATCTGATAAACAGATTCGCCAGCAGGACGATTACAGGTATGGCGATAATCGTCCTTTCCAGGAAGATCAGGAAGAGTTTCCAGAGATTCAGCGGAACCTCACTCTTAATAATAATGGTGCCTACCTCTGTCAGGTAGATGATCTGTATCAGCGAGAGCACACCGATAATAAATTTTGTCTTCACTGATGTAAGGCCTGTGATCAGCAGCGCAGGGATGAACATATCCGTGAAGCCGACAAGAGTTGCCGGAGCAGCCGCAAACGCTTCCTCTACACCAAAGAGCTGCAGATACATCCCCATAGGATAAGAGAGCCACTCAAATACAGGCGTATACGTAGCTATGATAAGTGCAACAGTCCCCCATGACACTACAATCGGAATAAGGTCAAAGAGCATACCTACGACAACCTCAAAACCGCTGGAAGCAACTGATCTGATACTGAATTTTTCAGCCCTCTTGCAGCTTAGCTCCACTGCATATGCAAATATACCCTTTTCCTGAGGAACATCCTCACTCAGCTGATTTCCCACTTCTTCCTTATATGTATTCGGGATCGTCCTGATAGGAGGTATCCTGGCAATAATCACCGCAAGGATAATTCCCACTATACAGATACACAGGTAAAAAGCCGGAAAAAGATTGTCAATCCCCACAGTATTTGCCACCATAAGGCAAAAGGGGATAGAAACTATAGAAAAGTTTGTCATGATATAACCTGCTTCTCTTTTCGTATAGAATCCCTTCATGTACTGTTCCCGTGTCAGAATGACCGCTGCATTTGATGCACCGAACCAGGAGGCCATCAGGTCTACAGACGCCCTGCCCGGCACATGAAACAGTGGGCGCACAACAGGCCTTAAGAGCACTCCTAAAAACTCCATTATGCCGCAGTCCGTGAGAAAGGGCAGAATAAAGCTGAATGCCACAACAATACAGAAAAGTGTCCCGCACAGATCTATGATCGTAGCTCCAGTGTCAGCAGAGGTGACAATTTTCGGTCCGGCCCCGAAAACCACCATGCATGCAAACACCGCGCCTATTACCTTTGAGACAAGATAGAGGGGCGTAGTTGTAAATGCTTTTGTCATGTAATGATTCTTTCTGATAAAATCAGGCTTAAAAAAATGATCAATCAGGCTCATGACCGCTGATAATACAAGCAGGCCTGCAATCATATAATTCAGCCCCGGACCAAGCAGGGTCTTGAGGCCGGATTTCAAAAAGTCCAGCAGGGTTGTGAAGGATTCTCCCTGTGGTATAGGCACAAGAAACATCACTACACCAAATGCAGAACACAGGATGAATTTCGATAAATTCTTTACATTAACGCTTGAATGCTCCATTTTTCTCTCCTCTACAGCCGCTCCACCTTTTCCATAGCGGCAAATATCATATCTTCTGTGACCTTATAGGGGATATGCTCCATATCAGGGCCTTCCACGATCTCCTTTAACACATCCCGCAGGTATTCCCGCTCAAGCTTTACATTCATCTGTTTTAATGAAGACGGTATCCCAAGCTCTGTCAGAAATCCTTTCAGCCGGCACATTTCCTCTTCCTGCCCGTCCACAGCCAGCTGGACCAGCACACCATAAGCCACTACATCACCGTGCAGGTAAGCCTCCTCAAATCCCGGCAGAAGGACAAGTCCATAATAGACAGAATGGGCAACTGCACAGTTATAATCATCCAGCACCATGAGAGATACCATACCGGTGCTCACAATATTGGCCAGCACAGCCTGCTGCAGTTCGTAGGAAGCTCTGTGCTCCCGGCAGTCCTTAAGCGCCTGTACACCGTGCTCCAGTAGCGGTTCATAGCACATATTGCTGATTTCCCTGCCCAGCGCTGAATTGTGGTCCAGCTTATCTCCCCTGGCCGCAAAGTGGCATTCAAAAAATTTGCCGATCGTATCTCCCATGCCCGCTCTCAGATACTGAAACGGCGCATCTGCTATCACCTGCAGGTCTATAAAGCAATGTCTGGCAGGCCTCTCATAGAAATAAAAGCTGTCAAAATTCCCATCCTCTTTATAGACTACTGACAGAGCTGTAGCGGCAGCACATGTAGCCGCGATTGTTGGAAAGGTAAACACAGGCAGACCGACCTTAAATGCCGCGCCTTTAGCAGTATCCAGCGCTTTGCCGCCTCCCAGTCCGAATATCATTTCCGCCTGGCATTCTCCTGCAATTTCAGCACATTTCCCGATCTGGGAATATGTACAGTCTCCTTTAAATATCACAGTCCTGACTATTTCAAGACCGGAATTCTTTATGGACAGGGCCAGCTTATCCCCGGCTGCACAAAGCGCCTTCTCTCCCGCTACCAGCAGGACTCTTCTGCCATAAAAACCGCAGACTGCGGGAACATGTTCATATGCCTCACCGCCTATTGTATAATTTGTGAAACAGACTGAATAAGTTTTCATTTCAACAGCTCCTGTAATTTGGCAAGACGGGCAAGCGCCTCATCCATCGTCTTTTCTTCTCTTGCAAAATGGAGTCTTATCAGGTTATTCACCTCTTCTTTAAAGAAGCTGGACCCCGGCACTGCCGCCACTTTGATATTCTTTATCATCCACTCGCAGAATTCCAGGTCTGTATATCCGCTAAACTGCGGCAGATCCAGAAACGCCTGGATATCGATCAGGACAAAATAAGTTCCCTGGGGCACATTATGCTTCAGGCCGATCCTGTCAAGCCCCTCCAGAAAATATGCCCTCTTCTTAGTATAAACTTCAAGAAGCTCTTCATAATAAGATTCAGGGAAATTAAGCCCTGTCACTGCTGCCTCCTGAAGAGGGGCCGCTGCCCCCACTGTAAGGAAATCATGGACCTTCTTGGCAGACTCTATCACTTCCTCCGGCCCTATCAGGTATCCGAGACGCCACCCTGTAATGGAGTATGTCTTAGAAAGGGAATTACATGTTATGGTATGCTCATACATTCCAGGGATAGATGCCATGCATGTATGGCGGTTCGGCGCATATACCATGTGCTCATAAACTTCGTCAGTGACTACGAAAGCATCATATTTTACAGCCAGTTCTCCGATGGCAGTCAATTCCTCCCTGGAGAATACTTTTCCGCAGGGATTGGATGGGTTGCAGACAATAATGGCCTTTGCCCCATTCTTAAATCCTTCTTCTACTAATGAGATATCAAATCCATATTCAGGAGGGACCAGCGGAATATAGACCGGCTCTGCGCCTGAGAGGATGGCATCAGCTCCGTAATTCTCATAAAATGGAGAAAACACCATCACCTTATCGCCGGGATTACAGATAGTCATCATGGCGCACATCATAGCTTCTGTACCGCCGCAGGTAACCACGATTTCTGTTTCAGGATCAATCTCTCTTCCGATGGCGCGTCCCTGCTTGCGGGCCAGCGCCTCCCTGAAATTCTCAGCCCCAAAAGTCACGGAGTACTGGTGAGGTCCTGCATATGCCGCTTTTGCCAGGGCATCCATAATTTCTTTTGGCGGGTCAAAATCAGGAAACCCCTGTGAAAGATTAATAGCTCCATATTCATCGCTGATTCGCGTCATTCTCCTGATCACGGAATCGGTAAATGTACCGACCCTGTCACTTAATTTTGGCATTGATTCTTTCCTCCTGATAGAAATATTTATATGTAATTATTCAGCAGCGTTATTTACATTACTTTTATTGACTTATTTTTACAGCGCTTTTATAATAAAGTATACCGTTACGGTATAGTCAAGGAGGAATTGTATATTTATGCAGAAATTCAACACACCATGCATAAAAACAGGGGAATTTGCCAGTTTATGCGGTACAAATAAACGCACCCTGTTCCATTATGATGAGATCGGCCTCTTTTCTCCTGCCTGGACAGACGAAAAAGGCTACCGGTATTACAGCGAGAGCCAGTGCGATGTCTTTTTTACAATTACCTGTCTGCGGGAAATCGGTATGCCTTTAAAAGAAATAAAAGAATATATTGACTGCCGCAGTCCTGCTGCTTTAAAGACCCTGCTTTTAGAACAGCAGGAAAAGATCAGGCAGGAACTGGACCGGCTGAAACGTATCCAGCAGGTCATTCAGACAAAGATAGAACTGGTGGATCTAAGCGAGACGCCCAAATGCATGGACTCCGCCTCTATCAGCCTTGAAGAGATGCCCGAGGAATATCTGATCATCAGCCCCCGCATTGACACTAATGACCATGATATCATAATCAGGACCATCTGCGAACATATCGGCTACTGCCGGAGCCATTCACTTAATATGGGACATCCCTACGGGGCAATGCTCACTACACGCAGTCTGATGGAAGGGCATCTGGATACTTATGCACATTTTTTTACTAAAGTACATTCTGCCCCCGAAGGCCATCCCTGCTGCAAAAAGCCTGCCGGGCTGTACGCCGTAACATACTTGAGAGGCAATTATTATGATGCCGCTGATGCTTATGAGCAGCTTTTCTCCTATATCAGAAGGAAAAATCTGACCCCGGGCATGTTTTCTTATAAAGAGGCTGTTCTGGATGAAATCGCCGTCTCCGATGAAAACGAGTATCTCACAAAGATTTCAATTGAAATCAGCGGGTAAACTTGTACTTAAATTAAGGTTGTGATATATTAGAGCCGTATATGAAAATTACTATCAGGAGGACATTATGAATAAATACACAGAGTATATTTTAGAACAGGCTGAGAACCTGCTGGCAATAGACAGCCCCTCCGGCTTTACGCAGGCCGTGACTGATTATCTGATGAAAGAATACAAAGATCTCGGGTATTCTCCGGCCAAAACAACAAAGGGCGGGGTACTTGTAGATCTGGGTGGAAAGAGGAATGGCCTTTTATTAACTGCCCACGTGGACACTCTGGGGGGAATGACAGCGCAGATCAAACAAAACGGCCGTCTCCGCATGACTCCTGTGGGAGGGATGAATCCCAACAATGCAGAGACCGAAAACTGCAGGATCTATACTTTTGACGGCAGGGAATACACCGGCACTCTCCAGCTTCAGAATGCCTCTATCCATGTCAATAAGGATTTCAATGATAAATCCAGGTCCTTTGATGAGATGGAGATCCTTATAGATGAGCCTGTTTCATCAAAAGAGGATGTGGAGGCTCTGGGTATCATGACCGGCAATTACATCTGCTTTGACCCGCGCACAACAATTACCCCGTCCGGCTATATAAAGAGCCGTTTTCTGGATGATAAGCTGAGTACCGCTATCCTTCTGGGCTACGCAAAATACTTAAAGGACGAGAATGTTTCCCTTACACGCAGGGTATACCAGCATATAACTGTATTTGAGGAAGTAGGACACGGCGGCTCCGCCTCCACCCCTGATGATGTGACAGAGATCCTTTCCGTGGATATGGGATGTGTGGGCGATGGTCTGGAGTGCACGGAGCATCAGGTCTCCATCTGTGTAAAAGACAGCAACGGCCCATACAACTATGATATCGTCAAGGGGTTGATAAAAGCAGCAAAGGATAATAATATCGATTTTGCCGCAGACGTGTATCCTCACTACGGTTCAGACGCAGGCGCCGCCCTTCAGGCCGGCTATGACCTCCGCCACGGGCTGATCGGCCCCGGCGTATATGCCTCACACGGGTATGAGAGAAGCCATACCGACGGGGTTGAGAATACACTTCTGTTATTAAAGGCGTATATTTAAAATCATTTATGCAACAATTCAGGAGGCAGAGGTCCCATCGCTGTCATTCATTACTGTTCACTCCGTGACCAGCGACATTCATTCTATCCATCTGTCACGGATAAAAGGCTCTTGTACTGCTGCCTTTAAAAGATCAGCGTAGGCTTCCGTCCTTCTGAATGTATTTCCCATCATCTCACTGCTGCGGTACGCTCTCAGTTCATTAATATCATATTCAGCCATATAGATGCCCTCTGACTCTTCATCTGCCAGAAACATGGTCATTTCCTGTTCTTTTCCTTCTTTATCCCAGGCAACAGGTGTGAATGCACATGACCTTCCGCAGTCCTTACCTGCCACATTTGCCATAACCACCCCTGTCATATTCTCATAAGCTCTTGTAGATAATGCGTTTACCCTGGGCTTCATCCCGCCGCACGAATTTGGGACAAGTATGATCTCTGCGCCTTTCAGCATCAGTATTCTGGCACTTTCAGGATACTCTCTGTCATAGCAGATCATAATACCTATCCTGACACCCTCAAACTCACATACTTTAAATTCTTCCCCATTTTCCAGCATGCTTTCCACTGAAAAACTGCAGGTATGTACTTTACTGTATATCATTTTGACAGCGCCGGATTTATCAATCAAAAAGGCACTGTTCCTTGGCCTCTCCCGGCCTTTTGTGTAGCAGGTCATCACAATCCCCACAGAAAGGCTCCTGGCAAGGCGGCAGAACTCACGTATAGGTTCACTCTCCTCATCCAAAGCCCCCTCTGCCCATTCCTTGTAACTGGAATTTTTTCTGAGAGCATCCCAGTCACAGGGACAGTGTTCAAGTTCCTGCTGTTCCTCCGCCGTCACATCCTCTGCCACCAGAGGAAATCTATAGCCATGCAGCCAGCATTCCGGAAACAGCACAAGATCTGCCCCCATATCCTTCGCTTTCATGACAAGCTGGATTCCTTTAGTCTTATTGCTCTCCACATCGTACCCTGAATAGGCTGCCTGTACTACTGCTATCCTCAATTTTTTATTCATCACTGTGCCTCCTGTGTAAATACAGAAAAAAGTACAGCGCCTTTACAATCAAGGCCCTGCACTTTTTATAATTATACACCTCCGTGCATCCCATAATTCAAATCCTTCGGATGGGCGTGCTCCGCACGACAAGGTATATGTTTACGCAATATGATTTTTAATTTCCGCTACTTCTTTTTCCAAATACTCAACTTTAGATTTTAAGGTTGACACCTGCACTTCATACAATAACGTTTTGTCAGTTACCCGTATTGCCTGATTCAATTTATCGACCAGATTTATATGATTTTCTGCAAGCAGCTGGATATTATGATTTGTTTCATTTTCAAGCTTTAACCCTACTGATGTAACCTTTTGATTTATAGCGTCTATATCACTTTGCATAACTCTTATGGCAGCTGTTACAGGTTCTATCTTTTTGTCTATCATATCAGATATTGCCAGTAATAACTCATTATCTGTCATTATATCACTCTCCTTTTGCTTCTGCTGGTTTACTGTTCACTTGACTCATTACCTGCTAAAATAATCGTTCCCCATAAGTTTATTATATCATACAGGGAGTTTAAAGTCTATTACATAAATCTCTCAATCACTTCCGCGATCCCGTCATGGTTATTGTCAGCCTCTGTCACATAATCGCCGCAGCTTTTGATATCTTCCGGCGCGTTCTGCATCACCACGCCCACTGCCGCTGCTTCAATCATGCTCACATCATTAGGAGCGTCACCTGCCGCTATCGTATTGCACATAGGGATACCCAGTTTTTCGCACAAAATGCTCATGGCACTGCCTTTAGAAACTCCCGGAGCCACGTGCTCTAAGTAAGCTGCACAGGAAAAGATCCGGTCCAGCTTCCCGTCTGCCCACTCCTTAGTCTCCTCCTCAAAAGCCACCAGTTTATTATGATCTTCATAATCCATGACAATGAGCTTGACCGGCTCACGGCCTTTCAGCGCTTCTATGACATCAGGGACCACAACAGCAGTCACGTTTGTCATTTTCTGGTATCGCTTTACTTCCTCTGTCTCTTTTTCAATAAGGATATTTTCATCATTGTAGGTCTGGCAGTGAAGACCTCTCTTTTTAGCCTCCTCAAAGACCTTCTTCACATATTCCAGAGGAATCGTCCTGCGGTACACTGATTTTTCCCTGTACAGGTCATATATCTCGCCCCCATTGTAAGCAATGGCAAAGCATCCGTCCTTAACAAGCCCCAGTTCTCTTGACAGCCTTCTGGCGCTCACTGTGGGACGTCCTGTAGTGATCACTATCTTATGTCCCCTTGCGAGGGCATCATCCACCGCCCTGCGGTTTTTCTCTGTTATCTCTTTTTTGTCATTGAGAAGTGTGCCGTCCAGATCCACGAAAAGAATCCTTGTATTCTTTTCTTTCTCCATCAAATCCTCCAAAGCCTCATCACTCTCACTGATCCAGACATCTTCTTCCTCCGGGGTAAGTCCCAAAAATTCTCTCAATGTTCTTGTATCATCACTGAAATTCCACTTGCCCGTCAAACTGAAGATCTCTTCAAAGTCTGTCTCGCCCGCCATATATCTGTCACGAAATGTCCTGTTCTCTTCCAACTGTCACTGCTCCTTTATCTTTTTCCTGTAGTCCGTCCTGCGCTTTCCCCTGCGCTTCCGGTCCCCTGTACTTCTCATTCTTCTTTCATCTGAGGGAATCATTATCCCTCGCAGCCCGCAGCTGCTTTAATATCTCATACGGTATCTTCAGATTTCCACGGCCGCAGCCCAAGTCAATTGCAGGCTTATTGCTTCCATGAAAATCAGAGCCGCCCGAAATGCACAGCCCCGATATTCTCGCCAGACGGCGCATCTCGTCTTCCTCATACCCCCTGTGGGTTGAATAGACAGCCTCCAGGCCCAGAAGCCCGCTTTTTTTCAGTTCACAAACCAGCTCTTTCAGCTTCTCAGGCTGCAGATGGTACTGAAGGGGGTGGGCAAGTACAGGAATCCCTCCCGCCCTGCGCACAAGGCGCACTGCCTGATGTGGGGTCACCTTTTCTCTCGGCACATAGCAGGTACATCCATCACCTATATAACGCTCGAAGGCTTCTGACATATCCCTGATGTAGCCTTCATCCAGCATATACCTGGCAAAGTGGGCTCTTGTCCACACAGCCTCCCCAAAACGCTTCTCCATATCTTCCCAGGTCAGCTTTATCCCGGCCTCATTCAGTTTCCTGATCATTTTTTCATTTCGCAGATCCCTAGAATCCCTGAAGCGCTTTAACTGGCTCTGAAACTCCTGGTCTTCATAGTCGAAGTCCAGCCCCACTATGTGTATATCACGTCCCTCATACTCTGTAGAAAACTCGATTCCCGGTATTACTTCTACCGGCTTTCCCCTGGAAGCCCGGATGGCTTCTGCAAGCCCTTTTGTAGTATCATGGTCAGTCAGTGCAAAAGCAGCCAGGCCTTTTTCTATAGCATAATCCACCAGCTCAGACGGCGTATAAGTTCCGTCTGACTCATTTGAGTGGACATGCAGATCAATATATTTCATATTTTCCATCCGCCTAATCCATCTCTATGGGCTCTGCCGGAATAAACAACCTGTCATTTACTTCTTCCTCCGGCTGGGCCGCCCTGCTTATGGCCTCATCACAGAAATACTGCTGTGAATTTAAGAGCACCTTGCCTCTCTTGTCAATCTTCTCATAAGTTCCGTCAGCCGCCAGCACATGGGCCTTTACATTGTCTGCCAGCTGGATATCCAGAATATGGCGCACCTCCTCCATCAGCCTGGGATTCTCCACAGGGAAGAGGATCTCCACTCTCTTGTCCAGATTTCTCGGCATCCAGTCAGCGCTTCCCATATATATCTCTTCCTGCCCGTTATTGTGGAAATAGAAGATCCTGCTGTGTTCCAGGAAATTACCCACAATAGAACGCACAGATATATTTTCGCTCACACCAGGAATTCCTGTTTTGAGACAGCAGATCCCGCGGACTATAAGCTCCACACTGACTCCCGCTGCCGAGGCCTCGTACAGATTTGCAATTATTTCCTTGTCACACAGGGAATTCATCTTTGCTATAATGTGGGCCTGTTTCCCCTCTCTGGCATGCTTTGTTTCTCTCTGGATAAGCTTTACGAAGCGTTTTCTCAGCCAGATAGGGGCCACTACCAGCTTGTTCCAGCTCTTTGGCTCTGAATAGCCGGAGAGCATATTAAAGACAGCAGTTGCATCCTCCCCTATGGCCTCAGAGCATGTAAGGAGGCCCAGGTCTGTATATAATTTCGCCGTGCTGTCATTATAGTTTCCAGTGCCCAGATGGACATAACGGCGTATGCCGTCCTCCTCCCTGCGGACAACAAGTGTAATCTTACTATGGGTCTTCAGCCCCACAAGTCCGTAGATAACGTGACAGCCGGCTTTTTCCAGCATCTTTGCCCAGATTATATTGTTCTCTTCATCAAACCTGGCCTTCAGCTCCACCAGCACTGAAACCTGCTTGCCATTCTCAGCCGCCTGGGCGAGTGCTGCGATGATTGGAGAATTGCCGCTCACCCTGTACAATGTCTGCTTTATTGCCAGTACGTCAGGATCCTTTGCCGCCTGTTTTACAAAATTTACAACAGGATCAAAAGTCATAAACGGATGGTGGAGAAGTATATCCCCGTTTCTGATCTGCGTAAAGATATCTTCTTCATTCATCATGGCCGGCACTGGCTGAGGCCGGTAAGGTTTTACTTTATATTCATCAAATCCCGGCATGCCGTACATTTTCATCAGGAATGTCAGATCCAGAGGGCCGTTTATGCTGTAGATATCACTGTCCTTTATATTGAATTCTTTCTTCAATATCCTCAGCAGTGACTTCTCCATACCCTCGTCGGCCTCCAGACGGATGACCTCGCCCCACTGGCGGCGCTTCAGCTGTTTCTGGATCTCCTTGAGCAGATCGGCCGCCTCGTCCTCATCGATTGTCAGATCCGCATTCCTCATTATCCTGTAAGGATGAGCGCAAACCACATCATAATTCAGGAACAGTTTCCCGATATTGCGTTCAATGACCTCTTCCAGAAGTATGGCATATTTTTTCCCGTCCCTGCCGTCCGGAAGCTGTATGATCCTCGGCAGCACAGAGGGCACCTGTACAGTGGCAAAGTCCTCGGAATTTTCTCCCTTTTTAGAGATAAGGGCGCCTATATTCAGGGATTTATTCCTGATAAGCGGAAACGGCCTGGATGAGTCCATAGCCATCGGCGTCAGCACCGGATAGATATTTTCTTCAAAATAGCGGTCCACATAGGACATCTGGTCCTTTGTCAGCTCCTCGTGGGCTGAGACAAGCACCATGCCGTGCTGCTTAAGTGAAGGGAGCAGGGAACGGTTATAAGTAGAATACTGCAGGTTCACAAGTTCATGTGCCCTTTCCTGGATCAGCTCCAGCTGCTCTTCCGCATTCAGCCCTGCAATATCCGGCTTCGTATATCCGGCATGTACCATATCCTTCAAGGAGGCCACACGGATCATGAAAAATTCATCCAGGTTTGACGCAGTGATGCTTAAGAATTTAAGCCTCTCAAAAAGAGGCAGGCTCTTGTCTCTGGCTTCGCTCAGTACTCTCTCATTAAAGCTGATCCAGCTCAGTTCTCTGTTTTCATAATATTTAGAATCATAGAAATCTATTTCTGCCATCTTGCTCCCTCCTCTATATCTTTTTCTTCTGGCGTATCACAGGCTCCAGGCTGAACACTTCCTCAAAGAAAGCGGCCTTCTCAGGCAGCAGGCCTTTTTCCAGAGTAATATCCTCATCAGTCTCCACTAATATGATAAGCTCTTTTTCCTTCAGCGATATCTTCACATTTTTAAATTTCTGCTTATGGCTCCGGTCAAGAGCATTTGCAATGCGCAGTATGGCCGTCAGTTTTGCTATCAGCAGGTATTCCCTCTGGTTAATGCTTGTGTAGCTGCTCAGTTTATCATAATAATCAAAATCCATAGTATTAAACTTAACTACATTTGCAATGATCTCCCTCTCCGAGTGGGAAAGTCCGATAATCTCTGTTGCCATGATGATGCTGTAGGAGCACTCGGCCACATTAGAAAGGCTCACATACTTGCCGCAGCCATGAAGGATGACGGCGATCTGAAGAAGCAGCCTCTCCCTTGCGCTCAGGCCGTGGATCTTCTTTGTCTTATCAAATATTGCCAGGGCAAGCTCCTCCAGAGTTTTAATATGTGCCTTGCTGCACATATAACGCTTTGCCATGTTTCTGGCAGACGCGATAATATCATTATCAAAATTATGGCCGAATTTCAGGATTTTT
Source organism: Murimonas intestini (assembly GCF_024622195.1). Classification (NCBI taxonomy): domain Bacteria; kingdom Bacillati; phylum Bacillota; class Clostridia; order Lachnospirales; family Lachnospiraceae; genus Murimonas; species Murimonas intestini. The sequence continues at coordinate 749,471 of NZ_JANKBI010000001.1, forward strand.
TTCTTCTGGGCATAATCAAATGCCAGACCATCTGTCAGGTTCAGCCCCGGCATCCAGATCGTCTCCGCCCCTATTTCTTCCACCATCCTTTTATAAATAACCATAGACGGCATGATAAGGGAAGCGCTCTCAACCGGTATCTCATTCTTTTCTGCAATCTCCTCAGGAGAGCATCCGGAAATGCTGTTAAAAATCTCCATGAATTCAGCCCTTGTCACAGACGGCTTTTCCATTATTTCACTTATATAGTCTCCGACTATGATGATATTCTGGATCTCCCTGTCACGAAGGTAGAGCTTTTCAAAACTGGACAGTTCATTATTGATCAGCTCTTCTATCAGCTTTTCAGAGTGAGATTCACTGCACTGCAGGTCTGCCAGCTTCTCACGGATACGCAGGTTTCCCATCCTCATGTTCTGGGTGGTCACAAGACTGTCCTTATCGAAAAGGGATATCTGCACGCTTCCCCCGCCCACATCCACGATGGCCGTGCCCTTCTGGATGATTTTGTTAAATTCATTTTCCCTGGAAGCAATACATTTATAGTCCAGGAATCTCTGTTCCGAATTGCTTAAGACCTCCAGCTTCAGCCCTGTCTGCTTTTCGATGTAATCTACCAGGATCAGCTGGCTCTCTGCCTCCCTGATGGCGCTTGTGGCGCAGGCCCTGTAGGCATCCACCTTGTACCCCTCCATGATGACTACAAAATCCTGCAGAAGTGCACAGAGCTCTTCTACCTTAGCCACGCTGACCTTCCCGGTGGCATAGACATCCTTTCCAAGTTCTATCCTGCGTCTGATACTGTCGATCTCCTTCATGCCTTTCTGAGAGGAAAGCTCAAAGATTTTCATTTCCACTTCGTAAGACCCCACATCGATTGCTGCAAATGTCGTGATCCTCATGATAACACCTTCTCCCTTATCTTTATATTCAGTCGTCCGGCTCCTGACCGAGCAGATAGTCAATAAACTGCTGCGCCGTCCTTCCCGAAAGCCCGCCGTGTTCCAATTCCCATCTGTTTGCCGCAAGAAGAAGCTCTTCCTCAGGCATCTGTATCTCATATTTTTCTGCAAGCACCTTCACAATATTCTGGAATTCCTTTTTATTAGGAGCACAGAAGAATATCCTGACTCCGAACCTGTACACTAAGGACAGCTTTTCCTGAACTGTATCTGAAGAATGCAGATCCTCCCTGCGCCCCTCCTTATCTGCGAATTCCTCCCTGACAAGGTGGCGCCGGTTGGAGGTGGCATAGATAAGGATATTATCCGGCTTTTTCTCCAGGCCGCCCTCTATCACTGCCTTCAGATACTTATATTCTATCTCAAATTCTTCAAATGATAAATCATCCATATAAATAATAAACCTGTAATTGCGGTTTTTAATCTGTGCGATCACATCATTGAGATCCTGGAACTGATGCTTGTAGATTTCAATGATACGCAGCCCTTTATCATAATACTGGTTTAATATCCCCTTTATGCTGGAAGATTTTCCTGTGCCCGCGTCACCAAAGAGCAGGCAGTTGTTTGCCTTGCGCCCCTCCACAAAGGCCTCTGTATTCTCAATGAGCTTCTTTTTAGCCAGCTCATACCCTACCAGATCATCCAGGTGGACATGGGCAATATTTGTGACCGGAACAATATGGACACCCTCTTCATCGTGAGCTACCCTGAAAGCTTTGTGAAGCCCCAGTTTTCCCACGCCGAAATCCTTGTAGAACTGGATGCAGTCTTCCATGAATTCCTCAGCATCCCCTGCCTCACCCAGCCTGACGCTCAATGTGCAGATCCTGTCTCTGATCCTCTTATTGAACATTTTGCTGTTCTCATTTACATTCTGATAATCAGAAATCAGCGGAAAACATCTGGCTCCCAGATGTTCCTCCACCGGCGTAAAATCAAAATCATATAATTCCTTAAAAATCTCAAAATCATGGAGGGCCAGTTCATTGATACTTCCCTTCACAGCCCCCTTTATCTCACATGCTGTGCTGAATACATTTTCATTGTTCACCAGAAGGAGGGTCAGGTAATTATGCCAGAGATTCTTCTCAAATCCATATGTCCCGGCCAGATCCACCAGCCCGTGTATGCAGTCATAATACAGAGCCTGCACATCTTCCGTATTGTAGTATTCATTGTCGTAATTGTCCATGATCCAGGTCATATCCTCAAGGATCTGCCCCTGTTCAAAATATTTGTATACTATAAGTTCCTTTATCCTGGTCATCCTTATTCTTCCCCTGTAGCGATCCGGCATCTTCACAGTTACATGCCAAGGCCTGCCCGATAGCTGCTTTCCTTCTATATATTAATAATTTCCAAGTATTTTCATGGTGATTGCTTCTTCCCTGATGCCGCGAAGAGCATTCTTTACAGCGCCGTCATTTAAGTTCCCTTCAAAATCAATAAAGAACCTGTACTCCCAGGCTCTTCCCGGTATGGGCCTGGATTCTATATTTGTCATATTGACATTATTATAGATAAAATGCGAGAGCATATTATACAGGGATCCGCTCGTATGGGGCAGTTCAAAACAGATGCTGATCTTTCCTGCATCTTCCCTGAATATCCTCTGGTTTGTCACTATTATAAACCGGGTGGAATTAGCCTTTTCATTATAGATCCCCTCTGCAAGGACTGAGAGTCCAAAAAGCTCTCCTGCATATGTACTCGCTATGGCTGCCTGGCTCATATCCTTTTCTTCTGATACCTTTTTTGCTGCTACCGCAGTATTCTCGAGGGGGACCTGTTTCCACTCCCTGTGGCCCTCCAGGTACCGCCTGCACTGCATCAGGCCCTGGGGATGGGAATATACAGTCTTAATATGAGCGGTATCTGCGCCCGGCAATCCCAGGAGCGTCTGCTCACACTTGATGATCTGCTCACCGACTATGTAATTTTCAAATTCAACAAGCAGGTCATACATATCATTCACACTTCCCGCTGTGGAATTCTCTATGGGCAATACGGCAAAATCAGCGGAACCCTCGGCTATAGCTTCCATCGCGTCACGCCATGTCTCTACATGAAAAGAGCTGATACCGTCTCCGAAATACTGCTTCATGGCCAGCTGGCTGTACGCTCCCTCCACACCCTGGAAAACAACCCTGACCCCTGCTTTTTCTATCTCTTCCACGCTGATAAAGGGGAGGCGCCCGGCCACCCCGTTCTTGGCAAGCAGCTGATACTGCAGCTTGCGGCTCATAGCCATGATCTGTGCAAAGAGCTCCTCCACGCCATGCCTGTTAAACTCATTGTGGGCCATGGCCTTGACTGCTTCTATCTTTGCCTTCTCTCTCTCTTTATCAAATACCTTCCTGCCGGCGCCTATCTTATATTCAGCTACCTGCCTGGATATGTCCATACGCTCTTCAAAAAGCCGGACTATCTCTTTATCTATCGCATCTATTTTCTCTCTCAGATCTTTTAAATCAGCCATTTAACTCTCTCCTCAACTGGCGTATCGTTTTATTTAAAACAGGATGCCTGAAGCACGGCGCTATCTGATCCATTGGTTCCAGCACAAAATCACGCAGCGCAATCTCAGCATGGGGGATAGTCAGTTCTTCTGTATCCAGTATCATATCATCATAAAAAAGGATATCCAGGTCAAGTGTCCTGGGGCCCCAGTGTACAATCCGTTCCCGTCCTGCAGACTGTTCAATCACGTGCAGCTCATCCAGCAGTTCATAAGGAGTAAATAATGTTTTCAGAAGCAGGGCTCCGTTTAAAAACTCATCCTGCTCCACACCTCCATATGGTTCTGTGACAATATAATCAGAAACTTTTAACACTTCACAGCCATGAAGCATTTTAAGGGACTCTACCGCCTTATTGAGGTATGCCTCTTTATCTCCCATATTAGACCCGATGGCTATATATGCCATATGCCATCCCCTCTCTATCTCCACTGAGACAGTGTCCAGGGGCAGATGTACAGGCGCCCAGGGCTTCTTTACCTCCAGCCTGACCTTTTTCACAAGAGGATAGTGGAGCAAAAGCTCCTCCGCAAGGCTTTCCGCCACAGCTTCTATGAGTTTGAACGTATTTTTTTTCATGAAATCAGTTATAAACTGGCTGACATTCCCATAGTCCACAGAATATTCCAGGTCATCTGTCTTTCCAGCCCTTCTCATCTCTGTAAACATAGTCAGGTTTACTACAAATTTTTGTCCCAGCACTGTCTCTTCTTTATAAACACCATGGTTGCAGAATACTTCCAGATCTTTTATCTTAATCTTATCCATCTCTCGCTCACTTTCTTCCCAGGATCGCTTCAGCCATCTTAATTGCCCTGGCATTTTCTTTTATATCGTGGACCCGCACAAATGCGGCTCCCTTCATAACACCGAATACAGTAGTCACCAGAGTCCCCTCCACTCTCTCTGATGAGGGAAGTCCGAGTGCAAGGCCGATCATAGATTTTCTTGAAGTTCCAAGCAATATGGGATACCCCAGTTCATGGAGTGTTTCCAGTTTATTGACCGCCTCCAGGTTATTCTCATATGTTTTTCCAAATCCGACTCCCGGGTCCAGAATGATCCTCTCGTCCCTTATTCCTGCCTTTTTAGCTATATCCAGCGTCTCACGCAGATCATTGCACATATCCGGCATAAAATCTGTATAATCCGCTTCCTTCCTGTTGTGCATCAGGCAGCATGCCACATCATATTCTGCGATGATCCCGGCAAGCCTGGTGTCATATTTCAGCCCCCAGATATCATTGACAAGGTCAGCGCCTGCCTTAATGGCAGCCTCTGCCACGGCGCCCTTGTATGTGTCAACTGAAACCGGCACATCAAAATTTGCCTTCACTGCCTCGATGATGGGAAGGATACGTGACATCTCTTCTTCATCTGACAAAAGAGTATAGCCGGGCCTTGTGGACTCTCCGCCTATATCAATAATGTCAGCCCCCTGTTCTGTCATATCCTGAACATGGCGCAGGGCCGCCTCACGTTCGTTCCATTTTCCTCCGTCTGAAAAGGAATCCGGTGTCACATTCAGGATTCCCATAATATATGTATGATGATCTGTATCGAACATCCTGTTTCCTATTTTCATCATTTTTCATCTCTCCTATCGTATCCCGTCAAAATTCCAGCGTAAGATTTTTCTTTGTATCATCCCAGTCGCACATATCTCTGGCAGCGCAGCCATAGCACGCCCGCGACATCTTATCCGCCCTGTATATGATCCCGGCCAGATTTTTCTCTTCTCTTACGTTTTTATCTCTGTGGCTTAAAACCGCCGCCAGTATTTCTTCCTGTTCATCCTCTTCAAACCCGCATTCCTCCAGGATCTTTGCCGCCAGCGGCACACCCGCCTCCTGGTGCGGCGTACCGTCCATATACTGAATATGCCGGCCCACATCATGCAGCAGAGCTGCCGCATAGATCTTTTCCCTGTCTATCTTCAGGCCTTCCTCCAGATTAAAAAGATGGGCCAGACGTGCCACATCCAGAAAATGTGACATATCATGGCCGCAAAATATACGTTCCTGCTCAAATTTTCTTATCTGTGCAAGACACTCTCTATACATATGATGCTGCAAGATCTGATTTACTCTATCCATACAATGTCCTGTCCCTTACTGTCTCAGCATCTGGTAAAATGTATTCTGAAGCTGCTCGCTCTCTTTAAATACGCCTCTTGTTGTCACAGTAACTGTCCTGGACCCCGGCTTCTTGATCCCTCTCATAGTCATGCAGGTATGCTCAGCCTCAATCATGACCATAACTCCCTGAGGATGCAGATTGTCCATAAACGCATCGGCTATCTGTGCAGTCAGCTGCTCCTGAAGCTGCAGGCGCCTTGCAAAGACCTCCACTGTGCGGGCGATCTTGCTTAAGCCCACCACTTCCCCGTTGGGAATATAGGCAATATGTGCCTTCCCGAAAAACGGAAGCATATGGTGCTCACATGTGGAAAAGAAAACAATATCCTTCTCAAGGACCATCTCATTGCTGTCCACATGAAACCTTTTATTCAGATGGGCCGCCGCATCCTCTTCCATCCCGCCTGCTATCTCCGTATACATCCTGGCTATTCTGTCCGGCGTCTCAATAAGGCCTTCCCTGTTCACATCTTCCCCGATGCCTTCCAGTATCAGCCTGACACCTTCTCTGATCTTGTCCTGATTTATCATAATTGTATGCTCCTCACTTTTGTTCCACAGCTTCAGCAATGTCTTTCAGAAATGAAAGTGAGCCGAATGCCACAATGACATCTTCCCCTCCTGCCAAAGCAATGCTTTTTCTGACTGCATCTTTTATATCCGGCGCAGCCTCCACACTATTATTGTATTTTGAAACTGCCAGCGCCAGCTCTCCCGCCGGCAGAGCCCTTGGATTGTCCGGCGTCTGGACTGTAAATATCTTATCTGCCATGGGGGCAAGCATGCGCGCTATCACATCATACTCTTTATCCTTAAATACTCCCATAATAAAGATCATACGGCGGCCTTTAAAATAAAGCTCCAGGGACTGCTTAAGCTGCCCTGCCCCGTCTCTGTTGTGTGCCCCGTCTATAATGAAAACAGGTTCCCTGGATATGAGAGTAAACCGGCCCTTCCATCTGGCCTTCTCAAATCCGCCCCTGACTGCCTCATCTGTCAGCTTCCATCCTATATTCTTAAGCCTGCGCACAGCCTCCAGCGCCAGAATGGCATTCTTGATCTGATAATATCCTGCCAGGCGTATCCTGACATTGTGGTATTCCTTATATGAGAAGCTCTGTTCTTCATATCCATACACCACATCCGCCGCTTCTCTTTCTGAAGCCACATACAGCCTGCACCCTTTTTCGGCAGCTGTTCTTTCTATTACATCCATGGCATCCTTTTCCTGTTCACAGGACACCACTGCTGTATTCTCTTTTATGATCCCAGCCTTCTGGGCTGCTATCTCTGCAAGCGTATTTCCCAAAACTCCAATATGATCCATACTGACGGAAGTTATCACTTCCATAACAGTAGTCTTTACCACATTCGTGGCGTCAAGCAGCCCCCCAAGGCCTGTCTCCAATACTACAATATCACATTTTTCCTGAACAAAATACAGAAAAGATATGGCAGTTTCCATCTCAAACGCTGTGGGATGGGCTTTTCCCTCTGCCAGCATCTCTTCCACAGCAGTTTTCACCCTGCCGGCCAGGCCGGCAAAATCTTCACGGCTGATATATTCTTCATCTACCTGAATCCGTTCTCTGTAAGAAAACAAAGTGGGGGATATATATCTTCCGGTTTTATAACCGGCTTCCTTCATAACTGTAGAAAGATAGGCAAGTACTGAGCCTTTTCCATTTGTCCCCGATATATGTATAAACTTCAATCTATCCTGAGGATTCTGCAGTTTTTCAAGCAGAGCCTCAATATTTTCAAGTCCCAGAACGCTGCCGTATTTTGCCGCCTCGTCCATATACTCTCTTGCCTGTCTGTAATCCATAAGTCTCCAATCTTGTCCAGATGCCGCTTTGTAACTGTTCAGTACCTTCACAGTTACATGCAAAAATCCATTTAAAATCGCCTCTGGCGATGGGATTTTTGCACCCTTGAATCATTTTCTTACGGTCTGTGCAATAAATGCACAGCCCTGCTGAATAGTTACGCCGCTTTAACATTTCATTAAGTCCTAATTATAGTATAATGCACTTGATTTTTCAAGTCTCACAAGTCTATTTTATTGGAATAAAAATAAATACTTTGGCAAGACTAACTACCATGAAAAGTAATTTTATAAAATGCGGTATCTGCGGATGGTGCCTGGAAAATTTGTGGACTGGATTCCTCTCCTTCCGCCGCCGCGAAATGAAGCTCAAAAGCCAGTCCTCACTCTGGATGTTCCCTATCTACGGCATGGCCGCGTTTATCGCTCCCTTGTTCAAATGGCTGAAAAATTACAGTATTATCATCCGCGGTACCTGCTACACTGTCTTTATTTTTCTGGCAGAGTTCCTGACAGGGAGTTTCCTGAAAAAAAGGGGGATGTGCCCCTGGGACTACAGTGATGCCAAAACAAACATCAACGGGGTCATCCGCCTTGATTATGCCCCGCTCTGGTTTGGGGCAGGCCTGCTCTTCGAAAAGCTGTCCCGGAGCGGAAAATAACAGAGGGGATGTTATCTTCAAAACATCCCCTCTGCCGTTAATCTTTAAAAATCGTAATCGATACCTTCCCCTTCCTGTTCTCTGGAAAGGTTCAATGTGCTGAGTGTTTTCTTTTTTACTCTCTGGTCCTCAGAAGCCTCCAGTATAAAATCCTTTATTTCTTTTGAATGCCTGATATGCTTTAAGGTAAGCGTAGGGTCAGTCACATCCCCGCCGAAGCAGTGGACAGTCCCAAGCCCGAATATCCTCTCTATCAGGCTCACGCAGAGGCGTGTATCCAGGATCTTGTACATGTAGCAGTCGTTCTCTCTCCTGTGCAGAATCCCGGAATTGACCGTAATATATTCTTCGCTGACAGAATAAGTAGTAAATGTAAATGGAAGTCCGAAGAACAGCCATCTTTTTCTCTCTTTAAATTTCATGTTGCACCTCCTGGTATTCATATGGGCACATAGTGCCGGGGTTTACATAACACAATCCTGACGCTGCTGCCAATCCCCGCTGTTATCAGTGTAAAATATCCTACCCTGCTTGTCAATACTTAAGTCGCTTTAATAGTTACTGTTCACACGTCACCATCCCGCGAGGTGTTTTCGTGCGTATTTGCACGAAAATCCCGAGGGTTGCAGCGCGAAACGGCGTTTTTTGCCGTTTCTGTGCATCGCGGAGCGTGTTACTGGTCACGGAGTAAACAGTAACCTTTAATATTTTCCCTTGAATTTCTCCCTGATTTGTTATATGATAAGATGCAATGGAGTAACATATTATGGGACTGCACTACAGTAGATTGCAAAGGAGAAGACTATGAGACATTTAATGAGTCCCCTCGATTTCTCAGTCGGGGAACTGAATGAGATTATGAATCTTGCCAATGATATTGAAGCACATCCGGACAAATATGCACATGCCTGTGATGGAAAAAAATTAGCCACTTTATTTTATGAACCAAGCACACGAACCCGCTTAAGTTTTGAAGCAGCAATGATGAACTTAGGGGGGAATGTACTTGGTTTTTCTTCGGCCGATTCCAGTTCAGCAGCTAAGGGGGAGAGTGTTTCTGACACCATCCGTATTGTGTCCTGCTATTCTGATATCTGCGCCATGCGCCATCCCAAGGAGGGTGCTCCCATGGTGGCAGCCGCCAAGTCTTCCATTCCAGTTATCAACGCCGGAGACGGCGGACACCAGCATCCGACACAGACACTCACGGACCTGTTGACTATCCGTTCTCTCAAGGGAAGGCTGGAAAATCTGACCATTGGTCTTTGCGGCGATCTTAAGTTCGGACGTACAGTACACTCTCTGATCAACGCACTCGTGCGATATGAAAACATCAAATTCGTGCTGATCTCCCCTGATGAACTTCGGATCCCTGATTATATCCGTGAGGATGTTCTGGAGGCCAACCATGTGGATTACGTGCAGGTGGAGCGGCTGGAAGATGCCATGGCGGACCTGGATCTGCTCTACATGACGAGAGTCCAGAAGGAACGCTTCTTTAATGAAGAGGATTATGTGCGTATGAAGGATTTCTATATCCTGGATAAAAATAAGATGGATCTGGCAGGCCCTGATATGCTGGTGCTCCATCCCCTTCCCCGGGTCAACGAGATTTCCGTGGAGGTCGATGATGACCCGAGAGCCGTCTATTTCAAACAGGCACAGTATGGCGTCTATATCCGCATGGCGCTGATTCTCACACTGCTGGAGGTGAAAGTATGTTAAATGTAGGAGCTTTAAATGAGGGATTTGTTTTAGACCATATTGAAGCCGGAAAAAGCATGTCCATATATCATTACCTGGGGCTGGACAAGCTGGACTGCTGCGTAGCCATAATAAAAAATGCCCGCAGCAACAAGATGGGCAAAAAGGATATCATCAAGGTAGAATGTCCTATAGATATGCTGGACCTGAATATACTCGGCTTTATCGACCACAATATAACCGTTAACATCATTCAGGACGGACATATAGTTGATAAGAAGGCTCTCACCCTTCCAAAAGAAATCACGAATGTGATCAAATGTAAAAACCCGCGCTGTATAACCTCCATCGAGCAGGGACTGGATCATGTGTTTGTACTGACAGATCCCAAAAAAGAGGTTTACCGCTGCAAATACTGTGAAGAAAAATATAAAGGCCGCAAATAATCTGCTGCAGCTTCAGAAGCAAAACAAGGGGGGATGTAAAAACATCCCCCCTAAAAAATACTCTACTGTCTCATAACAAGATGTCTTGGAATGCCATCCACCATTACCGGCGGGTAATCCCCCTGCACAAGAGGTCTGACATAAGCCAGGAATTCCGGAGTCACATATGTCCCATCCTTTGTGATCCATTCTCTCGGAACAAGTTTCTCATCATTTGCTATCTTGTGGACATCGTAAATACCTGTAGCGCACTGGTACGGATCATCAGAAACCCTGTCGATTACCACCATCTTGCCGCTGTCACCTTCGTCCGCCGCTTTGACAGCCGCGCCGCCTACCATAAACGCCTCATTAATATCAACCCTGGAAGCCACATGGGATGCACTTCTCTGAAGCGTGCTGAATTCCACTCCTCTTGTCTTACAGCCGATCTCAGCAGCTACAAAATTGGCGAGATAGTCTGCTGTGCCTGACAGCTGCTTATGGCCAAACGCATCTACATAATCTGAATTCGTTGAGAGTTCGCACACATATCTGCCGTCAGCCAGACGGATCCCCTCTGACACAGCCACCACAATAGACGGTTTCTTTTTCAGCAGAGTCTTGACCCTCTCCATGAATTTCTTGACATCAAACGGAAGCTCAGGCAGATATATAAGATCCGGCCCTGCGCAGTCCTCGCCTTTTGAAAGAGCCGCCGCTCCTGTAAGCCATCCGGCATTTCTTCCCATGATCTCTACAATGGTGACAAGGCTGGTCTTATATGTAAGTCCCAGACCGTCACGGATGATCTCTTTTACGGATGTGCCAATGTACTTGGCTGCGCTTCCGTATCCCGGAGTGTGGTCTGTAAGGGCCAGGTCATTATCAATCGTCTTCGGCACGCCCACGAACTTCTGTGTCTGACCTGTCAGAATTGCATAATCTGACAGCTTCTTTATGGTATCCATAGAATCATTGCCGCCAATATAAATAAAGCTGTCGATCTCCAGCTTATTCAGGATTGCAAATATTTTCTCATAGATATCCTTGTCTTCATGGATCTCCGGAAGCTTATATCTGCAGGAACCTAAAAAAGCGGAAGGTGTCCTCTTTAACAGCTCAATATCCAGATCATTCTTAATATACTTGGAGAGGTCCACATACTGTTCATCCAGAAATCCCTGTATTCCGTGAAGCATTCCATAGATTTTATGGAAGCCCCTGTCCCTTGCCGTTTTGTAAACTCCCGCAAGGCTGGAATTGATGACCGCTGTGGGTCCGCCCGATTGTCCGACTATCACGTTTCTCTTCATGCTCATATACCTCCTGGTTTCTGTCATTCTTACTGCTTTTGCAACTGTTCAGCGGCCGCTTATCTGCTTTTTGCATTTTACCGAATACAGTCACGTCAGCAATATATAATATTCTGCACAACAACATAGTTAATATTATATCAAACATGTGCAAAATATACAAGTTATTTCTATAGTTTCCATCCTGGTGCTATTTTTTGAATTTTGTATATTTAATATAACTTTTTAGTATTTCCAATTGAATTATTCATCATTTTGTACTACAATAGCAATATAACTTATGCGGAATTATATTTTGAAGGAGGTATCTTTATGCTTACTAAACGTCAGAATCTCTTAGAAACTATCAGGGGCGGAAAACCTGACCGCTTCGTGCAGCAGTACGAAGCGCTGGAAATGGTATTTAACCCCATCATGATGCACAGCCCTGCCCCCCAGCCCGGACAGCTGAATGTGGTAAATGACTGGGGTGTGACAAATTCCTGGCCCGCCGGCACTCCCGGCGCCTTCCCTGTCCATACTCCTGACAAGATTGTTGTAAAAGATATAACAAAATGGCGGGAATATGTACATGCACCAAATGTTAAATTTTCAGATGAGGAATGGGAACCTTTTATCAAACAGGCTGAGGCCGTGGACAGGAACGAGTATTTTGTTACTTCCTTCATTGCACCAGGCCTCTTTGAGCACTGCCACCATCTGTGTGAGATCCAGAATGCTCTCATTAATTTCTATGAAGAGCCGGAATGTATGCATGAATTAATTGATTATCTGACTGAATGGGAATTAGCTCTCGCCAAGGAGATCTGCAGCCATCAGAAACCGGATGCCATCTTCCATCATGATGACTGGGGAAGCCAGACTTCCACCTTCATCTCCCCTGATATGTTCAATGAATTCTTCCTGCCGGCCTATAAGAAGATATACGGCTATTATAAGGAACATGGAGTTGAGCTTATCATACATCACTCAGATTCTTATGCGGCAACACTTGTGCCTGATATGATAGAAATGGGTATCGATATCTGGCAGGGTGTGATGACCACAAATAATATACCTGAGCTCATATCCAAATACGGCGGAAAAATCTCCTTTATGGGCGGAATCGACAGTGCAAAGATCGATTACAGCGGCTGGTCACAGGATGTGATAGCAAAAGAAGTCCGGCGAGCATGCGATGAAAACGGCAGGCTTTATTTCATTCCCTGCGCTTCCCAGGGCCTGGCTATAAGTACCTTCCCGGGCGTATATGAGGTTACCTCTGAGGAGATCAGTAAATACAGCAAGGAAGTATTTGGCTGATCATAAATGATTCTAAATAAAAGGCTGTGCAGCCTGCCATTCCCAGCGCTGCACAGCCTTATTATTTTCCTCTGTAAATCCACAGATCTGCCAAATAGTTACCTTTCCCCTTATACTTTAAAGCAGCTTCCGCCCACAAATTCCCTCAGTATGGAATTCATGGGTATGCTTTCGCTTGGAATCCCCACAAAATAATCCAGGAATTTAAGAAGCCTCTTCGCCTCTCTGTATTCCGGCTCATCCCTGCCGATCCCAAATAAAAGTGGCTCCGCATAGATCTTCAGGGCCGCCAGCTCATAGACAAGGGCTGAATTAAACATAATGTCCGCATTTTCCTGATGGGGGAATATATAATTTTCTTCACCCCTGCGCACTGAAGACCACATAGCGATCGTCCCTTTTGCAGGTGTTCCCCTTGTCATGGCATCACGCACGATCCTTCTCAGCAGCCGCCCGTCTGTTGTGGGTATCCTGTTGTGTTCATCAATATTCAGCTGTGTGAGGGCGCTGATATATATCTTGAACTTGCTCTCTGCCGGAAGTGCATGTGACATCTGGTCATTTAAGGAATGGATGCCCTCGATCACAAGAATATCATCCTTTCCAAGCTTCTTATACCTTCCCTTGTACTCTCTCTTACCCGTTCTGAAATTATAAACCGGCAGCTCTACTCTCCTGCCCTCCAGAAGATCCTTCATATCCCTGTTAAAAAGTTCTACGTCCAGAGCTTCCAGACATTCGAAATCATGTTTTCCATGCTCATCAAGAGGAGTCTTATCCCTGTCTATAAAGTAATCATCAACTGGAATAGGATGAGGATTTAAGCCGTGGGCTGATAACTGTATGGACAGCCTGTGGGAAAATGTAGTCTTGCCTGATGACGACGGCCCCGCGATCAGGATAATCTTTTTATCCGGCTGCGCCGCAATCATTGCCGCCATTTCTCCTATCTTCTTTTCCTGAAGCGCTTCCTGGATCAGGATCAGCTCCCTTATGTCCCTGTGTACAATGTACTGGTTCAGATCAGATACTGTGGTAATATCCAGCATCTCCCCCCATTTCAGGGATTCCTTCTGCACATTGAATATTTTGGACCGGGGATTGAATGAAGGCACCTCCCTCGGACTGTTCATATACGGCATCTGAAGCACAAATCCCTCATCATACAGACAGAGGTCAAAATACTTCAGGTATGAAGTGTCGGGAACCATATACCCGTAAAAATAATCTTCAAAGCCGTCCAGATCATAAATATTTACTTTTGAAACTCGTCTGTAATGAAACAGCTCTTCCTTATCATGCATCTCATATTTTCTAAAAAGAGAGATGGCGTCATCTGTATTAACACTTTTCTTCACTATGGGAACTGCTCTTTCAACCAGCTGCAGCATATAGGCTTTAACCTTTTTAAGCAGCTCCTCCGTCACCTCAAGACTGCCCGTTACAGTACAGTAATAACCGCTGCTTACCGCATAATGGATGCAGGCCTTTTCTATGTTCTCATGGCCTCCTTCATGGTACAGCGCCTTAAGCAGCAACAATGTCATGCTCCGCCTGTAGGCATTAAACCCTTCTTTATCAGACGTTGTAAGAAAAGTAAGGGTGCAGTCCTGGGTAAGAGTCTTTCCCAGCTCCCTCAGCCTGTTATCCTCCAGTACCAGCACTATGTCATTTACTTTTCCAGGCTGGTATTCCCTGGCAATATCATAGTACGGTGTCCCTGCGGGATAGCTCTTTTTTTGGCCCTCTATCATGACCTGTACCATACCTGCCTCAGATGTCTTATTTATATCTGTCATATATAGCGCGTTCCTCCCCTCTTATATTCTTAAAGGATCCTGAATGGATTCCTGACAGGCTCCAAATACACCTCCAGATCAGGGTGATTTTTCTTCATATATTCCTCCATCTGGCTGATGAATATATGCTCAAGCCCGTAATGACCGGCATCTATCACCGCAAGACCCTGCATCATGCTGTCAATCCCTTCATGATGTCCGAAATCTCCGCTGATCAGTACCTCCGCACCTGTCCAAATGGCCGGCTGCACCATGCTTTTTCCTGAACCCGGCGATACAGCTGCCCTGCTGACAACCTTCTCTTCATCCCCGTATAGGATCACATGTTCAAGCCCGAAGACCCTTTTGACAAGCTCACAGCATTCCTTCAAAGTCACAGGCGCAGGAAGCCATCCTGTCCTGCCAAATCCCTCAGGCTCCCCTGTCACTTCATTGGTGCAGGTGATATCCAGCACTTCTTCATCCCGAAGCCCCAGCATCCGGGAGGCAAGAGGAGCCATCATTGCCACATCATAATTTGTATGCATGGCATAGCAGGATATATCACTTTGAATCAGTTCTACCAGCCTTCTGCCGGTAAAATCGTCAGTATTTACTTTTCTGACAGGTGAAAATAACAGGGGATGATGTGTCAGCAGCATGTCCGCCCCTTTTTCTTTGGCATCCCGGATCACCTCATCCGTGGCATCCAGCCCAATATAGACCCTTTTTACCTCTTTCTCCCTGCGTCCTGCCATAAGCCCTGGATTATCCCAGCCTGCGGCATAAGACAGCGGAAAACTCTCCTCCAGCTTCTCAATCAGATCACCGCATTTCATAATAACACTCCTTCGCTCTTGCTGCACATGCCAGCTTTTCTTCTATCTCACATTTTCTTGCCCTGGCCGGCTCTCCATCTCTGCCAACAAGCCCCTGCAGCACATTGCCCAGGACAGCCTGCTCCCATTCCAGATACTTAAAAAGGCATTCATGCCTTTTTCTTAACAGGACAGGTCCATACATGAACTCCAGATCAGAGAGGCTGCCCTCCTGCCGGGCATGCATCACCCTCATCATAGGGTAATACTTTCCGTCCTCCAGCACCATCTCTTCATCCTCTATCTCATACCCGTTTCCATACAGGAATCTTCTCACTTCCTCCAGCCCGGACTGCGGCTGGAGGACAATACGTTCCACACCCTCCAGCACGTCACGTCCTTCACGGAGGATCTTCTGTACCAGTCCTCCGCCCATCCCTGCGATCACTACCCAGTCCGCTTCCCCCTCCTTCAGGGCCTGCACCCCGTCAGATAAGCGCGTCATGATCTTTGATGAGAGTCCATGGCTCCTTATATTTGCCTCTGCCCTTTCAAGCGGTCCTCTGTTCACATCCATGGCGATACTTGCCGCCGCTCTTCCTTCTTCCACCAGATATATCGGTATGTATCCGTGATCCGTGCCCACATCCGCAAGACATCTTGCGGAAGTTACCATACCAGCAACGGACAATAGTCTTTTTGATAACTGCATTTTAATGATAACTCCCTGTCTATTCCAGAAAATCCTTCAGCTTGCGGCTGCGGCTTGGATGGCGCAGCTTCCGCAGCGCTTTAGCCTCAATCTGACGGATCCTTTCTCTGGTTACTTCAAATTCTTTTCCAACTTCTTCTAATGTCCTGGCCCTTCCGTCCTCCAGCCCGAACCGGAGGCTTAAGACCTTCCGCTCCCTGCTTGTAAGAGTGTCCATGACCTCTCCCAGCTGCTCCCGGAGCAGTGCAAACGCCGCAGCCTCAGCAGGAACAGGCACATTATCGTCCCTGATAAAATCTCCCAGATGGCTGTCTTCCTCTTCACCCACAGGCGACTCCAGTGATACTGGTTCCTGGGAAATTTTCCTGATCTCCTGTACCCTGTCAACAGAAAGCCCCACTGCCAAAGCTACTTCCTCAGAACTGGGTTCCCTTCCCAGCTCCTGCAGCAGCTGCCTGGAGGCTTTTGTCACCCTGTTGATCGTCTCAACCATATGCACAGGGATCCTGATCGTCCTGGCCTGGTCGGCGATAGCCCTTGTGATGGCCTGGCGTATCCACCAGGTAGCATAAGTGCTGAATTTAAACCCTTTCTGATGGTCAAATTTATCGACAGCTTTAATAAGGCCCAGGTTTCCTTCCTGGATAAGGTCCAGAAGCTGCATCCCTCTTCCTGAATACCTCTTCGCTATACTCACCACAAGACGAAGGTTCGATTCCGCCAGCCGCTTTTTGGCCTCCTCGTCCCCCTGCTCTATCAAAAGCGCCAGTCTCGTCTCCTCCTCCGGAGTCAGCAGCGGAACTTTGCCTATCTCCTTCAGATACATGCGCACAGGATCATCTGTGCCGACTCCTTCCGGGACAGACAGATCTATCTCCTCCGGGACGATCTCCTCTTCTTCCTCCAGAAATTCCGGCACCTCTTCATTAACCTGCAAAACATCCACGCCGTGCTCTTCTAAAAACTCCAGAACTTTATCACATTTTTCCTCACTCCAGTCCTGTCTGGGGAAAAAATTAAAGATTTCTTCGTACTCTAATACATTCTTTCGTTTTTTTGCATATTCCAGTAAGGTCTTTAATTGTTCTTCCACTGCCATTACCTTCCTTCCGTAGCACCATCCCGGCGTTTCACTCTCATTTATCCTGTATTCTTTCCCTAATCCAGGGAAATATGCAGCTTTTCAAGATCCTGCAGACGTCTCTTGCTCATGACTATCTGCTGAAGTCCGGCTAAATCCGCAGGGTCCAAATGAGCCGTCTGATATTCGATGCTGTTCTGCACGATTTTTCCAATTGTTTCTTTGACTGCTTTTGACAGTTCCTCCTTTGTCTCCACTCTTATATTTGTATTAAACAGCGCCGCCGCTTCCCTCTGCTGTTCCGGCTCCATAAAATGATTTATGATCTTGGCGGGATTCAATTCGCCCCCTTCATACTGCTCAAAAAGCATTTCAGCCACTGTCCTGTACATCTCTGTAGTAAAATCCTTTGGACCGATATACTCTTTCACTGTCTTAAAAAGAGAGGGGTTTTCAATCAGCCATGTGAGCAGGAGCCGCTGGGATTTCTGCATTCCGTCATCCTTCACCTCTGCCTGCCGTCTTGGCCGTACAACCGTGTTCTCTGCTGCCGCAGCGCCCCGCAGCGCCATCCTGTTTACCAGCTTTCTCAGATTATCAAAGCCGATATGGTATTTGGCAGCCGTGGCCTCAATATAATTTTCCCTCTCCAGCTCCACCTCAAACGCTGCCAGCTTTTTCGCCGTCTCGTTAAAAAATGAGGTCTTGCCCTCAGGGTCTTTCATATCATATTCTTTTTCCAGTACAGATATTTCAAACATAAAGCTGTTTTCTGCTTTATCTATCCTCTCCTGGAATGCTTCTGCACCTTCCGCTTTAATAAACTCATCAGGATCCTTATACGGATCCATATGCAGCACTCTTGCAGCTATCCCTGCCGCCTTCAGGATGGGAACAGCCCTGAGGGCGGCTTTTGTGCCTGCAGCGTCACTGTCATAGGTGAGGATCACCTCGTCGGTATACCTTTTCAGCAGGCTGGCATGCTGCGTGGTGAGCGCTGTGCCAAGAGAGGCCACTGCATTCTTAAAGCCTGCCTGATGCATGGAAATCACATCCATATATCCCTCACATACAAGCAGATTCTTTTGCCTGGAGGTTCTGGCGATATTCAGCCCGTAGAGGTTTCTGCTCTTGTCAAATACCTTTGTCTCCGGAGAGTTTAAGTATTTGGGCTTTCCGTCCCCCATAACACGGCCGCCGAATCCGATCACCCTGCCGTTCACATCCATGATGGGGAATATGACCCTGTTCCAGAATTTATCATACATGCCGTGACGCTCGTCCACATTCATCAGTCCTGATTCTCTGAGCAGCTCGTCCGATATGCCCTGTTTTTTCAGATACCGGTACAGGTCATCACTGTACTTGTTTGCATATCCCAGCCCGAATCCCTTGATCGTCTCGTCTGAAAGCCGGCGTCCTTTCAGGTATTCCATGGCCTGGGCTCCATTCTCTGTCCGCAGCTGGTAATAGAAATACTTGGCAGCCATTTTATTAAGCTCCAGTATGCGCCCTTTCAGATCCTGCTGTTTCCTCATCTCTGCAGAATACTCCTGCTCAGGCAGAGTTACCCCTGCCCGCTCAGCCAGGAATTTCAGCGCCTCAGGAAAGGAATAATTCTCATATTCCATTATGAAAGTAAATACATTCCCTCCTGCGCCGCAGCCAAAGCAGTAGTACATCTGCTTTCCGGGGCTGACAGAAAATGAAGGGGATTTCTCATTATGGAACGGGCACAGCCCAAAATAAGAGCTCCCTTTTCGTTGCAGCTTCACATACCCTGAAATCACATCCACAATATCATTTTTTTCTCTTATCTCTTCTACAAGTTCTTCTGGGTAATACATTTATGTCTCTCCTTAATACTGCCATGCTTTTGGGATGAACAGCTCGCTGAATCTGGCCATTGAATACTGGTCTGTCATCCCGGCTATGTAGTCACAAACGACCCGCTCTTCTGCTTCGCCTCTGTCTATAAGCTCCAGATATTCAGCGGGCATGGCATCCAAATGGCGGCTGTAATAGCCATAGAGCTCTCTGAGCATATTCTTGGCCTTAGATTCCTCGCTCTTTGCCTTTGGATTTTTGTAGACATGCTCAAACATAAAATGCCTCAGATCCTGCATGGCTTTTTCCATGTGGGGAGACATGATGATGTCCGGCCTGCCCTCGCTGTTTCGCACAATATCATGTATCAGCGTATTTAAGCGTTCACGAATAGTATAGCCCAGAATCCTCCGATATTCCAGTGGAATCTCTTCTTCCGTTAAAATTCCCGCACGTTCGGCATCGTCGATGTCATGGTTTATATAGGCTATCTTGTCAGAGAGACGGACGATCTTTCCTTCCAGCGTACTTGGGCTGCCCGCTGTCCTGTGGTTCAATATGCCGTCCCTCACTTCCCAGGTCAGGTTCAGCCCCCTGCCTTTCTTTTCCAGAAGCTCCACCACCCTCAGGCTCTGCTCAAAGTGTGTAAATCCCAGAGGACAGACTTCATTGAGCGCACTTTCCCCTGAATGGCCAAATGGTGTATGCCCCAGATCATGTCCCAGAGCTATGGCCTCTGTCAGGTCTTCATTCATTCTCAAAGCCCTGGCAATCGTCCTGGCTGTCTGAGACACCTCAAGTGTGTGGGTGAGGCGCGTCCTGTAATGATCCCCCTGGGGGGTCAGAAAGACCTGTGTCTTATGCTTCAGCCTGCGAAAAGCCTTAGAATGCAGTATCCTGTCTCTGTCTCTTTGATATACAGGGCGGATGTCACACTGTTCTTCAAAGACATCCCTGCCCCTTGAATTCCTGCTCAGTGATGCAAACGGGCTGAAATACTCCTCTTCCCGAAGCTCAGCCATCTCACGTATCGTCATAGCGCCATTCCTCCCTACCAGTATTTTTAATGCTGCTATTCACGGCTCCGATAAAAGCGCGGTTCCGCGGATAATAATTTTCTAATGCCTCATAACCAACTTCTGCCTTTATTATTATATTCTGCAAAAAAATTTATTTTCCTTTATTTTTCCAAAAATTTTATACACCTCCGTGCATCCCATAATTTAATCCTGCGGATGGGCGTGCTCCGCACGACAAGGTATACACCTCCGTGCATCCCATAATTCAGATCCTTCCGGATGGGCGTGCTCCGCACGACAAGGTATACACCTCCGTGCATCCCATAATTCACATCCTCCCGGATGGGCGTGCTCCGCACGACAAGGTATACCTATCTCCGTCTGTCACTACCTGCACGGCTCCCAGGTCTTTTGTCAGATAAGAGCGGCAGCCGGCTTCTCCCAGTCTTAAAAGAAGCTCCTTGTGCGGATGTCCATATCTGTTTCCCTCACCGCATGAGATCACTGCTGCTTCAGGTCTTGTCACCTGCAGAAACTCATCCGTTGTAGAATTCTTTGACCCGTGATGGGCTGCCTTTAAAACATCAACTCTGGAAAATGCCTGCTGTCTCAGCAGCATCCTCTCCTCCGCCTCTTCCAGATCACCTGTGAAGAGCGCCCGGAAGCTTCCATATGACAGCATGATAACTGATGACTCCCCGTTTCTGGACGAGGCTTTATACCCTGCTGCAGGGTGAAGACATACAAGAGAAAGGCCGTCCTTCTCCTGTATACTCATGCCGCTGTTTAAATACTGTACAGGAATCCTCCTCTCCTTCGCCAAACTCTCAAGTTCTCTGTAAATCTCATCATCAGTACTCACATCAGGCAGTATAAGACAGCCGATCCCTATTCCCTCCTTTCCTTCTATCAGCTCTCTGGCTCCGTTTATATGGTCCTCATCCCCATGGGTCAGTATCAGCCCATCCAGATAACTGATGCCGTAATACTTAAGAAAGGGTATGATCCTGTATTTACCCACAGACTTCTCAGAGCTGCTTCCGCCGTCTATAAAATAAACCTTTCCTGTATCCGACTGTATGCAAATGCCGTCCCCCTGTCCCACATCCAGAAATGTTATCCTGAGCCCTGATGAGGTATCCAGCACAAGAACTGTGCCCAAAGCAGCCAGAAAGGCAGCTCCTCCCAGACATCCGGGGACGCGGGAACTGTCCGTGAACCTGCCGTATATTCGCGCCCCCAGAAACAGTCCTGCGATAAGCCCGTAGTAAACAAACAGCTGCCATATTTCAGGCTGCCCCAGAACAATCCGGGAACCCGGAAGTGATGCAGCCAGACGGCAGAGAAGTTCATACAGCTTCAGCAGATAGTGGCAGGGAGCAAAGCAGATAATCCCCGCTTTTATACTGATAAAACCAACCGCAGCTCCGGCGGCCCCGAAGGCCAGCACAAGAGGCAGCAGGGGCAGCACGATCAGATTGAGCACCAGTCCGAACAGAGAGGTCTCATAAAAGAACCACAGGCTCACGGGCACCGTTATGATCTGGATGGCCGCCCCTGACAGTATACCCAGGATTATTTTATTATTTACGTGGAATATGGAGGCTATGAGAGGCTGAAGTGTTCCAAGGCCCAGTATAGCCAGAAATGAAAGAAGAAATGAGACATCCCCAAGAAGTTCCGGTGAACCGGTAAGAATGACAACAGCAGAAAAAGCCAGCCCTGACAGAAGGTCATACGTCCTTCCAAAAATCTGCGCTCCCAGATAGACAAGATACATAAGCAGCGCCCTCTTTGCCGAGACGCCAAACCCTGTCATCACGCAGTATGCAGCCATCAGAAGGCCGCTTATCAGACCGGCACATAAAAAGCCTGTCCCATGTTTCCTGAGCCACTTATAGAGAGCCATTCCCAGCAGGGATATATGGAGCCCTGATATGGCCAAAATGTGAGAGATACCTCCCAGCTGATAAAGGTCTTTCATTTCCTCTTCCAGATTGGACTTTTCCCCCAGCAGCATGGCCTGCAGAAATCCCGCATCTTCCCCTCCTATTTCATCAAATTTCTTTGCCAGCGTCTCTCTGAGGCTGCAGAGTGTTTCCAGGATAAGGTCATATGAGCCGGAGACCGCCAGAGTTCTGGCATCATCCAGGATATAGTATATTCCTTTAGCTGCATAATACCGGGCAAAATCAAACTGGCCCGGATTCGTAGCTTTTTCAGGTTCTTTAAGTATCCCTGCTGCCCGCACATATGTACCTATTTTTATTTTATTCTGATTTTTATCAAGACGGATTAATAAATTGGATTTTTCCAGCATTGCACCGTAATTTTCTGCATTTTCCGGCTGGCTGGTATTCTGACTCCCGGTTTGACCGGGCTGAATAATAGAAATGTTTTTCAGATATATCTGAAGGCTGTTCGCCTTCTCTTCACGTTTATAGACCTGCCCTTCCACACTGACAGAATCATTTCCTGATATCTTCCGGTCTGCGTCTTTATCAGACGCGCCGGAAGAAAAAAGAAGCATTCCCAGAAGGAGTAAGAGGCAGGCCAGACACATAGGCCTTTTTCTCAATTTTTCCCTCCCTGAATCTTATCGATCCCTACTGAGGGATCTGCACTTACACTCGTTTCCGCCTGCGGATCAGGCACTGTACTGCTTCCGCCTGTATCAGCGGCCGTATCATCAGCCGCAGTGTCCTCCGCCTTTTGTGACGTGTCCGCCACCACTATAATATCCTTATTCCGCCCAAACCCGTTTTCCAGACTGATGGTATCCCTGTATGTTATCTGGCTCTCACCATCTATCTGGATATTTACTTCTGTCAGATTACATGAATCACAGAGTGAATTTACCACAGAATAAAGTGCTGCATCAGGCTGGACATTTTTTCCGTCAATTCCCTTATTAAAGCTCCCGGAAAAGTTTACAGTACAGCTTGTCCCTTTTACTGTTACAGAAAGCACTTTCGTATCAGCAGGCATCACTGCCTGCAGCCTGCTGTTCACCGGTCCCTTGATGAGCTGCTCCAGCACCACACGCTCCAGAGCAGTATTGCTGGAATAATGGACATTGCGCATCTCCTTCATGATCTTCTGTCCTGAAGAATCTGCAAAATAAAGAGGGAGAGACGCGTATTGGTAAGAATTGATCCCCTGTCCCTGATTGTCTATAAAAGTATCTGCCGTCATAGCTCCCACCGGCTGGTCAACATAGTCACGCAGCGGGTTACCCTCTATGTTGAAAGCTACCTTGTCAACACAGGGCAGCTGCACAAGTGTCTTTACTGCCGCTGCCCTGAACAGTACCTCTGAGATGTTATCCATCTCTTTATATGCACTGTTAAATTCTAATGTCAGCAGCTTGTTGTCAAGTACAAATCCTGTACATACTACATTTTCCGGTTTGGCGCTCTTTTGCTCTGACGATGAGGGGGACGTGGCTATCCTGTCGATCAGCTCTTTAATTAACTCATTGTCGCTCTGACCTTTGGGAGTATATCCTTCATGTGTCAGCTTTGTCCCGTCTTTATTCGTATAGTATACCTGATACCCGCCCTTCTCACTGGCTGACTCTTCACAGCCCGGCAGACATATGGCAATGAAGGCGGCTATCAATAAACATATTATCTTTTTCATGCTTCGCTCCTGTTATGGTGTATATGAGAGGGGGATCCTTACTGTAAATGTAGTCCCCTCGCCTTCTTTGCTGTATACTTTTACTGCGCCTCTGTGCATCAGGATCGCGCTTCTGGTGATTGCAAGGCCAAGGCCCGTGCCCCCGATCTCTCTTGAATGTGATTTGTCTACTCTGTAGAATCTCTCAAATATATGCTCCTGGTCTTCCTCCGGTATACCCAGTCCTGAATCCTCCACCTTCACATAAAAATACTTGTGGTCTGAATTCAGCGAGATCCTCACCCAGCCATCCTCTTTATTGTATTTGACAGCGTTTTCTATCAGATTAGATATGGCAAGAGAGAGCTTTGTCTCATCAACCTGCGCTGTCACAGGCTTAAATGTCTCCAGTATAAGCTCAACCTCATGCTGGTCCGCTATGGGCCTGAGACGCTTTACAATAAGCTCCAGAAGCTCATTGATATTTTTTTCCTCAACCTTGATGTCAGCTGCTTTTTTATCCATTTTTACAAGTGAAAGCAGGTCATTTATGATCTTATTTTCCCTGTCGATCTCCTCAGCTATGTCAGCCATAAATTCCTTGTACAGCTCAACAGGCGCGTCCCCCTGCATGAGAAGGGAATCCGCCAGCACTTTCATGGAAGTTATGGGAGTCTTCAGTTCATGCGATACGTTCGACACAAACTCCTGTCTTGAATCATCAAGTGCCTTCATCCTCACAAGCATCTGGTTATAAGCCTCGGCCAGCAGCTGTGTCTCTGTATAATCAGGGATAGAGATGTCCTCCTCTGAAAATCCGCCGGATACTTCCTCCAATGATTTCGTAACCTTTGTAAATGGCTTAACAAGCATTCTGGAAGCATAAAAAGCTATTGCCAGGATAACCAGCCCCATCCCCAGCTGAAGCATAAACACCTTCTGGCTGAGCACATCCTTGCTCACCTGGATATCTTCTGTGGGCATGCTCACGATCATGACACCTATCATCTCTTTTGTGACTGCATCTTTCACAGGTACTGTCATCTCTATGAACTCATTTTTTCTGTTATAGTTCATAGTATCCTCGCCCTTAAAGGATTTTATGACCTCCTCTGATACGATCACCTTTTTCTCATCAAGCCCAAACGTATCTTTAATAATTGTAAACTCCCTGTTCACGATGACAATACGGCCTCCATAGAGATTTGCCAGCTGTGAGAGCTGCATGTCAATGGTCTGCGAGTGGCTTCCATTTATGTACTGGGAGTCACTGAGCTGATCTGCTATGGACAGGCACTGATTCTGGACCATGTTGGCCCGCTGCTGCAGTGTCTGTTCTTCAAAATTATGCAGTATGCCGAACTTAAGTACTATGATCGGCGCTACGCCCACCAGGATAAATATTATAAATATCCTGAACTGGAGGCTTTTCCCGTACTTCTTTATAAATTCCATATTAAAATACTTTTTCACTTATTTTCCCCTTACTGATCCGCGCTGCTCAGACGCAAAAGGACGAAAGGATTCGCCCTTCGTCCCTGGTTTCTCAATGCTGAAAGTAGTACCCGACTCCCCATTTCGTATGTACATATTTCGGCTCGCTGGGATTTTCTTCTATCTTTTCCCTGAGTCTCCTGATATGTACATCCACAGTTCTGACATCCCCCGGATATTCATAGCCCCAGACGATATTCAGCAGGTTTTCACGGCTGTAGACCTTATTCGGATTAAACACCAGCAGCTCCAGTACATCAAATTCCTTTGCTGTCAGATTTATTTCTTTTCCCGCAATGCTGACCCTTCTACCTTCACAATCCAGGACCAGGTCTCCCACCTCCACAATCTTATGCTGCTCCTCTGCTGCAGCTTTGCGCTCTGTCCTGCGCATGATGGCTTTTATCCTTGCCTTTACCTCAAGAATATTGAATGGCTTTGTTATATAATCATCGGCCCCGTATTCCAGCCCGAGTATCTTGTCCATGTCATCTCCCTTAGCTGTGAGCATAACGATCGGAACATTCGAAAAATCTCTTATCTGCTGGCACACTTCAAAGCCGTCCATCTTAGGAAGCATCACATCCAGAAGGATGATATCGTATTCTTTCTCCTTTGCCATCTTCAGAGCTTCCTCGCCGTCATAGGCACAGTTTACTTCCATTCCATCCTGTTCAAGACTGAAACGGATTCCCTTTACGATTAATTTTTCATCATCCACTACTAATACTTTCCTAGCCATTCTGTTCAATTCTCCTTATTGTACTACGATTTTGTCTTTTATTTTGGAATAGACAGCTTCCTTAATCCCCTTGATATTCATTATTTCTTCTGTTGATCTGAATCCGCCGTTCTCTTCCCTGTAAGCCATGATATCTTCTGCCTTTGACTCTCCGATTCCCGGAAGCTCCATCAACTGCTCCTTCGTGGCTTTATTTAAATCTACCTTACTCTCTCCCGGCTCCGCTGCGGACTGCTGCAAAGCAGCCTGTCCGGCAGCAGCATTTTCTGCCCCGGCTTCAAGAGTCATGGCCTCTTCTTTATCCCAGATATAGAGCCTCTGTCCGTCAGCCAGCACGGCAGCCTGATTCACTGCCTCTTCAGCAGCTCCCTCTTCAAACCCGCCGGCCTTCTTTACAGCCTCATAAACTCTGTCACCGCTTTTCAGCTCATAGACTCCCGGATGTTTTACCGCGCCGCACACATGAACATATATTGATCCTGCTTCTGTGCTGCGGACCGTCTCGTTCCGGATCTCTTCCCGGGCCTTCTTCACTGCCTCTTCTGTATCTGCTTTGCCTGTCACGACCGTAAGGCTCTCTGTCCAGAGAACCTCCTCCCTGGGCTGCCCTCCGGCCGTTTCTTCAAACACTATGCCTCCCTGCCTCTCACAGCCCGCTAAAAGACTGCACAAAAGCAGTAAAGGCACCTTCTTTATCCAACTCATTTTTTGCATAACCTCCTTTACACCTGAAGGCGCAAAGTTCCCCTTATGCATATATCTTTATTCTATCGGAAAACTTGTCCGATTACAATAGCAAATTTATACGATTTACCACTTAAATATGACGATACCTGCTATCGCTATGCCCATACCTAACACTTTTCTCCATTCAAGCGGCTGCTTATCTACTCCAAAGCATCCTATCAGCTCAATGGCGTAAGCTACCACCAGCTGGGCTATCACTATCAGCATAGCTGCTCTTGCCGGCCCCAGGGCAGACATACTCTTTATCACAGTCACAGTGATAAAAGCTCCAATGACTCCGCCCAGAAGCGCATACTTATTTGGAACCTGCAGAAGTGTCCCAAAGCTTTCCCTCCCCGTAAAAAACCAGGCGATCAGGCACACAATAAGAGCCGAAAACTGAACAAAGCTTGTGGAGACCCACAAGCTGGTGTTCTTAGTCACTTCCGTATTGAACACTCCCTGGACACTCATCAGCGCACCAGAGAGCAGCGCGATTAAAATACCAAACATACTTCCATCTCCAATCCTTTTGTTTTTGCAGCTGCGATTATCCGTATCTGCATTTTTTCCTAGTATAACGCAAAGTAAATACCTTTATGGTTCGGTGAGAATGATTTTTCGAGAGTGCAGGTGCAAAAACGCAGGCGTAGCGGGCTACGCTGAGGCTTTTGCGCCTGTGCTATCGGGAAATCAGGCCAGCGAAACATAAAGGTATTTGCTGGGCGTTATACTAGTATCCCCGGATTGAATATGTTTATTCCCGCGAGCAATAAGCCAAGTGAACATGCCTGCATGTGCATTTGGCGAATGCAGCGAGGGTCAAATCCCCCGCTGCTCTGCTGCGCTGCAGGTTTGATATCCTGTCTGCCTGCTGCAGGAGTTTTGACTCATAACATCCAAATCCTGCTTCGGCATTTTTTTATGTGTGATAATGTACGCTATTGCCAGCGGTACGCAGGCACCGAGCCATGCCAGGGGATTTGCCCAGCACGCGCCGGCAAATCCAAATGCACCGGCCAGCACAACAGCTGCAAATGCCCTCATCACAAGTTCCATTATGCCCGCTATAGTAGGCACCAGTCCTTTTCCCAGGCCCTGGAGTGTAAATCTGAAAATGAACAGGAGTGATAATACAAAATACATGCTTCCGTTGACTCTTAAGTATACCTCAGCGAGTGAAAGCACCTGCTTCTGGCCTCCTCCCACAAAAATCTCTACCAGCTGGTATCCTGCGAAGGTATTGACCAGCCCCATGGCAACGGCAAAGCTGACTGAGATAACGGCACACTGGAATACACCTTTCCTGATCCTGGCATATTTCTGTGCTCCATAGTTCTGGGCCGCATATGTTGCCATTGTGGTGCCAAAGGAAGACATAGGCAGAGTTGCCAGCATATCTATCTTCTGTGCTGCCGTGTAAGCTGCCACTGAAACTGCCCCAAGACCATTGAGTGCGAACTGGAGGATCAGAGAACCAATGGCAATGATGGATGTCTGGAAAGCCATGGGCAGCCCTACTTTAAGGTGCACTGCTATCTCCCATCTTCTTATCCTGAAATCATCTCTGGTGAGCCACAGCAGAGGAAGTTTCTTTTTAATATAGACGATGCACAGTATGCCTGAAACCAGCTGAGCCAGAATCGTAGCACAAGCAGCCCCTGCCACTCCCATATTAAATCCCAGGATACAGAGGAAATCCAGCCCTATGTTCAGCACACAGGCGATCACCAGGAAATAAAGAGGCGTCCTTGAATCCCCCAGCGCCCTCACCAGGTTGGAGAGCAGGTTAAACAGTACACAGGCCCCGGTCCCTATGAAAATGATCACCAGATACTGATATGCATCCCCGATGATCTCCTCCGGAGTCTGCAGCATCCTCAGCAGAGGCATAGTAAGAGGTATGGCCAGAGCTGTCAGGATAATGGTGACACAAAGGCTGATCATAATACTAGCCGCTGCGCTCCTGCGTATCCCTTCCTCATCCTGTGCCCCGAATCTCTGGGCCGTTATAATAGAAAGCCCGGAACTGAGTCCCTGCGCAAATCCAAGTATAAAAAACGTGATGCTTCCCGTACATCCTACGGCTGCCAGCGCATTGACGCCGATGGTACGGCCTACAATCAGGGTGTCAGCCATACTGTAGAACTGCTGGAACAGATTTCCTATCAGCAGCGGAATAGTAAACAGCACAATAAGCTTTGCCGGCTGCCCGGTGGTTAAATTTTTTGTCATTTCTGCTCATCCTTCCCTTTTATTTCCGAATACAACATTTAAATCCCTTGCTTCATTCTTTTGATTATTATAGTCTCCTCAAAAAAAAGTAAAATGTAATTTCTTGTACATTGCATGTATTATTTTGTACAGCGCTTTGATGACGTGGTAGTTTAGGAGATTGAAAGGGGGAGAACGCTTTGCATTATAGGTTGTGAATCAGCGGGCGGGAGGGTTCGTGGTTCAGTCCGAACCCTCCCGCTGATGCCAAGTTTTTCGGTGCAAAGCTGGCTCCCGCAATGAGGTTGGGGCATAGGTGAAACCACTACCTTTGAGGATTCCCGGAACACCTTTGTATGGATAACTACCCGGGGGCAGAATATACTTGGCTGCATTAATTCTCAGCCATAGCCTGTTTATAACAGTCAGCTTTGTGCCAGTAAACTTGGCGCCGTCAGGAAGGGGAGCGGTGGGGTTCGTTGTGGCGGACTATAGTGAGGAAGATGAAAATCTTAGGCTGTGGGACCCGCGGTCAGCAAAAACGAGTGCTTGCACTCGAGGCCGGAGCTGTCTGAGGGGCGGTTGCATCGGCAAGCGCACCGAGTTTCCGGCCGCTTTTTGCGGTTCGAGCGGGGCACGGAGCCTTAGATTTTCACTCCGCAGCGGTCGGACAGAACAACGAACCCCACCGCTCCCCTTCCTGACGGCTCACTGCCTCCCGCACAAAGCGTCCCGTTACCCTTTAACAGCGTTCCCACATTTTTTTCAATTAACAATTGAGCATTTCCCCAAAAAACGATATAATGAAATTCTAAATGAGGTGACGAATAATGAATAATAAACAATATGAATATGATTTGACATATGAAGACCTGAACCCTACTTTTCTTTTTATTTCCCAGCTGGCGCGGACGGAGGATGAGAAGAATTATCACTGCCATGATTTTATTGAGCTGGCTATTATTATGAAGGGGCAGGCCAGATATTTTATAGACGGGAACTGGTATGTGGGGAAAGAGGGGGATCTGATCATATTAAATCCTGGTACATACCACAAAAGCCTGATCCTGAATCCCGACAACCATGCTATTGAATGTTATCTGTCCTTCACCAATATCCATTTTAAGGGGATGGAAAAAAACCACTTTACACTGGCTAACGGGCGGTGTCATTTTACAATGGACGGTATCCTGAAACAGGAAGTATTTAAGATATGCAATGCGATGACGAAAGAATATAAGACATGCCGGCCCGGACGGTATTTCATGCTGAAATCATATCTGATGCAGCTGCTCCTTCTGCTTGTGCGCGAACAGATAGATTCAACAGGCACCAGGGACGCCCTCGCACCGTCTGAGGGCTGCGTCTTTGAGTCCACGGGCAAGAAATATGTTGTGAAACAGATTATCCAGTATCTGGATGAGCATTACCATGAAAAAATATCCCTTGACCAGATAGCAAGGAATATGTATCTGAGCACTTTTTATATCTCAAAGATATTCAAGTCTGAGACAGGTGACACCCCCATCAACTACCTGATCGACCTCCGCATGGAGAAGGCCAGAGAGCTGATGGAGGCAAACCCGTCTGAAAGCATACAGACGATCGCATCTCTGGTAGGGTATGAGGACGTCTACCATTTCAGCAAGCTGTTTAAAAAGCATTTTGGGGCTGCCCCGTCACAATATAAGAACAGCCCCCTGTGATTCTGGATTTTACTGAAGCGTTTTCTTACATTTCCTCTGTATAATACCTGCCAAGGGCATCTGCCCCCATGATGGCTGCGTATACATCTTCCGGAGTAACCTCAAATGGCATGTTGCCCAGTGTATCGTCTGGTGAGCATGCCAGTTTTGCAACCTCCATGATCTGTTCTTCCTTAACCTCTTTTATTCCCAGCCCGGCAAGTGTGACAGGAAGGCCAACTGATATGCAGAAATCAATGACTGTTTCTATTTCTTCTGTATCTGCGTTCTCCAGAACCAGCTGTACAAGTGTTCCAAACGCAACTTTTTCCCCGTGATAAAGGCTGTGGGTCTCTTCAACTGCAGTCAGTCCGTTGTGGATAGCATGGGCTCCGGCAAGACCGCCGCTCTCAAAACCTATCCCTGAAAGATATGTATTCGCCTCTATAACATTTTCCACTGATTTTGTGCAGACCTTGTTTTCCACCGCAAGCATTGCGCTCACACCATTTTCAAGCAGTGTGTCATAACAGAGCTTTGCCAGTGACATAGCTGCCAGAGTCTGTTTTCCTCCGACACAGTTCCCCGCATTTGACCGCTGGCACGCCCTGGCTTCAAAATATGTGGCAAGAGCATCTCCCATTCCTGAGATCAGCAGACGGGCTGGGGCCCTGCTTACCACATCTGTATCCACAAGGACCATATTGGGGCTGGACGGCAGGAAAAGATATCTTTCAAAAACACCTTCATCTGTATAAATTACAGACAGCGCACTGCAGGGTGCATCTGTAGATGCGATGGTCGGAACTATCACTACAGGGACTCCCAGGTAGTATGCTGCCGCCTTAGCCGTATCATGGATCTTGCCGCCTCCCACTCCAACGATTACATCACAATTTGCCGCCCTGCATGCTGCGGCCACACGGTTGATCTCTGTCATGCAGCATTCTCCGTTAAATGCTTCATACACTACTGCTGTCTCTGTTCCCTTCTGCCCTTCACTGATTGCAGGCTCAACTCTCTTTTTTCCGGATGGGCTTGTAAGAACAAACAAAGATTTTCCGTAATTTGCAGCATGGCTGCAAAGATTCTTCAATTCACTTTTTCCCTGTATGTATCTGCTTGGGCTTCCTATAATAGCTGCCATTTTAATCCTCCTTCTAATCATTCCAATTTATTGTCCACAGGATATATTATAGCACACTATCCGTTTAAACGGTAGCCGCGGGATGACTGATACTTTTTATCATAAGCAGCAGTTCCTGAAATGATACGGTAAGGTACTTATCTTTGTGGTATATAACATGAAGTTCGTTCTTCAGGCTGATCCCTTCTATCTGTATTTCTGCAAGACTTCCCTCTCTCATCTCTTTTTCAACAAGTATATCCGGAAGGAATGTGATTCCAAGGCCTGCCCTTGCTGCCTCTATGAGGGCCTGAGAATTTACGCTGACCCAGACGGGATGGGCTGTGCACCCTTTCAAAAGCATGGCGCTGTCAAATGCATCCCGGATAGCGCTGCCCCTTTCCCTTAACAGGAGCTTTTCTCTGCACAGAGCAGACGGACTGATGGTTTTCTGCCGGGGAGATCCCTCCACGCGTGCTGTATCCCTGCTTTTTCTGCTCTCATCACAGTCCTCATGTATATATCCGGGAGCACAGACAGCCTTCAGACTGTAGGAGTCAAATGTGAAGCTCTCATATGGCCCTTCCGGGATCACGCCTTCTATGAGAGCGGCATCCACCTCTCCCTTTTCCAGCAGTTTTACTGCATTTGAGGCGCTTACTACCTCCACCTCAGTCCTGATTCCGGGATGCTTCTCTTGAATTTTCCTGATTATCCCGGGCAGCCAGAACCCTGCAATGGTGATGCTGGATGCAAGCCTGACCGGAGTGTCTTTTTCCAGCTCCTTCATCCTCTTCTCCAGGCTCTCGCAGGATGACAGGACCGGAAGGCTCTCCTGCAGCAGCAGCCTTCCGCATGCTGTAAGACAGACCTTTTTTGATGTTCTGTCAAAAAGAGCTGTCCCCGCCATTTCCTCTAGCTCCTTAATTGCATGGGATACAGCCGATTGTGTGATATATAGCTGCGCAGCTGCTTTTGTAAAACTCCTGTTATCAGCCACAGCCCTCAGAATCTGAAGATGCCGCAATGTCATCTGATCTCCTCCTATCATGAAATAAATTCATGGATTTTATAAAATTATATCATTTTACAAATAGGTGTACAAGCTTTATAGTAGATGGATGGCAGGGAATATTACAGGTCGACAGCCGAACTGCAACCAGGGATTTACATGCCAAAACGACAGAAAGGAATTTCTCATGAAAAATAAACAAAGGCAGAATAATCTGCGTACTCTCCTATGGCTGACATGCATCCACTTTTTTATCAGCGCTTTTACATTTGGCGGCGGATATGTGGTGGTGCCCATGGTCAGAAAATACTTTGTTCAGAAGAAAAAATATTTCAGCGAAGACGAACTGATGGACATCGCTGCAGTCTCCCAGTCCTCTCCCGGGGCCATTGCCGTCAATCTGGCCGCTCTGACGGGCTGGCGCATATGCGGAGCCGCCGGTGCTGTTCTCTGCTGTCTGGGAGCTATACTCCCTCCCCTTATTATTTTATCAGTCATATCTACTTTTTACACCGCCTTTGCTTCTAATCTTATTATAGCTGCAGTGCTGAAGGGGATGCAGGCAGGTGTGGCGGCGCTTATCGCGGACCTTGTCCTGGAAATGTATGCGCTTATTATAAAGCAGCGCTCAAAACTGCTCACATTAATGGTGCCTGCTGTTTTCCTGGCAAATTTCATTCTGGATATCAATGTGGCAGTCCTGCTGCTCCTGTGCTGTCTTTGCAGCCTTATTGCTGCTTTAATTGAAAAAAGGAGGAAAAAATTTTGACGGAACGTCTGATAGAATTATTTTATGCCTTCTGGCAGATAGGTTTTTTCTCCATAGGCGGAGGATATGCCATCATTCCTCTGATCCAGGAACAGGTAGTTGAAAAATACGGATGGCTGACTGAAAAGGTCTTTGCCGATATCATTACAATCTCCCAGATGACCCCGGGGCCCCTGGCCGTCAATACCTCCACCTTTGTGGGTCTGAAGGCCGCCGGCCTGCCCGGTGCCGCTGCCGCCACCCTGGGCTGTATCATCTCCGGAGTTGTCATTGCTCTATTGCTTGACTCATTTTTCCAGAAGCACAGCGGCTCCTATTACATACCAAAAATACTGAACAGCCTGAAAGCAGCTTCCCTGGGCCTTATCATGTCAGCTGCCGCTGTAATACTTCTGCTCACCTTCTGCGGCACCTCGGACTATAAAGCCATACAGGATCTGGATGTGATATCTGTCTTCCTGTTCCTGGGTGCCTTCTTTGCAATGAGGAAGTGGAAACTAAATCCCATCCTGCTCATGGTCATCTGCGGAATCCTGGGAGGCTTTCTTTACATTTAACTCAGTCCTCACTATATACTGGGGAGTATTGTTCAGGTTCAGGATCGCTTTGCCCAGGTACTCCCCAATGATCCCCAGCATAAGCAGGACGATCCCAAAGAATACGAACATTGCGCACATTACGGAGGACCATCCCATGGGGATAGCCGGGTCCATGATCTTTCTGATAAGGACGACCAGGGCGCCTATAAAGCCGCCGCCTGCAAACAGACATCCCAGTATCATGGAGATCCTGAGAGGCACAACAGTATAGTTCAGACAGGACAGCCATAATGTAAGAAGCTTCTTAAATGTATAGTTTGACTTTCCCTCTTCCCTTTCAAAATGTTCAACCTCCACATTCGCCACGCTCCCTGTAGTCCTGTAGAAAAGCACCTGCAGGTACAGGTTATAATTCGTATATTTTACGATCTCATCTCTCACAAATCTGGCGCATATCCAGAAATTGCTGGCGCTGACACCTTTAGGCCGCTTTATCATATGCCACGTGAGGAAACCCGCCGCTTTACTTGTAATTTTCTTTATAAATCCAAATTTCTTTTCCGCAAAACGGGCGAATACAACATCATACCCTTCACTTATCTTTTCTATAAGCTTATGTATCTGTGAGGGGTGTGTCTGAAGATCATCGTCCATCCCTATGATATACTCCCCCTCTGTGTAATGCAGGCCTGCCATGATGGCATTATGCTGTCCGAAATTTTTCGACAGGCTGATCCCCTTCACAAAAGGATATTGTTCACAGAGGGCGGTAATTGCCTCAAAAGTATTGTCCTTTGAATAATCATTGACCAGCACAAATTCACATTCATAGCCGGGTATTTTTTCAAATTCTTCCACAGTCAGCCTGACCACGTCCCCTATTGTCCTGGCGCTGTTATAACAAGGTATTACTATAGATACCAACATGTTTTTTCCTCCTAAACGGAATAGACGAAAATCCCCAGCAGGATCACGCATATTCCAAGAATCTTCCTCTTTGAGAATCTCTCCTTCAGCAGAAAATATCCCATGACGGAAACATAGATGTAGCTGGTAGATTCCAGCATCGGCTGCATAGACAGAGGCACGGTCTTCAGTGCCAGCATTGTCAGGATCGTGGATACAAAAAACATCCCGTAGGCAATGATCACGTAAGGATTTAAATATTCCCTGAGTTTCGTATCGTAATGCCTGTATGTGGCCTTCTTTAAAAGTATCTGGGACACCGCTGAGATAAAAACTGAAACCAGCAGCAATATTACTGAATATGTCATATTATTCATCGCCAGTCACCACCAGGTATATCCCCGCGAAAATAATGGCAGCCCCCAGAATCATCTTCCAGGTGATCACTTCCTGAAAGAACAGGGTCCCCCACACCATTCCCCATACAAGCCCCACCGGTTTATTGGAAAAGGCAACTGTCAGAGGGACATGCTTTAAGATCTGCTGCCAGATAAGAGCATAGCCGAACATGATAAAAAGCACAAGCCCGTACCAGATAAAAAATGACAGCGAAAACATTTCTTCATTGGCAGCCATTTTAGAAGCCACTCCTCCCAGCGAGGAAAACAAAAGGCTGGCATGAAGGGCCAGGAAAAGTTTCAGATTCATTTTGGAATTTATTTTTTTTACCATCTAATCACCCAGGCTTTCAGACCCGCCATCTATTACAAGCTCGATATTGTCCATTACCTCTGCCATACGTCTCCGGCACTCTTCCAGAGTACTTCCTTTTATAATGACCTGCCCCAGCCTGTCCCTTCCATTTTGGTACCGGCTGACCCGGTCCCCTGTTTTTGCGCCAAACGTAAGATCGCATATATCATCTGCCATCTCATTATTATTCCTGATCTCCCTGAGTATCCCATTTCTGTCAGACCCGATTATATGGGAGATACTGGCAAAAGGAACCCTGCCGTCCAGACGGAAAAAGCCGCTCACATCTTCACCCGCAGCCTGCCTGCAGATAACCTCATAATAATTGCACCCATAATAATTGCTGATGATCTCAGGGATACATGTAGCTCCGGGGCGGCCGTTGATTTCTATCAGATATACCCTGCCATCCCTGAGCATGAGATCACAGTTAAAGGGGCCATTCTGGATGCCGAGAGCATTTCCGGCCTTTGTTACAAGCGCCCTGATCTCTTCCAGCATATCCTGATATTCGAATGGCGCCCAGTGTCCCACCGGAGTAGCCACCTGGCCCCCCATATAAGCTTCTGTTCCAAAGGGGAGCAGAAACACCAGCTTCCCCTCAGAAAACATGCCGTCGGCGCCAAATAAAAGCCCGTCTATAAATTCCTCCACAAGACAGTACTCCTGTCTTGTCTCATCCATCACTTTCACAAAAGCAGCATGAGCTTCCTCACGTGTATTGCACCTGTATATACCGCGGCTACCCATCAGGTCCACTGCCTTAACAGCTGCCGGAAGTCCCAGACTGTCAAGGGCGCTCTCCAGATCAGCTTCATTTTTTACAACGCGGTAATCTGCACAGCGCACTCCTGCCTCCACAAATGCTTTTTTACTCATATATTTATTAGAAGCCGCTGCCGCCGCCTGCTGTGATATCCCGCAAAGTCCCAGTTTATCACATGCCCTGCCCATGGCAACGATACCTGTATCCATTCCGCATGTAGTGACGCCGTCCACCTGCAGCCTGCACGCCTCTTCTGCCACAGCTTCGGGATCTGTGATATCCACATAACAGCATTCATCCGCCGCCGCAAATCCAGGGTAATCTCCCGGAATACTGGCAGCCACCGCATGATATCCCAGCCGCTTTGCAGCCTCGATCAGCGGAACCTGAGCATAGATAGCGCCCAGTACCATAATTTTCTTCATGTCTATATCTCCTTACAGATGGTCCGGCAAGTCAAATCTGTCATGCCGCAATGATCCCATCCCTTTTATACACCCGACCATTATATCATCTCATATGCCAAATCTCAACATTTTTTGTGGATTCAAGGTGTTTTCGGATGTTATCCTTTCTTTTCCCCAAAAGCTGTAGTATTATATAGGCAGCGCCTGCCTGTATCGCGCTATATAGAAATATTGAATTAAATTGAATAACAAGAGATTTTGCAAAACGGAGGCAGCAAAATGAAAAAAATAGCAATATTACAGTCCAACTATATTCCTTGGAAGGGATATTTTGACATCATCAACATGGTGGATGAATTTATACTTTACGACGATATGCAGTACACCCGCCGGGACTGGCGCAACAGAAACAAGATCAAAACAACAGACGGAGTCAAATGGCTCTCTATTCCTGTTATCAATAAGGGGAAATTCTTTCAGAAAATAAACGAAACAGAAGTGCTTGACCATAAATGGTGCCAGGAACACTGGAAAACCATTTCCTATAATTATGCCAAAGCGCCTCATTTCAAGGAGTATTCGGACCGCATCAGAAAAGTCTACGAGGCCTGTGAAAATGAAACATACATAAGCCGCATCAATTACCTTTTTCTGACAGAGATATGCCGAATTCTGAATATCAACACAAAAATCACCTGGTCCTCTGACTATGAGCTGGTGGATGGAAAAACAGAACGGCTGGTGGGTCTGTGCAA
This sequence comes from Murimonas intestini, assembly GCF_024622195.1. Taxonomy (NCBI): domain Bacteria; kingdom Bacillati; phylum Bacillota; class Clostridia; order Lachnospirales; family Lachnospiraceae; genus Murimonas; species Murimonas intestini. Next base: position 787,080 of record NZ_JANKBI010000001.1, read on the forward strand.
ATCGGCTGGCGGAACAGAGTATCTCTCCGGCCCCGCTGCCAGAGATTATATCGTAGACGAACTTTTCGAGGAGGCCGGCATCACTTTAAAATATATGGACTACTCAGGCTACCCGGAATACTCCCAGCTCTTCGGCGCCTTCGAGCATGCCGTCTCTGTGCTGGATCTTATCTTTAACGAAGGTGACAATGCCTGCAGATATATGAAAAGCTTTGGAATGAGCTCCCTTTAAGAAGAAGCTCTAAACCACAAAAGGACAGTCCTGTTATCCCCCATGGGATACCAGAACTGCCCTTTTTATTTCTGAGGCAATGAGCCCCGTGAACATGCCTGTATGTGAATTTGGCGGCTGCCGCGATCATATCAGATAAGAAAATCCTTCAGCCTCTTGCTTCTGGACGGATGGCGCAGCTTGCGCAGAGCCTTCGCCTCTATCTGACGGATACGTTCTCTGGTGACATTGAATTCTTTTCCTACTTCTTCCAGGGTCCTTGCCCGGCCGTCTATCAGGCCGAAGCGCAGCTGTACTACCTGCCTCTCCCTGTCTGTCAGAGATTCAAGTGCAGTCCCAAGCTCCGCCCGGAGCATAGAAAATGCCGCTGAATCTGCCGGTGAAAGCGCAGAATCGTCCTCAATGAAATCTCCAAGATGGCTGTCATCCTCCTCACCGATAGGTGTATCCAAAGATACAGGATCCCTGGAGATCTTCAGTACTTCACGCACCTTTGACACAGGCACATTAAGACGCTCTGCCACTTCTTCCGGGGTCGGTTCACGCCCCAGCTCCTGCAGCAGGGTCCTTGTCATCCTGAGTGTCTTATTGATGGTCTCTACCATATGGACGGGTACACGGATAGTCCTGCCCGTGTCAGCAATTCCCCTGGTTATAGCCTGGCGGATCCACCATGTGGCATATGTACTGAACTTGTATCCTTTTGTGTAATCGAATTTATCTACAGCCTTCATAAGCCCCATATTTCCCTCCTGGATCAGATCCAGGAAAGGCATTCCGCGGCCAACGTATTTTTTTGCGATACTGACAACAAGCCTTAAGTTAGCTTCCGTGAGGGACTTCTTAGCTTCTTCATCGCCCTGTTCAACTTTTTTTGCCAGCTCCACTTCTTCTTCTGTACTGAGCAGAGGTACATTACCGATCTCCTTTAAATACATTCTGACCGGATCCTCTGTGCTGACGCCTTCCAAGACATCCACATCGTCAATGATCTCGACTTCATCCTCCTCATCCAGAAGGATATCGTCATCGCTTTCCAAAAGCAGGTCGACTGTGTCTTCTTCAACGCCAGATTGTAAAATATCAATATTGCTTTTCTCGAGATATTCCAGGATAAGGTCCATCTTATCCTCGCTCAGCTCGATTCCCTTGAATGCGTCATTAATCTCACTGTATTCCAACACATTCTTCTTCGTCCTGGCTAATTCCACCAGACCTTTTAACGCTTTTGTAAATTGTTCCTGAAATTCATCCATATATATTTACTCTCTCCTAAGGTTATGAAGATATCGTTCCTACCTACAATACCATTTTTGACATTCCCTGTCAACTTTTGTGGTGTGTATTCCAAAAAATAAACAGAATAGAGCCTAAAAAGATAAAAATATCAGAGATATTGAAAACCACCTGGCGGAACTTTTTCCATTTGACATTGAAGCTGAAATAGTCCACCACATATCCCCGAACCAGCCTGTCACACACATTGCTCAGGGCTCCGCCTGTTACCAGGGCTAGCGAAAATTTTAGAAATCCTCTGCCCTTCAGCCCAAGGCTGTATAAAAATCCCAAAACCACACAAAGCGCAAGCCCAAGTGAAAATCCGGCCACCATCTCCTGACGGCCCTCCATAAAGTTTAACATGGCCCCTTTGTTGTGTACTTTTCTCAGGAGGAATTTTCCTCCCAGGATCTCCCTGGCCTCTCCTTCTTTTCCCTCATTCTCTATCTTCTGTTTGATATAAGAATCCGCGCCAAAGATCGAAGCAGGTATTAATAAATAAAACATTTACTAGCCCTCCAGGCTCAGGACGCCTCTCATCTCAATATGGGGACCGCCCGTATGCTCAATATACTGTCTTGTGATCACTACAGTACCAATATTGTCATCTTTTGGTATCTCATACATGATATCCAGCATGAACTCCTCTATGATCGCCCTCAGAGCCCTCGCGCCTGTCTTTTTCTCCAATGCCTTTTCAGCGATGGCCTCAAGGGCCTGATCCTCAAATTCCAGCCTGACCTCATCTAAAGCCAGCAGCTTCTGGTACTGCTTAAGTATGGCATTCTTCGGTTCCTTCAATATTTTTACCAGCATATCTTTTGTAAGTCCCTGAAGCGTATAGACAATGGGAAGCCTTCCGATGAACTCAGGGATCATCCCAAAGTTCCTGATGTCCTCCAGAGTCACCTTGCTCAGGATATCCGGATCATTGTCATATTTATCCTTTAAATCCGCCCTGAAGCCTATGGAAGCCTGCTTGTTCAGCCTTTCCTTTATAATGTCTTCCAGCCCCGGGAATGCGCCGCCACAGATAAATAATATATTTCTTGTATTGACTGTTGTAAGAGGAACCATGGCATTCTTGCTGTTGGCCCCCACAGGCACCTCCACATCGCTTCCCTCTAAAAGCTTCAGCATGCCCTGCTGCACTGATTCTCCGCTGACATCCCTCTGGTTTGTATTCTTCTTTTTTGCTATCTTGTCAATCTCATCGATGAAGATGATTCCCCGCTCAGCTTTCTCCACATCATTGTCGGCTGCAGCCAGAAGCTTTGTGACAACACTCTCAATATCATCTCCAATATAGCCCGCCTCTGTGAGGGAGGTGGCATCTGCTATGGCCAGGGGCACATCCAGCAGCCTTGCCAGAGTCTTTACAAGATAAGTCTTCCCGCTTCCGGTTGGCCCGATCATCAGCATATTTGACTTTTCAATCTCAATATCATCCATGCTCCCTGTCTCCACCCTTTTATAATGGTTATAGACAGCTACAGAAATAACTTTCTTCGCATACTCCTGGCCGATCACAAACTCATCCAGCTGAGCCTTGATCTTATGAGGCGCCGGGATCGATTTAATATCAAAAGCCACATGCGGCTCCTCCTTCGGCTTCTTTTTCTTTATCTTCTGCCTCTGGGGGATCTGGTCTGCCATGTCATTGAGGTTGAAAAAACTGAGGTTTGGCATATTTGTCATATTAGGCATGTTTGTCATATTCGACAGCATATCCGCATAAGGCATATTAGGGTCATTCATGGAATCAAATGCCTTCTGCATACACTCTGAGCAAATATGAATGTTGTTCGGAAGATGGACCATCTTTCCCGCCCTGCTTTCCGGCCTGCGGCAGACAAAACAGACATCCTCATACTCATCTTCAGTCTTCTTTCCGCCTTCTTTTTTATTTTTATCAGCAGAAGCTGCTTTTACCTTTTCCGGTTTGTCATTATCATCTGCATGATCCTCATGCAGTGAATCTATATCCAGAATTTCATCTATATTATTATTATCAGACATATGGTATCCTCTCTTTATTTTTCGACTTAATTCCCATACTATACTTTAGTATTATAGCCCAGATGGATATCTTACACAAGTGAAGATTTTATAAACAAGAATGAGAACTCTGCCCGGACAAATGCCCGAAAAGCGTTCCCATTCTAATCATGATCCGTATTCTTTTATCTCTGGAATATCCCATCTGACCTTTCCGGCAGCTGCCCTTGCTGCTGTCCCTCACCTGAGGAAGACGCTGCTTCCGGTTTCTCACCAAGTGTGATCGTAACTGTTCTCTCTATATATTCGCCATTATCAGCTGTTGCCACAACCACATCTATAGTCTCGCCGACTTTGTAGTACTTCATCCTCTCCAGCAGGTCACTGGCTGACGCCACGTTCACGCCATCGACTTTTATGATGATATCGCCCTTATGGATTCCTGCCTTCTCTGCCGGGGTTCCTTCTGTTACTTCATATACAAAAGCTCCTGACGGCATGTTGTACACCTGCCTGGCCTCTGCGGAGACATCATATGGGGAAATTCCCATATATCCCTTTTCTTCCTCTGTCACCTTGCTCCTCGTCGTGCGGTTCATCAGCTCGTCTAGTATCGGCTTCGCCGTATTGATTGGGATTGCGTATCCCATACCTTCCACACCGGACGCTGCTGCCTTTACAGAATTGATTCCTATAAGTTCTCCCTTTATATTGAGAAGCGCGCCGCCGCTGTTTCCAAAGTTTATGGCTGCATCAGTCTGTATCATGCTGTTTGTTATATTGTCAACTGTCACTTCCCTGTTCAGGGCGCTGATATATCCTGCTGTCAGCGACTGTCCGTAGCCAAGAGCATTTCCTATGGCTATGGCCTGCTGTCCTACCTCAAGTGAATCAGAGTCACCAAGGGTAGCTATTTTTATCTGTTCTTTAACATCCGCCGGAATGTCAGAGAGATTTACTGCCACTACAGCCAGGTCATGGTCAGGATCTGTACCCTTTACCTGAGCCTGGACAACTGAACTCTCAGGATCATCCACATCTACTGTAAAGTACACACTGAGCTCTTCTGCCCCATCCACCACATGATTATTAGTTGCTATGAGAAGTTCTGAATCATTCTGGTCAATAATAACACCTGAACCGCTGCTGAGTGCTTCCCTCTGTGTTGTCCCGAAAAACAGATCCTGGACTTCTTTCACACTCTTATTCGTGATCGCCACGATAGAAGGCATTGAATTCCTGGCTACCGCTGCAACACCATCAGACGATCCGCTGACAGCATTAACTTCTTTAGACTCTGCCTCTGTACCTGAAGCGCTGCCCTGCATCTCTTTTGAAGATATACCACTGTCTATGCCCTTGGCAGTCTCAATCTTGTTTTTTCCGGCAGCCGTAACTGTATCCTGTCCTGTTATTTTAGCTCCAAAATAATTTGTCGCCTGGAAGGCTGCCCCGCCCACTACGCCAAATACAAGAGCCAGACATGCCGCAACTGCTATCTTACGACCCAGCCCTCTCTTGTGAGGCTGTTTTTCCTTTTTCTCTTTCTCAGGTTTCGGAGGTTCCTGCTGGTAATAGCCCTGGTAATTTCCATACCCGCCGTACCCCTGCCCGTTTCCCTGGCCTCCGTCTGAATACCTGTAAGTATTTCCTGATGACTGCTGTCCCGACTGATTGTCATTCTGCTGGTAAGACTGGCTTCCTGTACTGCTGTATGGCTGATTTCCAAAATTTCCCGTTCCCGTGGCATTGCTGCCTTTTTCATAAGTATAATGATAAAAAGACGAATTTTCACTGCTCCCCTGCTCCTGCGGCACGGTTTCCCTCTCTGTGCTTGTGTTCTCAGGCTCTGTATGATTTACAGGATCAGTATTATCGAACTCGTTATTCATATAAACTACCTCCTTTTTATTCTCTGTCTGTAACTATTCACAGTTTATCAGGGAATTGTGTTCAATCTGTGTTTAATCTTTTAAAAGTTTATTTCAAGCCACATTTTTTGCCGAAAAGGAGATTTCCGGTTACTACTCTACAGTGACAGACTTTGCCAGATTTCTTGGTTTATCCACGTCGCAGCCCTTTCCGATAGCCACATAGTATCCGAAAAGCTGCAGCGGGATGACCGCCAGGGAGTTTGTGAAGTATTTATTGTTCTTCGGGATATATATCACATAGTCAGCGCTTTTTTCCACTTCTACATTATCCGCATTTGTCACTGCCAGTATAAAGGCACCCCTTGTTTTTACCTCAACCATATTGCTGATCATCTTTTTATAGAGGTCTTCCTGTGTCAGGACAGCGGCTACCAGCGTCCCCTCTTCTATCAGTGAGATGGTGCCATGCTTCAGCTCCCCGGCAGCGTAAGCCTCGGAATGGATATATGAGATTTCTTTCAGCTTCAGGGAACCCTCAAGAGAGATCGCATAATCGATTCCACGCCCTATAAAGAAAACATCTTTTGCGGCAATATATCTGTTTGCAAACTTCTGTATCTTTTCTTTATTATTCAGAAGCATCTCTATCTGCTGCGGAAGAAGCTGCAGATCCCGGATGTATCCGGCCAGTTCTTCATCATTGATCCTGCCCCGCACATGGGCAAACTTCAGGGCAAGGAGATATTCTGCAATGAGCTGGGTGCTGTACGCTTTTGTGGTGGCTACAGCTATCTCCGGCCCCGCCCAGGTATACATTACATTATCCGCCTCCCGGGCAATAGAGCTTCCAACCACATTCACTATCCCCAGAACTCTGCAGCCTCTCGCTTTCGCTTCTCTGAGGGCAGCAAGGGAATCTGCCGTCTCACCTGACTGGCTGACAATAATTACAAGAGTTCCTTCCTCCAGTATAGGATCCCTGTACCTGAATTCTGAGGCCAGGTCTACCTCTACGGGAATCCTGGCAAGTCCCTCAAAAACATATTTTGCAGTCACACCTGTATGATATGCTGAGCCGCAGGCCACTATGAAGATCTTTCTGACAGCCCTGATCTCTTCGTCTGTCATGCCCAGTTCCTCTATTTCAATCCTGCTGCCTTTCAGCCGGGGATTCAGAGTATCGGTGACTGCCTTTGGCTGTTCATACATCTCCTTCTGCATAAAATGCTCATAGCCGCCCTTTTCAGCCGCACTGATATCCCACTCGATCGTCACTGGTTCCTTTTCGATCTCCTCAGCGTCTATATTATAAAAAGTCATGGAATCCTTTTTAAGTACCACAACCTCCTCATTCTCTATAAAATATACCCTTCTCGTATATTTTAATACGGCCGGCACATCTGAGGCGATCAGATTGCCCCCCTCTGCGTGTCCCACGATGAGCGGGCTGTCTTTTCGGACTGCGTACAGCTCGTCAGGGTGATCCAGAAACATGATTCCAAGAGCATACGAGCCCTCCACCCTGTTCATGATCTTTGTCACTGTCTCCAGCGGATCGCCTTTATAATAGTAATCCAGAAGGTGGGCCACAACCTCTGTATCCGTATCTGATATAAATTCATAGCCCTTTGACTGAAGCTTTTTTTTCAACTTTATATAGTTTTCTATGATCCCATTATGTACAACCACAATGGAACGGTCTTTATTAAAATGCGGATGAGCATTTGTATCTGTAGGCGCCCCGTGGGTGGCCCATCTTGTATGGCCTATCCCCGAAGTTCCGGGCATAGTCTCCCCTCCATGGGTAAGCTCCTCCAGGACCTTCAGCCTTCCGGTTGACTTTGTCATCTTTATCTCGCTTCCGTCATAGACAGCGATGCCGGCCGAATCATATCCCCGGTATTCCAGCTTAGACAATCCATCCAAAAGGATGGGGCCCGCCTGATTCTCACCAATATAACCTACAATTCCACACATGTTCATTTCCTCCTTTTTATTGATGCCCGCAAAAATAATGTCTGTTCATGGTACATTTTAATACCAGCCATTTTGGAAGCTTCTTATATGCCTTCCCCATCCTGTACCCTAAAAACTTAAATCCGCTCTTAAGGACAAGATCAAAGATCAGCCACGGTTTATGGATTTTACAAAGATATGAGGCTGTCTGCTTTACCAGCTTTATCCCCTCACTCTCTGACCTGGCCATCCCAAACACCTCCGGGTGGTCAGCCTGTGAAACTCCCATATCAAAATTCCTGTGAAACTGCTCAAGGCAGCCGTAATTATGGGAATGGACCACCTTAGCGTCCGCCGCATATGCGATCTTAGCTCCGGCCTGGATCAGCCTGCCGGCAAAAATCATATCTTCATTAAAAATCGTGTGTTTTTCAAAGCCTCCCAGCTTCTCATACCAGCTGCGGCTGTATGCCGCGCAGACATTGGAACAGAAGAATGTCTTGATCCCCATCTCCTGCAGGTCTTCCTTTGATTTGATCCTGCTCTGTCCGGGATAATTAAAGCTTCTTGTATATTTTTCTACAATGCTGCAGTCCTCACAGGGAAGCTGCCTGGCATATGCCACCCCTATGCCGGGATCTTCAAAACATGCCGCCAGCCTTTCAACAAGGCGCTCATCCGCCGGAACTGCATCCTGCGTCATAAACAAAATAATATCTCCGTCCAAAAGACAGGCGGCCCTATCTCTAGTGCCGCCATGGTCAAATTCTTCCCGGGGAAGGTGCCTGATCTCTACATTCGGCAGCTTATCATATCCCTCCTTTGGGAAGAGGGACGCGTCCGTATTCATAACGAGGATGCGTCCGATCTGATACGTCTGCTTAAAAAGCATCTGCATCAGATTATGAAATTTTTCATCCGGCTTAAAAGTCGGTATTACTATATCTACAGTTTTTTTCATCCTTTACTGCACTCCGGTCTCATTAATGATTTTATTGCTGATCTCCTGCACCGTAGCTGACGGGGTGTAATCCTCGCTTCCAAACATCCACTGGTGCAGCTGCTGTACATTATTTGCCAGATTATTTGGTACTACACAGTCATTTCTGGAAGGGATGGTCATTGGAGTCTGGTTAAACGGGAAACCTGTTGTATCCACAAAATTATAAGACGCCGCGTTTGTCGCAAGGCTGAGTATCTCTGTAGTGCTGAGGCTGGTTGCTACCTCAGGGAGCACATCGTCAATAATGCCGTTTAAAGTGAGAGGATCTGTATTCTTAACCTTCTCAATGATCTTGCTTAATACAAGCCTCTGACGTTCTGTCCTCTTAAAGTCGTCACCGCCGCCGTATCTGATCCTGCAGTATGCGAGCGCCTGGATACCGTTTACGGTCTGAAGCCCTGACTGAGTCAGGTTCTCATAATCGACTCCTGTGACCTGCTTATTTTCCACTGAATAATCATTGATATAGACAACCTCATCATCTGTGATATCCAGTTCAATGCCGCCCAGTCTGTCCACCACGGCAACTACCGCGTTAAAATTCACCGTCACAAAATCTTCAATATTCAGATCCAGGTTCTTATTCAGCATATTCCTGGAACGTTCCGGACCGCCAAAGTAATAACACTCCGTCGCCTTCCTGTACTCTCCGTTCGTATTGTCCAGATAAGTATCCCTGTAGACTGAGACCAGCTTCACATCTTTTGTCTTGTTATTGATACTGGCTATCATGATCGTGTCACTGTGGGCATCCGTTGTCAGATTGCCGTCCCTGGAGTCCACGCCATACAAGACTATATTTGTATACTGCTTCATAAGGTCTGCTTCCGAGGTTGGGATATTTTCATTTAGAACGACATCTCCAACATTTTCATGCCTCAGCTTTGTAAATTTAGAGAATACAAATAATCCTACTGCCAGTACAAGAAGAGCCAGGATCTCCACTGCGAACATGACACGCTTCTTCCCTTTTTTCCTGGGTGGCTGCTGCACGGGCGGTCTGCCTGCCGGCGGCCTGTATCCTCCTGCGGGCCTTGCCGGACCTCTCCCCGGTTCCTGTGGCCTCCTGGCGCCTCTTGGCGCTCCCTGTCCGTATGGCTGTCCATAAGGACCCTGGTTATATCCCGGGCGCCCGTTTCTGGGCGGCGGCCCTCCTGCTCCCGGACCATATCCCGGCTGTCTGGCCCCTCCCTGTGGCGGCCTTCCCTGGCCTGCCGGTCCCTGGCCGTAGCCCTGCCTTGGTCCTGGTCCCTGCGTATGTCTCTGGTTCATGTTTGGGACATTTGGCCCCTGGCTCCTGGCTCCGCCCTCAGGGCGCTGCCCTGACCGTCGGTTCCCCTGCGCCGCCGGCCTTGAATCAGCTCTGGTATTGTTCTGACTATTGCTGCCATTACCATTTTTTCTTTCAGTCATTATATTCCCCTTTTCTAATATGCATTCTTGTTTACAAATCCTTTAAATACAGTGAGCAAAAGAATCTTGAAATCGAGTCCCACTGTCCAGTTTTCAATATAGTACAGATCGTACTCGATCCGGCGCCTGATAGATGTATCCCCTCTGTAGCCATTTACCTGCGCCCAGCCAGTCATCCCCGGCCTCACCTGGTGCTTAACCATATATCTTGGAATCTCTTCCCTGAATTTTTCCACAAACTGCGGCCTCTCCGGCCTGGGCCCCACAAGGCTCATGTCCCCCTTCAGGACATTGAACAGCTGAGGCAGTTCATCAATACTTGTCCTCCGCATGAATTTCCCTATACCTGTCACCCGGGGATCATTCTTTACTGTCCATCCCGCCTTCTCCTCCTGTTCCCTCTGTATCTCCATGGAACGGAACTTATACATCATAAAAGGCCTGTTGTGGAGTCCCACTCTCTCCTGCTTAAAGATCAGCGGTCCGGGCGATGTCAGCTTCACAAGCGCCGCAGCGGCCAGCATTACCGGTGAAAACAGCACGATCGCACATATTGATCCCACGATATCTACAGTCCTCTTAACCAGCATGTTAAAAGTGTTTGTCAGCGGCACGTGGCGGATATTTATCACAGGAAGCCCCAGCAGGTCTTCTGTGTAAGGTTTTGTCGGAATAATGTTATTATAATCCGGAATAAATTTTGTATGCACACCTGACTTTTCACACAGGGAAACAATATGTTCCAGCTTATAATACTCATTCAGCCCAAGAGTGATGGCTATTTCATCCAGCCTGTTCTCAGGCAGGATCACCATCAGATTGTCTATCCGTCCGATCACCTTTACACCCTTGTAAGTTGTCCCGCGCTCCACATTATCGTCAAGGATCCCCCGTATGAGATAGCCCCACTGGGGATTCGCTTTTATGCGGTCTATATACTCCTCCGCTCCCCTGCTGTAGCCAACCAGCAGGATATGCTTCAGATTCATGCCCTTCTTCCTCATATTCATGAGTACCATGCGGATCAGGATGCGCACCAGCACCTCCAGGCACATGTTCAGTCCGAAGAACATAAAAACCATCTTTCGTGAAAAGTCATCAAGATGAGTCAAAAACAGCACAAAAAAGAAGCATAGCAGGGCGATAACATTTGCCTTAAAAATATTGCTGATTTCCAGGCGTCTTCCCTGTACCCTCTTAGGCGTATAGAGATTAAAGGCATAATACAGGAGCAGAAGCCCCGGCACCACAAAAATAAGAGCCGACATGTAAGTCCCCACGGGAAGCTTGCCAGTCGTCTCATCTACTATAAATTCGAACTGAATAAACCATGCTAAAAGATAGGAAGCTGCAATGACAAAGGCATCAATCACGACATGCAGCCTGTTAAAATACTTCTGATTGTCTTTTATCACCGTTTATCACTCCTTGCTTTATCTATCGTAATCCTCCGCACATATCTTCAGAGGCAGATCTCTTATTGGAATATAATACAATACATCCCCCAAAAGGGCAACTGTTTTTAAATAAAGTTTTCCTTAAAAGCCCAGCTTTCTGACTATATTCCTCCATAATTCCAACTGTATTATAAGATAATTTCTAATATTTTTCGTTTTAAATCTGACTTTGCTGCATTTATTCGCTGTCCTGAGACCATAAAAAACACCTTTGACGTACTCTCCCCCATAACCTTTCACAGAAAAAAACACGCCTTTAATAACAAATCCCAAAGCAAGCAGGGGAAGGTTCAGCACTATCTGGAGAATCGGCATGTTTTTATAGATCACATACACATTATTTCTGGATGAATAGCGGATCTTAAATTCATTGTAAACAGACCCGGTCGTACCGCTGCCATGGTGGTAAACCACTGCATCAGCGGCAAAACGGTTCTCATACCCGGATATCCTGGCCCTGTATCCCATATCCACATCCTCCAGGTATGCAAAATGCCTCTCATCAAAAAGGCCGATCTCTTTAAAAACTGATTTCCTGTATATTGCGGCTGCAGCACAGCTGGCAAATATCCTGCGGGATTTCTGATAATCTGTCTCCGGCTTCCCTTTGCCCTCTGCAAAGGCCCACCCAAGTGCACAGTAGAAATCTCCCGCATCGTCCATCTTATCAGGCGATGACATCATCACTACCTTCGCCTGGACTGAAAAACAGCCGGGATATTTCTTTATCTCAGCCAGCAGCTTTTGGACAAGCTGGATATCCGCCCTTGTATCGTTGTTCAGCAGGATCACGTAAGGGCTTGTGCTCATCCTGATTCCTTCATTTACAGCTCTGCAGAAGCCATAATTCTTCTCCAGCCTCTTAATTCTGACCTTGGGATATCTCTCCCGGACAAAGGAGACGCTATCATCCTCTGAACCATTGTCCACAAGGATAGTCTCAAAATCTCTCATGCTCTGTACTTCCAGGGAATCAAGACAGTCCTTCAGATATCCCATTCCATTGTAATTCGGTATCACGATGGATACTTCGCTCATATTCCATTCCTCTTTTATTCCAGATTTCTAAGCTCATAATTCCATGAGGTCAGGGAAAGGTTCGGATTATAATAAGGGTCCCCATTTTTCAGTATATTTATCCAATGTCCCCTCATATACTCAATCTCGCTCTGAAATCTCCGCACCTTCTCTTTTGTATCTTCCACTCCTCTTGTCTTTGACTCATCATGATACATCTCAACATACGGGTCGTATACCACAAGATAACCGGCCTTCCTCACCCTCAGGCAGAAATCCACATCGTTAAATGCCACAGCCAGTTTCTCTTCAAAGCCTCCGGCCTCTTCCCACACGCTCCGTTTCACCATCATACAGGCTGCCGTCACAGCGCTCAGATCCTGCTGGAGTCTGGCTTTATGCAGATAGCCCGAGCGGCTCCTGGGCATGTTCACAAAAAGACTGCCTGCTATGCCGCCGATGCCGATAACGATTCCCGCATGCTGTATGGTATCATCGGGATAGTACAGTCTTGCTCCCACAATTCCCGTATCAGGCCTCTGGCAGTGTCCCAGCAGTTCCTCCATCCAGTCCGGTGTGATGACAGTGATGTCATTATTCAGGCAGATAATATACTCGCCCTTTGCTTCAGAAAAACCGTAATTGTTGATTGCCGAATAATTAAATCCGCTCTCCCAGCGCACGACCTTTATATTCTCCTGGGCTTCCAGGGATCTGTAGAGTTCAAATGTCTCATCCTCCACACTGTTATTTTCAACAATGATAATTTCATACCTGGGGTATGTGGTCTTCTCCCTGACCGACCTGAGACACTGCCGGAGCGTATCTGCATGGTCTTTATTCGGTATCACCACTGACACAAGAGGGGTATCTTTTACCTTGTATTTCACTCTGTAAAAACCGTAATCAGGCGTATGGCTGACCTCTCCCTGTAGCCCGCACCTGTCAAGATGGGACTCTATAGCTCTTTTTCCCGCCTCAAAGGCATACATTTTGCTGGCGGGATTATCTGCTGTGGATGCTTTATGCACCCTCCAGTGATAAAGTATCTTCGGCACATGGACGACTTCCCCTGCCTTTTCCGTACATCGGAATATAAAATCATAGTCCTGGGCGCCGTCGAACTCACTCCTGAGTCCGCCCACTTCCTCCAGAAGAGTCTTCCTTACAACAAACCAGTGACAGATATAATTATTTGCCCGAAGCAGGTCCGGGCTGAAGTCAGGCTTAAAATGAGGCTGAAAATGCTCAGTCAGTTCTGTATCCACCTTGTCCTCATCTGTATAGACCGCATCCGCCCCGGGGTGTTCCTGCAAAGCCTTCAACACCTCATAGACCGCAGAGGGGGCAAGCAGATCATCGTGGTCCAAAAGAGCCACAAAATCACCATCCGCCATCTCAAAAGCCGCGTTTGTATTGCCCGCGATCCCCAGATTTTTTTCCAGCCTCCTGTATTTGATCCTGCCGTCCCTGCCTGAATATTCAAGGACAATCTCCCTGACTCTGGCTCCCTGCTCAGTATCAGGGCTGCCGTCCGCCAGGCAGAGCTCCCAATTTGTATATGTCTGCAGCTGTACACACTCAATCAGCTGGCGCAGAAATTTTTCCGGAGTATTATAAAGCGGTACTGCCAGGCTGATTTTTAAACTGAATTCCAGGCTGTGCTTTCTCTGCCTCTCCAGTTCATTTTCATCAGGAACCTGGCTCATATACCATTCATTATAGTCGATATCTGTATTTTCAAAACGTTCCCCCAGCCTTGAAGCAAATTCTTTTGGACCGTAATGCTTCAGGTAAAGGATCCCCTTTTTTATGTTATAAGGAGAAAGTCTTTTAATAAGCTTTCCCCATGAAATTTTCCGAGCCATATTGACCTCACATTTATTTCCTTATAAAGAACTGTGTGACAGCCTCTGCCACTTTTTCTCTGTCATCCTGCCCCAGATTATAATAAAGGGGAAGCCTGAGCAGACGTTCGCTCTCCTTTGTTGTATAACGGTCCTCTCCGTAAAAGCGGCCGAATTTCATCCCTGCAGGTGCAGTGTGCAGCGGCACATAGTGGAATACGCTCTGTATCCCTCTGTCCCTCAGCCATCCGATCAGCTTCTGCCTTGTATCCAGGTCCTTCACTTTAATATAGTACATATGAGCATTATGTTCTGCATATTCAGGTATATACGGCTGCTCTATATATCCGGCTCCCGCCAGCGGACGCAGAGCTTCATCATAAAACTCCCAGGTCCTCATGCGGTCCGCCTTGATCTCATCTGCCATCTCCAGCTGCGCCCACAGGTATGCTGCGTTCATATCGCTTGGAAGATAAGAAGAACCGTAATCTACCCACGTATATTTGTCAAGCTGCCCTCTGAAGAATTTACTTCTGTTTGTACCTTTTTCCCTCAGTATCTCAGCCTTTTCTATATATTCTTCTTTGTCAAAAAGGATGGCGCCGCCCTCTCCCATAGAATAATTCTTTGTCTCATGGAAGCTGAAGCATCCAAAGTCGCCAATTGTTCCCAGGGCATGTCCCTTATAATAAGAATCAACACCCTGTGCCGCATCTTCCACCACTGCCAGACTGTGGTCTTCTGCTATTTCCATCAGTTCATCCATTTCACAGCTTACGCCTGCATAATGGACCGGCACGATCGCCTTTGTCTTTTTTGTAACTGCTTCAGCCACCAGACGCTCATCCATATTCATTGTTTCAGGATGTACATCCACAAACACAAGACTGGCTCCCCGCTGCACAAAGGCATCAGCAGTAGATACGAATGTATAAGAGGGAAGGATGACTTCATCTCCCGGACAGATTCCTGCCAGCAGAGCAGCCATTTCAAGGGCATGGGTACATGATGTGGTCAGCAGTGCATGACTGATATGGTAGCGCTCTGTTATCCACGCTGAACATTTCTTCGTAAACTCTCCGTCACCGCTGATCTTCCCATTCTCCACAGCTTTTTTTATATATTCAAATTCTTTGCCCGTACAGGGCGGTACATTAAAATTTATCATTTTTCTCCTCTACTTCCCTCTCCTAGATATGATTCAAGCTGCCCCAATATGTAAGGATCAGGACTCCCAGGTAAGCATATATGGCTATGAACGCCATTATAACAGTGATGATGCGGATGACCGCCTCTGTCTTCTCCGGCTTTATAAAATGCTCCAGCACGATTCTTATGCCATGTGTCACAAAATACATCAGCGGGATCAGCATCGGCATCAGATAACGTCCCTGAGGCTGATAGTCACTGAAATATGAATAATACAATGCCAGCCCAAAAGGTATTACCGCTGCCACGGCCATAGCTGCATGAAAAAGACGTGACTTTGCAGCCGCAGATTTTTCTCTGCAGACAGGCTTTACAATGCCTGCCTTCTTCTTCCAGGCTTTTAACAGCAGGCTTCCCGCTGATATCCAGAATATAAAAGCATAGAAAAAGTAATTCCAGTTCGGAAGATACACTGCCATATAGCCGAATACTCCCACAAAGCTCCGCCATGACACTGCAAACCAGCCGCTCTTTCCCATGAACATTTCCACTATAGACTGACCAGAGCTGTACGGTGTCTGCCTCATAGACGGCTTCAGGCTGTCCACGGCAAATTTTTCCGCATACTCGGAGCCTATGTTCATTGCAAGGATATCTCCGTCATAAATAATATAATTTCTGATAAAATACCATCCTGTCAGCGCCAGAACAAGCACAGTGATGAGCGCCGCCCTTTTAGCGATCTCCTTAGGAGCAGTCTTCTGAATTGAAAGGCTGGCAAAGAAAAGGATAATGCTGCACAATATAAATCCATAGGAATTATAATATGTCAGGGTACAGATCACAATACCGGCTGCCAGGCCTATGCAATGCTTATACTTCCACCCTGACTCCATGCCGCAGATCCACATATAGACAATGATGGATGAACCGAACAGAGCCATGATATCATTATTCACGTAAGAAGCCAGGTATAAGAACTGAGGCAGAAGCCCGATAAGTGAAACAAACAGCATCCTGTACTTTTTTTCAAAAAGCTTTTTAGACATCAGGATCGTCATCCAGACTGTCCCCGCGCCGCAGCAGACACTTACCATGCGCGCAGCAAATATAAGCGCCCCGTCTCTTTTGGAGATAATGCTCATGACCTTCATAAACAACGCTTCTATAATATAGCTCAGCTGAGGACCAAACCCATAAGAAAGCCCCCACTGGGCGCTTCTGATCAGCGGATCGCCCCCGTGGGGAAGCTTCCCATAATTGAAGATAAATGCCGGTATCTGATATCTCATAGCTTCATCGGGAGCTGAATCAAAGGGCTGGAAAAACGCCCACAGAGTCATCGCAAGGAATACAGCTCCTGTAAATATCAGCTCTTTTGACCATTTTTTCATCCAATCAGCCTTTTTTGTTTTCATTCTTTTTTTCTCCTGCAAATACTTTGAGCACCTTCTTTTTCAAAAACAGCTTGTATGCCCTTGTCCCCTGTATATAATTCAGGCGCTGCTCCCTGTCGCTCAGGCTGCTGCCAAGCTCTTCATTCTTTTTATTCAGATCTTCAATCACAGCCAGCAATTCATCTCTGTTCTGCTTTGCCAGCTTCAGGGCCGCTTTCACCCCGTCATTCTCACCCAGGTTTTTAGAGGTAATCTCATATGAGATCCATATCCTCTCGGGCTTCATCGTCTCAGGTATCTCCCATATCACCTGGGGATCCCCGTCTTCAAAAATGAATTCACGCTTCTTGAAGAAGACGGCATTATGGCGCATATCCTCCAGAAACACTTCCCTCTCCCTTTTATTCTCCAGGATCTGGAAACGCAGGTTCTTCACAGAGCAGGGCAGGTTCAGGGGATCCAGGCGGAGCACGCGCAGATCCTTATACGGCCTTAAGTCAATTGATATATTTACTTTATTCTGGTCTTCTTCTATCTTGAACACCTGGCTCTTTTCCTCTGAGAAGGAACAGTCTGCTCCCATAAAAAGCTGGGCGAAGTAATTTACATCCGTGATCCAGCCGGACAGAGGCCGGCTCTTCTTCTCATATGCCTTGAGCGCATTCTCATATGAATCTTCCCCGCCCTGGACATACTGGTTAAAGGAATCATTCATCTGCCGGAATATCTCAGCATCCCCGGGCCTGATTCCAAACATCTGGTACAGGCTGTCCTGCTCTGCAACAGCATTGAGTTCCTTTCCGTGTTTGATATAGAGAGCCAGCACTGCCCTGTAATAGACAAAGTCCACCGGAACCGGAAAATCAAATATCCATTCATAATCAATGATCCTGCTGCTTCCATCAGCTGTCAGGATCAGATTGTCCAGCGTCAGGTCTATGTCCAGCTTTCTGCAGGCCTTTTTCCCTTCCAGCCACTCATGCTTTCCAAATACCTCTTCAAATTCAGGCGTGCTTTTGAACTCTTCTACAAGGCCGTCACAGGCAGATTCCACGATCTTTCTGTACTTTTCAAGAACTTTTGCCAGTTTCTCCACATTCCCGTTTTTGATCGCTTCTAAAAGCAAATTATAGTAAGTATCACCTTCCACAAACTCTAATATGACCCCGCCATCCGCTCTCTTACAAGGTGTAAACAGGTCGATCCCCTTTGCCGAGAAATAGACATAATTCTCAAACATGCGCTCCACATGTGCCACTGAGGCTTCGCCGAGGGGCTGCTTGGCGACTTTTTTCACGCCGTCCTCCAGGTATATGCCTGTCTCTATCTGAAATCTTTCATCCCGCTCTTTTGTGAATTTAGAAAATATTTTCTTCAAGGTCCTTCTCCTCTGTTTTTCTGCCAATCTCTATAAAAAAAGAATTAGAAAAAAAGTCAAATTTGCCGCTCTCCACAATGTCCTGGAAAACCGCAGTCTCATCAAACAGCCGAAGCCTGTCGCTGTCATAGCTCTCCAGGGCACATACAAGATCCTCAGCCTTCGGCATATAATCATCTGAAAAGATCTGTGAAGGGAACTTATAATCAGGGAACGGATAATAAAAATCTATGGTGCTGTAGCCTGCATCCTTAATGATCTCTGTGATCTCATCCTTTCCAAAAGTCCGCACCATGCTGTCCGTCTGCCTGTAGCCCTCCAGCCCGTCAAAGAAACGTCCCGTATGGTCCTCCCTGCATCCCGCCCAGTACTTCAGCCCATACCTGTTTTCAATGGCTATTAAAACCTTTCCGTCAGGCTTTAAAAGGGCTCCGATATTCTCCAGAAATGCTCTGAACGGCTGGTCTGCAGCTGTATAATACGCTGCGTACTCCAGGACGCCTATGAGGGTGATATAATCAAATTTCTCCTGAAACAGGATATCATTAAAATTTCCTACCATGATCTTCAGATTGCCGCATTCTTTATTTCTGTGGGCATTTATGAGAGAACGGCGTTTAGAGAGCTCCACACATGTCACCTCCGCAGCCTTCCCGCAGAGGGCGCCTGTGACTGCACCGCAGCCTGCGCCTATCTCAAGGACACTGGCATTCTTTCTGAATGGATACCACTGTACAATGCTCTGGCGCACAGGCGAAAAATGGTAGAGTACCGGCCAGCGGCTGTCCTCTCTGATAATCCTGTTCACATCGGACTCTTTCTTGATCCAGTTAAGCAGGACATTTTCGATGTCACCGTCACTGTAGCTGTCCGCTCCCTGGTAAAAGGTATAGTCTAGTTTTACTTTTCCTATCTGCTCTTCCACTTTTACGCCTCCTTCTGTTTACAGCAGCTCTTTTATCTCGCTGATAAAGGAAAAAATATCTGCATTCTCACAATAGTCTTTGTTTACGATCCTGTGGGGCACTTTTGGGGTATATCCGTCACAGATTTCCATCAGCCTTGCCGACACGCAGTTGGGACTGATATTGTCAAGTGATATGATATTGTCATTAAAATCCTTCAGGTCCTTATTGGCAAAAGTATTCGTGATCACCTTCACCTCGAATACGCTCATCTCCAGCGGCGGATAGCTCGGATGAGGGGATGCCATCAGTGAGATGCCCGCATATGACTCTTTTAAGATATCCG
This sequence comes from Murimonas intestini, assembly GCF_024622195.1. Lineage (NCBI taxonomy): Bacteria > Bacillati > Bacillota > Clostridia > Lachnospirales > Lachnospiraceae > Murimonas > Murimonas intestini. The sequence continues at coordinate 806,330 of NZ_JANKBI010000001.1, forward strand.
CATATCCCTTCAAAGTAAGCTTACCCACTGAATGGATCACTTTGCCGTTTCCAAGATCTACATCTTCATGCTGCTCTCCCGCAGAATAGATTTCCCACTCACCAATGTCCTTCTGCATCCAAACCCATTTTTTCAGGGCAGCCACGATCAGATTAAAAGCATTCCTCTCAGTTCCCGGTCTGCCGTAAAGGAGGATCTGCTTCTTTTTATCCAGAGTGTCCCCCGCCTTATAAAGCTCCTCTTTCAGACTCGCATTCAAAACAGGCTCAAATGCATATTCATGCTGGAAACGGAAGCCGTTAAGCTTGAAATAATCCCTCAGAAGCCCTGTATTAAATATGGCGATCTGGGGATACCTGTTCTTGTAAGAAGCCTCAGCTAAAAGATACCTGGTTGACCATGGATAAAATCCAGGTTCAAAATCCTGTATAAAATTTATAAAAGGCCGGGGCGCAATCCCCTCTTTTTTTTCAAATTCTTCACAGGCTTCCTGGGCACAATGGGCTGTCCACCAGCCTGTAAACATAAAAATATCTTTATCAGACACGCCTATCTGCCTTCCATACCTGTTGCTGTACGGCACTATCTGTGCCCTGTCAGTACTGTCCTGTTCAGGCTCCAGGAAGGTATAATCTGTGCCATATTTTTTCCGGGCTTCTTCTGTAGGCGGAGAATCTACCAGAATGATCCTCCTGTCATATCCCGTCTTTGCAGCCAGCTCCTCAAAAAATTTCAGTGCAGTGGAAATACCTCCGAACACATGCTCCGGATTGACAGAAGGAACCAGAAGGTTGATCCTCTTCCGGGGAAATTCTGTCTTTCTGAATGTATATGGAGTTATTTCCGCCACATTTGTATCCAGCGGCGTCGTTTTATCCAGCGCCACATTGGCAGCTTTCCTGATAATACCTTTGACTAAGTTTTTCATAATATTATTCCCTTCTACCCATTTCTTCTGCGGGGTATGCAGCTCTCCGGATCCAGATTGATATTATAGTAAGGGTCAGTATGGTTATGATAGTTCTTATACATCTGATAAGACAGCTGGAAATCCACCTCAGGGATATCCCTGGCATCCCTGCTCTTGGATTCATAATGATACAGCTTCACATATGGGTCATATACATTTACAAGACCTCTGTTTATGGCCCTGATACAGATTTCTATATCACTGCCGCATACGATAAATTCCTCATCAAAATTCCCGATCCGCTCAATTGTCTCTCTTGATATGGCCATACATGCCCCTGTCACAGCAGTGACATTTCTGGTAACCATTGGAGAAATGAAGGGTGAACCATAGTGGACCGGCTTCATACCTTTGAATATATGGTCAGCCCAGCCGCCTATCCCTGTCACAACACCTGCATGCTGGATCGTGCCGTCCTCATATAAGAGCAGCCCACCCACTACGCCCGTGCCTTTTCTCAGGGCTTTCTCAGCCAGCCGCTGCATCCATTCCGGTGATATGACTTCCATATCGTTATTCATAAAAATAAAAACATCTCCTGAAGCTTTAGTAATTCCCAGATTATTCAGCTTAGACCAGTTGAATTTAAACGGTGCATCGATCACCTTTACATTGCTGTATGCTTCCTGAAGCTCTTTAAAGCACCGGAAGGTCTCCTGCTCCTTTGAATTATTATCCAGGATCAGGATCTCATAATCAGGATAATCCGTCTTCTCCTCAATGCTTTTTATAACAGCCCTAAGAAGGTCTGCATGATCCTTTGTAGGCATGATAACTGACACCTTCGCCGGCTTCATGACAGGATACCTGACGTCATAGACAAACAGCGCTTCCGTCTCGGATGCGGATGCCCCTTCCGGATATACACTGTCCAGATACTCCTGCACGGCGCGCAGCCCCGCTGTCTGGGCATATGGCTTAGACTCCGGATTAGCTGCCGTAGAGCTTGGCAAATCCCTCCAGGAATACAGAATTTTAGGTATATGTGCTATTTTCTCTGCCCTCCGGCTCATCCTCAGCATCAGGTCATAGTCCTGGCTCCCGTTAAATTCACTACGAAATCCCCCTGACGCTTCGAACAGAGACCGCTTAAAGCCCAGCAGATGTCCGATATACATTTGGCCAAGAAGCAGGTCCATGGAGAAATCCGGTTTATGCAATGGCTCCCTGTGGCAGTCATACTGATCTATAATATCCTGGTCACTGTAAATAATATCAGCATCCGACTTTTTGATTTCTTTATAGAACTCATAGAGGGCATGGGGTGCCAGCACATCGTCATTGTCCATCAGGAGGATATAATCCCCCTTTGCAAGCCCCGCTGCCTCATTTGTTGCTCTGGAGATGCCGCCGTTCTTTTCCAGGAATGTCACATGAATCTGCTCATCCTTTATATTTCTTAAGAATTCCCTTGTCTCCTCCTTAGTGGAACAGTCATCAGCGATACAAAGCTCCCATTCCAGATAAGTCTGGGCTTTCACCGAATCTATAGCCTTGCGGATCCATTTTTCTTCTACATTATATACCGGCATGAGGATTGAAAATAAAATATCACCATGGAAAGGACCCTTTTCCGGCTTTACTTCCCACTGACCAGATTCAGGGGACACTTCAAATGCCGCCCTGCTTTTCATATTGCTGAGGAAGCCTTTTATCCCGTTATTTTTCAAATATTTTATGCCTTTAAAAAGAGTGCCGGGCCTGCGGATACACAGCCAGGCCATGGCAAAAAACTTCCTCATCTTAGCCATGCAGATTGTCCCTCCTGTAATGGACCCTGGAATCCATGTCGCAAAAGCCCACTGTTGTCTTGTCAGATATCACCTGGATGCAGCAGATATCGTACAGCCTGTGATAGACTACAAGCTCGTCCTGCTCATAGCCCGTGCATCCCAGGGAGAGCAGCTGCTGTCCTCCCTGAAGAATCATTTTCTGTGTAAATGAAATTTCTGCTGTCTCTCCTGCTTCCGCTACTCCCGTCTCCACCTTTTCAATGACTGTATTGGTGCCTGATATTTCATTGCCCTTCAGATCCTTGATGCTGAATGCAAATATGGGATTCTGAATCCTGGCATTGAAGCGCACCTTCATCCTGATCGTAAACTCAGTCATCTTGTAAATAGTATTTGTTATCATGCCTTCCTCATCAAAGATGCCAAAGCTCTCAATGACGGCTCTTCCGTCTCCATAATTCTCATGGTTGGGATTAATAAGCATATAATCCTTCCAGCAGCTGCTGTCCGTATCAGATATACTGCCTGTTCCTCCTGATGCATGTGAAGCTTTTTCCAGGCTCTGTCCTTCCGGCGCCCCGCCGTTCATATGGCCCTCCAGCACTGATGCGTCAGGGGCCTGTCCAACGAGGATCTTCTTATACAAGTCGATCATTTCCTTAGTAGGACCTTCTGCATACAGCTGCCCGTCATTAATAATGATACATCGTTTACAGTACTTCATGACACTTCCCATATCATGAGTGACAAACAGCACAGTCTTTCCGCTGTTTTTAAGCTCTTCCATCCTCTTGTAGCATTTTGCCTGAAAGAATACATCACCGACTGAGAGCGCTTCATCTATGATCAGGATATCAGGATCCACGCTTATGGCAACAGCAAAAGCCAGCCTGGCAAACATTCCGCTGGAATATGTCTTGACCGGCTGGTGGATAAAATCCCCAATATCTGCAAATTTCAAAATCCCTTCCAGTTTTTCATCCATCTCTGCTTCAGAGAAACCCATCATAGTGCCGCTTAAATACGCATTCTGTATCCCGTTGTATTCCGGATTGAATCCGGCCCCCAGCTCCAGCAGCGCTGATATTTTTCCATTGATCTCAACAGTTCCCGCTGTTGGCGTAAGCACCCCTGTAATGATCTTCAGTACAGTTGATTTGCCCGCCCCGTTTTTACCAATGATTCCCAGCATCTCACCCTTTTTCACCTCAAAGGATATATCGTTTAATGCATGAAAATCCTTATGGTACTGCTTCTTGCTGATACTGAACGCTTCCTTAAATCTCAGCGTCGGCTTGTCATAAAGCCTGTACACCTTCGAGACATGTGATACTTTTATTGCAATCTCATCCATAGACTTCTCTCCATCACTATAATACATCGGAAAAATGAGGTTTCAGCTTTCCGTATACTTTTCTGCTTATTAACAGCATCACAGCCACAAAAGCCCAGAAATAAAGAGTCATTCCGGGACGCTGTACAAACCAGACACCGTCGATCATTGTATCTCTATATCCCTGTACAATATAGAACATGGGATTTAATTTCAAAATCACAGACACCACTTTTCCAAGCATCTCCGAATGATTGCTCACTCTTGCTATCATATCAGAAAAGACCCACATGATAGGAGTCATCCATACACCGATCTGCATGAATATCCCCACGATCTGGGTGGTATCCTTAAAAAACACTGCCACAGAAGCTGTCAGATAAGAAATAGCCAGGGACAGGGCAACCATAGAAGCCGAGTAATAAATAACCTGTATCACAATGATGCCAGGGAAATATCCCGCCACAGCGTATGCAATGATCAGGACGCCGACAAAAAATACATGCACATATAAAGATGAAAGGACCTTGACCAGCGGCAGGATCTTAATCTCAAACATCACCTTTTTCACAAGATAATTATACTCCATAAAACAATTTGTTCCATTGATGACCGCTTCTGAAAAGAAAAACCAGGGAACAAGACCCGCCATAAGCCAGAGCACGAAGGGTATATCTGTGTTTGCCACCGGACCGGCCTTGAGAGCCAGCTGGAAAACGAACCAGTACAGCAGTATAGTCACCAGGGGCTGGATAAAGCCCCAGATGACACCAAAATACGAGCCGGCAAACCTGGTTTTAAAATCATTCTTAGCCAGATACATAATCAATTTCTTGTTATCTTTCATACCACTCATAAAAAATTATCCTTTTCTGTCCGGGATTCATAATCGTTTGCCCCCACAATTATTTACCGCTATTATATTCCGCAAAGCTTCCCCACTTCTGATCCTTGTCAGAAATGATCAGCTCCATGCCTTCCTTTATCGGCCACTGAACACCGATTTCAGCATCATTCCAGGCAAGTCCGCCTTCATCATTGGGATGATAGAAATCCGTACACTTATATGCAAATTCTGCATTTTCTGACAACACAAGGAACCCATGCGCAAAATTCTTCGGAATGAAGAACTGCTTCTTATTTTCAGCAGACAGCACAACCCCATACCACTTTCCGTATGTGGCAGAGCCCTCCCTCAGGTCCACGGCAACATCGAAGACTTCACCGGAAACGACTCTAACAAGCTTATCCTGAGGATAATTGATCTGGAAATGAAGTCCCCTCAGGACACCATATTTAGAGGCTGACTGGTTATCCTGCACAAACTCCATATCGATCCCCGCCTCTTTATAATCGTTATAATTATATGTTTCCATAAAATAGCCGCGTTCATCCCCGAAAACTTGAGGTGTGATAACTTTCAGTCCCTCTATTTCACATGTTTCTACTGTAATCTTTCCCATGTTTATAACCTCTTCATAATTATTTTGTGTAATATTTAAAGCCCTTCCGCAACTTCCACAAGATACTTTCCATATTCTGTCTTCAGCAGAGGCTGAGCCAGCTCCATAAGCTGTTCTTTATTTATAAATCCCTGCCTGTATGCGATCTCTTCAATGCAGGAAATATAGAGTCCCTGGCGTTTCTGGAATGCTGCCACAAAGTCAGCCGCATCCAGCAGGGCGTCGTGGTTGCCTGTATCCAGCCATGCGAAACCGCGCCCCAGCGTCTCTACCTTCAGAGTACCACGGCGCAGATACTCATTGTTAACACTTGTGATCTCGATCTCTCCTCTTGCGGAGGGCTTTACATTTTTAGCAATCTCAATTACATCATTGTCGTAAAAATAGAGGCCGGGAACAGCATAATTAGATTTAGGCTGCTCAGGCTTCTCCTCAATGGAGAGTGCATTGCCTTCCTCATCAAACTCCACAACCCCATACTCTCTCGGATCTCTTACATAGTAGCCGAAAATAGTAGCTCCGCTCTCCCTGGATGCAACTTTTTTCAGTATTTTCGAAAAGCTCTGTCCATAGAAGATATTATCCCCCAAAATAAGCGCCACACTGTCGTCTCCAATAAATTCTTCCCCGACAATAAACGCATCCGCCAGTCCCCTGGGCTGCTCCTGCACAGCGTATGACATATTCAGCCCCAGCTGTTCCCCTGTCCCGAAAAGGTCCTTAAAGACAGGCAGGTCCCTGGGTGTAGATATAATCAGTATATCCCTGATGCCAGCCAGCATAAGGATAGACAGAGGATAATAGATCATCGGCTTGTCATATACGGGCATGATCTGTTTTGAGATTGATTTAGTAAGCGGATAAAGCCTTGTTCCTGAACCTCCCGCTAAAATAATTCCCTTCATAATCAATTAACCTCCTGATAATTTATATTTTTTAAATAACAAGACAAAATAGCAGTGCCAAGACGGCACTGCTGTCTGCCTTATTGATACATATCCTTATAATATTTCTGATAATCTCCGCTTGTCACATGCTCCATCCAGTCCTCATGCTCAAAAAACCACTGGATCGTGAGACGGATACCATCCTCAAATTTTGTCTCAGGATACCAGCCTACCTCTGCCTTGATCTTATCAGGAGCTATGGCATATCTTCTGTCATGTCCCTTCCTGTCAGCCACATAAGTAATGAGCTTCTCACTTACAAGCTCTTTTCTCGGGTCGCCTTCAGGAAGCATTTCCTGCAGAGTATCAAGTATAATATGGATGATCTCAATATTCTGCTTCTCATTATGCCCGCCGATATTGTAAGTCTCAAACAGACGTCCCTTTTCCTGCACCATATCAATGCCCTTTGCATGGTCTTCCACATAGAGCCAGTCACGCACATTTTTGCCATCACCGTAGACAGGAAGTGGCTTTCCGTGCAGCGCATTATTGATAATGAGCGGAATCAGCTTCTCCGGGAACTGGTACGGTCCGTAATTATTGCTGCAGTTTGTAATATTAGCTGGAAACTTATATGTGTCCATATATGATCTGACCAGCATATCAGAGGATGCCTTGCTTGCAGAATAAGGGCTGTGGGGTGCATACGGGGTTGTCTCATAAAAATAGCCGCCGTCTTCCTCCAAAGATCCATAAACCTCATCTGTAGATACGTGCAAAAACTTCTTATCTTCCTTATATGTGCCGTCCGGCAGTTCCCATGCAGCTTTGGCTGCATTCAACATAACAAGGGTTCCGAGTACATTCGTTTTCACAAAAACATCAGGATTCTTAATACTCCGGTCCACATGGCTCTCTGCTGCAAAATGCACTACCCTGTCAATTTCATTTTCTTCAAAAAGCTTCATAATGGCAGCTGAATCACAGATATCAGCCTTAACAAAAGCATAATTCTCCCTGTCTTCAATATCCTTCAGATTCTCCAGATTCCCTGCATATGTCAGGCAGTCCACATTTATTATCCTGATCTCATTTCCATATTTTTTAAACATGTAATGAATATAATTAGAACCGATGAAGCCTGCACCCCCGGTTACCAGATAAGTTCTCATTATTTTCCTCCAGAATCTTTTCTTTTTTATAAATTTTCATTTATTATAACAGACAATTTCTTATACTTCAACACTTAATCTTTTATCGTGCCAGAAGGGATATGCTCCTTTCTACAAGCTCATAAACTACAAGATCATAATCTTCTACATCTGCCCATTCATAATATCTGGACCTTAAAAAAGTCATCCGGCTGAAGCACTGCCCCAGCGGCTGCACAAGAGCATCTGAAAAAGAGTCCCCCAGGACAAGCACATTTTTCCCTCCCGGAGCTTCTGTCTCATAGTGTGCCAACAGTCTCTCCTGATCATAATCCGTTTGTTTGACTTTATATTTGTTATCCATAAAATATATACTGTCGTCCATCATTACCCCTGTGCCAAGAAGATTCAGCAGGTCACCAGTCCAGACCTTAGAACTGTAAGAAATTTCCGAAATATCAGGAAGACCCAGCCTAAACTTTTCAGATATCTCCATTGCTGCCACGTATCCTCCAAGAGCATTCCAGTGGGTGTCTGTCTTATAATAGAGCGGATACTTTTCTTTATAACTTTTTAATTCCTCACGCGGATAGATGCAGGGAATCTCTGTATTTTCAAGGATATAATCCACCGCCTGCACAGTCCTGGTATAATCTGATAACGGCCTGTACGCATCAGGCATGTACTCATTATATACACTTTCTTTGTTTGGCCCTATCAAAAAAACAAAATCCATATCCCGCTCTTTACAATAATCATAGGCCTTTTCAACTTCCTCTACAATTTTACCTAATTGTTCCCGGGTGTATAGTTCACCGGAATAATCCTTCAGTGAATCTGTATCCTTATCCGCTTCTTTGGAATTGTAGAACAGCCATCCTTCCTTTCCGAGAATAACGGCCGGATTAGATGTCGTGTGGAAAATCTCTTTTTTCGTTACTGCTTCTATCTTTTTAAGCCACTTTCTAAATGGGATATAATCATCATAATATGCTTCAAATTCACCGGCATAATCAGAATATGTATCAATGCTCAGTTCCGGCCTTACAGCCAGATTTCTGTTTTCAGTATTTTCAACCTTTACACTTCTGGAAACAGGGTCCAGGATCAGGTAACTAAATATGAAACACAGAAAAATACCTGTTATTATTTTTTGTTTCATAGCCCCTCCTAGAATCTGAAATAAATGAACGGATTATAAGCTCCGCTTCCCAGCATTACAGCAGCCGTCCCCAATATAAATACACACAGGATAACCTCTGACACATCTATAACCTTCTGGTTGATATGCGCCCTGACAAATCTCTCAATCCTGCCCCTTAGTACTCCGGACATTAATACTGCGCCTGCTATACAAGTCAGAATATACGGCGTTACAAATACCCCTGCTCCTAAAAAGGTTTCCTTTCCAAATGAGACCATCGCCTGCAGGTAGCCCAAAGCATATGACAAGTCTTCTGCCCTGAAAAATACCCATCCCACAATAACCATCAAAATTACATAAATATGGTTCACAATTTTTACAGGATTCTTATCCAGCAGCCTTCCCAAAAACAGCCTTTCAATCACAAGAAGCACTCCATGGAACATTCCCCATATTACAAAATTCCAGCTGGCGCCATGCCAAAGGCCTGTACAGAAAAACACAATAAACAGGTTTATGTATGTCCGCCCATTGCCCTTTCTGCTGCCGCCAAGCGGAATATATAAGTATTCTTTAAACCATGTAGAAAGTGAAATATGCCATCTGCGCCAGAATTCTCTGATAGATTTCGAAACGTAAGGATAGTTAAAGTTTTCTTTAAATTCAAATCCAAACATCTTTCCTAACCCTATTGCCATATCCGAGTATCCTGAAAAATCATAATAAATCTGCAGGCTGTAACAGATTATCCCGGCCCAGGCAGTCCCGAACCCCAACTCCGCTGTTGTAAGGCCAAATATCATATCAGCAGCACCCGCCAGAGTATTCGCAAAAATCATTTTCTTGCCAAGGCCCCAAATAAACCGCTGTACTCCCTTATAAAATTTCTCAGCGGTACACTGCCTGCTGCCAAGCTGTTCATTTATATCGTGGTATTTTACAATAGGCCCGGCAATGAGCTGCGGAAAAAATGATATGTACAGCGCCAGGGATATAAGATTCTTTTGTCCCTTTACTTCCCTCCTGTACACATCAATCACATAGGAAAGCGCCTGGAAGGTGTAGAATGAGATGCCGATAGGCAAAGCGATCTCAACATGGGGCAATACTTCAGTACCTGCTATACTATTAATTGATTCCACGGCAAAACCGGCATATTTAAATACTCCAAGCATGCCCAGGTTAAGGACAACTGCTGTTATCAGCCAAAATTTCTTTTTAGTCCCCCCCTCTGTCCGCTCCATGATACAGCCAAACATATAATTGATCAGGATAGAAACTACCATCAGCAATATATAAACAGGTTCTCCCCATGCATAAAAGAAAAGGCTGGCTGCCAATAGTAGAACATTCCGCCATCTTTCCTGGGCCAGATAATAGAGCACTAATACAACTGGTAAAAAAAGCCACAGAAATATACTGGAACTAAATACCATTATCGTGTTTCCTTTCCTTAATAGAAGAATCTGGCCCCTACATAACCTATGAGACCGTCTGCATTCACTTTGTACCACCCCTGTGCATCTTCTAGAAATTCAACTGTCTGGCCTGCCTCCAGCACGCCGAGTATCTCTCCTTCATAGCTGGGTGCCTCACGGATGTAGACAGCTCCGTTGGTTGTAATATATACTGGTTCCGGCGGAATATCGGCCTCTGTCTGAGGAGGATCCGTCTGAGGTGCTTCTGTCTGCGGCGCCTCTGTCTGGGCAACTTCTGTCTGGGGTGCCTCTGTCACAGGAGCCTGTGTCTGAACCTCTTCTGTTTCCGCCGGCTCTGTCTCAGAAGTCTGCCTGCTGTCCGGGGTCGGTTGTTCTTTCTCAGATTCTGTCTCTTTTTCAGTATTCTTCTCTGTCTTTGTTTCCTGCTGTGTTTCGCTTTCTGTCTCTTTGGAAGTTTCCGTCTCCCTGCCGGTCTTTGCCGCCGGCTCAGAAGTAATATTTTTGATCAGCCGGAAACCAAGGAAAATCAGCACCAGCAAAATGATAACTGCCAGCCCCAGCATAAAATACCTGAGGTTATCTGAGAGCCATTCTTTAAATTCTTTCATCTTCCTTTCCTCCTATCGTTTATTCCCGCGGGCAGCGAGCCAAGTGAACATGCTGCATATGCGTTTACCAGTATTCAGACCTTCTTCAGCTTAGCAAAAGAAGCAAACATTTTCTTCACACCCGCTTTATCAAAGTTAACTGTCACTTCATAGTCTCTTCCGCCGTCTGCAATCTTTTCAACTATCCCGACTCCAAACTTTATATGCTGCACGGTATCTCCCACCTCATACTCAAGCCCCTCGCCCTTCTTCGGTTCCGGCGCCTTATTTTCAAAGGGCCTGGACAGAAAAGCATTTTTAGCCTGGGCAAAAGCATTTTGGCGCGGCATCTCCTTTATCCTGGGCAGGATCTCATTTGTGGCGGCCACCAGTCCTTCCGGTATCTCATGCACAAATCTGGATACCCTGTTAAACTGGGTCTCTCCCCTGATCATCCTCTGTCTGGCGCTGGTCAGTGTAAGGCGCTTCATGGCTCTTGTTATCCCCACGTAACAGAGACGTCTCTCCTCTTCCAGATCTGACGGATCATCCGAACTTGTGGTCATATAGCTTGGGAAAATTCCATCCTCCATTCCCGCCATATACACATTTGCAAATTCCAGCCCTTTGGCGCTGTGGAGTGTCATAAGCACAACATAGTCACTCTCCTCATCAAGGCTGTCAATATCCGCAACAAGCGCCACCTCTTCCAGAAAACCGCTCAAGGTCGGTGTCTCTGCGCTTTCCTCATATGATACCACCTTAGTGATCAATTCATCAATGTTTTCAATGCGTGCCTTAGCCTCATCCGTATCCTCAGCCTCCAGCTCTTTAACATAGCCAGTCTGTTCAATGATCTCCCCCAGAAGCTCATGCACAGATAAAAACTCCTGCTGGCTGCGCAGCGTCTGAATGAATGTCACAAAGGGCGCCAGTTTGACAGAACTTCTGCCGATGGAAGGTATCTTGTCCGCTTCCTTTAAAGCGTCATAAAAGCTGATGCCCCGCTCCACAGCATAATCCTGCACTCTTCCAAGAGTCGTGGCTCCTATCCCCCGTTTGGGGACATTGATGATCCTGCGCACAGCCAGATCATCTTTGGCATTATCCACAGTCTTTAAATATGACAGAAGGTCTTTTACTTCCTTCCTGGCATAGAAATTTATTCCGCCTATTATCTTATATGGGATATTCGCCATCAGGAATTTTTCTTCAAACATACGTGACTGGGCATTTGTCCTGTAAAGTACGGCACAGTCGTTATAGTGGAACTCCCCTTCCCTGACAAGCCGGGAAATATCACCTGCTATATATTCCGCTTCCTCATAAGCAGTCATAAACTGCCTGCATTCCAGCATATCCCCTTCGTCATTATCTGTCCACAGGCGCTTTTCCTTACGCTCCATATTATTCCTGATCACATCATTGGCTGCATTCAAGATATTCTTAGTAGAACGGTAATTCTGTTCCAGCTTGATGGTCCGCGCATTCGGGAACACCTTTTCAAAATTCAGAATATTTCCAATATTAGCCCCTCTGAACTTATAAATGGACTGGTCATCATCCCCGACCACACACAGATTCTGGTATTTTGAGGCCAGAAGGCTCACCAGCAGAAATTGGACTGTATTTGTATCCTGATACTCATCTACCATAATGTACTTAAAGCGTTCCTGATAATAATCCAGAACATCAGGACAGATGCGGAACAGTTCAACTGTCTTTACAAGAAGATCATCAAAATCCAGCGCATTGCTGTTTTGCAGCTGTTTCTGGTATTCCTCATATGCCTGTGCTATCTTCTGCTTCCCATAATCCCCGCCTGCATTCAGCCTGTACTCCTCAGGAGATATCATTTCATCTTTCGCTGATGATATTGCTCCAAGGATCATCTTTTCCTTGTATACTTTCGTATCAATTTCCAGACGTTTGCAGACATCTTTCATCACTGTCTTCTGGTCATCACTGTCGTAGATCGTAAAATTTGTTCCAAAGCCCAGCCTTTCAATATGCCTTCTCAAAATGCGCACGCATGTGGAATGAAAGGTAGACCCCCAAATACTCTCAGATCCGAAACCGACCAGTCTGTCAACCCTCTCCCTCATTTCCTGAGCCGCTTTATTCGTAAAGGTGATGGCCATAATATTCCAGGGGTTGATCCCTTTCTCCTCAATCAGATACGCTATCCTGTGGGTCAGCACCCTTGTCTTGCCTGAACCTGCCCCCGCCAGCAGCAGCAGAGGGCCATCAGTATGGAAAACAGCATCCCGCTGCATGTCATTTAATGTATCATAAACACTCATTTTTTTACCACCTGACTTTATATTTGCGGCCGGACAGCTCTTATCTGCCCGGCCACTCTACATTATATAACAAAATGCCTGTTCTGTCATCAATAAATGCATATGAAAACACCTGAGTTACTGTTCACTCCGTGACCAGTAACACGCTCCGCGATGCACAGAAACGGCAAAAACCGCCGTTTCGCGCTGCAACCCTCGGGATTTTCGTGCAAATATGCACGAAAACACCTCGCGGGATGGTGGCGTGTGAACAGTAACACACCTGACATCAAATTTACATTTGGAAGCAAAAAGGGCTTGTCATCTAGTATTAAAAACTATATAATGTAATGGAGGTGACTAAAATGACAATAGATACAAAAGATATGTTGGGCAGTATTATGAGCAGTCTTTCCAGGATTGACTATATCAAGCCTTCCGATATCCCTGGCATTGATTTATATATGGATCAGGTAACTACTTTCATGGACGCCCATCTGGCTGCGTCAAAACGCCATTCTGAAGATAAGATCCTGACAAAAACAATGATAAATAATTATGCAAAAAATAATCTGCTTCCTCCGCCGCTGAAAAAGAAGTATTCCAAGGAGCACCTTCTTGTTTTGATCTTTATTTATTATTTCAAAGGAATACTTTCGTTCAATGACATACAGGCCCTGCTAAATCCTGTCACTGAACACTATTTCCAGTCAAAAGGCCAGTTGGACATGGAGGCTCTTTATAATGAGGTATTCAGCCTGGAAAAGCTCCAGGTGGAAAAAATACAGAAGGATATCGCTGCCAAATACAATACTTCTCTGACTACTTTTTCTGACGCTCCGCCGGAAGAAAAAGATTCACTGCAGTTTTTTTCATTTATCTGCCTGCTCAGTTTTGATGTATATATCAAAAAGCAGCTAATTGAAAAATTGATTGACGGACTTTCCGACGATGGGCCTGAGAATAAAAAAGATATGGAATAAAAAACAGCAGAGTGTGTTTATCCGGCACTCTGCTGTTTTAATTCTATTTATCCATCCTGTCAAAAACCATATCATATCCATCATTACCATAATTAAGAGAACGGTTCACACGGCTTATCGTCGCTGTTGACGCCCCTGTCTTCTCTGCTATCTCCAAATATGTTTTCTTCTCACGCAGCATTTTTGCCACTTCAAAACGCTGCGCAAATGACAGTAACTCATTTACAGTACATACATCCTCAAAAAATTGATAACACTCTTCTTTATTCTTTAAATTTAAGATGGCCTCAAATAAATGATCCACGGCCTCTGTCCTGATATTTTTACTCATAAGGCTGCCCCTTTACATAATCTTATCTGTATTATTTGCAGCTGTCTCCTGTGGAGCAACTGCTTTTACCCTGTTATTTTAGCACATTAAAACTTCACTGTAAAGAACATAATTAGTTACTTACTGGCTGCGCTTCCTGTATCTGTTTATGTACTTTTTGTACTCTTCTACAGAACGATTAACTATCAGCTCCTGAGGAAAGCCCATACACTCCAGCAGCGGATCCAGAAAGCAGTGATTTCCCACATCCTCCTGAGTATGGGCATCACTGCCCAGAATAACCGGGACTTCATACTTCATGCACAGATCGAGCAGCTCCACATCATTTGGTATGGGATTCGTCCTGGCTCCCAGGGGATGCAGCGAATTATTATTGAGTTCAAGCAGCACATGGTTCTCTCCTGCCGCTTTTACAAGCTCCTCATAGTGGAGGGGATACCTGCTGTCATCAGGATGCCCTATTATATCTACATACTGGTTCTGCATGGCTTTTACAAGCGCACGTGTATTCTCCTGAGCTGTTCCGGGCCTGATACAGGGTGTGTGGAGGCTTGCGATGACCACATCCATCTGCTTCAGAAGGTATTCGTCCATATCCAGCTTCCCGTCAAAATCCATGACATTTACCTCTGTGCCGAACATGACCTCCACACCATAGATCTCTCTTGGCATGATGCGCAGGTTCATAAAATAATATTCCATGCAGGTTCCGGGCATAGCCATAGAATGTTCCGTGATCCCAAGCAGCTTCAGCCCCTTATCGGCAGCAGCCCCGGCCATCTCATGGACTGTGCTGTATGCATGTCCGCTTGCTATGGTATGTGTATGAGAATCTAATACATATTGCATCTGTATCTGCCCTTCTTTCCAAATTTATAATGATATACCTTGTCGTGCGGAGCACGCCCATCCGTAGGATTAAATTATGGGATGCACGGAGGTGTATACATTTTCTTACACGTATAATGTGTTATTATACGTTGAATCGCTAAATTTTGCAACCCACAAAAAGCCACAACAAGCAAACAAACTTAACAATATTTATCCAAGATGCTGATTCTCTGAAGCCCTTACATACCCTATAAAATGATTTCTGTAGAGGATTCTGAAATACTCAGCAAGTCTTCTGTATCCGGGGCCCTCCGCTCCTGAAAAATGCTTTTCCATGAGAAGGGCAATCTCATAGATACTTCGTTTTCCATCCATCTGCTTCCATGCAAAGCTGCCTGTCTCATCCAGTCTGATATGGCTTATGCCAGGCCTTTTAAACAGCTTTTGCGCTATCCAGTTATAGAACCCTCTGTTCACCATGTGCACTGTCACTATACCTTTTTCATCCAGATCCCATTCAAATCCAGGGTCCGGAACCGGTATATAATCCAGATAATTATTTTCTTCTTTTTTCATTTCACATACCTCATATACTCCATTTTTAGTCTCATTTATTATCCACAGCCTCTGTCTTTTGCTTTTTCCAGAGCGAGAACTTCAGAAGACTGAAAACCAGCAATGCAAACGCCGCTATTCCCACAAGCTTTGCCGCCTCTTCTGACATCAGCCCCTCTGTAAAGGAGGACAGCAGCGCACCCACATTCTCAGCCCCGCCAATTTTACTCGGGATAATCGCAAGCACTGCCAGCAGTATGCCGACAAGCCCCTCTCCAGCTATCAGCCCTGAACTGTACAGCACTCCTCCGTCGACTGACTCTTTCTTCTTATCATCACTTATATTCTTTTTCCTCTCAATGGCATATCTCACAAGACCCCCTGCCATCATAGGTATACTGAGGTGGATAGGCAGGTAAAGGCCTACGGCAAACGGAAGCACCGGCACTCCCAGCACTTCTGCCGCCAACGCAGTAAACACGCCGATAAAGACCAGATTCCAGGGCAGATTTCCGTCCATCACTCCCTCCACGACCATTTTCATCAGTGTTGCCTGCGGCGCTGACAGCTCCGGCGACCCATACCCCCAGGCTGCATCAAGCAGATAGAGTATTCCTCCGATTGCCACTGCCGAAGCCAGTACACCTATGATCTCTCCTATCTGCTGCTTTTTCGGAGTCGCTCCCAGGATATATCCTGACTTGAGATCCTGGGAGGTATCGCCTGCTATTGCTGCAATGATACAGATAACGGAGCCGATTGCAATAGCTGCCGTCATGCCGGCCCTTCCCCCCTGTCCCGCCGCTTTTAAGGCCACAGACGCTATCAGCAGGGTTGCTATAGCCATGCCCGACACCGGATTATTGCTGCTGCCTATGAGGCCCACCATGCGGGAGGAAACTGCTGCAAAAAAGAAACCAAAGACTACGATCATGAGGGCTCCAAAAAGATTCACCGGCACAGCTGGAAGAAGCCAGATGGCCGCAGCCAGCAGAAGTACACAGACTGCTATGACAGGCATTGGCAGATCCTGTTCTGTCCTGCTGCCGCCTTCCCCGCCCTTTCCAAATCCCTTCACAGCCTCCAGGAAAATGCGTGCTATAAGCGGAAGGGATTTTACAAGGCTTAATATTCCTCCACAGGCTACTGCTCCCGCCCCTATATATTTAATATAATTGCTCCATACTCCAAACGAGCCATGCTCTGCATAAATACTGCCTACAGACACATGTGCCGGAAACAGGATCGTCCCTGAGCCAAACAGTACAATGAGAGGCATCATCACAAACCACGCTGTAATGCCCCCTGCCAGAAGATATGCAGAAATTCTCGGGCCGCAGATATATCCCACTCCGAGAAGCGCAGGGAGTACATCTGCTCCGATGCCTGCACCTTTGTATATTGGTATCTCATAATGGACTTCACTGGGAAACAGCTTCAGTCCGTCTGCAATAAATTTATATACTGCAGAGATTCCCAGACCAGCAAATACCGCCGAAGCCCTGGAGCCTCCCCGCTCACCTGCCAGGATCACCTCCGCACATGCAGTTCCCTCAGGATATGGCAGAACGCCGTGTTCCTTTACAATAAGCGCTTTTCTCAGAGGAACCATAAATAAAACTCCCAGGGCTCCTCCTATAAATGCTATCAGGGCTATCTCTGTGACAGATGCAGCCTCCGTCCCCCATTCTCTGGCCCACAGAAAAAGTGCCGGAAGCGTGAATATTGCACCTGCAGCGACAGATTCCCCGGCAGAACCAATTGTCTGGACCATGTTATTTTCCAGGACTGAGTCTTTTTTCAAAATGACCCTGATAACTCCCATAGAAACTACTGCTGCCGGGATCGAGGCAGACACCGTCATCCCCACCCTGAGCCCCAGATATGCATTTGCTCCTCCAAATGTTATTGCCAATATAATACCCAGCAGTATTGAAGTCCCGGTAAATTCAGGAACTGTTTTTTCAGCTGCTATAAATGGTTTAAAATTTTTATCTGAAATATCACCCATAATGTCTCTCCTTCATATGTTACTGTTCACTCCGTGACCAGTAACCTTCATATGCCATTACCTATATTATGGCCGAAATAATTATTGACATTCTTGGGAAGTTATGGTACTATAAAAACAGTAATAATTACTATTTTATCAAAAGGAGGATTTTCTATGGAATTAAAGGGCAGCAAAACAGAGGCGAACTTATTAACAGCATTTTCTGGTGAAAGCCAGGCGAGAAACAAATATACATATTATGCCAGCCAGGCAAAAAAGGACGGTTATGTACAGATAGCAAATCTCTTTCAGGAGACAGCAGATAATGAAAAAGAGCATGCCAAAATGTGGTTCAAG
Organism: Murimonas intestini; assembly: GCF_024622195.1. Classification (NCBI taxonomy): domain Bacteria; kingdom Bacillati; phylum Bacillota; class Clostridia; order Lachnospirales; family Lachnospiraceae; genus Murimonas; species Murimonas intestini. Next base: position 824,372 of record NZ_JANKBI010000001.1, read on the forward strand.
CTTTTGCATGACGGAATCAAAGATACCGCTTCTAATTTAAAGGACGCGGCCGCCGGTGAAAATTATGAATGGACAGATATGTACGCAGGTTTTGCAAAGGTGGCAAAGGAAGAAGGCTTTGACAAAATCGCATACTTATTTGAAAAGGTTGCTGATATTGAAAAAACCCATGAAGAAAGATATTTGAAGCTTTTAGAGAATCTCGAGAGCGGCAAAGTATTTATTAAAGACGGACAGGTTGCATGGCAGTGCTCTAACTGCGGTCATATCCACTATGGTTATGAAGCTCCTGAAGTATGTCCTGTCTGCAGTCATCCAAAGGCCTATTTCCAGGTTAAAGCTGAAAATTATTAATACTCGTAACTGTTCATTGTTTTTGCACGGACTATGCAGCAAATCCACAGTCCTGCACTGAACATTTACTAATACTCCATTTATTCAGAGGGAAATTTTAAAACATGACACCAGGGATGAAAACACTTAAGCGTAAATTAAGCATAACTTTGGATTATACCGTTATTGATGAAATCAAGGAGCTGGCTGAAAAAGACGACAGGTCTGTTTCTCAGTATGTGAACCTGATTTTGAGAAGGCACCTGAAACAGCTGGAAAAAAAGAGAGAAGCTGAATCGAAATGATACTGCCTGATGTATATTTAAAATGAAGGGTATATGGTCAAAGTTCAGCCTTCTGAACTTTGATGGTTTTTGACCCTCGCGGCAGCCGCCCAGGTCAGGCTTGCCTGATCCTGGTTCTTTGTCCGCGGAAACAAAGAGGCATTGCCTTGTATCATTTTAGATACAGGCAGTGCCTCTTTTATATCTATAGCATATTTCCCGGCTCTGTCATCTGCCTGGAGCAAACGATCTTTCAGCTATAGAATACACTTTCAAAGCCGTATCCTGCTTTACAGGCATCCTACTTGGCAGCTTTGACGGCATACTCTGTGTTCACCAGTTTATCATAAGGGGCGCGCTGGCTCAATTCACCTGCATCCTCCAGGATATCCTGAAGCAGATTGAAACTTTCCTCTTCAAATACCAGATTTTCTTTCCAGGTATTCTGATCATAATAACGTTTTACTATAGTCGTGATCGTCTCCAGGTCCGTCTCCTTAAACTGCGGTTCGATCACTTTTGCTATCTCTTCCGGAGTATGTGTATTTACATAGTCCATACCCTTCTGAAGTGCATTTGTAAATCCCTGGACAACTTCAGGATGCTTCTCCATAAAACTGGTTTTTGTACAATATGCCGTGTAGGGAACATATCCCGAATCCACACCAAGAGATGCCACCACATAACCGCTTCCCTCTTTTTCAAGGGTTGTCGCACCAGGTTCAAACTCAACAGTAAATTCTCCCTGGCCTCCTGAAAAAGCTGCAGCTGTTGATCCAAAATCAATACTCTGGTTAATATTCAAATCTGCTGCCGGATCAATACCATTCTGCTTTAAGATATACTCAAATACCATTTCGGGCATACCGCCCTTCCTGCCTCCCAGTACATCCTTCCCCTTCAGATCCTCCCACTTAAAACCGGGCATCACTTCCCTGGCCACCAGGAAATTTCCTGCCCGCTGAGTTAGCTGGGCAAAATTGACGGCAAAATCAGCCGCCCCTTCATTGTAGGCATAGATAGAAGCTTCACTGCCCATGAATCCGATATCTGCTTCGCCGGATACCACTGCCGACATGGTCTTATCCGCTCCAAATCCAGTTACCAGAGTCAGGTCGATTCCTTCCTCCTTAAAATACCCTTCTTCAATAGCTACGTACTGCGGCGCATAAAATATAGAATGTGCCACCTCATTTAAAGTTACCTTTTCCAAATCAGAACTTTTTTTACATCCGCCCAGTATGCCTGCGGCCCCTAACACTGCTATCAGGCCGTATGCTGTAAGCTTTTTCATAAAACTCCTCCGCTTCATACATAAATACTTTTCATCTACTATTGTATGAAGAAGCACGGCATTGGTGAATGTCCGTTAAACATTGAATTTGAACATAAAAAAGAGAACCACAAATGTCAGCTCACTTCCAATCCTTGCGGATTGTTTTATCTTTAGTAAAATACGCTGGCATCTGCGGTTCTCTTTTAGTATTATAACCTTTTTCGACAAAAATATCAAGAATAAATTTATTTTTTTATTTCCTGGATTTCATGGTCTGTTCCCCGGATCGTGCGCGATATGAGATACCGGGGCCTCCCTTTTACTTCCTCATAGATTTTAGAGATATAATAACCTATTATTCCAAGGCTGAACATGATGATGCTGCCTATGATGAGTACGAGGAGAATGACAGTTGTAAAGCCTTCTACTGCGTGTCCGCTGAAGTATTTTATCAAGGTCTGGACTCCCAATATTAAGCCCACCAAAAAAACTAAACCTCCGGCAATCGTCACAAGCTGCATCGGCATTGTGGAAAATGCAACGATATTTGTAATCGCATATTTAACAAGAGACCAGGTTGACCATTTTGATTCTCCTGCTTCTCTTTCCCTGACATCAAATTCAACCGAGGTTGTTCTATATCCCACCCAAGAGGAAAGCGCTCTGAAAAAAGCGTTTCGTTCCGGCATAGCAAGCAGTGCTTCTACCGCTTTCCTGTCCATCAGCTTAAAGTCTGACGCTCTGGACATGTCCAGTTTAACAGCTTTAGACATCATTTTATAAAACAGTCCTGCGCTGGCTTTGTGAAGCACACTTTCCTTTCCTCTGCTTTTTTTAACCCCCTCAACAACTTCGTATCCCTGCTCCCAGAATCTGTACATCTCCACTACTGTTTCCGGAGGATGCTGCAGATCACAGTCCATTACTACGCAGCAATCTCCGGCAGCATTAGCCAGTCCCGCAAAAATAGCTGATTCTTTGCCGAAATTTCTTGAAAAATGTACTCCTGTTATTCTTTTATTTTGATTACAAATTTTCTCTATTTTATTCCATGTCAGGTCTTTTGATCCGTCATCCACAAAGACCAGCTCATAGTCAATTTTTTCTTTTTCCATAAGCCCGCTGAGTACACCCGCTGTCTTATCAATCATCTGCTCTTCATTATATGCAGGCAAAACTATGGACAATTTTGGCATATCGATACTATCCTTTCTAGCTATATTTATTTTATATATTCCCAGTTTTAACTAATGTTTTCACTATACCACACTCTTTTTATTTTCGCAATTGTAATTCCGCATAGAAATATGCTATACTATTTACACTAATTACGTTTGAAGGAGAAATTATTATGAAAAACACGACACTTGTAATCATGGCTGCTGGCATAGGAAGCCGGTTCGGCGGCGGAATCAAGCAACTGGAGCCTGTAGGCCCAAATGGTGAAATCATCATGGATTATTCTATCCACGATGCCCTGGAAGCAGGATTTAATAAAATTGTCTTTATTATACGAAAAGACCTTGATAAAGACTTCCGCGAGATTATTGGAAACCGTATAGAAAAAATTGCTGACGTTGCCTACGCATACCAGGAACTTGACAACCTTCCTGATGGCTTTACAAAACCAGCGGATCGCACCAAACCCTGGGGTACAGGACAGGCTATCCTCGTCTGCCAGGACATTGTAAAAGAGCCTTTTGCAGTTATCAATGCTGACGATTATTACGGAAAAGAGGCCTTTGTAAAGATCCACGATTACCTGATCAGCATGCAGCCTTCCAAAGATAAATTTAATTTCTGCATGGCCGGTTTTATATTAGGCAACACTTTAAGTGATAATGGAAGTGTGACAAGAGGCATATGTGAAATTGACAGCGAAAACCATCTTCTGAATGTAAACGAAACCCATGATATTATTAAAACTGAAGACGGAGCTGCTGTAATGAATGCGGACGGCACAACCGCCCCGCTTGACCCTCAGAGCCACGTATCCATGAATATGTGGGGATTCACTCCTGATCTTTTCCCGGTTCTGGAAGAGGGCTTTATTGAATTTCTGGGTTCTCTCTCAGCTGATGACCTGAAGAAGGAATACCTGCTGCCAATCATAGCAGACCAGCTGATAAAGAATGGCCGTGCCCAGGTGACACTGCTTGAAACGAATGATAAATGGTTCGGCGTCACTTATAAAGAAGACAAGGCCTCTGTAACAGCTGCCATAAAAGACCTCATTGAAAAAGGTGTTTATCCGGCGAAATTATTTGCTTAAAAATAATGTTAAATTAAGTATGATCAATTAGAACCATTAAATGCACAGAAAAGCACCTTAAAAATCCCATGAGTATTATGGAATGAATTAAATTTCCATACTTCATGGGATTTTATCTGTTTAATTTTCTTCCTCTGATCCCTGTTTTGAGGCCTCAGCCGGCCATTCTTCAATTAACTCCTTTACTTTTTCTTTTACCTCTTTATACCTTTTCTCCGGTACGGGGAGCAAACTCCCATTGTGCAGCCTGATCTGATACCTTTCTACTTTCTCCACATAATGTACGTTCACCAGATAACTCCTGTGTACTTTTACAAAATACCGGGGCAGGCGCATCCGGAACGCAGCCAGCTGCTCATTTGCCACTATAGTCTGCGTCCGGCAATGAATCTCACTGTTCATATTTCTTGCCTCAATGAACATGATCTCCTGGATATGCAGCAGATATGTGCAGCCTTGTTTTCCGTGTACAAGAACCTTTTCTTCCCCCATATCAATATCATTCAAATGTACATGCACGATCTTCCAGACTTCATCTTTTCTGCTCCAAAAAAATGAGGCCCTCCTGCAGCATATCTCCCCCTTCTCCACACCTGCCACATTATAGTGAAGAGAAATAAAGCCTATATCCTGTTCACTGTCAATACACTGATACTCTTTCTCCCGTACAATGCCTTTATGTCCTTCTAAAAAACGTTCCAGATATTCTTCCGCTTCATTGACTCCTGAGCAGAATGTTTTATCCTCAAGACCTGCAAGAATAATCTTTTCATCCATCATTTGTATGGCTGCTGCGATATCATGCATATATAAACTGCTCAAAAAAATCTCAGTCTTCTTCTGCAGCATGTACTCTACCTGATTCATATACTCCTCCTAAAGATGCTTCCGCCTCACAAAACAGCGGGTATTAAGTAGTTATAAAAACTTCTTCTATTAATTAAAACGCATCTATTAGGATTTTGTGACGCAATTATTTGGCCCCATCTAAAACCTGTCGTCGTATTTGAGAATATTTCTTGGCAGGAACAGGAAGCACATCGCCTCCTCTCAAGTGAACACAATACCGCTCCAGCCTGGTTATGTATCCTGTATTTACCAGATAGCTTCTGTGAATACGCAGAAAGTAATCCGGCAGCTTCTTTTCCCACTCAGAAAGCGATTCCTGGGCCATGACAAGCCGCTCCCTAAAATGCAGCTCACTTCTGACATTCTTTGCCTCCACATAAAGCAGCTCTTTGGGATTCAGCCACAGATCATTGCTTGTCTCATCCGGTATCTTTACTGCATTATCTAATAAAATGGGATTGTCTGCCTTTTCTGGCTGTGACATATGGATATACAGTATTTTCCACACATTCTCTACCTGTTTCCACAGGAATGAAAATTTTACCGTATATTTTCCTATACTATATACAGCTTCAGGTTTTGCAGACTTTTTTTCAATTTCTATAATACAGATCAGCATACAGGAGTCTGTATGCAGCTGCATTATTTTAGAACTAAGTATTTGAATATCCTGTGCTGTTCCCCAGCCTGCCATCTGCTCGATCAGCGATTTTGCGTTTTGTTCTCCCTGGATCTTACTATTTTTATATCCTTCCATAAACTTGATATCGGGATGGAGAAAAGACCAGTCTTTTGGCCTCTCTCCCCTTCTTGCATCATCAATGACCTCATTTATAATACCCAACAGCTGTTTTTTTAAATCTTCCATCTTCTGTCCTCCCATCATGCCTGCACATAAGACAGCAATTCTAAGTTTACACATTTACTCATAATATCCATAACTGTTCAGCTTCATCCATACTACAGCCGGTCAGTTATCTATATTTTACCATTTTTAGCAAAAAATACAACAATATAAGCAAGAAATCCCCCCACCGCTATAGGTGGAGGGCATAATTTTAACTTCACAAGACAGAGGATATTGAATAATTATAAGCAATTCTGCTGCCTGGTATAATAAGCCTCCGCAGTCTGATTAATGGTACAGGCTGTTCTGTCTGGTCTGAAAATACCGTCAGATCCAGGCTTATTTTGTTCTCATCATTCCAGGGACCATCCAATTTGTCATAGTTTAAATGGCTTATACACCATTCATCTATCTCCTTCTCCCAAATGACCATCTGCCTTAACAAAGTTTCCTCTCCATCTTCCTTACCTTCAAAAGACATACATGGCTGCATGAATACCGGAAGCTGTATTTCTTCTGTACTTCCTCTCATTTTACGCATATATACGCATTCTGCCTGCAAAGTTACTTTCTGGCCAGGATCCCCGTCCATCAGAATATTCAGAAATCCTTTCATGAAAGATGCAATTGAATCCTTTCCCTTTTCACCTGTCTCTATGTCAGAATTCCAGGCTTCCAGATTTGTGATATCTATCTCATCCTCAATATCTTTTGCCGCATAAAAAATATCACTGAAGGATACCGCTCCTGTTGTATAGACAAAGGGGGCTGCTGTTTCCTTTCCTTCTACAAGCTCCTTATTTCTGCTGAGTTCTAATTCTGAAACAGCGCTCTGATACCGCAGAATATTCAGGCAGGGCAGGCCAATCTGCCTTCCCTTTATCTGCTGTGCCCTGGAAGCGGCCAGCGGAGAACCGTCCAGTCTGCTCCTGTACCAGTAGTAAACTCCATTTCTCATATCCTGTACGTCCAATACAGACATATCTGCCAAAGTACTGTCTGACAACGCCACCGGTTCGTATTCCTCATCCGCGACATAGGCCACAGGCATTCCCAGGTTTTCCGGTTTCTCTCCGAACAGGCCGGCTATAAATACATTTTCCCATACCTGTCCGTCCACTGTCAGTGCAGTACTGCCCTCTTTTAAAACATATACATAGGCCTCGCTTCCCGGCATCCGGTATGCAGCCCGCAAAGCTGCCGTATCAGAAGATGCCGCTTCCCCGGCCAGCAGCAGAAAACTTTCTACCGCCGCTTTTGCATTTTGGGCCTCCTCCTGCTTAGTATCTGTGCACAAAGCAGGCAGATATTCATCCAGATCCTTCTTAATGACATCATAAAGGTACTGGAACCGGGCCAGTTTAATTGCCAGCCCTTCCTTTTCTGCACGCAGCAGCCTGTCTTTTACTGGATTGAAGATGACTCTGAAGGATACTTCGTCCTGCGGAAAATGGAAGGGGAGCTCATATTCCATCCTGTACTCCCACTTTGCCAGTTCTTTAATAAGGCTGGGGCTCTCCCCGTCAAACTGTCTGTTAAGCTTTGGCAGATCAGGAAATTTACGAAGCACAAATGGTATCGTGACCTCACCCAGAGACTGTACCAGGCAGGTGTCTTCAATATCATTGAGTGAAAGCCAGGAAGAATCCTCATAATCTTCCATATCCGGCAGATTCTGTATTCCATGTTCCATCCAGCGTCCTTTTACTGATACCTTATCGTCAAGGCTTGATATGACGGTTCCATCCTCCAGCGTCACCAGTTCTGGTGCCTGTACGCAGACTGGCAGGATTCCCTTTCCCTTTTGCCTCAGGACCGCTTTCGATGGTATATAGCTTACTACAGAGGAAGCCCCGGCTTCCAGGGACAGCCTGATATCATCCAGATAATCATTTTCACCTGATACCGGCCCCAGTGCATCCGTACTGATATGCCAGGCAAGAACAGCATGGGTAGTATAGTAATTATCCAGTTTTGTCAGAAGTCTCTGGTAAAATGCCTCCCTGGCCTCCTCGATCCCGTCTGTCTGCCCTTCCTTATACACGCCTTCCAAAAAGCTGCGTCCAAGGCTGGCCAGGTCTTTTTTGACCGTTGTCATCCTTTTATAATAGCTGTTTTCAGATTTTGACATTCCCTCTATCTCATCCAGTATTCTTACAGGAATGATATTGTCTGCTTCAAACATATCATCTACCGCTTTGAAAAGTTTTTCCAGCCATACATCCAGGTCTATGTCCTCAAAAACAGCCTTTTTCCTTACCTCCGGCAATATTCCTTTTCCTGTCTCATATATCATCATCTCCACACTCTCTCCTGAGTTCCAGAGGCGGTTCTGTACAGGCCTCGGTGCAAATATCTGCACTTCTTCCTCTTCTGCCTTCAGATATAATCCAAATCCAGGCCGGTCTGCTATCCTGACACACCACCAGGCATCCTGTGACTCCAGTGCCAGCTTCAGCTTAAATCCTATGCAGTCCTTAAATGAATCCTCAAACTTCCGTATAAATATACTCTGTCCTGTTTCTGCGCGCCCTCCTGCATTTGCTTCCGCCTGCGGATCCATCCAGACTGTCAGCTCTTCACTGAGGGCAAGAATATCCTCCGCCCCCCATAAACCATACCCTGTAACCTTCTGGTCACGTTCTATGACGAACCTTGTTTCCAGTCTGAAGGCATCTTTCCTGTTAAGCATATCCCTGTCAATTGTAAATGATTCCACAAATTCCTGCGGCCTGTTTACATTCTCCTGTCCGCCCTGCTCTGGAAGCTTTGAACGGATATATCCCAGAACTGAATCTTCCCCTGTAAACAGCCACGCTAACAGATGCCCGCACTGCTGCTGCGTCCAGGTAATACGTTCTGCGCCTTCCTCAAGCAGCGAGGTCTCTGTGGCCAGCGTGATTCCATTTTCATCTGTCAGCTGCTTTAATACCTGCTCATAGATAAAGCAGTCCTGCTCTGCCTTCTCTTCTTTTCCTTCCTCCTCATAAGGTGTAGCATCGAAGGAAATATGAAACCTCATTTCTCCTGATACAACCTCCCATCCCAGAACAACAGACGGCCATCTGCACGGTGATATCAGTGCATCTGTGTAGCCAATCACCAAAGGCTGCCTGCTTCCTGAAGGCTGTTCAAGGCTCCCGGCATTCCCGAATATGTCTATCCACTCGTACTCCACCTGAAGGATACTGCCCATCCTGCTGTTATACTTTTCATAAGGAATAGATACTTCATAATTCCAGAAGCCGTCCTCTTCAACAGGACCTGCCGGTACGGCCTGATTGCTCTGGTCAAAGTCTGCATTTTTGTATATACGGTAACCGAGCATCGTATAATTGTTTTCCAAAAAGCTTTCTATGTCCTCTCCATTAGTTACCTTAAGTTCTTCTGTAGCATTTTTTCTCATTCCCTGCATGGTGGCTGCCCCGTTAAACGACATTGGATGATAGATAAACGGCCCCGTTTCCAGCTCAGTGTCTCCGTCATACAGTCCGGGCTGTTCATAATTATCCCACAGTACCTGCTCCGCGCAGATTCCGCAGTAATCCCCTATCTCTTCCGCAGAACATCCAAACTTTCCACCGGCTTTAGCCCTTAAAACAGGCAGACAAATTACCTCATATGCTGACAGCGGCTGCCCTTTTTCCCTCCGGAGATTTGCCCTGTCTATTTCTTCCACCGATGTATCAAACCAAAGCGCCACATCCTGAAGTCCTGCTCCCGGTCCTTCTGCCTCCGATGATCCCGGCACATACTGGTACAGCCCATGTCTTATCCGTATATCTGCCTTTTCTCTAAATCTCCTGCTGCCATTATGCTCTGAAAAGTTTGTCAGACAGGACCGGTAATAACTGCAAATCTCCTTTATTGTGGTGGTTTCCAGCCAGTGTGCAGTGACAGCCTGCGGTGAAACTGCCGCCATAAAGGACTGGCCATCCTGTATGCTTTCTTCCACAAAGACCACGTTGTGGCAATCAGACAGGCCGCCACACGGTTCTGAAAAGAAGATATTCAGTACCGCCTCACCGTCGTCTGAAAAAATCTCGCCTGGAAGCCCTTCCCCTTTTCTGCTCTCATGGTCGTAATAAAAATAAAAACCGCCGCTGTTTGTCACAAATGCTTCCCAGAGACAGAGTACAAAATCCTCGATTCCCCCAAAAATTTCAGGCATTGAGGCGTTCTTCATCCCCGTAACAGGATGTGTCACTGTGGAAAGGTTGGATTTTATAATACCGGCAGTATAATCATCCCCTTTGTCACACCAGTATCCCCCGTCACTGCCATAGAGGATCATAAGCTGCGGCATCAGTCTGGACTCCTTTATCTGCCTGTACAGACTCTTTAGAAGTCTGGGCGCCCTGGCTTCTACACAATAAATTTCATATGCGCATGGCTGGGGCAGCGGTTTTACCTTTACCTTCACCAACAGGCCCGGATGCACTCTCTGAACTGCAGTTTTTCTTATTCCTTCCTCCATATGGGATTTTGCAGTTTTCCATTCAAATGAGGGGAGTACTTTTCCTTCTTCCTGCATCATTTCTGTCAATACCTTGGGAAGGGTGTATATCTGACCATCTCCAAAAGGCACAGGATTGGCAATATTATACTCTGCCGGCTCTATTCTCGCTGCGCTTACAGGCTTCAGAGGAGTTATGCCTACAGCAAATTTATTTAGTGACTGCATCTGCCTGATAAGCGTTAAATCGATTTCTGAACCGCTTTCATACAATACATTTGTCTGTGCCTTATCACCGGGATTTATGACAATTGTCCTGGCTTTTTCATTCACAGTATACCAATCCTCACCCGCCTTCTCCCGCTTCGAAAACGTCAGTTCAAAATACTCTTCCGTCACCTTAGCTGGAAGTTCAATCTGCTGTCCTGTCAGTGCATACAGGCCTTCTTCCGGCTTCAGCACTTTATGCGCACTGCCTGTTATGTTAATTCCTTCAGTGGGGATCCTAAGTCCATGGAACTGATAGTTGGATACCATGCCCGCCAGCTGTTCAAAATCTCCCTTAGCCTGAAGTGCCGCCAGCATCTCCCTTACCGTAAATGTATCACACTGTTCATCTTTAAATATGTCCTGCATAGCCTGCCCCAGCTGTTTTGCCAGCAGTTTAAAATAGTCCCCGAACACCCAATGGCTCATAGATTCTCCCGGCCCATTCATGCCGTCCATATCCTGCAGCCTCTTTTTCTTTTTCTGCTCCTTTTCTACCTGGACTGCCAATGCGTCAAAATAAACCTTTAAATCATCCAGTTTTGCAGCGCTCACATTTGAAAATTCTCCGAAAGAATAGGAAATATCTCCATCGGAAATTACCAGGCCATCAGGTACAGGAAATGGTACTCCGTGAAGTTCATCCGACACTGCCGTTGTAAATTCAACTGAAAGCTGGCCTAAAAGAAACTTAACTATGGCATCATCGTTCAGTTCATCAATGTGATCCTTGATAAACTGAGGCATATCTTTTTCTATCCTCCGATCGTCCATCTCCTGCCATGTGATGGTCTTCCCTGATTCTCCAAGGTCGAGCAGGGCAGCAATGAGATACCGCAGCAGCATCTTTGAAAGGGTTTCAAAATCCGAATCTGCAGTCTGGCTGAGGGCTTTTTTAACAGACTGTTCCCTGCAGGTATCAGCTTCCCCCATGGAGGGGATCAGCGGCATAGCGACATAGACCGGCTGCCAGCCTGTCCCCGCATCATCGCTCCTGATTCCGGAAAGCGCCCCGGCAAGATACGCTGTGAGATGTACACGCTCTTCTGCGGGCAAGCTTTCAAGCTGGCCCCAGCAAAAGCTATAATCCGGTTTCTCCTCTTTTCCGAGTGCTATATTATTCCCCGCATCCCAGGGGGCCCGTGTGTCTTTCCCAATTGTAAACTCTTCTCTGATTTTCATAGAAAAGCTAAAATGGATATGTATCTTAAAAATTCCCAGATTCAATGTCAGCCCCGCTTTTACTGAAACAGATACAGCTACCGCCAGCATCAGCTTCCGGCAGGTCTCAAAAATAAACTGGACCGAAAGGCTGACAGATACATCTACATCCGCTTTTATAATAACCAGATCAACGCTTCCATAGAGTCTGCCGTCTATGCCTACAGTCCCTGAAAGATAAAAATAATAGCTTTCAGAAGCCGGGGCATACTCCGGATAAGGGTTCCACTTGGCCAGTACACCCTCCAGAATTCCAAAAACAGTCAGTTCAAATCCCGCCTGCAGTATACCGGCATCAATACTCTTGCCAAGCCCCGCTTTAATCCCAAGGCCAAAGATAAGTACAGGCTGAAAAAGCCCCTTATCTGTAACAGGCACCATATCCGCAGTGGCAGCTGACAGCTTCCCGAAATAAAAGCCGGCTGAACCGGTAAGAGGAATTCCGGGCGGCACAACAGCATATAAAGACAGCGAACGTGAAAAATCTCCGTCCTTAGGAAATCCCACATCTATCTTAAAATCTCCATTTGTGTAGATCTCCGCATAAAAGACCGGAAGTGTAAGGGCAAATGCTCCCAGTTCCAGATGCCTCATCTTGTCAGGAAGCGTCAATTCACCCTGGTATACCCCTATCGTATCATTCACTTTGCGGTAAAGTATCTCAGCAGCAAAGCCGTCAAATACCTTTGCTGCTTTCCCTGCCAGTGTAAATCTGATCCCGTAGAGCGCCGGATCATCAAAGACCATCTGCATATCCAACAGGTAGCCGTTCTTACCCTCCGGTGTACCTTCATCTTTATCATCAAAATGAAGTACACCGAAATCTGCTCCAAACAGCCAGCTGCCGCCTTCTCTGTAAGCAATGGCCGGCAGTTCTTCTTTCACAGGCACCGATATATCCTTCAGCTTCTCCATGGCTTCGCTGATTGTTCTGGCCTCATCCAGACCGTCAATCTGTACATTCTGCCCAAGTGCCAGCAGTCTTAAATCAAAATACTTATTCCCCGTACCATCAGGGGCAGGTGCACTTCCAGGCTGAGCCGCATCCCAGGGCCCCAGTTTCTTAGTATCCCCTGAAGCATCATCACCTGTGTTCCATGGGAATTCTCCTTCGATGCTGATCATAGCCTTACCGTCACTCGTACTGTTTCCTGCTTCATAAGACAGACTTATTCCTGTGACTATAGCTATACCCAGGTTTAATTCTGTCTCCAGCGGTACATTCAGGCCAACCTCACCAGTTGTAAAGTTATAACTCAGAGATGCCTCCTGGGGCAGCTTCAGCTTATTGAGTACATCCCATGGAGCCTCCAGGCTGCGCTTCTCTCCGGTACACCATTCAATAATCATCTCGATGATACTGCCAAGTGACGTGCCGCTGGCAAATTTCAGTTCTGCACTCCACTCCTGTTTTTCTGTACTATACTGTATTGCCGCGGACAAAGCTCCCATTACAATGCCAAAGGAACCCCCGCCCTTCGATCCGGAGTTGTATTCAAAAGAAAGCTCCATCTCAATCTTATGCCATATAATTCCCGCCGCCAGTTTCACATAAGTAGATTCCGCCTTATTTCCGGCCTCCACGCTGGCCTTTATCTCCATATCGCTTAGAAATGGAACATCCCAGTTTTCTGTTGTCTTTCCTGTAAAATTCCATTCTCCTGTGGCACTGTCCAGAGAAAATTCCAGCCCCAGCACAGGCAGATTCCATTCACTCGTCGTAGTTCCCAGGAAAAAATCAAGGAGTGCTATCAGACTTGTCCCCGTCTCAGATGACTGACTGCCATAAAACTTCCAGTTTCCGCCCCTTTCTGAAGTATAATCGGCTAAAACCTCAAAATCCAGCTGTTCATCCTCACTAAGCTTTAATGACATAAAGCTGTCCATTTTCACTTTCTGCTTTTCGCTTTCTTTAAGCAGCATAAAATTAATGTTTGAAAGTTCAAAAAAGTCTGCAATCGTCCAATGGACACCCACATTGAAATCCAGCTGCAGTGTGGCTTCATCGGGCATATATAGAAACGAAAGCTTTTCAAGCGCACTGTCCAGTTCAATGCCAATACCAAAAGCTGCCAGGATATCCTCAAGTTTCAGAGATGTCCCTTCTTTTAAAGACGCCTGAAGCATAAAACCTGGATACTGTCCATAGACATTCAGCACTGCACTTCCGAATGTAATATCGCCTGTGATTTCTATGGAAACACTCCTCTGTTCCACAGACGCAGGTTCTGACACGCAGACACATACAGACGGCACAATCCTGAATTCTGGGGAGTCCAGGATCGTCCACCCATTTTTCGTTTCCAGGTTCACCTTTATCTTTCTCAGTCCTGAATTTTCAAAATCGTACAGCATATCTATCCCTGTAATGCCAAATCCTCCTATATCCCTGATAAGGCCCGGCATTTCGTCCAGTATGCTCACTCCGCCGCATATCGTATTAAAAAATTCAAAAGCCGTCACCGGTTCATCCATTCTTGAACGTATCCAGTATGCACTCCCCTCCGGCGGCCAGCAGATCCCCATCTCAAAGTTTCCTCGCCCATCTTCCACCAGCACCGCACCTTCCGGTTCCCTCGAAGATTCATATGTCTCCAGCAATACTGCCGGATTTTGGAACAGGATCCAGGGCACTCCCGCTACCTGCACATCTTCCTTATTCCTCAGGGAAGCTTTAATTGACGATTTGATAAAAGTTCCCTGTTCTTCATAAATAAATTTCAGATCTATAGCTACCGGGATGCCCCCTAAGAGGACACCTTTTGCCCCTTCTACCGCAATACTCTCGTATGGGCTGCCTTCGGCTTTTATCTGCTCCGGTTTCACCTGAAGCTGGAACGCCTCTGTACACATTTCATCCAGATAGTTCGTAAAATGCATGTCCGGCAGGCTCTCATGGAATGACAGGCTCCCGCTCTCGGCCGCTGATTTCAGGGTTTCATAGAGTATATCCATTGTTATGGGTTTTTCTCTTTCATCCCCAATCTTTCCTTTTTCCAAACATTTATCAAGCTTTTTTACCTCAGTCCAGTCACAGATTGCCGCTAACCCCAGTTCCAGCTTGTCAAATCTCGAATTCTGTCTTTCTAAAGAGACCAGAAATTCACTTTTCAGTTTGCTTGGTGTCTCACCTTCTGTCAGCCCTAAGATATTTCCCGCTGCTTCTTTTAAACCATTCAGATATTCTCCCTGATTGAACTCTTTGGAATCACTGAAGAATTTCCAGTCCAGCATTGACAAAATTTGTTCCATTACGTTTTTCTGCTCCCAGCAGTCAGACCCCGGATATATGTTCAGCGGCGGACCTGTTACATTTTTCACCAATTGAATATACGGTTTTTGGATATGGATAGCTATCCCTGCCGTTCCCTGGCCTTCAAATATGCCTGGGATCTCCGCCAAATTGTAGCATTGCTCAAATATGGATGCCGGCATAGAACCTGTTTTTAAAACTATAACCTGTTTGGCCGATGCAGTATTCAGAAGCTCCTTAAAATTATTCGTATCTTTCGGGAACAGTATCCTATTTTCAACCGGGGATATTGAACCCTCCTGCCATATCTTCTTTATCTCCTCTGTTTTTTTATTTATGCGCTGAAGATCCTCTGATTGCAGCTCTCCACCAAATCCTGCATATACCAGTTTTTCTTTATCTTTTCCTTTTTCTACTCCTTCTAAGCGATGTATATACTCAATAAAATTATTCGAATCCTTGTATACATTTTCCAAATCTTCCACGTCAATATCTTTATCAAATACCACAAGTACAATCTTTTTTGAGCCTTTAGCCAGGGTTTGGAGCTGTAAACCCATAAAAATAATATTTATCAGATTCTGTTCAGGATACCCCCTGCCGATCTGCTTAAGGCCATATACAGGCCACAGCCATATGTCTTTTTTATCTTTCCTATAATTAAAAAGTTCTTCCATGTTTGTAAGGGCATCTTTATCCAGACCACTGTTTTTAAGTTCTTTATAAAATGTCCAGCCCTCTACATCTAAAGGTTCCATAGGTTTTACACATAAAATCTCTTTTCCCAGAAGTTCTTTAAGATCTATCGGTTTTTCTTTCCCTTTTTCATAAAGTTCTTCAGGCTGTTCCCAGCCATATGGCTGAAGCCGCAAGAAATAATCTGTGCCAAATACATCAGCCAGATTACCTGGATCCGTTATATCCATTCCCCCGGTCAATGCAAAGTCTACATGGTATTTCGCATCTAAATCTTCTAGTTTCTCCCTATCCCATTTAAATACAAACAATATGCTGTAATTCTTATAAGTAAATGGTTCATTGATTTTTTCTGCATCAAATCCTGAAAGAAGCAGCTGTAACTTTTGAGCTGTAATCTTTTTATCTTCTTCCCTGGTCATTCTGCAAATCACAACAATTTTCTTAAACCGGAGTTTTTTCTCCTCCATAAGATCCACCATCCGGCACATGAGATGCACGGTAGAAGACTGGTGTCCGAAATTATTAGAATTATCCAAATAAAATCCGACACTTTTATTCATTAATTCAGTTGTAATTGTAATCTCGATTGACGTATCTATAGTCTCGTCTTTTCCACTTACTTCAATTTTCTTATAGAGTTCCATCAATTCCGCCAGTGTCATTACTTACGCCCCCTTTTATCATGGCTTTCTATCTGCCCCTGCCCTTTCTTTTCCTTCTTCTTATAAGCCGCATACCATCCCATATCACCCTCTCCTTCCTTCCCAAACAGGAAGAACCTGGTGGTTCCCGATGGAGGGACACTTAAGACATTGAGCAGCTTAAGCGAAATATCCGGCAGCAAAAGCAAAAACTGGTTATCGTCATTTAATATAAGTCTGGGTTCTCCATATGAAACTTTCAGCACTCCCTGAAGCCCGAGGAAATCATCACCCGTACCGGGCAGCTTAATCCCCGCACATCCCCTGGCATTTTCCGATGTACTCCACGCCAGAAGAAGTTCTCCCTGGATCCTGGCCTTATCGGCTAATTCTCCTAATGCTCCCAGTGAAAGGCCATACCTGAGGCCAAACCATCCTGTATCTCCCAGTCCCGATAGTCCGGCATTATTAGACAAAGCTGCGTATTCCTTGTTTTTACTTCCCTCACCGCACATCAGATGCCCCAGATAATTCAAAGAGAACTCCCTGTATAGACTGCCTTTTCTAGGCTGGCTTAATGCAGGGTCAAAGATCAGGCTATTATAGGACATCTTATACTCTACACTGTCCTGGTTCAATGTCTTTACCACCTTCAAAGTCCTGTATGCCAGACCGTCAGATACCTCGTCCGCCCTGCCGCCAAATGAATAAATATCTATACACTTATCCCCTCTCTGGAGTTCTTCAAAAGCCAGGCAGCCGTCCAGGCTAAAACCTCCGTTCTCATCCATGACAGCCTTTGTGACATCAGCATATCTCAAGATACCGCCCTGGAAACAGAACCTTCCTGTATCTTCGTTTTTCAATAGAAAGCTGGAAATCCCGTCTTTCACCTGATAAATTCCTTCCAGCAGCATTGTATTATCTCTGCATCCATACTCGCTTGCCACAGGCACACAGCCAAAAAGACTGTTTATTGTCAGCTGTGCATAGCTCTCAAATTTTTTCACTACAGAATTTTCAAATCTGACCCTAAGCACAAGAAGCCGGAAATCATAATCCGGGCGGCCAAGCGGCGCCACTGTCCTGATTTCACTTCCTGGCAAAGCGCTGTCCTGATAATGGATCAGCCCAAAAAATGCCGCAGGTTCCCCTTCAGGTCTTCCCTTTATAGTCTTTCGGCCCTCCGTCTGCCCCACCGGACTGACAGTAAAACCGATATGATGGAAACACAAAGAATCTCTGTCCTGCACACCATCCAGAACAGGTACAAGGCTGGATGGAAGATTTTCTGCATCCAGTTCCACATTCAGGAACAGCACCCCCTGCCAGACAGGGTCTGTCACGACTCTGTTCCAATATCCGAAGTATTCATCCTCCATCCCATAAGAATACGCTTCTCTGCAATAGTCCATCAACCATTGGGAAAGGATCAGCTGTTGCATTTGTGGTGAAGAGAAATCATCTTTCTTCGTCCAAAGCTTCGGATTGGCAAACAGAGAATCCCCCTCAGGATCATACAGACTGCCTTTCCTGCCCTTTACTATGACGATATTTTTATATCCGGCGTATCTGCTTCCATGGCCCGGTCGGACGATGCATTTCCAGTCTCCCATGCAGATCTCATTTTCAAAACCTGCAAAGTGTTCCTGATCCGATCCGATTAGCAAAAGGGAGGGAGTCTGAAACGCCTGTATAAGCTTCTCGTCCGGTTCCTTAAATCCCAGTATATGCTCAGAGCCCTTCTCATCCCTGCTCCTTGCCAGCAGGATCTCTTTAAAATCGATTCCTTCAAGGAGGGCCAGCTGCCCTGACGGAGTGACGATCCATCTGCCATTTCCGTTCAGATATCTCCTGCCGCTGACTGCACCGGATTCTATCTGCCTCTTTCTGACAGGCATGATGATTTCCCTTTCAAATAAAAAGGCCTCATCTGCACTGCCTGCTGCATACGGAAGCATAGGAAAGTACACACCATCCTCCGGTATAACAGGGACAACCGGGAAATCAGCTCCCAAAAGCCCAGCATTCCTGCATTCAACAGAGTCCCCATAATAGAAACTCCCCTTAGGCACGGAACTGTAATTCATTCCTTTCTTAATGACACTCACCCATGAGGTCTTCGCCTTGTCTGACAATGGAGGCGCATCCAGATTAGAGGGCGCACCTGTCACTGAGAGCTGCTGAAGAGGAAACTGCGGTGCATATCCGGGCATCCCCCATGCAAATCTCCAGAAGCAGGCAGAGCTGCTATCAGTTGTACTTATACGCTCTCCTCCTTCTGTCCCGCAGAGGAACTCACCTCTCTCACCCTCCGGCAGACGCACCTCAAAATCGCCTTCCGGTGATACCGCCATTCTAAAATCATCCGGGCTGTTTACAAGAACAAAACCCGAAGCGGCTTCCCCGGCTGTCAGATAAAAATCTGCCGCACCTCCATACACATTCTGGTACCATGTATGAATACAGACATCCATCCCTTTGCCTAAAATACTGTTGAATCTGAAATAAGTTCTCCTCTGGGGCAGTCCTTCTGAAAAATCCGGCAAACTACAGGCTGTCTCATTAAAAAGGTCACTCGGAAAAACAGAAACATTAAACCTGATCTGAACTGTTTTTTCTCCTTTTCTAACATAAGCCAGCGGAAAAATGATCCTGTCATCTTTTGTATCTGTACCGGCATACCCGAATAAAAAAGACGGGTTAAACAGCCTGACAAAATCAATCTGTGTGACATCCATATAAAACTGAAGGCTGCCTGCTTCATCTCCTGCAAATGGCACACTAAGAGACGCTGTATAAATATTTGCTTCTGTCTCGTCAAATCTAAGACCGCTGTCCATATTTTCACCAAAAATCAGTTTTTCTGTGTCCTGGTTTTTTGAAAATTTTATTTTTGTCCCCCCCTGAAGGATCAGTGACACACTTCCGCAAAACTTCATTTCCAACTGGCTCAGCGTCCTTGTTCCCGATGAGGATAACTCCACTATCCTGGATTTTTCTCCATCCCTAAGTGAATTTTTCCATATAAGAGCTCTTGCCCCCACTCCCAGGCCAGACAGCATATCCTCTAACACAGCAATCCATTTTTCAGCCTCCTCAGCTGAATCTATCTGTATCTCTTCCCCTGTAAATATAAATGACGGGCAGAGAAATGTATCCATGTAAATTTCTGACAGAAGCATACTGTCAATATCCTCTGCTGCCTCTTTCTTAATCAGGCAGAAGCATCTCTCTGCCTTAACCTTTCTTTTGTTACCATCAGTTTCTTCCAGACTCCCACTGTAAAGGCATGTCCCAAATAGTTTTTTGAATATGATTCCTATGGCAATGCACCTCCTTCTTTTTCACAATAAAATACAAAAAGACTGAATCTTCAGAAATACCTTTCCAATGATTCAGTCTTATATTCCAGCCTTTTACTTGATCAATATCCCTGGATGGTTACTCCGTCTCAAAAACCAATTTACAGGCCACTGCCGTCTTTCCAAGTTTGCTCTTATCCTGTTCCTCCGTCCAGCCATTCATATAATAAGCAAGCTGGTACCTGGTACCCCTCTCAATTGGCACCCCATTAAATACAACACTGTCTGAAGACCTGCTGCTGTCAACAGAAACAGCATTTATCGGTTCACCCGTGTAAATATTAACATCACCTGCATATAATCCAACCCAGTTCATGCAGCTTTTCGGGTCATATCCCGGCAGCATATTATATTTCACGGACAAACTGTTGCTTCTTACCTGAATCAGCTCCATAGAAGTATGTTCATATGTCACTTCGTTTCCTTCCTCAGGGATATGGGCCAGCGCACAGAGACCTGCTGCTCTTGTCTCTCCTGATTTAGCACTGTCATCCATACCGTCATTGGACACACAATAACCAAGTACATATTCTTGCTGATATTTTAATTTATATGTGAAGGCCCAATCTCCTTTATTCATATCCGGGTCACACTTTATAGCTTCGCACCTGAGTTTCTTGTCTGTCCACGGGTTCCCGCTTCCTTCCCAAATGGCCAGATAATTCTTGTATGCATTCGGTTTATTGTTCTTCAGTGTTTTGAATTGTACCTCCATTACCCCTAAATTGAATGGTCCGTCAACAGTAATCTGGGTCCAGTCAGGATCCGATGTAATACTTTTAAATTGTAATTCCGGCATATTCCTACCACCTTTCTGAATAATATGTATTTCTCATACAAAAAGTATAACATATTTGTCGAATAATAGAATTAGTCATTCACCTCGTATTTGGGGTCATTCACAATCCTTTTCTCAGACTTTTAGCAGGACACAGATTTCCGGCTTCCTAATCATTACCGGAATCAGCCGTAAAGTATTTATCATCCCTGTTTTTTGTATCGAACAGATCATAGTATTCTATATTTTTGTAAAGCTTCAATATCTCCGAATACTCCGTTTCCTCATTATAATAATACCATTCCCCATCTTCTCCCCGATACCCTTTGGAATTCATCAGAGGCACCTCCTGGCGGACATCCAGCAGAAAGTTTTGAAACGCACTCTTTTGCAGTCCCAGGCAGTCCAGCACATAAGCAGAAAAGAAGTTCGTGCTGAGTTCTACATTTTCAGCTTCTTCTATGTCGTAATTAGCCCAGATAAAAAATGGCACCTCATAGTACTGCTGGTATTCTTCAAGTGTTGTATTGTCATATTCTGCGCCCAGAAGGTAGACGAAAAAGTCATCCTGCAGCTTGGGCTGATGATCACCAAAGAATACTATTACTGTAGGCTCCTCTTGATTCTGAAAATACTCTGTCAGCTGACCTATGGCCTCATCTGACTTCTTTACAAGTGACAGATACTCCTGTACAGCAGTAACATTTCCGTCATAATCATTCACTTCTACAGTATAATCCATACCTCCGCGTTCATAACCGCCATGATTCTGCATGGTTACATTAAATACAAATAATCTCTCATCTGAATTTTTGCTTTCATACAGTTCCTTTATCTTATTGTAATCAGACTCATCGTCAACAAAGCCCCTCAATGCATTTCTCTGTGTATAATCTTCTACGAAATATTTTTCATCAAATCCAAAGAAATCATATACCTGGCTCCTGTTGTATCCATCCGGCCAGAACGGGTGCATGCCGATAGTCCTGTATCCCTGGGCATTCAGTCCAGAAACAAGTCCCGGCATATCATCCAGGACATACTGCTGATAGGGTATGGTATTTGGATAGAATCCCATACTGTTTCCTGTCAGATATTCAAATTCTGTATTACACGTGCCTCCTCCGAAATTAGATACCAGCAGGCTGCCTTTAACAGTATTCTCTTTCAGGCTATGTAAAAATGGAGTACACTCCTTCAGATATTCCTTATCACTAAACATGGAGAAATCAGCAAACGATTCATTCATTATCGTAATAATGTTGGGCCGTTTATCCTCCGACATACCGCCGTCCATCCCGGCCTCCTGGCGGTATTTCTCCAATACTTCCTCCACATTCTCCCGAGAGTACCCCTCCGGTTCCTTCACGATCAATTCCTGGGCATAGGCTGCAAATGAGAAAACCACCCCTTCTTCCTGGTAAAAAGCCGAAAAACTCCACCAGTTCAAACCAGCGCCTGCGATTTTTGCAAAGCTGGTATTAAAAAATAAGATGAAGAATACAGCGATTCCTGCAACGCTTCCGCCAATTCCTGCCAGGCAGACCACCCTTTTCCGCTTCCATTTAACTTCCTCTAAAAACATGATCAAAAGCCCACACATCAAAAGTATGGATGCTGCAAGCAGAATTTTCTGATTCACTGCATAGACATAATTATCCGCCACGCTGAAAGCTGTTTTTAAAAGCAACAAATCCCTTGCCAGAAATGGATTTCCCCTGAATGACTGGACAAAAAAGTTCACAATTCCCCATATCAGAAAAAAGCTGCCGCCAGCCAACAGGCTTACCTTATACCTTCTCAGCAGCCCAAACAAAACCAGATAAACCAGGTAATACAGCAGCAGATTCCCTGCTATTGCCCTAGCCGGCAGATCAAAAGCACTCCCGCCCTGCATTTTCTCCAGGACATAAAAAGATATCACCGGCATAAATACCAGCGCCGCAATCCTGGCTGCCCTGTGCACTGCCGCCGACCACTTTCTGTTTTTTAACCATTCCCGGAATAATAACAGCCATATAAAAACTACAATACTTCCAACTCCGTAAAAGACTAAAAATTTCTTAATTCCAAGGCCGTGCCATTCAAATACCGCATTCTTATCCTGCATTACAGCCAATAACCCCATAAGTCCCCACATTACAGCGAGATAAATGGCTGCTCCAATCACCTTTCCCGTCAAAAATACCTTCCATCCCTTTTTCTTTATGTACATGGAGATTCCGGCCGCCCCGCCCAAAAGACCTGCACACAAAAAGAAAATCGTCAGGAATAAAAACATTTCCTCAAAAAGCGCAAAATAACGGCTGCCTGTATATTCCCATTCATATTCCACCCCTTCAGTCCCGTACAGATCTATCTTCTGGAGAGGCTTATCATTTAAACAAAGCTGCAGAATGCCGCAGTTATCTCCTTTAGGGAAATGGATAAGCAGACTTTTGGCTTTCTCTGCCCTAAATTCCAGGAATGCTCCTTTTCTTGTGCCTGCATTTGTGAGTACTCCTTCTTCTGCAGTCCAGTCTCCGGACATGTTTGCTCCTGTCAGATCCATGGTGATGCCGTTATTTATGGCTTCTTTTATGGTGATTTCCTTTCCGGCGGAGGATGGGCTGCTTTCTGCGGTGGTTTCTATTTTTATGACGGCGTCTTTGTAGGGGAAAAAACGCTCCTTAAAACCTACGGTGCATATCAGTACTGACAATAACATCGACAATATAATTAACCTAAAAAAGCTTTTTTTCTTTTTCAAACTATGTTTATTCATATAAAGCTCCTCATATAATCAAGTGTTTTTTATTGAAAATTCAAGGTTTTTACACCCTGTCTATCTCAGCGAATAAGCCAATGTCTTGGATATTTCTATATATCTAGTACAGAATTAGCGGATGAAGAGTATACGAAATAAAACGTCTTTGTTTTCGCTTTACATGGCCTTGTGTATACCCATCCCTCTATGGCAGCTAACCTCCTATATCCACCAGGATCATCTCTGTCTCCAGAGGTCCTCACTTCCTTCGTCCTGCCTATCCATAACCAGGGTGTCAGCTTTGCTCCCTAACGGGGTCATGCCCCATGGAAAATATTCCTGCCGACTACCGGCTCATTCTTTGTTTTTGATTACTGACCTGCCTCCTGTATCAGCACTATTTCTAATGGACGTTATCTGTTACATTCTGCATTAACAGTGACTACTCATTCTGTAGTCTCCTTCTTTGTTACATTGCTTTTATACGGCTGGCAAATATCCTGCTGGACACTTGATATCACTCAGCAGCTTCATCGGTTCGTATGTTACTCCTTTGGTTAGTATTGCATAGAACACTCGGATAATCTTTGCTCCTACAGCCATCAAGGACTGCATCTTCTTTAATGGATTTACTGCCCTTGTGGTGTAATAGTGATGCATTTCTCTAAACTCCGGATTTTTTGACACAAGTGACATCGCAACCTCAAACAACACATATCTTAGTCTCTTTCGACCCCGTCTGCTTATTGTTGTCTCACCCTTATGCTTTCCAGAACTATTTTCCACTAATGCCAATCCTGCAAGTTTTTGCAGTTCCTTTGGAGTATTGAAACGACTGATATCTCCAACCTCTGCAAGAAATCCTGACACCGTCTTGATTCCTACTCCTTTAATCTCCAGCAGTTTTTCTGCCATCGGAATCTGTTTCACTAATTCTGTGATCAGTTCCATTACTTCCTGCATACGTGTATTCCGAGATTCATAATCCTCAAGTAACATCTTGAGCTCCATTCGTGCACTGATTGCACCCTCCTGGCTTCCAACACTGTGCTCTGCAGCTTTTACCAGGGTCTTTCCCCTCTTAATTCCGACTGCTCTTATTTTTGCATCTCGCCAGATTTTATTTATGCCATCAACACCTAACGTCACGATGTCTTCTGGCAATGGTGCCTCTTTTAGAATCATCATTCCACTTATGGAATCACATTTTCCATACACTGTTTTGTATTCAGGAAAATATATATTGAACCAACGACTTATCCTGTTTTGAATTCTTGTAAGTTCCGATTGTAACTGAAAGCGCATATTTGATGCAGTTCTTAAATCTGCATACACACCATCCGGCAGGTACGGGATCATATATCGTCCATCTTTTACTAATCCTGCTATAACCTTGGGATCCTTACGATCATTTTTAGTCGGATCATTGTCATCGAGTTCTTTTGATTTTTTCACATGATGCGGATTTACAAGAACTGGGTTCATTTCATTATCCTGTAAAAACTTTCCAAGATTGAACCAGTAGTGACCTGTTGGTTCCATTCCTGGCATAACCTTATCCTTCTCATGTTTTTCTTTGATATCCTCAATCCATGCCTTAAAGGTCATGAATCCAGGTTCATCATTCCTAAACTTAAATGGTTTCTTTGAAAACTCGTAACCTCTGTGATCAAATGCTCTTGCATAGTGCGTTTCACTTCCAACATCGATCCCTATTATCAAAGTTTCCTCAGTAATTGCTTCAATTTTTTTGTTTTGTGTGGTAGTATTCATTTTAGATACCTCTCTGTCTTATAAGATTTTACTAACCTGCCAGTCAGTAGTCTTATTTTACTCTGAGGTATCTTTTATTTTCAACATCCACTATTTTGAATTATACAGGAAGCTCCCTATCTGACAGTATTTTCATAATATCAATTTTCTATTTACTTATTTAAATATACTATTCACCGTAAAACTAAAAACAGAAGAGCCATCTGCAGTTTCTGCAGACGGCCTATTTAGACTTCCACTAATTACATACAATCCTATTAAAGAATGAAAGATTATATCCGTTTCATTGCCTCGTGTTCTCTCTGCAGTTCATTAAAAAGCTTCAAAGAATCCCATAAGCTATTTTTCGCTGTAACAACAGCCTTATATGGAAAATAAATCCCTTCAGTTTTAAATGACGTTAATATTTTATCTATTTGCTGTGGCTGAACTGACATAACCAGCATTTCATCCAAAAGCTCGTCACCTTCGTATTTTTCTGTTTCTACAGCAAGCTTACCAGTCAATAACCTAAGTATGGGCAGCTTATAATCCTTTTTATCTACTTTTTTTATTTTAATCTTCAAAGGTTGTAATGCCTTCCTGACCTTCTCTAATCTATCACTGTCTTTTATGTTGTATATTAGTATAAGTTCTTCCACGTATGCCTCCCTGATTTGAACTCTATTTTTTGTACAATATTAATTTTTTAATATCTGATATTTAAAGCTCATCCACTGCAGTATTTATCGTTCATCTTTTCCTTTTCCAATTTCGATTTCCTCAGTCCCGTTCTCTATTATATACCTTGGCCTTGACTTCGCTTCTAAATATATTTTACCAATATATTGTTGAGTACCAACCTGACTTTTCTTAATTTGCCATATATAAAATTTTTATTTACCCAGAATCCTGAAACCTAACTATACATCTTCTTCATTCAAAAGTTCCTGAATAATGTATCTTGGCCTCTGCTTAGATTCACTATAAATTTTTCCTACATATTCTCCTACAATGCCCAAACTTAACAATTGAATTCCACCAATCATCCATATAGAGCCAATTAGCGAAGTCCATCCGCTTACAGCAAAGCCTAAAATCTTAGAAATCAATGCATATAATAACATTATTATACTAACAAAAAAAACAGCTATTCCTATATTAATAATTATCTTCATTGGTTTAACACTAAAGGACGTAATACCGTCGAATGCAAACGACAACATCTTTTTCAAAGGATATTTTGACTCACCTGCGAATCTTTCGTGCCGTTCATATTCAACAATTGTAGACGGATAACCAATTTGTGGAACAATTCCTCTTAAAAACAGGTTAACTTCTTTAAATTCTGATAAGCCTTCTAAGGCCCGCTTACTCATCAAGCGATAATCGGCATGATTAAATACAACATCTACACCTAAAACTTTCATAACTTTGTAAAATCCCTCAGCCGTAAATCTCTTAAAAAATGTATCCGTCTTTCTTGATGAACGTACTCCGTATACAATATCGTAACCATTATTAAAGCAGTCTACAAATTTTTCTATAACATTTATATCATCCTGAAGATCAGCATCCAGAGATATAACAGCATCTGCATATTCTTTCGCGGTCATTAGGCCTGCTAAAAGTGCATTCTGATGGCCTCTGTTTCTGCTTAAATTAATCCCCGAAAAAATATTATTCTCATTATGAAGCTTGGAAATGATACTCCATGTCTTATCCTTTGATCCATCATTAACCATACATATTTTGCTTTGCGGTGTTATTTTATTTGTATTCACTAATTTTTGATGAATTTCAAGCAAACGTTTTGCAGTCTCCGGCAAAACTTCTTCCTCATTATAGCATGGTATCACAAGCCATATTGTCTTCATTTATGAATAACCTCTCTTTCTTTTTTATGATGAACTGTAAACATCCAAATCCCCCAGATAACAAATGAAATAATACTTAATGCTATACCTACGTACAACTCCTTAGGTATATATTCGAACAGAATATCATTTGTTCCTTCTTCAACCCTGACAGCAATTAAGCCATTTATATTTATTATGGAAACTTTATTAGCATTTACAGATGCTTGCCAGTTTTCTGAATACGGTACACTAAAAAACGCATACTTTTCTTTATCTGTTGTAATTACTGAACTAAATCCACCCGATGTAACATCGAACTTTTCAGAAGCTTCTATACTATGTTTATTAATATCTACTTCTTTACTGCCTATTTCTATCGCACCATCTATTCCAGCATCATAATGGCGTAATACCTCTTTAACCTGATTTTCATCAGCATCATCAATTACTAATGTCTTTAACATAGCCAAAGCTCTTAAACTTGAATCCAGCTGTAAAAACTCACTTTTAGTCATATACGTATTATATGTGAACCCAATAGGAAGTGTATTATCATCAACATAAACATTGATTGTCTGATTTCCGTTAGTATATTGAGCTTCAGGAGTTCGCCCTTCCCAAAAATCCCCTGTTATAAAATACTTAGCTGATAACAATTCGTTAGTACCTTCAGGCCCCTGAGGACTTTCTGTATGTCTGCCTACTCCTAATGCGTCATAAAACTCAAATATGCCCGGTGAAACAGTACTGCAAAATGATGACCGACTTGGCACATATGCCGCCATACTTCGATTAACATATGTGTTCCAAAAACCATATCTGTAGGGCAGAATATCTTGTTCTAAATCCTGTCCCGTTACCACTACATCATTATAGACTGTCTGTGCACTATTTTGTGAATTGAATCGGTATAAGTGAATATTCAAAGCCGTAGTCCCTATGCAAAAAATACTTATTCCAAAAGTCAATAAATGGAAATACCTTTTTGGTTTTGACTTATAAATCAACATACTGATTATACACCCAGAGCCCCCTATAACAGTAATAAGGTTAAATAATTCTTTCCTATAAATCAAATTTGGCACTGTCTCTGACCAAGGAAAAAACCGAATAAAACAGTATATTACACCAATACTAAGCATAACCCCTACAAAAGGTTTTTTCAACGAATATTTTTCTCTGTTTTCAAGGACCTTCGAAGTAGATAATGCCATCAGCAAGATAGGCATATAATACCAACGTCTATATACTTCAGGTGTAAACATTACAAAAATGTTATTCAAAACCGGTATCAATGCCATCACCAGACAAATATAAAGCATCCTGGTGAGCCAGTCTTTTTTTTGCTTTGCCATATAGGCAATCACAAATAAAATGCCAACCATAGGTAAGTACGCAGCAACGGAATACCAATTTTCTTGAAATACTGTAGATTGGGAAGACATTATTTCTGCTGGAAAAAACAGTGCTTTTAATATCTGTAAATAATCTCGTGTACCAAAAGCTAGTGCGTTTGCCCCCCATAAGTGCTGAGAAGTTCTTGGATTGTTCAAAATGCTCATTATTGAAGGCACAAATAAGACTGCTGCCATTCCAACCCCGAGTATTCCTTCTATAATTGCATTGACTATTTTCTTTACTTGTTTCACATCAGTTAGCAAAAATCTAATTACAAAATAAATTATAACAAATATAACTTCTCCTACAAAGAAAAAATAATTTAATAAAGCATTGATAAATACTGCTAATGCAAAAACACCCTTTTTATCATCCTCTACCATTACTTCTACTCCCAACAGTAGCAGTGGAAATAATGCAACTACATCGTGAAAGTGATAAAACACAAGATTACAAGACTGAAAACCAGAAAATGCATATAGCATAGATCCCAAAACTGCAAATCTTTTATCTTTAACGAAGCGCTGTATATATGCATAAGATGTCACTCCAGCTATAGCATATTTCAAAATATAAATCCACCCTATTAAGAATGGAAATGCTTTAGCTGGAAACACCAACGAAATCCAAAAAAATGGGCTTCCCAGATTATAGAAACTAAATGTCTCTACAAAACTCGAACCTATATCTATATTCCAGTTCCATAAAACTTCACCAGATTTTATGGCATTATTTGCCAACATATTAAACGATATTTCTTGAGCATTGAAGTCGTTTGATAGTGTAAAAAGTCCTTCCCCTTTAAGTATAAAATATATAAAGGCAAGTATTCCACAGCAAAGACTTGCCATAAAGGCACACAAATAGTAATTATTTGTCAAACGTTTTTTCATATTTTTCTTGTCTCCTATTGGTTAAATACATTCGTCAACTTTTAAATTTCCTAACTCGTTAAACTTTGTTTCATTAATATAAATAATCTCTCCATAACACCAACAAGTCTTGACACTTTCTGAATGAACTCATTCATTCTAAATTCCTGTCTGCTTTTGGGAAGAATTGAAATATACCTCATAGGTATAAACTATTATTTATTCTTAAATATTATATATCTTTCTTTAACCATTTTCTCTGTTTTATTCTTCGCGTTAATAAATTAAAATCCACTAAATATGGAAATGCCCTATTAAATATAAGAATATATGGTACGCAAAAAAGCAAAACAACAATAGTAAGCAAAACACTATAAATCGTATAATGACTCATAAAGCTTTCAGGCAAAATCGAATGTAAAAAAATGTCAGACAACCATATCTTTTTCAAAGAAAAATGCACACCCATTATAATCAATGAATTTTTACCTAGAAAACTAAGTAGTTTAGAAGGTTTATTAATTATTGCGAAACAAATTATAACAGCAAATGAACCACTTAGGCTTAATAGTAAATACTGAATAGTAGAAGGCCAATTTACCAATCTCAGATCAACAAACTGACCTGTCATAGTAATCAGAACAACAATAATAACTGTAGTACCTCCCATACCCAAAAATACCTTTTTATTTCGAGAAGATTTCACTCTGCAGATAATATTATAAAGAAGATAACCTACTAGTACGAAAAAAGTAAAGAACAAACTTCTTGATAATATAAGCAGCAACCACATTATAGGGCCTTCCAGGAAAGATTCTACATAGAATTCACCGTAAAACCTCCAAAGCAGGCCTTTCAAGATTACTGCAACCAGAAGAATACAAATACTGCTAACAAAAATCTTTTTCCTACTATTTTCACGAAATATTATTAAAACTGCAATGGACTCTCCTATACATAGTGCAGGCAAAAACCAACATGCATCGTAGCCTAAGGTAAATATCTCCTTTACACGATACCATATAGAAATATTTGTATTCAATGTAATATTATAAAAATATGACTGTATAATTGACAAGGCTCCAAAAACAAAAAAAGGATACATTAATCTTTTAACTAATTTTGTGATTTTTGCAGATAATTTTTCAAACATCCAGTTTTTATTATGCGCCAATAAAATACCAGATACCATGATAAAAATTGGTAAATGCAAATAATAAAGTGTATTATAAAAACGATTAGCACTCCCACAATGCCCCCAAACCACAAAAACAATAGCAATTCCTTTTAAGCAATCTATATATGGTAAATTATCCTTTTCCAATATTCTATCTCCTATTCTCCTACTCTAATTCTTGCTAATCTTATCATGATTTTCATTTTTTATCAACACATTTGCTTTTTTAGCGCAAAACCTAAAAACTACTGGTTACTAAACACGGAATTAACAGCAACACGTTCTGCTCTGTACAGAAACGACAGAAAAACATCTCGCAGAACGATAACTTGTGAATATAAATACTGGTCATTCAGCATTTCTATAGATAGAACTAATGACAGCCCAATAGTCTACACAATGGTTAAGATAACAAAAGGCCCTAATCTTAATATATACGGATACCTAAATTTCTACTGAAGTATCGGCCGACAAAAAAAGGATCGATGAACAACTAGCATAAGAATGATAATATCTTCATATACTATATAAAAGCAGAAAGAAGAATACACTATGAAAACTTTATCCTCAAACCACTATTTTTACATGCGTAACTGGAAAATAATTATATTCCTTCCTACTCGCCAGGCGATGTAAACTAAACGCAAATATATGTCGGATAAATTTCAAACTTTTGGATGGGATCCGGCATATATTTCGTCTGCAATTTCCACACACGATAGGTGCTTTCTTAAGCTATATATTTCTTCTTAACTTTCCGCAGATTTTTCCACAACCATATACTTATATGAAATTCTAATCCCTGGACATTGTCAGAAATAAAATAACACTTATTCACAAATTTAATTGTATTTGGCTCACTCTAATAATCGTATCAGATCAACACATTGTCTCTTCTGTTCTAGTTGGGGATGAACATACAAATTCATCGTCAAATTAATAGATGCATGTCCTAATAGTTCACTGACTATCTTATAGTCAGCTCCCTCTTCTATACACCTTGTCGCAAAAGTATGCCTTAGCCCATGAAAACGAATATATTCTAAATGATTATCCTTTAAAAATTTATCATAATGTTTTCTATACAAACGTGGTTCAATATACTTGGAGGTTCCTGTCAAGACATAATCCTTTTCATCTCCCTGATACCCTATCATTATATTATATAAATCCACTGATATTGGTATAGTTCTGATTGATTTTCTAGATTTGGGAGATGTTATGATTATCTTAGTTGTTCCGCATTGTTCATTTGTCTTAATATACAATCGCTGCAACGTTTTTTGTACTTTAATTAATTTTTTCCCCATATCAATATCTCCCCATTGTAATGCACAAAGTTCTCCCAGTCTAATGCCAGTACAAATACTCATAATGTATCCCAATCTTTCACAATTCATTTCTTTTAAAATCAGGTGTATCATTTTATCCTGAGCCTCATTGGAAAGCACTTGTACTTCCCTCTTATTATCTTCGTGTGGGTACATGAAGCAATGTCCATCAAAAGATTGGCTGGAATTAATGCCGGCATCCCGCAGGCACATTTTGAGTATTATAATCAGATCCTTTATCGTTTTGCATGACAACCCTCCATCCCCGTCTACTCTCCCATTCACAGACCAGTCAGATATAGTTTCCTGAATTATTTTTCTTGTTATTTCATCAATATATAAGTTTCCAAATTCAGGTATTAAATGATTCATAATGGCTAACTTGTAATTTGCGTATGTAGATTCTTTTATATACATCCTTTTACTCTCAACCCATTCTAATGCCCATTCACTAAATATTACCCTCTTCATCTTATAAGTCTCTCCTATTTTATCTGCTGTCAAACATTAAAAAACCAGGTAACATAATGCATACCTGGTCATAAACCTACTTAGTATTTTACTTCAATTTAATTTTCTGCACGATCCTGCTGTATAGTTATGACAATTCTACCAAAACGAGTTCCGGTCGATTTCTTATTCTAAATGGAAATAAACTATTTCCCAGGCCTCTGCTCACTACCATACTTGTCTCTCCCTCTTGATAAATTCCTGAAACATATTTCGGAAAAAAACCTTGATGCGGTGCAAGTAAACCAATGTCTTTTTTTATTCTGAACTGTCCTCCGTGTGCATGTCCCGAAAATATGAGACTCATACCGGTTCTTATATAAATATGAAAGAATTCAGGCCTATGGGATAATAAAATTGTAAAACCTTCCTCTTTGTGTTTCATAACTTTTTTCAGCCTTTGTACAAAATCATAGGAGCTTATTCTATCATAATCCTCTCCTTTACATTTAGGTAAAACATATGGATCATCAATTCCAATAACTGGTATTCTACTTTCCTTCTTCTCTAAATATATCTTTTCATCTTTTAAAACTCTTATGCCTATCCTCCGCATTTCTTGTATAAATATGTCTCCCTTTTTAGCCTCAAACTCATGATTACCCAAAACACAAATTACTGGTGCTATTTTAACTGCTTCTTCCAGATAATCCATTGATCTTTCTATATTAGTATGATTCCTATCTATCATGTCTCCTGTAAGAAATATAACATCTGGCTCCAGCTCCTTTGTCCTTTTAATTAAGTTAACCTGCCTTTTTCCAAACCTCTGACTATGTAAATCTGACACTTGCAGAATCCTATAACCTTTAAAATCCGGCGGGATTTTGCTGTCTCTATAAACTACTTTATTTGTTTCTAAATAATGATTTTCTTTCCACAGCCCTCCTGTTATCAACGCTAAGACCGCTACTGCTCCTTCTATCTTCATATACAACCCTTCTTTTTATTATTGATAGTATTT
Source organism: Murimonas intestini (assembly GCF_024622195.1). Lineage (NCBI taxonomy): Bacteria > Bacillati > Bacillota > Clostridia > Lachnospirales > Lachnospiraceae > Murimonas > Murimonas intestini. The sequence continues at coordinate 857,522 of NZ_JANKBI010000001.1, forward strand.
ATTTTAACTACATTCTCATGTTCTGTCCAGATAAACTTATATCTTTGCTGTGACACAGTTTTTTTAACCCTTAAGTTAGTTACTTGAGGAATGAAATGAAAAAGATGGAGGCCGAGTGATGAAGGAAATAAAGCTATTGGATTGTACTCTGCGGGATGGAGGCTATGTGAATGACTGGAAGTTCGGTGCTAACAATCTGGTGAGCATATTTGAACGTCTTGTGAGTTCTGGGGTTGATATCATTGAGGTCGGCTTTCTGGATCAAAGACGGCCCTTTGACAAGGATAGAAGCATTATGCCAGATACGGCCTGCGTCGATAAGATTTATGGAAAAGTGGACAGGAGGGACGCCATGATCGTCGGGATGATTGATTATGGCACCTGTCCTATTGAAAACTTACAGCCCTCTTCAGACAGTTATCTGGATGGCATCAGGGTTATTTTCAAAAAACACCTGATGTATGAAGCGATTGCCTTCTGCCGCCAGGTAAAGGAACTGGGATATAAAGTGTTCACACAGGCCGTGTCTATTACAAGCTACACGGATGAGGAACTGCTGGAATTAGTCGCATTGGTGAATAGCCTCTGTCCTTATGCGGTTTCTATGGTCGATACTTATGGGCTGCTGGAAAAGGAAAATCTCTTGCATTATTTTGACCTGATGGATGAGCATCTCCTTCCAGAAATTGGACTTGGGTACCATTCCCATAACAATTTCCAGCTTGCATATGCGAACTGTAAAGAAATCCTGCGAAGGAATGTACATCGCCTCATTGTCGTTGACGCTACTCTCTATGGCATGGGAAAAAGTGCGGGGAATGCACCGATAGAACTTTTGGGGATGCACCTTAATGAGCAATATCAAAAAAAATATGACATGTGCCAGCTGCTGGAGGCAATTGACGGGAATATCATGCGCATATATCAGGAGACGCCATGGGGCTATAATCTTTTTTTCTATGTTGCAGCGTCCAACCACTGCCATCCAAGCTATGTGAAATATCTTATGGATAAGCACCTGCTTTCTATAAAGTCAGTAAATGAGATTCTTGAAAAGATCAAGCCGGAAAAGAAGCTTCTGTACGATGAGATATATATAGAAGGGTTATATCGTGAATATCAAAGTATTTTTTGTAATGATGTGGATGCCAGAGGGCGCCTCAAGGATGCCTTTAAAGGGAAAAAACTTCTTATTGTAGGGCCTGGCCCGTCAATAGAGCGGGAATCCGAAATGGTCAGGGCATTTATTGAAAGGGAGAAGCCAGTTGTCATTGCAATCAATTATATACCGGATGTCTGTAGCGTGGATTATGTATTCTTGAGTAACCCGCGCCGCTATGTTTATCTGGCCAATACGCTGAAACAGGAAAAGAATCGCGCGGTACAGATAATCGCTACTTCAAATGTGACAAGGAGTTATGACGAGTTCCCTTATGTTCTGGATAATGCACACCTGGTAGACCCAGATGCAGAGATCATGGATAATTCCTTTGTTATGCTCCTGAAGGCATTACGTCAGGAAGGGATTAAGAGAGTAGATTGTGCCGGCCTTGATGGATACACACAGTCTGGGGAAAATTATGCAAACCCTGACATGGAATACTGGTTTTCCCGGCGAAAAGCAGATGAGTTGAACAGCTATGTACGGGAGTATCTCCAGCAGATCAGCTGCAGTATGAAGGTATGCTTCCTCACCTCTTCCCGCTATGAACAGCAGGAGGAGAAGGCATGAGGACATACGATCTTGTGATTTTTGATGTTGACGGGACACTTTTGAATACTACTGAAGGGGTGCTTGCGTCCGTCAATGATACGATTGAAGCATATGACCTGGATCCATTAACGAAGGAACAACTTCTCTCATTTATCGGCCCTCCAATTCAGGATTCCTTTAGGAGGCATTATGGGATTGAGGGTCGCAGACTCCAGGAACTGGCAGATTATTTCAGGGATTCGTACAAAAACAAGAATCTGTTAAAAGCAGTCCCTTATGAAGGGATATATAAATTGTGTGAGGTCTTGATTAAAGAAGGAGCTGCGCTGGCAGTGGCAACCTATAAGCGTGAGGATTATGCCAGAAGCCTGCTCATCCACTTTGGGTTCGACCGTTTTACAGGTATGCTTTATGGCGCCGACAATGAAAACAGGCTGAGGAAAAAAGATATCATAAACAAATGTATAGATACTGCCGGAATAAAGGATCTGGGAAGGGCAGTTATGATAGGTGACAGTGACAATGATGCTATAGGGGCTGCCGGACTGGGGATTGATTTTTTGGGTGTCACTTATGGCTTTGGGTTTAGGAACCAAGAAGAAGTACGTAGATTTCCAGCTATAGGGGCAGCTGACAGCCCGGAGGCAGTTTTAGACTACTTAGTAAGATAAGGAGACAGGCATGAAGCAGAAGATTTCGGATTACATAGCGCATTTTTTGGCAAACCATGGTATACGCCATGTTTTTACTGTAACAGGGGGCGGAGCCATGCATCTGAATGATGCACTTGGGCACCATAAACAGCTGGATTGCATCTATAACCATCATGAACAAGCCTGCGCTATCGCAGCTGAAGGGTATACGAGGTTTTCAGGGAAATTGGCAGCTGTTTGCGTCACCAGCGGTCCTGGGGGAACAAATGCAGTCACAGGGGTACTTGGCGGCTGGCTGGATTCTATCCCGATGTTCATCCTTTCCGGGCAGGTAAAAAGGGAGACCACTATCTGGGCTACTGACCTTCCACTTAGGCAGCTTGGAGATCAGGAATTTAACATTGTGGATTGTGTGAAGCCCATGACTAAATATGCCTGTATGATAACAGATCCATCCAGTATCCGTTATCACCTTGAAAAGGCATTTCACCTCGCATGTACAGGCCGTGGGGGGCCTGTTTGGCTGGATATACCATTAGATATCCAGGCCTCCCTTATAGAGACAGAAGATCTGGAAGGGTTTGACGCCTCTGAGTTGAACAGGCAGGAACAGCCCGCATATAATCCCGCTTTGACGCAGGAAATTCTTAAGAGAATTGAAACGGCAGAGCGTCCGGTGATCCTTGCTGGTACAGGAATCCGTCTGGCGGGAGCACACCAGGAATTTCTCAAGTGTATTGAACATTTAAACATTCCAGTGGTGACAGCCTGGAATGCTCATGATGTACTGTGGAATAGCCATTCGCTTAACTGTGGCCGGCCGGGGACGGTAGGGACAAGAGGTGGGAATTTTATTGTTCAGAATTGTGATCTCCTGCTAGTACTTGGATGCCGGATGAACATCAGGATGGTCAGCTATAATTATCAGGACTTTGCAAGGGATGCCTATAAGATCATTGTTGACATTGATGAAAACGAATTGAAAAAGCCAACCGTACACCCAGATCTGCCGGTTCATGCAGATGTGAAGGACGTAGTGGAGGCTCTCTCAAATGGTACCTATACCTATAATTCAAACCAGAGGGGATGGCTGGAATGGTGCCAATATATCAATAAAAAGTACCCTGCAGCACTGCCAGAATACTATAAACTTGGGAAGCCTCTGAATCCGTATGCCTTCATAAATGAGTTATGTAAAGAGCTGAATGAAAAGGACGTAGTCATTACAGGGAATGGGAGCGCATGTGTAGTAACCTTCCAGGCGGCTGTGATAAAAAAGGGACAGCGCTATTTCACAAATTCAGGGTGTGCAGCTATGGGCTATGGGTTTCCAGCAGCAATCGGAGGCTGTATTGCACACGAAAACAGACGTACAGTCTGTATAGATGGTGACGGCAGTTTCCAAATGAACTTGCAGGAATTACAGACGGTTGTCTATAACCATCTAAACATTAAAATCTTTTATTTAAACAATAATGGATACCATTCCATCCGCCAGACCCAGACAAATCTTTTTAAGCCTCCGCTGGTCGGTGTCTGTGATGGAAATGGTCTGAGCTTTCCGGATGTTAAGAAGCTGGCCTATGCCTACGGGATCCGGTACGTCAGAATTGACAGTCTTAAGGATATCGGCCAGAAGATACAGGAAGTACTGGATGGCGAAGATGCCTGCTTTTGCGAGGTGGTATTGGATCCGAATCAGAGCTTCTCCCCGAAGCTCTCCTCAAAAGTACTGCCAGATGGCAGGATCATATCACCGCCAATCGATGACATGTATCCTTTTTTAGCCAGGGAAGAATATGAAAAAAACAAAGAAATGGTGGTTGAGTAGCATGAGGAATGCAATCCTTACGGGAGGGACAGGAATGCTGGGGCTTGCCCTGACAAGGCTCCTTATCCAAAAAGGCATCCGTGTGGCTGTGCTTGTAAATCCCGCTTCACCCAGAAAAAACAATATCCAGTCGGATCCATTAGTCGAAATGATCGAGTGCGGGCTGTCAGATCTGGGACAGGCCAAGGCCAGGCTAAAGGAAGAGGATTATGATGCTTTTTTCCATTTTGGCTGGGAAGGTACTTTTGGGGATGCAAGAGATGACATGTACCTCCAAACCAGAAATATAAATCATACTTTGGATGCGGTAAAGTTGGCAGCTGAACTGGGGTGCAGCGTCTTTGTAGGTGCAGGATCCCAGGCAGAATATGGGAGGGTCTCAGGAAGGCTGACACCCGACATGAAGACGGAACCTGAGAATGGATATGGCATCGCTAAACTTTGCGCAGGCAGGATGAGCCGCATTGCCTGCCAGAGACAGGGGATGCGGCATATATGGGTGAGAGTTCTAAGTACTTACGGCCCATTTGATGGAATGCATACAATGGTAGCTTCCGGCATTCGCCAGTTGCTTTTAGGGGAGCCTCCCTCTTATACAAAAGGTGAGCAGATGTGGGATTACCTGTACTGTGATGATGCAGCAAATGCATTTTACCTGTCTGCACTAAAAGGCAGAGACGGAGCTGTGTATTGCCTGGGAAGCGGCAAAGCACGTCCTCTGAAAGAATACATTACGGAAATCCGTGATATTGTGAGTCCTGGGGCAGAGATAAGGCTTGGAGAAAGGCCATATGCAAAGGGACAGGTCATGTACCTTTGTGCAGACATAACAGCCTTGAGAGAAGACACCGGTTTTAAACCGGAAACACCCTTTAAAGAAGGGGTTATTGAAACATTACGATGGATTAGGAAGAATGAAGGATTATGAAAAAGATAAGTATGTTGATACCCTGCTATAACGAAGAAGAGAATATCCAGCCGATAAGCCAGGCTGTGGTGGAAGTCTTGGAGACTCAGCTGCCGCAGTATGACTACGAACTTGTCTTTATAGATAACTGTTCTCAGGACCGTACAAGGGAGTATATCAGGAAGGTTTGCAGTGCCAATCATAAGATAAAGGCAATCCTGAACGTAACGAATTTCGGGCAGTTTAACTCTCCTTTCTATGGAATGTGCCAGACGACAGGTGACTGTACAATCACGATGTGCTGTGATTTCCAGGATCCGGTGGAACTGATTCCGCGTTTCGTGGAGGAATGGGAAAAGGGCTATAAGATAGTAAGCGGGATCAAAACAAGCAGTAAAGAGAACCGACTTGTCTATTGGATGCGTTCTATTTATTATAAGATAATAAAAAACATGTCGGAGGTTGAAATGATCGAACATTTCACCGGCTTTGGACTGTATGATACTTCGTTTATTAAACTATTAAGAGAGCTAAAAGATCCCTTGCCATTTATTCGTGGGATAGTTGCAGAGTATGGTTTTAAAAGAAAAGATATTTACTATGAGCAGCCAAAGAGGCGAGCAGGGAAGACAAAGAATAACTTTTATACTCTGTATGATGCAGCAATGCTAAGCATTACATCTTACACGAAGGTGGGGTTGAGGATGGCTACGTTTTTAGGGTTTATATCTTCCATTATTTGCTTTATCATAGCTATAGTTTATCTTGTACTAAAATTGGTACGCTGGAATGATATGGTAATGGGCATGGCGCCCATAGCTATTGGTGTATTTTTGATTGGGTCAATACAGCTATTTTTTATTGGATTATTAGGAGAATATATTTTAAATATAAATAAACGAATAATGAATAGACCACTTGTAGTCGAGGAAGAGCGTATCAATTTTGACGAGGTAGAATAATATGGAAAAGAAAAAATTATATGTATTATATCAAGCAGATGATAACTACGCAGTTTTTATGGGAGTTTCTATACTTTCTTTATTTATAAATAACCAGGATTTAGATATAAATATATATATTCTTGATGCCGGTATTTCAAAGGCAAATAAAATAAAAATTGTTTCAATGGCAAAAAGATACCATCAGAAGATTTTTTTTAAAAGCATGATTTTATTAATGAAAAAATTGCAGGGATTAGCCATTACAAAATATACTGGATTTCGGAAAAACAAAGTTTCATTTTATAAATTATTTTTGGAATATATTCTTCCTCAAGAGATAGACAATATTTTATATATTGATTGCGATACAATTGTTCAAGGAAACTTATATGATCTGACAGAAATCGATATGGCAGATTCTCCTGTGGGAATGGTACAAGATGCTTTAGCAACGAAGGCTTTTAAAAAGAGTATTGGTTTTTCTAATGAAGACAAATATTTCAATTCAGGGGTTATTCTTTTTAATATACAACAATGGATTGATAAAAAATGTCTAGAACGAATTGTAAAACATGCTCAGGAAGGCCATGTTTATGGGACTGTTGACCAGGATTATCTCAATGTCGTCTTAAAAAACGAAATTTTTTCTCTGAAAATTGAGTATAATTTGCAATCGCCTTATTTTATTTATAATTACAATTTTTTTGAAAAAATATTTGTTCATAATCATGATTATTATTCTTTAAATGAAATAGATTCAGGAATTGTAAATCCTAAAATAATACATTTTCTTCGATTCTGTGGAGAGTCTCCATGGCATAAAGATAATCTTCATCCTTGCACAATATATTTTGATGAGTATCTTAAAGAATCAAGTTGGAAAGAATATCAAAAGAAACAATCTGCTAATGACGGATTAATATTCAAGATTGAGAAGCTAATGTATCAAATATTTCCTAGAAATTTATTTTGTATAATTTTTCGTATAGTCCATGATAATATGCTAAATAAGTCTAGAAAGAAAACACACTAGGAGGATTTATTATAAAATGAATATAGCTGTTATAGGTATGGGATATGTTGGATTATCTAATGCAATATTATTATCACAAAATAATATTGTTACGGTTTATGATATAGATTTTAAAAAAATTGAAGCTATTCGGAAAAAACAATCGCCTATAGAAGACAAAGATATAACTTTATATTTACAGACAAAAAAATTAAACATAATAGCAACCACTAATAAATTATCAGCTTTTACAGGACAAGATTATATTATTATTGCTACACCAACAAACTATGATGAGCAAAAGGAATACTTCGATACTTCAACAGTAGAGGAACTATTGACTGAGTTAAATGATTTTAAAAGTACAGCTACAATAATCATAAAATCAACAGTACCCGTAGGTTTTACTTCTATGATGAATTCAAAGTACAAAAATTTACATATTATATTTATTCCAGAATTTTTACGAGAGGGTCAAGCATTACATGATAATTTATATCCTTCCCGTATTGTGATTGGAGAAAAAAGCAAGATAGGAATAAAAATCAGTGAATTGTTAGTATCGGCCGCAGAGAAAGAAGATATACCATTACTCTTTACAGATTCGAGTGAAGCTGAGGCTATAAAACTATTTTCAAATACATACTTGGCTTTGCGTGTATCTTATTTCAATGAATTGGATACATACGCAGAAGTAAAAGGACTAGATCCAAAACAAATAATCGAAGGAATTTGTCTAGACAATAGAATCGGATTTCAATATAATAATCCCTCATTTGGATATGGTGGCTACTGTTTACCTAAAGATACCAAACAGCTAGTGGCAAATTTTGCAGATATTCCAAATGAAATTATTAAATCTATCGTTGAATCTAATAAAACAAGGAAAAAATTTATTGTCAAACAAATTTTAGATACAAGGCCAAAATGTGTAGGGATTTATAGATTAACTATGAAATCAAATTCCGACAATTTTAGATCATCATCTATAATCGATGTTATGCGTGGAATTAAATCGTCTGGGATTAAGGTTATAATTTATGAGCCTGTTCTAGATAGTTTATATTTTGAAAACTGTCTTGTAATCAAGGAGTTGGAAGAGTTCAAACGATTATCTGACATAATAGTGGCTAATCGATGGACGAGTGAATTAAAAGAAGTGTCGGATAAAGTTTATTCCAGAGATTTATATGGAAGAGACTAGTTAATTTAACTAATTCGCTTAAAAAATCATTTTGATTTTTGTACTAAAGAGAAAAAATGACACAAATGCTCTAACATATTTGATAGTTAAAATAATTTTCCAATCATATATATTGAAATTTGATATGTTTCCAAGAATAGCATTATATTGAGTTGGAATCCAATTATAGCTGAATAGTAGGTAGAAATTATATGAAAAAAAAATTAATAATGGTTGACTATATAGGCAATAGTTCTGAAGATGGTAATCCTATTGGTCATCCTATTAAAGTTGCATTAGATAATAAAAAGTTACTAGATGATTTTTGTAAAATTGAATATTTAGCTCCAAACAATTCTAGAAACAAATTAAATTTTGATGGTAAAGGTTTACCATATTATGCGATTAGAGGAAAAAGCGGGTTTTATATGCTAATTAGAAATTATTGGATAGAATTGCTAAATTTGCATAAAGTATTAAAAGTATTTTATGAAAGTAATACGTGGTTCTATAATACGGATTATGTATTATTTTTATGGTTGATTTTTAGAAGAAAAAGCAAAAATAAAGTGCTTTGCTCAACTTACGTTAATATACCAGAAGATCAGCTGGCATTTGTGAAAAAAATAAAAAAGTTATTAATAAGGCTTGCATCGAAAAAAATCGATTTACTTATTTACTCAAATAAAGATTTTAACTGTAAGTATACAAAAACAATATATATGCCAGATTTTCTTTACGATTCTGAAAAGTACTCTAAATATAATACTGATATAAAAAAGTCAAAGGTTATTTCATTAGGAACCATATCTGAAGGTAATAAAGAAATTATAGAAATGATTGAAGCCTTTAATGAAAGTGGCTACCCATTAGAAATTGTAGGTAAGTTTTATGATGAAGATTTATATCATCGTGCGCTAAACATTAAAAAAAATAATGTAATCATAAGAAATGAGTTTATAAATGATGATTTATATTGTTCTCTGTTAGCTGAGTCTAAATACTCAATTTTGCCATATAGAGAAGCTGCTTATAAGCATAAGACGTCAAGTGTTATTCTTGAAAGTGTATTTTTAAAAGCAATACCCATTGCGCCTCAATTTATTTTAGATAAAAATGAAATTTCAGGTATTGGCTATAATTCAATAAGTGAATTAAGTAAAATTAATTTAGATTATGTTGATTGTAATAAATATAATTATAATGAATTAATTAAGAAAAAGTATTTAAAGGCAGGCTATTCGGAACAATTAAAAATTTTTTTAGAGAGAGGAAACGGGTAGTATGCTATTAGTTTTATTCTTAAGTTTTTTAGTATTCTGGAAAATTACAATTGTAAATCCCCCTTCTTTAAGTATGAATGAGGTTCTGGATTATGATTCTTGTTCAATTATAAAGGGGATATTAGCAATTGTTGTTATGAGTGGACATATATCTAAACGTCTAGGTATATTATTTTTTTTGGATAAAGCGGGAGTACTAGCTGTAGGGATTTTTTTCTTTCTATCCGGATATGGATTAATGAAAAAATATTCCGAAAAAAAATTAACGGTATCAAATTTTTTGTTTAGAAGATATCTTCTTATTTTAATTCCATGCAGTGTTGCATATATACTAATAGTTTTATTAAATATGATTTTACAAACCGGAAAATATACTTCACTTAAGAATGTTTTAGGAGTTGGAATAAGCCAATTTATAAATTGGTATATTTTAGTTATACTATTTTTGTATACAGTGTTTTTTATATCATTTAAAATAATTAAAAATAACCGAAATAGAATTTTATTTACTTGTATTATTACGTTTTTATTTATGTTGCTAGGATATTTTCTTCATATAAACAGGGTATATTGGGGGGGCGCTTTTTGTTTTAGTCTCGGGATGGCTTTTAAAGAATATGCTCCAATGATTATGAAAATCACAAAAAAATTTTATTGGTATATTTTGTTGGCTGTATTACTGATTTTATGTGTATCATGTATTATATTTTTTTCACTTAATCAGTACAGTTTTATTGGAGATTTTGTAAGCAGAAATATTGCTACTCTAATGTCTGCCATCTTATGTTACTTATTTTTATACAAAATAAAGCCTAAAAATTTTCTTAATCTTATAACAGCTAAATTGTCTTATGAAATCTATATAGTACATGTTAGTATGTTAGATTTATTTCAATTTTCTTGGCTGAAAATTGATTCTTCAATATTTTATATATGTGCTGTTATTTTAAGTTCTCTTTTTTTAGCTTATGTTATTCATAATATATGTATAGTTATATTTAAAAAAATCGGTTTTAAATAAGGAGAGTAGAATATGAAAAATATTTCTAAAACTAGTCTAATTAAAATATGGTTGCAAATATTTTTTATATTATTGACAATGTACTTATTTATATTGTCTTCAATTATTTCAACAGGGGGAATTCATTGGTATACTAAGAGAAAAATAGTTTTATTTGTTGTATTTTCAATTGGAATCTTTTTTTGTCTTATCAAGATTATAAAACTTAAATTTTTTTCACTACCAAAAATATTTAAATTTATTAAAAATAATATATGTTTACTGCTAATTGTTTTTATTGCCTTGTTAATTCGAATTCCACAACTTGGAACAATGCCAAAGTGGGATGCTCAGGCATATTATAACTTTTTATCTAAAGCTTGTGAAAGCATAAATTTTACTGTTTCTAATTTTATTAATAATTTTAGTTTAGCTGCTCACTCTTCCATAGCCTATGCTAGTCTTAGCGCTATTTTAGAATTTATTGCACCAAATACTGTATGGTCTGTTCAGATTTTCCAGTTAATATTAGCACTTACTCTAGTCATTGGAATATATAGCGTATTAAAGTTTAAGTTAAAGCTAGATAGTGGGTATGCTGCAATATTTTCTTTATGTGTCACATCTACACCGCTTTTTTTAGGAACTTATAGCTATTATCAATTAGATTATGGTTTGGCAGTTTTTTTAATATTGGTGATGGTATGTCAAATAAATAAATTATATTTATTGACAGGATATTTTTCGATAATCTTGACTCAAACTAAAGAAGTTGGCACAATACTTCTTGCTGGATATCTTATAGGGTTAATTGTTAGTCAACTTGTTTGTAATAAAAAAATAATGCCCAAAAAAATAATAACTGTCATTCGAAATCCGGAAATTTATATTATAGGAGGAGCTACTTGTTTAGGTGGGCTATATCTGATATACACTTTGTTTATTAAAAAAAGCGGTTGGAACTTGGATAGTAGTTCAAATACTCCGGGGTATTTTTCCTTTGACGGAGAATATATATTATTTAAGTTATGGCAAATTTTTTCAGCCAATTTTTTATGGATTGCATGGATTATTATAGTAGTATGTATTGTTTATTTAGTAATTACTCATAAATTAATTACTAATTTTAAAGGTATTGTTGGATTGGTTGGGAGTGTTTTAGCTTTTATTATTTTTTCTGTGATTTTTGTAACTTACCCTCTTATTAGGTATAATATTGTAATCGAAATACCTATTTGGATAATAGCATTATTTCTACTAACACAATGCTTAAAGAAATGTTTTAGAAAAATGTTTTTGATTCTATTATCGATACTTTTTTGTATACAAGCGTATATTACCATTGACCCAGTTATGCTATCTACCTATCAAAAAGTAGAAACAGGGGGGGGGAGACTCGTATTGTCAGATATAAAAGAAACAACTTATTTTGGTGACTATATGGTTTATAATTATCAATATTCGTATGTAGATAGAGGATTAAGAAATATTATGGCTGATTGTAATTTTGACCGAAACATGGACATTATTTTATTTGATAATCCCTCAGCTTTGTTTATTGGTGGGTATCCCGGCGAAAATTTTAAACCTATTTATTGGAATCAGATTGATAAAAAATTTTCTTTTATACAATCTGAAAGTACACTTTCACTAAACACAATATCAAATCACGATCTAGATAATTTATTTAAGAATAACCTCTTAAAAGAAAAAGCAATAGTGATTTTGCCTCCATATTATAAATATAATGTAGATGAAATTAAATGTACACTTTCCAACTATTACACAAATATTCAGGATCATGTAGTATCTGTTGGCTTATATGGAACAATGTTATATTTGTCTATGGATTTATCATAATAAGGAGTTACTTCATGTTAGCAAATGCATTTTATAATGTTCTTTATCAAATAGCTACTCTTCTTATGCCAATTATAACAACACCTTATATTTCAAGAATTTTGGGCCCCGAAGGGATAGGAGAATATGTTTTGGGTGATACGTATTCTCAATATTTTATTTTGATTGGCAGTTTAGGGCTTGCTCTATATAGTTCAAGGGAAATTGCCTATGTACGTGATAATGATGATTTATTAAGAAAAACTTTTTGGGAGTTAGTATTGATACGTATTCCTCTAGTAGGTACAGCTTCTATTATTTATTTTGTTATATTTTTTGTGTTTGGGGTCAAAGAAAGTTATGTTAATAAAATATTTTTAATTAACATAATCAGCTCAATATTTGATATTTCGTGGTTCTTTATTGGTATTGAAGATTTTAAAAAGAGAGCATTAAAAAGTGTCATTATAAAAATTTTAGCCGTTGTTTGTGTCTTTTTTCTAGTGAAACAAGCTAATCATGTCTGGTTATATGCGTTAATCATTTGTAGTGGAAATTTACTGGGACAGCTAGTTATGTGGCCAGATCTTCCCACTAATATAAGGCGAATTAGTAAGCTTACTCTTTGTTCTTTTAAAAGACATTTTAAAGGATCACTTTCGATCTTTGCATCAATAATTATAATTAGAATCTATACATTATTTGATCGACTAATGCTAGGGGAAATGGCAAATAATAGTTCCGTAGCCTTTTATGATAATTCACAAAAAATAATTAGAGGAATTGCTACATTATTAACAGCTAGTATACAAGCAATTACACCAAGATTAGCAAATTATTATATTAATAAGCAGGAAAAAGAATTTCAAAATAATAACTATAATGTATTTAGAATTGTTAATATGTTAGGTTTTCCTCTGTGTATGGGATTAATTGGTATAGCAAATACATTTTCTGTCTGGTATTATGGTGAAAAATTTATGGGAATAAATTTGTTATTAATAGTGGGGGCACCAACAATAATCTCACTAGGATGGACGGGGGTGTTTAGTAATAATATATTAATTTCTACGGGAAAACAGCGAGTTTTAACAATAGCTGTTTTTGTAGGCGCATTGACAGATGTTGTTTTAAATTTATTTTTTATTTCTAAATATAAATCTCTGGCTGCAACATTGTCAACATTAGCGGCCGAAATAATAGGTTTATTGATCATGCTTTATGGAGTTAGAAAAATCTTACCAATAAAACCATTTTTTACAGGCTCACTTAGATATCTATTTTTATCTCTTTGTATGGGGATGTTTGTATATTTTATTGGATTTCTTTTGCCGATAAGCATATTATCAACCTTAATACAGGTGCTATGTGGAGGGTTTTTTTATATTTTAGGATTGATTTTGCTGAAAGATAGCGTTTTTTTCGATTTAATATATAAATTAAAACAATTTCGAAAAAAGTAATATGTATTAATATTTAGTCTTTAAGATAAAACTAAAAAGAAAATACTCTTCATTTAAATATTATTTTATTTTGCTATGCTAACTGTTTAGAATTCAACGGATAAGAAACCAATAGTATAAAGGAGAGATTTAAGATGAACAGAGAAATGTTTTTAGCACAAAGCTACAGAGATGCTTGGTCTGACTATGATTATACATGTAAGAATCATGATGCCTCAAGGTGGGATTGGGTTATAATTACAGCTTCAAATACAAAACAGGCTGAAGCTTACCAGCTACAGATAGATAAACGAATCAAAGAAAGTTGCTTGCCTTCAAATATAAATTTTGTAATTATTCCGGATTTAAATAATGAAAGGATTGGTTCAGGAGGGGCTACTTTAAATGTTTTATATTATCTTGCTGACAAACTTGGTATTGAAAATGTAAAAAAGCAGAAAATTCTTTTGTTACATTCTGGCGGGGACAGTAAAAGGATTCCTCAATACTCTGCTTGTGGAAAATTATTTGCTCCAGTGCCACGTGTCCTTCCTAATGGAAAAAAGGCAACAATATTTGATGAATTGCTAATTTCAGTGTCAGGAATTCCTGCTCGAACAGGAGCTGGAATGTTAGTTTTACCTGGGGACACGGAGGTTCTTTTCAATCCATTACAATTGGATTTAGCAGCATGCGATGCAGCAGGATTATCAATAAAAGCAAGTATTGAATCAGGAACAGAGCATGGTGTTTTTCTTCAGGGAAATGAATCTTTTGACAAGCGTAACAAAAATGTTTCTAAGTTCTTACATAAACAATCAGAAGTTGTTTTGAGAACAGCGGGAGCCGTTGATTCATATGATAAAGTTGATGTCGATACAGGATGTATATGGCTTGGGAGCAAAATTATTAATGCCTTATTAGAGCTCATATGTATAAACAATAAGCTTTCCGAAACGACTTTTAAGAAATTTGTCAATCCAAAAGTATGCTTAAGTTTTTATGCAGACTTTCTTTATCCAATGGCAGATGAAAGTACCTTAGAATCATACTATAAAGAAACACCTGAAAATGTATTTTCAAATGAATTGAAGGAATGTCGGACAGCCATTTGGGAAAAACTCCATACGTTCCATCTTTCTCTAGTAAAAATGCTTCCAGCAGAATATATACATTTTGGAATGACACATGAAATGTATGATTTGTTAGTGCATGATATTCCAAAATATTATTCTCTTGGATGGAATAAAAGAATATTAACCAATGCCGTTAGTGGAACTGTGATAAATTCATATGTGGATGAATCTACAGTATTGCTTGAAGATTGCTTTATTGAAGATTGTGTAATTGGGAAAAACTGTCATATAGGTAGTGGCAGTATACTGTCAGGGATTGAAATAGATAACATTGAAGTGCCACAAAATATAGTTCTTCATGCGCTGAAACTGAATAATAGTAAGTATGTTTGCCGAATTTATGGGCGTAATGATAATCCCAAAAGTTCAAAAACAGATACTTTTTTACAAAGTAGTTTAGTTAGGCTTATGGAAAAAAATGGACTGGATAATTCTGACTTATGGGATACCCCTGCAGCATCTATTTGGAATGCAAAGATATATTGTGAGTGTGATACCTTGAAAGAGTCAATAAATATGGCACTCTGTCTTTACAGAATTATGAATGAAACGGCATCCATTGAAGAATTTAATAAATGGAAAGCATGTGTTCATTATAGCTTGAAGGATAGTTTTGGAGAAGCAGACGTTTCTGCTATTCTAAAAAGACAAGACGATATCGAACAGCTGGTACGGATTAAAAAGTGTATTTTATCGTTGGACGGAAATAAACCAATGATCAATGCAATTAGTGAATTAGGAACCCCTATTGCTCCAGATATGTTCAAATCCTTGCTTGAATATGCAAGTATATCATCATTTCCCTTAAATATGAGAATCTATTTATTGCTTTCTACGCTATGTAAACAATTAAATCATACTATTAGCGGATTAAATTTTATAAACTTGGAAGATAAATCTTACGAAATCATCAGAAATGAAATAATCAAAGCAACGATGGAAAAACATAGTTTTCTATTTAAACAGGCAAAATTTGTACATGAACAGGTAACTTGTCAATTGCCTGTACGGGTAAATTTTTGTGGAAGTCCATCTGATGCGGCACCATACTGTTTAGAACATGGTGGGACAATGTTAGATGGTGCTCTGTTATTAAAAGGAAAGCTTCCTGTATCTGTGACTGTAAAACATTTAGAAAAACCAGTAGTTGTCTTTGAAAGTATTGACCAGGGCGAAATAGTAGAAATCTCTGAAATAAGCTGTATTAGAAATTGTAATAACTTATTTGATAAATTTTCTCTTCACAAAGCAGTTCTTGTGGCTTGTGGATTAATTCCAACCTTGGATAATGGACAGAGTTTACAAGATATTTGCAAGATAATAGGTGGCGGTTTAAAGATTAGCACGTCTGTAGATGTCCCAAAAGGTTCAGGCCTAGGTACTAGTAGTATTATTGCAGCTGCATGTATAAAGGCGCTTAATCAGATTCTAAACCAGGACGTAAGTGATGAATGTATATATTCGCAAGTCTTTTTAGCCGAACAGTTGATGTTAACCGGAGGGGGATGGCAGGATCAGGTGGGTGGTCTAAAAAAAGGGCTTAAATACTTTACATCTAAACCAGGATTATATCAAAAAATTGGTGTTGAATATTTAGATTTAGAAAAAAATGTATTCGAAGAATTAAACCAAAGGTTTGCATTGATTTTTTCAGGGCAACGAAGATTGGCAAGAAATGTACTGCATGAAGAAATGAATCAATGTATTAGGAATGATGCTGAAGCTATGAAATCAATTTCCAAAATCAGAGAGTATTGTGCATTAATGAAATATAATCTTGAAAAAGGCGATGTTACAGCTTTTGCACATTACATTACGAAGCAGTTCGAATTAGTAAAGTGTTTAGATAAAGGAGCTTCAAATACATGTATTGAATATATCTTTAATGTATGTGATGATTTGATTGACGGAAAATCTATTTGTGGTGCTGGCGGTGGAGGTTTTCTTCAAGTTATATTAAAAAAAGGTATAACGAAAGAACAATTAAAAATACGTATTGAAGAAGAATTTAGCGACTGTGGAGTAGAAGTATGGGATTGCCAGCTAATATAGATAGTAGGTGGATAAATGAAAAAGTACGAAATGGCGAAAGAAGTGTTTGAAAAAGAAATTGAAGCACTTAAAAATATTTCTTATAATTTGGATGAGGTCTTCGACAAAATGCTAGAAGCGATAATTGCCTGTCAGGGGAAAGTAGTTTTTATTGGAATGGGAAAAAGTGGCCATATTGCAGGTAAAATGGCTGCTACTATGTCAAGTTTAGGGACATGTGCTATTTCAATTCATCCTGGGGAATGCATGCATGGCGATTTAGGAATGATTCAAAAATCAGATGTTGTTGTTTTAATTTCATATTCAGGAGAAAGTGATGAGATACTACGGATTATCCCAAGTATAAATATTATTGGTGCAAATATATTAGGCATTACTTGCAATCGCAATTCTTCTTTGGCAAAAGCTTGTAAGATAGTGCAAGTTTTCGAAAATGTTAAAGAAGCTTGCCATATGGGATTAGCTCCTACTACCTCAACAACAGTAGTATTAGTATATGGAGATGCATTGGCAGTGACAGCAGCAAGGTTGAAGGGATTTGATAAAAAAGAGTTTGGAGTATTTCATCCTGCTGGGTCTTTAGGAAAAAGGTTAACTGTACGCTCAATTGACTTGATGCATGGAATACATGATGAACATAATATCAATGAGAACACAACATTAACAGATGCATTGATTGCTATTTCTGAAAGTGATACGGATTTATTAACCGTCGTAAATGAACAAGGTAAACTAATTGGTATCGTAACAAATGGTGATTTAAAACGTAAAATAAAAGAAAATGTGGATATATACGTGGATACTGTTAAGGATCTTATTCATTTTTATCCGTATTTTGTAGATGTCTCATCTATGGCAGTGGAGGCCTTAAAAATTATGGAAGATAATGGTATTCATTCACTGCCAATTGTTAAAGAAGAACATCCTATCGGTGTGGTTGAAAAAAGGGACATATTAAAAATAGGTATTTATCTGTAGGAGATTATTAATCATGAAGTTTAAATTGCTTGCTTTAGACTTAGATGGCACATTGACAAACTCCCGAAAAGAGGTTTCAAATGAGAATAAAATAGCGATTAAAAAGGCTATAGATAATGGGGTAAAAATAGTATTAGCTTCCGGCAGACCAGTTATAGGAATGCAAAAAGTTGCTGAAGAATTAGAATTAGTCAAATATGGGGGATATATATTAGCCTATAATGGTGGCCATATCATAGAGTGTAAATCAGGAAAAACTATTATTAAGGAAACAATCCCTTTTGAATATTATCACGATATATGCGAATGTGGGAAAAAATTTGGTGCACATACGCTAACTTACAATGAAAAAGGGATTATTGCTGAAAACGATGAATCTAGTTATGTAAGAAAAGAAGCCTATAATAATTCCATATTAATTACCAAGGTAAATAACTTAGAGTCTGTTATAAAAGAAGCCATAGTAAAATTTATGATTGTAGGTGATCCACTAAAATTAAAAGAAACATATTATTATATCCAAGATTTATTTAAAAATAAATTAAATGTGTTTTTTTCTGAACCATACTTTTTAGAAATTACTCCATTAGGCGTGGAAAAAGCAGCATCATTAGCAAAGCTACTTAAATACCTAACAATAGATAGAGAAGAACTGATTGCCTGCGGTGATGGTCTAAATGATATATCTATGTTGAAGTATGCAGGATTCGCTGTTGCAATGGGAAATGCTTACAAAGAGACAAAGGAATGTGCAGATTACATAGTAGCTACCAATGAAAAAAATGGTGTTGCGGAGGCAATTGAAAAATTTATACTATAACATTAACGATGGTGTAAAAATTTCTGCACCTTTGAAAAACAATTTTTTTCTGGCTGTTCATCTAGAAAAACTGCTTTTTTGATAAATTAGTTTACTAGTCTAAAAATATGATTATTCAATAACAGGATAAAGTGGCTTTAGCTTAATCCTCAATGTCATTTAGATAAGCTTTCAAGATATATGGTTAGATTCCAAAATAAAGGGGTCTAACCATTTTTTTAATTTAACTATTGACATATCACCTCAAGTGTGCGGCCGCTCTCGTTAACGATTGTTTTTCGGTAACGAGAGCGGCCCATGGTAAACGCCAAATAGCAAGTACCTTGACATTTTTGAATATTCTCGTGCGGGAGTACCGCTGTTCCGGAGGAACGGAAACCGCCAATCTGGCGGCAGGAAACCGTTGTTCCGGGACAGGGATACCTCACTTAATTGATTTTTACCTGCGAGTTTACTCGCTTAATGCCGGATCTAACCCATATACTTCCCGCATGGATCTGTAATTCGTAGGATCTGTCGGGATGATGTTGATCTTGTATGCATCATGTTTGATGCGATCCAGGATTGCTTCCGAAAGAGGGCTGTCATCTCCACCCAACTGATCATACCAGCCATTGGAATCATACTGCGAGCAGAAGATGGTAGATGACTTCCTGCGTCTCCTATGGAGAAGTTCCAGAATGTCATGCTGTTCGGACTCGGTAGGTTTCAGCAGGAGCCATTCATCGATGATCAGCAGGACTGGATTGGCATATTTACTTTGGACTTTCTTATATGTGCCGTCATTACGTGCCAT